>CBDCCE010000035.1:0-5155 GCA_965214575.1 Puia sp.
TTTTTTGTTTTATCTCTATCTGGTATTGTTGCGGATCCGCGGAAGATAAAATGAAAATCCTGTTGCCGTTTCCCTTAAACTGTGGCATGTGCCAATCGCCAAGTCTCTTAAATCTGGCAGCCATGGAATTATCCACGAAAATAAGCACATTCTGATCGGCATCCAGATATTTAAAAAGCACAGGTACAAAATCGTTTGCCTTCTTTAAAAATACTTTTTGATAATGATCGGCAGGCGTTATGACGAGAGAAGAATCAGCGCTGAAAGCTATGAGATTTTTTTTGTCAATAGAAACACCATCCAGCACAATGGTTGCATCCAAAGAAGAAGGATCGGCCATGGTAAAGGACTCGGTATAATCCTTGTTGCCGGGTAATGGTTGTAAACCGGCCTTTTTGAATTCACCTTTTATGAAACGCCGCCGCTTTTTCAATTCCGGGAGTGAACACCTGTCTTCCCTGCATATCGTCCGCTGCGAGTGTATTTTCTATCCGTATAACGTCGGAGGAGTCGATGCCGGAAATAATCTGTGCCTGGGCACATATAGAAATCAGCAGGAACGCTGGTAAAATTAATTTTCTCATGTAATGATTTAACGATTATAGGCTCATCATTTCTTTAAACTTGACAGTTTGTCTGCGGCTGACTTCAATTTTTTCTCCGCCTTTTAATTCCAGCAACAGGCCGCCGTTAAAATAGGGTTCGATTTTCTCGATGAGTCGAAGGTTCACGATATGCTTCCTGTTGGCACGGAAAAATACTTTTTCATCCAGACGTTCTTCCAACGCGTTGAGGGATTTCAATATAAGCGGTTTGTTCGATCCGAAATAAATCTTCGCGTAGTTCCCCACGCTTTCCAAAGAGTCGTATGTCGGCGAGTTTCACAAACCAGCATCGTTCACCGTCCTTTACGAAAACCTGGTCATTTTCATGGAGCAGGCTTTTGTTCACGGCTATTTCCTCATCAGTCGCCGTTTCCCGGTCACGGCTCTCCTCGAGATGAAGTTTGTGCAGGGCATCTGCCAGCCGTCGCGGTTCCACCGGTTTCAGCAGATAGTCCAACGCATTCACTTCAAAAGCCTTCAGGGCATAGTCGTCATAAGCCGTTGTGAAAATAACATCGGGTGCTTTATCCAATTCCGCCAGCATATCAAAACCCGTTTTTCCGGGCCATCTGTATGTCAAGAAAAATAAGATCGGGATTGAGACTGTCGATTTTCTCGATCCCTTCGTTGGCATTCGCTGCTTCGGCGATCACTTCGATCTCAGGAAATTCCAGCAACAGCTTTTTCAATTCGTTGCGGGCCAGTCGTTCGTCATCGATGATTACTGCTCTGATCATATACAAAATTTATGTCAATGGAATATGTAGCTCGGCTTCCACCATGTTTCCGTTTATCTCCCGGATATTAAAATTAGCCTGTTTCTCCGAACAAAAGTTGCAAACCGGTTGCGCGTGCTGATGAGTCCAAACCCGTCTTCATTGGCTGGCTTGTTTAACCGGCCGGTATTGCGGATCACGAGTTGATGGTAACGCTCTTTCATGGTGGAGACGATCGTTACCGTTCCTCCGCTGACCTGTTTGCTGATCCCGTGTTTGATGGCATTCTCTACAAGGGTCTGCAGCATCATCGGCGGTATGGGTTGTGTTAGAGTATTCTCTGCTATTTCGTACTGAACGTTGAGACGGTCTTCAAAACGGATATGTTCGAGCGCGAGATAGTCTTTTACAATGTCCAGTTCCTTTTCTAAAAAAACAGTTTCCTGTTTTTCCGTCTGCATACTGCTTCTCAGGATATTACTCAGTTCCGTAATGGCCGTCCTGGCCCTCATTGGATTTTCATCTATCAGGGCGCGAATGCTGTTGAGTGCATTAAAAATGAAATGGGGATTGATATGGCTCTTAATTGTTTTCAGTTCGAGTTCTTTCACCAGGGCTTCCAGCTTGAGGGTATCGAGTTGTTGTTTCCGGCTCGTTTCAATATAGTGGAAGAAATAATAAATGAGTGTCCACGGAATAATACATAATCCGTTTTCCACCGTGACGAGCAGGAAACGGGTGGAAAACTCCAGTTTTTTATTGACTCCCGAAGGGTCGAGCCAGTTGATCGCGGATATCCGGATAAATGTATCCAAAACACAAACGACAACAATTCCGAAAGCCAGTCTGGGTAAAGCTTTTTCGACGGGTAATGACAACCATCCGGAACGCTGGATCACCATCCGGAATATATGCGTGGACAAAATACCGGAGAGGACAAGGATCCAAAGGGTTAGGTGAAGATGGGTGTCAATTCGCTGGCCAAAAAGTACGTTTATCAGAATAAGTGTAACGACCAGTAATCCCCAGCCTCCCAGTTGAAGCCACCAGTAGTATTTATTCGTGTTTTGCATCCGTGTAGTGTGAACAAATCTATAGGATAAATCCCCCCTTTTAGTAATTTAAGTATTAATGGATAATTCAGCCTTTTGGCGGTCGCCCGGCTCCGGGAAGGGATTCCGGCCTGATTACTGGCTATATCCGCTGAAATTGCTATTTTTACCCGCCTAAATGAACCAGATGGACCTTGTGCCAGGACCCCTTTTACAAACCGTGGAATCTCCTGAAAATCTTAAAAAATTAACCCGGGAGCAACTACAGCAACTCAGTGACGAACTGAGGCAGTATATCATCGATGTGGTGAGCCTGCACGGAGGTCATTTCGCAGCCAGTCTCGGGGTTGTAGAACTTACGGTCGCCTTGCATCATGTTTTTAATACTCCCTACGATCAGGTGGTTTGGGATGTGGGCCACCAGGCTTACGGACACAAAATATTAACCGGTCGGCGTGATAGCTTTTCAACCAATAGAAAATACAAGGGTTTAAGCGGATTCCCAAACCGGAGCGAGAGTATCTATGATACTTTTGGAGTGGGTCATTCATCCACGTCCATCAGCGCTGCGCTGGGAATGTCGATGGCTGCAAAATATAAGGGGGAGACGGATAGAAAAGTCGTGGCCGTGATCGGAGACGGCGCGCTGACCGCCGGTCTGGCCTTCGAAGGAATGAACCACGCGGGCGTGGCGGATTCCGATCTGCTGATCATCCTCAACGACAATTGCATGAGCATTGATCCGAATGTCGGTGCACTGAAAGAATATCTCACGGATATCACAACTTCCCAGACTTTATAATAAATTCAAGGACGATATCTGGAAAGCACTTGGAAAACTGCCGGTCGGCGGACATTTCAGCCGTGAAATGGCTAGTAAGATCGAACACAGCATCAAGAGTTTCGTAAGCAAAAGCAGTAATCTGTTTGAAGCATTGAAACTTCGATATTTCGGTCCGATCGACGGACATAATTTAAATAAGCTGGTGGACACGCTGCAGGATCTGAAAAAATATTCCGGGTCCCAAACTTCTTCACATTATTACGGTGAAAGGAAAGGGATATTCCCTGGCCGAAAACGATCAGACCAAGTGGCACGCACCCGGTTTATTTGATAAAATCACCGGAGAGATCTATAAGAAAAAATTCGACACGGTTCAGCCACCAAAATACCAGGATGTATTCGGATATTCCATCATTGAACTGGCAGAAAACAACCCAAATATTTTTGCTGTCACACCGGCCATGCCGAGTGGCAGTTCGCTCAAGTTCATGATGGAAAAAATGCCGGACCGTGCGTTCGATGTCGGCATTTGCGAACAGCATGCGGTTACACTGAGCGCCGGTATGGCGACCCAGGGGATGCGTGTGTTCTGTAATATTTATTCCACATTCATGCAAAGAGCCTATGACCAGGTCATTCATGATGTGGCGATCCAGGACCTGCCGGTGGTGTTCTGTCTGGATCGCGCCGGTCTGGTGGGAGAAGACGGGCCCACTCACCATGGCGCATATGATATCGCCTATATGCGCTGTATTCCGAACCTGATCGTGAGCGCACCCATGAATGAAACCGAACTGCGCAACCTGATGTATACCGCGCAGCTCGAGAAGAATCAGCATCCGTTCGTAATCCGCTATCCCCGGGGCGAAGGCGTCCTGCCGGAATGGAAAACGCCTTTCCAGGAAATTGCCATCGGTAAAGGAAGAAAAATAAAAGACGGGAAAGATGTTGCAATTCTGTCGTTCGGACATCCCGGCAACTTTGCGGTTTCAGCCATACGTCAGCTTCGAACGGAAGATCTCGATCCCGCCCATTATGATCTCCGGTTTGTAAAACCGCTGGATGAAGGTCTGTTACATGAATTATTTGCAAAGTTCGATAAGATCATAACGGTGGAAGACGGTACGATTTCCGGTGGTTTTGGAAGCGCCATCCTTGAATTCATGGCAGCTCATCATTACCAGGCACAGGTGATCATACTGGGAATCCCCGACCAAGTGATCGAACATGGTTCTCCGAAACAACTTCAGCATGAAGCAGGGTATGATGCAGAAGCCATTGTAAAATCAGTACGGCTGCTTTTAAAAGAAAATACCAGCAGGAGTTTTCTACCTCAATAAATGATACAGGTGTTCAACATCAGGCGCCAAGTTTTGCGCCTTCTTCATTGTGCTCTAAAATAAAATTATTTCTGCCCTCACCGATCAGGATATTCATATATCCCTGCTGAACCAATTCGAGGATCGAAAGAAAAAGGAAAATGGCATGGATTCGGTTCTCGCAAGAGTCAATAATGTTTGCGAAAGGAACCGTTCGTTCCCTGCTGACCAGGTCGATCATATGCTGGCGACTGTCTTCAATGGTATAATTGTATTGAACTACGGTATGCCGGGGTTGATTGTTGCGGTCCTGCATCCGCGCCATGACTTTTTCAAAAGTCTTCATCAGTTTAAATAAACTAATGGACTGGATCTCTGTTCCTTCTCCGGATTCCTCACCGATCTGGAACAATTCCCTGTGCAGGTTTCCCCGGCGAATTAATTTAATCCGCTGTTCTTCCATATCCGCCAGTTTTGCGGCCGCTTCTTTGAACCGTTTGTACTCAAGTACTTTATTGACAAGTTCCTGTCGCGGATCGATTTCATTTCCCTGTTCATCCAGCTCTTTTCTTGGCAGCAGCATTTTCGCCTTGATGCGCATGAGGGTGGATACAAACAGGATGAATTCGCTTGACAGTTCTATATTGAGCGTTTCTTCTTTATGAATAAAATCAAGAAA
>CBDCCE010000036.1:0-124021 GCA_965214575.1 Puia sp.
ATTCCCATTCCCAGTTTCTTTCCGCCATAATTCTTTCCATAGATCGCATCCAGCGAAGTGTCCGTGCCATTTTTATAGTCATTGATGGCTGTTTCATAAGACGGGGCTCTGGACGTATTATAGTAGAATAACAGCCTGGCCGTTCCGGGCAAGCCGTGTAAAGAATAGTCTTTTTCAATCTCCACCGTTTCGCTGTTCGTTCTGGTCCAGTTAAAATTCAGCGTGGGTCCGTTGGAATATACAGGCATAAGCGCAGTACCTGCACGAAATGCCCATCCGGGTGTATAATACTCGACGACCAGTCCGCCCGTATATCCGCGGGTATTGGCCGGATAATCGTAAGCTCCGTTATTCATGAGGGACCAGTTCATAAAATCTGTCCTGGGATCATGGCTAACCGCATTCTGATCGAAAAAATCAGCCATACCGAATTTTCCAAAACTGATGGTGAGCCGTTTTTTTGAAACGATTTCCCTAACCTGATTGGGACCATCCTCCAGGGTATCCATATTATTCCTGTCAAAGAAAATATGCTGTCTGATAAAGAGGCGGGCAACATATACTACCGGTGCCGCTTCGCCGATGCGAAAAGTTTCTCCATTGGGAAAACCGGCAATACCCAGTGTACTGCTCAGACCCTTTCCGCCGGCCATCTCCGGATCAAAATAAACTGAAGCACCCTTCCATAACTGTCTGCCTATATATGCAGTTGTCGTAACAGAATATGCCTTTCCGGATTCCGGCAAAAAAACTGTTCCTGCCCGAGTAGGGTGCATTAAATGAGGGGTTATACTGAATAATGCCCGTAAACTGAAAATGAAAATTCCAGCCGGAATCCTTCAGCAGGGCGTCCTGTGCCTCGCCATGCTGAGTTGAGATGGCGCCCGTAAAGCAGAGTACGATGAAACGGAATATAGTTTTCATTTTTTTTCGATGCGCAAAAATAAAGGAATGTGGGTTTTAATCCGCAGGTCAGGCCCTAATGGCCTTTATCATTCTGTTATTCCCGGAGAAATCCTTTCGGAGTTCCAGAATAAAACCATTCTGCTCATACCAATCCATGATTTCCCTGGCGAAATCATGATGAATTTCTAAAAAAAACGGATCCTCCGGCAAGTAATTTATTCCTCGCAAATTCAGCAATGTGTTTATAAAAAATGATAGGGTCCGAATCAGGCACAAACAGAGCCAGTTCCGGCTCAAATTCTTTGACGTGGCGATCCAGATTTTCTTTTTGTTTTTCAGGAATATACGGGGGATTGCTGATGATACAGTTTACCTGCGGCAGATTGATCCAGGCCAATGGGTCGAGAATATTACATAAAAAAAACCCGATGTCCGCATGATGCACACCGCTGTTCTTTTCAGCAATTTCCAGCGCTTCCCTGCTGACATCCATGGCCAGCACTTTAAAATGACTTCTTTTCTTTTTGATATAGATCGCTATGCATCCACTGCCGGTTCCTATATCCATAATAACAGGAGAGAGCAGGTTCACGGAAGTCATGTCTTTCAGCAACCACCCCGCCAGCTCTTCCGTTTCGGGACGGGGTATCAATACACTTTCATTTACGTAAAACGGGAGGGGACCAAACCAGGCTTCTTCCAACACATATTGTACCGGCCGGCTTCTCAGCAGGTCGGAAAGATATTGCTGAAAAAGCTCCACTTCACGTTGGGTGAACGGGTTGGTTTTATGCAAAAGGCGAAGACTTTTAGGCATCCCCGTGAGCCGCTCCATAACCAGTGAACTGATGGAAGCAGCCTCCCGTTCGTCGTACAGATCGCCAAGGGATGAAATCAATAGTCGCGTGGCTTCATCAATTGTCATGGGGGCAAACTTACAATGAATTAAATTGCAGTCCATGTCATCAACCGGCACTTTATCCAAAACAGATCGTGTTCTGCATCCGCAGGAAATCTTTATGCAGCGATGTTTTCAGCTTGCCGAACTCGCTGCCGGTTATACTGCACCCAATCCCATGGTAGGCGCTGTGCTGGTTTATGAGGACAGGATCATAGGAGAGGGTTATCACCGGAAATTTGGCGGACCCCACGCAGAGATCGAATGTCTGAATTCTGTAAGAACAGAAGACCGGGGCCTGATCCCTTTATCGACACTCTATGTTTCTCTTGAACCCTGCAGTCACCACGGAAAAACACCACCCTGTGCCGATCGCATACTCAAAGAACAGATAACGAATGTGGTGATTGGATGCCGGGATCCGTTTCCTGAAGTAAACGGAAAGGGAATTGAGAAGTTGGAAGACGCCGGAGTCAGGACCGTATTCCCCTTCATGGAAAATCAGGCCAGGGAACTGAACGCCCGGTTTTTTACTTTTCATCAGAAAAAAAAGGCCCTATATCATTTTAAAATGGGCCCAGTCAGCCAACCAGAGAATGAGTGCCGCATCCGGGAAACGGATTAAAATCTCCGGGGAACTTTCCGACCGGCTGGTACACAAATGGAGAAGCGAAGAATCCGGAATTCTGGTCGGTTCACAAACGGCTTTAACCGATGATCCGGAACTGACAACCCGTTTATGGCCCGGCAAAAATCCAATCCGTATCATACTCGACAGAACACTTCGTCTGCCGGATAATCTCAAAGTATTCGATGGACAGGTTCCTACTCTTGTGCTTAACCAGGTAACCGATTTACATGCAGGCAATCTTATTTTCAAAAAAACAGATAGTGAAAAACCGGTCATCCCTGCCCTGCTTTCCGGTCTGTATTCCGCTCATATTTTAAGTGTGCTGGTTGAGGGCGGACCGACCCTGCTGCAGTTGTTCATTGATGCGGGAATCTGGGATGAGATCCGAGTAATTACCAATGAAGTACTGGAAATCGAAGACGGGATTCAATCTCCGCAAATAAAAAATGCAGCGTATATCCGAACGGAAAACCTGGGCTCCGACAAAATCCGGTTTTATATTCCTGCGGCTGTCATTTAAATTTTTCGGATATCCTGATATCTTTTGAGTTCGCAGCATAGACGTAAAATCCTTCTCCCGTTTTCACCCCGAGTTTTCCGGCTGCTACCATATTTTTAAGTAGTGTGGCAGCAGCATATTTCGGATTTCCGAAGCCGTCCTGTAAGACTTTCAGTATAGCGAGACAAACGTCCAGTCCAATGAAATCCGCGAGCTGCAGCGGACCCATGGGATGAGCCATCCCCAGTTTCATTACCGTATCGATCGCTTCAACGGAAGCGACTCCCTCCTGAAGGCTGAGTATAGCCTCATTGATCATCGGCATCAGAATACGGTTCGAGATAAATCCGGGGTAATCATTTACCACGCAGGGTATCTTATTGAGCTTACCGCATAGATCAATAATCGACTTAGTTACCGCGGTGTCCGTTGCATAACCATTGATGACCTCGACCAGCTTCATGAGCGGAACGGGATTCATGAAATGCATACCGATCACCCGGGTGGGACGTTTGGTAACGGCTGCAATGGCCGTAATAGAAATCGAAGAAGTATTGGTAGCCAGAATAGCCGCAGGTAACGCCAATTCATCCAGCTCACGGAAAATCTGAAATTTAATTTCTTCATTTTCGGTTGCCGCTTCAATAATCAGGTCGGCCTCTTTTACACCGGATTTCATATGCTGAGCAGTCTGAATTCGATCTAATGCAGCGTTTTTTTCTGTTCCGGTCATGATTTCTTTCTGCACCTGCCTGTCCATGTTTTTCGAAATGGTCGCCAGTGCCTTTGTCAATTGATCAGCATGCTGATCGATAAGATGAACACTGAAACCATGCTGGGCAAAAACATGGGCGATTCCGTTCCCCATGGTACCGGCCCCGATCACAGCTATTTTATACATTGACTGGAATTTTCAGGCAAGGATACGAAGCTTCTCTCAGGTTTTTAGCCTTATCTTGCAGCTCCTATGTATCCGAATTTATATTACGCCGTTAAGGATCTTTTTGGTCTCGATTTAAAGTTCCTGCATTTTATAAACTCTTTTGGATTTTTTGTTGCCCTTTCTTTTATTGGCGCGGCCCTGGTGCTCACCCATGAATTGAAAAGAAAAGAAAGACAGGGTCTGCTGGAGGCAGAAGAGGAAAATATCATCGTTGGTAAAATTGCCAGTCCGGGAGAACTGCTGACTAATTTTATACTTGGCTTTCTTATCGGCTACAAAATCATAGGCTTATTCACCGCCAATTCAACGCTTTCACAAAACCCTGCTGATTTTATTTTTTCTTCCTCCGGAAACGGTTGGGCAGGGCTTGCACTGGGATTACTCTTCGCGGGACTAAAATGGCGTGACAAATACAAGCAAAAGCTGCCCGAACCTGAAGAGAGGAAAATTCGTATCTGGCCACACGACAGAGTGGGGGATATCATTATTTTAGGAGCCGTTTTTGGCTTTCTCGGAGCCAAGATTTTCAATAGCCTGGAAACCTGGGACGATTTTATAAGAAATCCGGTGCAATCTTTAATTTCTTTCAGTGGACTTACTTTTTATGGCGGGCTTATTGTTGCCGCACTTTCCATATGGTATTATGCAAAAAAACACAAAATCGGTTTCTGGTATCTGAATGACGCAGCCGCCCCGGCACTGATGCTCGCTTACGGGACAGGCAGAATTGGGTGCCAGGTTTCCGGAGACGGGGACTGGGGCATTGTAAACAGCGCCTATGCGGTTGGTCCCAATCTCAAGACCATTCCAGGTTCACTTCAAAGTTTCCAGGCTGCGGTTAATCACAACAGTGACTTTTTTCTCAGCCAGTTTGGCTCCCTCAGCGTTCCTCATCTTGCCGTTAAAGGGCCCACATTTCTTCCTAACTGGCTTTTTGCTTATTCCTACCCGCACAATGTTATTGGAGAAGGCGTTAAAATTTTAGGATGTGACGGAGCTTACTGCAGTTACCTTCCGCTTCCCGTTTTTTCCCACGCCCTTTTACGAAACGATTATGTGCGTCAGCCTTTTTTTTCCTTATCTGGTCAGTCCGAAAGAAATTTACCATACCAGGTACTTTATTCGCTTTTTATCTCGTGATAAACGGCATCGAACGCTTTTTTATAGAAAAAATAAGGGTCAATACCCGATATAATCTTTTTGGCTTTCATCCTACCCAGGCAGAAATAATCTCCACATTACTGATTTTCGGTGGGGGATTCCTTTATTATTTCCTCAAAAAACGCGGAAATAGGCCTAAATCTCCCGCTATTCCAAAGATCTGACCAGTCGTCAATCAGCTTTTTGCGCTCATCCCGGCGTCTTCTTTGGGGTGAAACAATCTCCTGCTTAGAAAGTCCTATCAGACAGCCGGGTTTTCCGGTTATCAATGATACCAGCCTTCCAACACAATACACTGATCTATGTTATACTTAGTACCAATCTTTGTATTGTAATAATCGAACACCAGTACCAAGCTAAACTTTTGAATTATGAGACTTCTCACCACAATCCTATTTATGGCTTTTTCGGGCTTTTTAAGCGCTCAGTCCCTGTTAAAGGGCACGGTTCAGGAAGAAACCCAGGCACCTCTTGAGGCAGCAACTGTTTCCCTGATGAGGGCCGCTGACACCGTGGCCTTTAAAAGCACAATGACAGACAAATCAGGTCATTTCAGTTTTGCAGCTGTTCCGGAGGGTGACTGGCATATCCGGATTTCAGCCATAGGGCAGGAGCCGCTTATCGGAACTGTTTTTCACATCAGCCCGGGTTCCTCCCGTCTTGACCTGCCCGCTTTCAGCTTGAAAAAGCAAACCAGCCAGTTACAGTCGGTTGCCGTGGTGATAAAAAAGCCTTTTATAGAACAGAAATCCGACAGAATTCTGGTAAATGTAGATGCCTCTCCGGCTAACGCAGGAACCTCCGTCATGGATGTACTTGAGAAATCGCCGGGCGTGTCGGTTGACAAGGATGGTAATATCAGTCTGAAAGGAAAGCAGGGAGTGACCATTATGATTGACAACAGACCTACTTATATGAATGCCGTACAGCTGGCCGCTTATCTGAAAGGTCTTCCTTCCTCTTCCATCGACCAGCTGGAGATCATGAGTAATCCTTCCGCGAAATATGACGCTGCCGGTAATTCGGGTATTATTAATATTAAAACCAAGAAGAACAAAGCCAGGGGATTCAACGGATCTACCACACTCACCTATACCCAGGGTAAATATGCCAAACCGGGAGGTAGTCTTAACCTGAATTATAAAGTAAACAAGTTCAATTTTTTCTTCAATGGCGGGTATACCTACTGGCAGGGGTTTCAGGACCTGGACATTAACCGGAACTATCTGGATATCGGGAGCAAACAAATCAATTCCATTTTTACCCAAAACACGCATATGAGATTTATATCTCCGGAACTGAATCTTAAACTGGGTATGGATTACTTCCTGGATAGCAAAACCACGCTGGGCATTGTGCTGAACGGTTATCAGAATAACGAAAAAAATACTTCAGACAGTCATATTGCATTAAAAAACCCGGATAATCAGATTGACTCGCTGGTGCAAAGTCTGGGAAATATCAATACTGCTTTCTATAACGGTTCCGTGAACCTGAATTTTAAAAGACAATTCGATTCCACAGGCCGGGAGCTGACTGCCGATGCCGATTACATCTATTATAAGTCCAGCAGCGATCAGATGTTCCGCAACTATACCTATGATCCCAATATGCAACCGCTGTCATCCAATATACTGAGTGGTAACCTTCCTTCAACCATCAATATTTATAGTTTTAAAACTGATTATTCACATCCGCTGAAAAATGAATTCAAACTGGAGGCTGGAATAAAAACCAGTTATGTTGCAACAGATAATAAGGCAAATTATTTCGACGTAACGGGCTCGGATTATTTACCGGATACCAGCAAAACCAATTATTTCGTGTACCATGAAAATATCAATGCAGCTTATATCAGTTTGACAAAAAAATATAAAAAATGGAATTTTCAGGCAGGACTTCGCCTGGAGAATACAAACTACAACGGACATCAGTACGGAAATAAATACACGGTGCTGAACAACGATTCTTCTTTCAAAAAATCCTATTTGAATGCCTTTCCCACGGCCTATTTAACCTATGACCTGAACGATAAAAATTCATTCAACCTGAATTTCGGTCGTCGCATTGACAGACCCGATTATGGTGATCTCAATCCGTTTTTATTTTTCCTGGATCAGTATACTTACCAGGCCGGTAATCCTTATCTGCAGCCTCAATACAGTACCAATATTGAACTGTCACACACCTATAAAAACATGCTGACTACTACGCTGAACTATAGTAATACGCAAAACTTTTTTGCCGAAACCTTTGAGCAGGACGGGCATGCTACCATTATACGCAGGGGCAATATCGGCAAAAGGGAAAATGCGGGGGCCTCTGTGAGTTTCAATACGCCACTCACCAAATGGTGGAACACAACGATCTATATCGACGTAAACTATAATCATTTCAGCGGAGAACTCTATGGAGAAGCTCTGAATGTCGATGCGGTGACGGCAATGGGCAATATGACCAACCAGTTCAAGTTCACAAAAGGCTGGAGTGCTGAATTATCCGGCTGGTACCGTACCAGTGGCATTGAGGGGCAGATTTATATCAGGCCAATGGGTCAGACTTCCGCCGCCATTGCCAAACAGATCCTGAAGGAAAAGGGAACGCTTAAACTGGGTATACGCGATATGTTCTATACTCAGCAGGTGAGGGGCACGATCAATTTTCAGCAGACCGAGGCAACTTTCCATAATTCCCGCGACAGCCGACAACTGAGCCTGACCTTCACGTACCGGTTTGGAAAAGCAGTTAAGGGGGCACAGAGCAATCGCCATGCGGGGGGTGCCGACGACGAATCGAGCCGATTAAAAAAAGGTGGAAATAATTAGAGTTTGGTGTTTTTAGGGAATAAAGTCCTGTTCCGGCCCGCCCGGGGCAGGCTTTTTGTTACTTTTACATCCTTAAAACCATGCTATGCCTTCTTTTGATATCGTAAGTAAAATAGATCCCCAGACGCTCGACAACGCAGTGAACGTCACAAAAAAAGAGATTCAGAACCGTTTTGATTTCAAAGATTCCCCGGTTACCATCGAACTGAATAAAAAAGACATGAAGATTGATCTGGAGGCCGCCAGTGATATGAAGATTAAACAGATTACGGATGTTTTGATCAACCGGTCCATCAAGCAGGGCATTGATCCTCTGGCTTATGATTTGACTAAAGAACCTTATCCCAGTGGAAAAGTAACCAAAATGGAAGTGCCTGTAAGGAACGGACTGAAACAGGATGATGCCAAGAAGGTTGTCAAATTCATCAAGGACTCGGGACTAAAAGTTCAGGTCGCCATTATGGATGATCTGGTACGGGTCACAGGTAAAAAACTGGATGACTTGCAGGAGGTTATGCAACTTTGCAGGACTTCAGGTTTGGGTGTTCCGCTGCAGTTTGATAATATGAGGTCTTAAGGCAGAAAGCTTAAAGCCTAAAACCATCGCTTAAGAAATGCAAAGAACGCGATAGTAGGTAGCATTGGAATCTACCATTCCGGCTGTGAAGATCAGTTGAACAATAGGAATCCAGTTTTAGGCTTTAAGCTTTGAGCTTTAGGCCAAGAAAATTTTGTTTGCACTTAAAGCTAAAAACCCCTAATTTTGCGCTCCCTTTCGTGCCGGGAACTTATCAATGAGCACGGTTAAAATAATCATTATGAAACAGAATCTGCATCCGGAAAGTTATCGCCTCGTTGTTTTCCGGGATATGAGCAATGGCACCAGTTTTATCACTCGTTCTGCTGCCAATTCACGCGAAACAGTGAAATGGGAAGACGGAAATGAATATCCGCTGATCAAGCTTGAAATTTCAAATACCTCCCATCCATTTTTTACCGGTAAAAATATGCTGGTCGATACTGCAGGTCGTATTGACAAATTCAAGAAACGTTACGAGAAAAAAGCTTAATCTGTTTAAATCTCATTATAGAATCCTCCTCCGGTTATTCCAGAGGAGGATTTTTTTTGAAATGCAATTAAAGACTAGTTTTAAACTATGATTGCCCCTGAGTTTCTAAGTGATGCTTTTGAGGATAATTTCTTTCCCTTTTCACTGACCCGTTCCGTGGCAGATATACGATGTGGCATTCTGACTTTGCGTGAGAAATGGAATTACCTGCTTCAGGAGGAAAAGGCTTTTTATCCATTACTCAAGGTACCGGGCAATCTGATTCCCGATTTTACGCTTATTCATTCCCTTCGTTCAGACAATCGCGAAAGCGCGCTGGAAAGCGCCAGTCGCCTTGTTTACCTGACAGATATTCTCCGGTTTAATGCCACAGAAATAAAAAAAGACTTTGAACTGATTACTAAAGGCAGGGCATCCGAACCGATTCCTACATCCAATAAATTAATGGGTGAAAACATATTTATCGAGTCAGGAGCCGTCGTGGAACATTGTTATCTGAATGCTACCGAAGGACCCATTTATATTGGCAAAGACGCCCTTGTAATGGAAGGATCCATGATACGAGGCCCCTTTGCCATTGGTGAAAAAACGGTAGTCAAAATGGGGTCAAAGATTTATGGAGCTACTACTGCAGGTCCGCATTGTGTTTTGGGCGGTGAGATTAAGAATTCGATTTTTTTCGGATTCTCGAATAAAGGACATGACGGATATCTGGGGGATTCCGTTATTGGGGAATGGTGTAATCTCGGGGGTGGGAGCTCCGGATCAAATCTGAAAAATAGTTTCGGAAACGTACGTCTGTGGAACCCCCTTACTAAAACGTTTACAGACGCTGGTTTGAAATGCGGTTTGATGATGGGTGATTATTCGAGGTCGGCCATTAACACCTCTTTCACTACCGGAGCGGTGGTGGGTGTGTGCTGTCATGTATTTGGAAATGGACCCACGCCGGCTTATCTTCCTTCTTTTAGCTGGGGTTATCAGGATATCTACTCTCTGGATAAAGCCATTGAACACATAGGAAAGTGGAAAAAATTAAAGAACCGCGAATTAACACCTGAAGAAGCCGAACAGCTGAAGAATATTTTTGACCAACAAAACAAACTCAAATGAGAAAACAAATTGCCGCAGCGAACTGGAAAATGAATCTGACTTATCAGCAGGGAACTGCTTTGTTAAAGGAACTGGTAACGGCCGATATTTCCCTTAAAGAACATCACTCAGCTGTTTTCTCGGTTCCCTTTCCTTATCTCGAAATGGCCATAGATACGGTTCAGCATAAAAATAATTATTTCATTTCGGCACAGAACTGTTCTGATAAAAAATCAGGTGCTTATACCGGAGAAGTTTCAGCAGAAATGCTGAAATCCATAGGCCTGACCTACTGCCTGGTGGGCCACAGTGAACGCAGGGAATATTTTGGAGAAAGCAACCTGATGCTGGCCGATAAATTAAATCTTTGCCTGGCAAATGGAATTACCCCAATTTTTTGTTGTGGCGAAGCACTGGCTACCAGGGATCTTAACCAGCAGAACAACTACGTGGAACAACAGTTGCGCGAGTCCCTTTTCCATTTGTCAAAAGAAGAAATTTCGAAAGTCGTTATAGCCTATGAACCCATCTGGGCGATAGGTACAGGTAAAACAGCCAGTACGGCACAGGCACAGGAAATGCACGCCCATATCCGTTCCGTGTTAAGAGAGCAGTATGGTGAATCGAAGGCCGGACAGATTTCGATTTTATACGGCGGAAGCGTGAAATCCGGAAATGCAAAGGAAATTTTCGCCTCCGAGGATGTGGATGGAGGACTGGTTGGAGGTGCATCGCTGATTGCTTCAGAATTTATTGAGATCATCAGGGCTTTGAAATAAAGAGCTGAAATGAAGAGTAATGCCAGGTTGGTCCTTCATCATATCCTCTGGAGGGGTTTGTATTTTCTCTCCGTACTGATTCTGAATATTCTTATTGCCCGTTTTTTTGCCGCTGAAAAAAGCGGGCAGATTTTTTTTATTGTAAACAATCTTTCGTTTATACTCTTGCTTTGCAGCGTCAGTCTCGAATCCGGTGCCGGGTATTTTCTGGCTTCAGGAAGTCTCAGCTCTTCAGGTATAGCCCGATTTAGTCTGATCTGGGCAACCTGCGCTTCTCTTCTGGCGGCATTTGCGTGGTGGGCCATTCTGTATTATTCTCATTCGGTTTTTTTGAAACAAACCGGCTTTTTATCCGCCAGCTTTCTTTTTATTCTGGGCGTTCTGTATACCACTTATTTCACCGCCCTGTTTTATGCAAAAAAAGAATTCGGGCTGCCCAACAAAATATTGTCTTCTGTAAATATATTGCTGATCGCGGTGCTGATCGCCTGCCATTTTATTTCATCAGCCCGGCAGAATTTTATTCTTATCTATTTTTCAGGTTTTTTTCTGCAGGGTTTGCTTTTAACTGTTTTTTTCTTCGCCCGTGATCCTGTCATCCTCCGGGGCCGGACGTTAATTTCAGGTGATATGCTGAAAAAAATAATTGAATATTCCCTTGCTGCGCTGCTGGCCAATGCCATTTATTTTCTGGTTAACCGAATCGACTACTGGTTCGTGGAATATTTCTGTTCTGCCAGGGATCTCGGAAATTATATACAGGCCTCCAAACTGGGGCAGATGCTGCTGATCCTGCCGGGTATTCTGGGCGCGACTCTGTTCCCCATTTTTACTTCCCAAAAAAAATACGGTAATACAAAAGAATTATCGGCCATCACGCGAAGTCTTTTCTGGATCAATGCCCTGGTATGTATTCTGATTCTGAGCCTGGGATGGTTTGTATTTCCTTTCGTTTTCGGAAAGAGTTTCAACGAAATGTACCTGTTATTTGTGCTGCTGATTCCCGGTATTCTGGCATTCACCATGAACTATCCGCTGGCCGCCTGGTTCTCGGCTTCCAAACGCATCGGCGTTAATATCCGGGGAGGACTGATCGCACTGACGGTGATTTGTCTTGGTGATATTCTGGTACTACCAGGCCAGGGCGTGCTGTCGGCTTCAGTGATAAGCAGTACAGGATATGTTTGTTTCTTTATATATACGCTGTATAGTTACCGTCGGGAATTTAAAGTGCCTCTGGGCGATTTTATATTGCTCAGGAAATCAGATATCATTTTGTTGCGTCAATCGTTAGGAATGAAAATTCCGGACAACATAACCCGGAACATCGCCAGTCAAAATCCCGGGATATGAAAAAAATATTGTGGCTCGCGAGCTGGTATCCAAATGAAACGGATCCATATACCGGGGACTTTATCAGGAGGATGGCGGAAGCCGTATCTCTGTATATGCCTCTGCAGGTTATATTTGTTGGAAAGTCTGCGGTCAAAAAGTCCGGATTGCTTGCCCTCGGGCCCGTTTCCAAATCCTTATTTTCGGATTTGCATGAAACCCTGGTATACTATACCATGGCTACCGAATATCCGAGAATGCTGAACAGGGTCAAATCCTTGTTCCTGTATTTCAGAAAACACAAATCTTTCATTGATGAGTTAAAAAGCAGCGGAAATTTGCCCGATATGGTACACGTGCAGGTGTCCATGAAATCAGGCCTTATTGCTCTTTACCTGAACAAAAGATATCATATCCCTTATATCATAACGGAACACTGGTCCGGGTATTATGAACAATCCAGAAACAGCCTGTTCAGAAAGTCTTTCATCGAAAAATATCTTACCAGAAGAATTCTCAAAAACGCCTCTCTACTGCTGCCGGTTAGCAACGATTTAGGAAATCAGATCAGTCATTATTGGGCATCCGTGCCTTTCAGAAAAATTCCTAATGTTGTCAATACCATTTTTTTTCACCCCGTGGAAAACCGGACTCCGAAGAGATTTCGTTTTATTCATGTAT
The DNA here is from genome assembly GCA_965214575.1 of Puia sp. Classification (GTDB taxonomy): domain Bacteria; phylum Bacteroidota; class Bacteroidia; order Chitinophagales; family Chitinophagaceae; genus Puia. The sequence continues at coordinate 12,818 of CBDCCE010000036.1, forward strand.
CGTCCCTGTTATATCCTAAAAACCCGGAAGCTATTGTAAGTGCATTCGGTGAAGTCCTGCATCTCGGTTTCGAAGCAGAACTTGTTTTGGTCGGACCTATGAACAACAATCTGAAAAACTTTATTCAGGAAATGGCTATTCCGCAGGACAGGCTCTTATGCAAAGGAGAAGTTTCTTATGAACAGGTAGCCGTTGAAATGCAAAGTTCATCTGCTTTCGTCATGTTTAGTTTCTATGAGAACATGCCCTGTTCCATTCTGGAGGCCCTTTGTACCGGACTGCCCGTGATAGCCAGTTCCGTAGGAGGCATTCCTGAGATTATTTCTGAAGAGAACGGCATACTGGTCACTCCTGGTCATGAGGAAGAGCTTAAAAAAGCCATGCAGAAAATGATCCTTCAGGGTAATCTTTATGATCATCTGGCTATTAGTAAAAAAGCCACAGCTCAATTTTCATATGAGGTGGTTGGAAAAGAAATTACGGAAGTCTACCAGGAACTATGGGAAAATGTATAGTCAGCGGTGTTCAGAATACCTGTTTGCCGGAATCAACTCTTTAAGTTTCTGTACCTGTTTACTTGCCGAATCCGGTTTATCGAAAGCATGAAAAGCGTCCTGCAATTGTTCTTTCGTGCGTATGCCAACAACGGCTGAACTGACGGCCGGTTGCGCCAGCACAAAAGCAGCAGCGGTCTGAAAAGGAGACCATTTAGAACCACTTATTTCACGAATTGCCTCCCCGAGCATTTCTACCTGCTCCCTTGAATAATTGAGATAGGCTTCCGCCGGTTTCGAAATGAGCATACCTTTTGCAACTGTTCCCCGGGCCAGTACGCCGATATGATTTGAGTGCAGAAGAGGAAGCATTTCCTCTTCAGGCCTCCGGTCAAGCAGGCTATACTGCATCATCACACTGGCGATATCGGACCGTCTCACATATTCACGAATAACATTCTGTCGTATGGAAGAAATGCCATAATATCTGATTTTACCCGCCGCTTTTAAATGTTCAAATGCTTCCAGGATGTCATCGACCGGGTCGTCAATGGTGCCCCCATGCAACTGATACAGATCAATATAATCTGTCTGGAGCCTGCGTAAACTTTCCTCGGCCGCAGCAAGAATATATTTTTTTGAAGGGTTCCAGTCCCAGCCAGATCCGTCAGGCCGCCATTGATTGCCCACTTTGGTGGCCAGTATAACATGTTTTCTATACTCCTTTAAAACCCTGCCAAGAAGAATCTCATTCCGGCCCTGCTGATACAGATCAGCCGTATCAAAGAAATTAATACCCCCTGAAACAGCCTCCTGAAGGATATGGGCCGTCTGGGGATTGTCCAGTTCGAGGGACATTGTTCCAAATCCAATGCGGCTGATATTTAATTCCGATTTGCCCAGGAGATGATATTCCATAGTCAAAAATAAGAAGGAAGGAACAGGCAGGCTTCTGATTTTTTCCGGTTTTCATCCATTGGGCACTTACTTTTAAATTGAATTATCTTTGAAGGGTGGATGAAATAAAAAGAAGTGTCAGGCCTTCAAAAATTCGGAGACAGTTAAAAAGACTGTTTGACAGCACCGGCAATGAGAAACTCAAACAGAATTTTCTCCGGGCGGTCCCGTTCTGGGTGGCTTCTCTCCTGACAGGCCTGATTGCTGTTTTTTATTCCAGACTTTTTCTTCTGGCGGAAAGCAGCACGGATTCCCTTTTCAGGTCCTCGCACTGGCTGCTGTTTATTATAACACCGCTTTGTTTTTTGATAGCCTGGTGGCTGGTTGTACGTTTTGAAAAATATGCGGGCGGAAGTGGAATCCCCCAGGTCATGGCCGCCATAGAACTCGCGACGCCCAGAGATCAGGAAAAAATCAAACGCCTCCTGAGCATTCGCGTAATCGTCATAAAAATCGTTTCCAGCTTTTTCATGATACTGGGCGGGGGTGTAGTGGGAAGGGAAGGGCCCACTATTCAGATTGCCGGATCCGTGTTCCGAAAAGTGAATCAGCTGCTGCCGGACTGGTGGCCAAAAGTGTCCAAAAGAAATATGATTATGACTGGTGCTGCTGCCGGACTGGCAGCGGCTTTCAATACTCCCCTGGGCGGGATCGTTTTCGCCATTGAGGAACTGACCAAAACGCATATCAGTTATTTTCGTACGGCGCTTTTTACTGCGGTTATCATTGCGGGTCTCACTGCACAGGCACTTTTCGGACCTTACCTATATCTCGGTTATCCGGCGATTCAGGGTTTATCTGTCTATATTTTTCTTGGAGTCATTCTCGTGGCCATGATAGCCGGACTGGGTGGAAGTATTACCGGTCGTATACTGATTGCTTTCATGAATATGAAAACCAAACTTAAAAGAAGAAATCAGCAAATAGCTTTCGTGCTGGTTTGCGGAATTGCGGTGGCCCTGCTGGGTTTCTTTTCTGGAACCCAGTATATAGGATCCGGAAAAACCATCATGACGCACGTATTGTTTACGCCGGATAAATATCTGGCCTGGTATGCCCCGCTGGTTCGAATGACAGGATCTATTTTTTCATTCAGTGTCGGAGCCGCGGGCGGTATTTTTGCTCCTGCACTCAGTTCGGGTGCCTGTATAGGCTCCGTCATTTCGGGTTGGATGCATTTGAACGACTCCAATACCAATTTGCTGGTCCTTGCCGGCATGGTTGGCTTTCTGACCGGCATTACAAGAACTCCCTTTACTTCTTCGATTATCGTGCTGGAAATGACAGACAGACATAACCTGATCTTTTACCTTATGCTGGCAGGGATGTTTGCCGGGATGGTTTCCCTGTTGATCGACAAACATTCATTTTATGATCATATGAAAGTGCGCTACCTCCGGCAGATTGAATCAGAATCACCATGATGACTAAAGTTGAACGCTCAATGGACCCATTTCACATTCCATTTTCCATTCCCTCATCACCACAATTCCCCATTCACCACATTAAAACCCAAGGCTTCAGCCTTGGGTTTTTTATGTACCTTCGCGGCTCCTCAAAATGAGGCAAGCACCCATGAAGAATATCCGGAATTTCTGCATTATTGCCCATATTGATCACGGAAAATCAACCCTCGCGGACAGGCTCCTGCAGGTGACCCATACCATCAGCGACCGCGAAATGATGGATCAGGTGCTGGACGACATGGATCTCGAACGTGAGAAAGGCATTACCATTAAAAGCCATGCGATCCAGATCAATTATCAGTTTAAGAACGAAGAGTATATTTTAAATCTCATAGATACTCCGGGACATGTGGATTTCAGCTATGAAGTCAGCCGGGCCCTCGCAGCCTGCGAAGGTGTACTTCTTCTCGTGGATGCTTCACAGGGTATCCAGGCTCAAACCATTTCAAATCTATACCTGGCTATAGAAAACGATCTGGAGATCATTCCCGTGATCAATAAGATTGATATGGATGGCGCCATGGTGGAAGAAGTGACCGACCAGATCGTTGATCTGATCGGATGCAAGAGAGAGTCTATTCTGCTGGCCAGCGCCAGAACAGGACTGGGTGTAGACGCTATACTGGAAGCTATTATAGAACGTATTCCGGCACCCAAGGGTGATCCGAATGTTCCTCTTCAGGCACTGATATTCGACAGCGTATTCAATTCTTTCCGCGGTATTATCGTTTACTACAGGATCCTGAATGGCGTTCTGAAAAAGGGAGATAAAATTAAATTCGTTTCCACAGGACAGGAATATTTTGCAGACGAAGTAGGCATTCTAAAACTTGGCATGGTGTCCAAACCTGAAGTCAGCGCCGGCGATGTGGGTTATATCATTACCGGAATTAAGAATGCAAAAGAAGTGAAGGTGGGTGATACCATCACTTTGAGTTCCAACCCAAATCCTGAAATGATACAGGGTTTCCAGGAAGTCAAACCCATGGTTTTTGCAGGAATATACCCGGTTCTGACTGAAGATTTTGAGGAACTCCGTGACTGCATGGATAAGCTCCAGCTTAACGATGCGAGTTTAACCTACGAACTTGAAACCTCCCAGGCCCTTGGCTTTGGATTTCGTTGTGGATTTCTGGGCATGCTCCATATGGAAATCATTCAGGAACGCCTTGAAAGGGAATTTAACCAAACGGTTATTACCACAGTACCCAATGTTAGTTTTATAGCTCATTCCACTAAGGGAGAAACCATGATGGTAAACAATCCCTCAGAAATGCCGGATCCAACCCGAACCGAAAGTATTGAAGAGCCTTTTATTCATGCACAAATTATTACCAAACCGGAATATATAGGAAACATAATTACTTTATGTTTAGGTAAAAGAGGTATTCTGTTGAATCAGAATTATTTAACTCCAACGAGAGTTGAACTTCATTTTGAAATGCCCCTGACAGAAATCGTATTTGATTTTTATGATAAACTAAAAAGTCAGACGCGGGGTTATGCTTCCTTCGACTATCACCCAATCGAATACAGGCAGGCGGATATTGCGAAAATGGATATTTTGCTGAATCTCGAAAAGGTAGATGCCCTGAGCGCACTAATACATCGAAGCCGTGCGGCAGATTTTGGAAGAAAACTTTGTGAAAAACTGAAAGAATTATTACCCCGTCAGCAATTTCAGATCGCCATACAGGCAGCCATTGGTTCCAAAGTAATCGCGCGGGAAACCATCAGCGCCCTGCGTAAAGATGTAACGGCCAAGTGTTATGGAGGCGATATTTCCCGTAAAAGAAAACTGCTGGAAAAACAGAAGGAAGGGAAGAAGCGTATGCGCCAGGTTGGAAATGTTGAAATTCCACAGGAAGCCTTTCTTGCAGTACTCAAACTGGACGAATAACCTGCGGGAGTAGAGAAGTACAGGAGTGGAACAAATACTCCTGTACTCCTGTACTCCCATACTATTTCTGCGCTTTCTTCAACAGTTCCTCATCCACCTTACCGTCGTCATTGAGAATTTTCTTTTCCGCAGGGAACTGTCCCTCCTGCAGTGTGGCCGTAAAGACCTTGGGCACATGCAGCCACTGACCATTTTGCCAGGTAAACCCTTCATAGTCGCCATCAGGAACAAAGGTTTCTTTCCGGGCAGGTTCATCAGACTCTGATATAAGATGATCATATACGATCATCTGAAGAGAAGAATCATAATTGAATGTAGTAGTCGCTTCTTTCTTGTATTCTAAAAAGAACCGGTACACGGGAACTTTGCTGGCTTTGGCAGAATCATTTTTGAAGGAGAAATAAGGACCTCCGAATACGGGCTGGCCTTCCTCATTAAATGTGAGTACGTCCATCCATTTCTTATTGCTGTTAATGGTAAAGTCATCATACCCCAGCAGCGTATATATTTTTTTTCCGTTGAATTCTTTCTCAATGATCCTGTAGTAGATGGCACCAATCCAGTTATTGGCGGTACGAACCGAGTCAAAAGGCCGCTTGGTAAACATGGAAACGTCATGCAATGGGAAAAGCTTCAGTGAGCCGTCACCAGTACGCATCTGTATGGCTCCCCGCTGGAGAAATACATAAGCATCTTTTTTTATCTGCCAGGTAAATATGCGAAAACTGCTGTCCGGCGCATATAGTTTTGAAATGGTCTGCAGGGAATCAAAAGGGAAATAAAAGGAATTCGGATATTTTAATGACCTCACCAGCGTGCGAATAAAAAAACTATCGGCCCTGAACCGTTGATTCGGTTCTTCCGCATTGACGATATTGAAAGAGTAGGTTTTGAGTGAGTCCTCCTGTTTTTCCAGCTGCTTCTTTTCCTCCGGAGAATATTTTTTGCCTGAAACGGACTGTGCGGCAACCCCTGAAGTAAACAGGCAGCCAAAGACAAGTAAAGGAAATAAACCTTTTTTCAGGGTCATGGATATAATTTAATGCTGTTGCAATTTACAGGTAAGATCAGGAACTCCCTGTAAACCTCGAATTTCTTTCAAAATTTTATGATTTACGCAATGCCAGAGCAAATTCTCCCAGATCCTTAAAATGAAGGTCAATGGCTTCGTGGGGAAGAGACTGATCCGGACTTGTTGTAGTCAGGAAAACGGTTTTCATGCCCGCATTTCTTCCGAAAAGCATATCACTGATATTGTTACCCACCATGATTGATTTCTTCAGATTGATTTCCGGAAAATCAATGGCAGCCTGTAAAGCCATTCCCGGATTCGGTTTTCTGCAGGGACTGGCATTGTCTGAATCCAGGCAGAAATAGATCCGGTCGATATGGCCTCCTTTTTTTTCTATCTCATCCGTCATGTGGATATGAATATCTTCCAGGTCGGCCAGTGACATGATTCCTTTTGAAACACCCCGTTGGTTGGTTGCCAGAATAGTTCTTACAAACCGGCTATTGAAATAGGCGATATTTCCGGGTGTTTCCGGATAAAAGGTAAATTCCGTCCGGTTCCTCACATAAGTCCCCTTTAATTCATAGTTCAGTACGCCGTCCCGGTCCAGAAAAAGCGTCCAGGTTTTATCTGTTTCAGATAGACTAAACATGGAACGTTTGATTTTATTTGACAATGTTGCTTACTCTATTGTTTAACATTCAACGGCAGCTCGGTCTGTGCCCTTTGATAGTCTGCAGGGATTCCGATATCAATAAAATAGGCATCCGAAACCATCCCGAATATTTTTTTACTCCGGTATTCTTTTTCAAGATAGTCTTTCTCAAAAGAAAATACAGGAAGGAACGGGTGTTTAAGAAAAGCCTCCCGGGAAAGCGCATAAACACCCCCGTTAATCAGTCCCTGTTCAAGAAATTTTTTCTCCGTGAAACCGGTTACCAGATGCCGTGAATCCATATTCACTGCCCCATACCGGTCAAAGGATTTCATTGGTTTCAGTGCTAAAGTGCAATCGGCCTTTTGCTTTTTATGCATTTCACCAAGATCAGAAAAAGACACTGAAAAAAAAGTATCCGCATTCAGAACGATGCCGGCCGGAGAAGAAAGGAGACCTGCAGCCCGGTAGATGGCTCCGCCTGTACCCAGTGGCTCCTGTTCGATGGAAAAACGAAAAGTTCCCGTTGGTAAATATTCTTTCACAAAAGATTCTATCAACTCCGTTTTGTATCCCAGTGCGAATACAAAGTTTTTTATACCCTGCTGTTTTGAATAATCAAGCAGATAAGATAGAAATGGTTTGCCTGCAATGGGGGCCAGACTTTTGGGAACATCGGCAACCACGGATTGCAACCGGGTTCCGAGACCACCGGCCAGTACAATTGCCTCGGTGATCATATATTATACTTTAAAAAATTCTTTTTCAACCAGTTCACAGATGATATGGCCGATCAGAATATGCGATTCCTGAATTCTGGGCGTGTCGGTTGAAGGGACATTGAACAGATAGTCAGAAAGGGGTTTCATCTTCCCGCCCGATTCTCCGGTTAGCCCGATAGTAGTTACATTCATGTGCCGGGCCACTTCAAAAGCTTTTATGATATTTCCTGAATTGCCTGACGTGGATAAGCCTACGAGTACGTCGCCGGAATGGGCAATGCCGCGGATCAGACGTGCAAAAATTTCATCATAGCTGTAGTCATTGGCAACCGCCGTGATATAAGAGGTATTGCAATGGAGGGCTTCCGCCGGAAGGGCAAGCCTGTCGGTATAAAACCGGCCTGATAATTCGGCGGCCAGGTGTTGTGCATCTGCTGCACTGCCTCCGTTTCCGGCAAAATAAACCCGTTTACCCTCTTTAAATGCGGTAACGATTTCCTGAACCACCTGAATGATGTCATTGAGCATCACTTCGTTCAGCAGAATCTTTTGTTTTACCGTAACAGATGCCGTAATATTTTTCTTAATCAGATCAATCATAAAAAAAGTTTAGATGGTCCAGGTGGTCAGACCGTGATCCACAAACTGATAGGATTTACAATGACCGCCAAATGAGTTTAGCTGCGCCATCACTTCAAACTTGGTATTACCCGGACAATAAAAAATCATAAATCCGCCGCCGCCTGCACCGGATATTTTACCGCCGGTGGCTCCGGCAGATTTCGCCGCTTCGTAAATCTCTTCCATCCGGTCGTTGGATATACCCTCTGCCATCCGGCGTTTTTGCTGAAAACCAAAATCCAGGATCTCTCCAATTTCATGAAGCCTGCCTTTCAGCAGCGCTTCTTTCATCCTTTGCGACTGCTGTTTCAGCTGGTGCATGGCATCAATGGAAGCAGCGTTCTTGTCCAGCACATTCTGACTCTGACGCGTAATTATTTTTGCTGACTCACGACTGGTAGCTGTGTAATAAAGCAGCAGGTTATTCTCCAGTTCGAACAGGTATTGCTGTTTCACCCGGAGAGGATTGACAATAACTTTTTCTTCGCCGAAGAATTCCATATAATTCACGCCCCCGAAAGTAGCCGCATACTGATCCTGTTTTCCCCCGGCCATGTTCAGGTCCTTACGTTCAATTTCATACGCGAGATGCGCAATATCGTATTCTCCCAGCGGCAGTTTCAGCATCTCGGTAAATGCGCCGACAATGGCAACGACCAGTGTGGAAGAAGTTCCCAGTCCCGATCCTGCCGGAGCATCCACAAAAGTGGAAAGTTTAAAACCTGAGGGCATTCCCGGATATTGTTTTCGTATCCGATCGTATACGCCCTTATGCAAATCCAGCACACCGTTAAATTCAACCGGTGAACCCTTGCTGATAATCTGCCGGGTTTTATAATCTATGGATTCGAAATGAACTTCCTCGGAATCGTTGATTTCAATATTTGCATACGCATACAGAGACAGCGTGGCATTCAGAATGGCGCCGCCATACAAATCGCTATAGGGGCTTACATCTGTACCGCCGCCGGCCAGTCCGATCCTCAGGGGTGCTTTACTTCTGTATATCATGGGATAAGCCAAGAATAGTGTTTACCAGGTTTTTCCAGGAATATTTTTTCTTTTCGCTGCGAAGATGAGGAATAAAAAATTCTTCTCCTAATTCGTAGAAGTGCAGAATGGCAGTTGCCAGCGCCTCCGGTTCGGCCGTGGTGACCAGTCCGGTTTGCCCGTGCAATACCTGCTCGGCGAAGCTTCCTGCATTCGAAACCACCATGGGCTTTTCAAAATGATAGGCCAGTGGGGTAACGCCGCTTTGAGTAGCCTGACGATAGGGTTGTATGACGGCATCTGCGGCACATAAATAATATTGCACTTCTGCATCCGGTATAAAATCAGTCTGCAGGATCAGTCGGTCGCTGATATTTAATTCTCTAATAAGGTCCTGATATCTGGATTTGTCTTCGTAAAATTCCCCAGCTACCAAAAGCCTTATTCGTGCAACGCCGATTCGCGGATCCGCCATGGCCCGTATCAGGATATCCAGTCCTTTATAGGCCCGGATAAACCCGAAGAATAAAATGATTTTCTCATTCTCCAGCAAATGCAGCTGCTTTTTTTCATTCAGCAGCTTTCTCGCCGATTCTTTCGAAATGATGTCTCCGAAATTATCGTAGAGTGGGTGAATGACTCTTTGAGCCGGCTTTAATTTATCGAAGCTGCGCAGGTCTGCCATCACCGAATCACTCATGGTTACGAATGCATCGCAACTGCCAAGAAAATATTTTGTAAAAAGCCGGTCACCTGGTCGTTTTTCATGTGGAATGATATTGTCGGTAATGGCAATGATTTTGGTCCTGCCATTTCTGCGAACCCTTCTTAAAATGGTACCGAGGGCAGGACCCATAAAGGGCAGCCAGTAGCGAACGACAATCAGGTCCGGTCCTTGTTTTTTCAAAAGCTCCCCCGTGACCAGCCAGTTAACCGGATTAACTGAATTGATTCTGGAATGAATATCCATACCAACCGGTGCGGGGTCAGATGAAAATTGTGTGGTTCCGGGAAAAAGAAATCCGGGATACTGCAGGGAAAATGAGTAGATGGAACAGGAGTGACCCTCTTCCATGAATGCCCTGCACAGCCGCTGATCGAAACTGGCCAGACCGCCGCGCAGGGGCCAGGCAGGTCCAATAATGATCACTTTCATAGCCCCGTCCTCTTTTCCACCAGATAGGAATTTCGATGGGGAGAATTGCGGGAGATCATTTCTGCCAGGAATCCGGTTACAAAAAGCTGTGTGCCGATCATCATGGCCAGGAGAGCGACAAAAAACAGGGGTCTCTGTGTAAGTCCCGTTTTATCAAAGAAGAATTTTGAAATGGCGAGATAAAATGAAACGCCAAATCCCACCAGAAAACTAACTATTCCCCAGGATCCAAATAAATGCATGGGTCTTTTACCGTATTTCCCAACAAATAAAATGGAAGCCAGATCGAGCCCTCCGGTAATCAGACGCCCTACACCAAATTTCGAAACACCGTATTTACGGGCATGGTGCTGAACCACTTTTTCCCCTATTTTTTTAAAGCCCGACCATTTGGCGATCAGCGGAATATACCGGTGCATTTCGCCATACACTTCAATACTTTTTACCACTTTATTCCGGTAAGCTTTTAATCCGCAGTTAAAATCATGAAGTTTGATTTTTGACACTTTCGAAGTCACCCAGTTGAAAAAACGGGAGGGTAATGTTTTCGACAACGGATCATGGCGCACTTTTTTCCATCCGCTTACCAGGTCATATTGGCCCGAAGATATCATTTGATATAAAGCCGGAATTTCATCCGGACTGTCCTGCAGATCTGCGTCCATAGTGATCACTACCTTGCCGAGGCAGGTTTTGAACCCTTCATTCAGCGCAGCAGATTTACCATAGTTTCTCTGAAAGCGGATTCCCTTGATGCAATCGTTTTCCCTGTTCAGCCTTTCAATGACTTCCCAGGAAGAATCCGTACTGCCGTCATCAACCAGAATCACTTCATAACTGAACCGGTTCGCCTCCATAACCCGGGCTATCCAGTCTGTCAGTTCCGGAAGTGATTCTTCTTCATTTAAAAGAGGTACAATAACAGATATGTCCATACTATTTATATCTTGGGTTCAGCAGACACCGGTTTTTGTTTACGCAGAATAAATGCAAAAACAAATCCGAAAATACTATCTATCACTACGGCTGGTCCAAACCCCATGATGAGTGCTGAGGGTTTGGCAGGAACGGCCAGGCTGTCAACACCCTTTATTCTGGAATCAATTTCCTCAGGAGTCAAAGGCAGCGTATGAAAATAGGCCAGCGACAAATCATGAAAATTTTTAACGAACAACGGATCAACCCATCTTAAATAAATAAAAACGAATAAAACATAGGCTGTTTCAGCAATGAGTATGGAAATAAATACAGACTGAAATATCTCCCGGAGATGTGCGTATCCGCCGAGCTCTTTTCTTCTCATCACTGCAGCAATCAGGAAACAGATAAGAATGGCTACGTAGGTGAAAATCGAGAAAGTAAAATAATTCTGCGTATTGGTTCCGAAGAATCTAAACCGGCAGAAAAGTAAAATGATATATAAAATGGCAGCTATCAATCCAAAACGGACGCCCACGGTATATTTCGAAGTCGGATTCATAACTTACTGGATTAACAGATTTTTCCGTTGTTATATTTTGTCCTGAAATATTTCAGGTTCCGCTTCTGATTTTTTAGCAAATGCACCGCCCAGCAGAGCTGCGATAGTGCCAAAAAAAAGTGTACCCAGAAAAGCAAAAATGGCAAGGGGAACAGGCTGCAGAAATTTCTTTGTTATTTTGAGGCCCTGGTCTATCTGATCTTCTGTCAGGTTTCCTTTGGCTTCCATTTCCGCTCTCGATTTTACAAGAAGCTGATCAAGGTAATCCGGAAAGATCAGGTTCACCGATATCAGAGTATACACAACAATCAGCACTGAAATTACCAACGCTATTTTAAAACCATATCCAAATACATTTCCAAAACGCACCCCATCTGTTTTTTCCTTTGCATATTGAATACAGAAAATAATAATGCCGGCAAACATGATGATCGTACCGATCCATTTAAACCAGGTTTCAAAACGAAGATGGGCGAATCCGCCGATCAGGTCAACAACCATTAAGATGAGAGAGATGAGAACTCCTTTTCCAATAAAATCATTTGATTTCTTTTTCATATGCATTTTTTTGTGTAAGAAAATCAGTTGCTCAAATGTAGTTTTCCTTTGGTTATAATACCTATGGCTTTCCCTGTAAATATTTTTTCATGAAAGGGAGAATTTTTTGATTTGGATGCGGTTTTTGACAGATCGTAGGTCCACCGGGTGCCGGTATTGAAGAGCGTTAGCGCCCCTGAGCTTCCATTTTCTATTCGCGACGGCAGGTTAAATATTTTACGGGCATTGCCTCCGAACAGGCCGTAGATTTTTTCAGGCGGCAGTTCCGGAAAAAGAGTCTGTACCACGGCATAAGCGGTCTCGAGACCGGTCATCCCGAATTTAGCATTTTCAAACTCGAGGATCTTGCTGTCGTATTCGTGTGGCAGGTGATGGGATGCAATACAATCAATGGTTCCGTCCACAAGGGCTTTCTTTAGTTCAGAAACAGCTGCCCCGTTTCTAAGTGGGGGATACACTTTAAGATTGGTATCATAATCTACCAGTGCATCATCGCTAAAAAACAAATGGTAAGGCGTTACAGAACAACTGATATCTATACCAGAATCTTTTCCGCGCCGGATATATTCTATTGATTTGGGCGAAGTAACACCTGTAAAATGAATCCTCGAACCGGTATAACGTGCCAGTTTGATGTCGCGGGCAATAATGAGTTCCTCCGACATCATCGGCTTGCCGGGCAGGCCCAGCTGGGTGGAAATGATACCCTCGTGAATCAGTCCGTTCGGCGATATACTGGTATCATCCGGAATCTGCATGATAACTCCGTGGAAGGCCTTAACATACTGCAGGGCCTTGACAAGTACCCCGGACGACTGAACAGGATGCAAACCGTCTGAAAAGGCTATTGCTCCCGCTTTCTGCATATCGTACATTTCTGCCAGATGCCTGCCGTCGAGTCCGCGGGTGATGGCTCCAATGGCATGGATGGTCACCGGCAAACCGCCATTGCGGTGCCTAATAAACTCCACCTGCGATTTATTATCGGTTACCGGCATGGTATCCGGAATCAGGAAAACATCCGTATAACCTCCCGATGCTGCAGCGGCGGAACCTGTTTCGAGGGTTTCTTTAAACTCAAAACCCGGATCGGCGAAATTGGAAAAAATATCGACCCAGCCGGGACTCACAAACAGACCCTGGGAGCCAACCACCTGATCCGCCTGTTCCGAAATCGAAGCCGAAATCTCCCGGATCGTACCGTTTTCAATCAAAATATCCTGAGTGGTTCCGTGGAAGGAAGAAAGCGGATCAATAATGCAAGCCTGTTTAAGTAGAAGCTTCATCTATAAGGAATTGCGCGAAGATAAGGTTTAGATATGAATTCATTTTCGGCCAATTCGTTTTTATCTTAGATTTGCAGCCCCTTTAGAGCCTAAAGCCTAAAGCCTAAAGCCTAAAGCCTAAAGCCTAAAGCCTAAAGCCTAAAGCCTAAAGCCTAAAGCTTAAAGCTTAAAGCTTAAAGCCTGTAGACTGTGAGTTTTTGATCGCTAAGTAAAGTTCGGGACGTAGCGCAGCCCGGTAGCGCGTTTGCATGGGGTGCAAGAGGCCGCTGGTTCGAATCCAGTCGTCCCGACCATTTAAAAAGAGAGGCTGTTCGCTTTTCGGGGCAGCCTCTCTTTATTTTTTCGACAGGGGTTTATCTTAATCCTTATTCGGGAGCAGTCAGTTTCCGGGCTTCTTCCTGACTGGCATATTCGCCTGGCGGATTAGGCAGTGTTTTCAATGTGGAGTGTTGCAGCGATATGACGGAGGATGAAGAATATAATCCGGCAAGAGGTCCGGAGAAAGTATAATCCATCAAGGTGAGTTTCACATATCCGTCGATCGAAAGTTCTATATAATTACCGTAACTGATTAGCTTGAAATAAAATGATTTATTCGTTTGCACTGAGAAGACGGCCGACTGGATATCGTGGAAAATAAAATTCTGCCGGCTATTCAGCGGATTAAATCCCCAGGTTCTGATTTTCACAATCCCGTTGGCAATATCGAAAGAAATAAAATATCCGTTTCCTTCGGCATCCATATCACTGACCAGACCGAATTTTCCCATGCCTTCTACAGTCAGCATACCTTCCCATATAAAACTGGCCGAGGGTTTATTAAAGCAGAAAAGTTCATATCCGCTTTTGGCACCGCAGGTCCATTTACCTTCTTCCAGTTTAAAAGAAGCGGTAAGATTTCCAAAGAGGCTTTTAATAGGTCCGAATCCATCCTGTAAAATGGTTTTTTTTACCATGAGTTCCCAGCGATAAAAACTTTTCAGCAATAGCCTTCCCTGCCCGTCTGTATCCAGTTCTTTTGGCGGAGGTAATACACGAAGGGCATCGATGGCCCCGTGTGCATAGAAAAAATTATACAGAAGCAAATGCTCTCCGTCCTGTACTGTTCTGGCTGCGTAATTTCCACCGGGTAAAACAACGTCCGCATGAAATGAATGATACTCTCCTATAAATTCCTGGGCAAACCAATACCTCACTTTGATATCTTCCCGGATGGATCCAAGCAGATAAAATCTTCCGTTGAGTTCAAAAACACAAGGACATTCAATATCGTCATAAGCCATGGGGTACAGGAGAGGAGGCAGCAGCTCCACGACTTCGTTTGTAATTTTAACCAGTCCCACGCAACCTCGTCTCGACACAGGTCCGGAAATGGTACGCGCAGCAATCAGGAGATAGACTTCGCCCTGATATTCAAAACGAAACGGATCCCTGAAACTCAGCCAGGTTCTGGGATTGGTCTTATAATTTTCATAAAAAATGCCCGTTGGCCCGATAGGAAAAATAGATTTCCGGTTTTTGGTCCAGTCAATCAGATTATTTGATTCCGCATAACCTATACGGGACATAATACCCCGGTCTTTTCTCTGTAATCCGGTATAATACATTTCAAAACTTCCGTTTACTTCCACCACATGCATGGTCCATAGCATGTCGTCATCCCAGTCACCCGGGTTACCCACAAATAGGGCATTGTTTACTCTTTTCCATGAAATGCCGTCTGTAGACACCGCATGGGCTATATAATCGTGGTTGGGTATGATCAGATGAAATAAATGATAGATTCCTTTATTCATAAGTACCGTTATATCGCCGATTTCCCAGTCGCTGAATCCGGATCCTGAATACATAGTTATTCCGCGTTTTAATTAAATATGAACATTTGCCGCTTTGGACTGATTTTGGATGTTCCTGCAATTAATAATCCAATATAAAAACAGCTGATGAAGGAATACTACATACAATTATACAGCCCGCACGGGCTGATCCGATATAAAGACCCGGAAATAGGTAGAGATCCGGACACGGGAGGTCAGGTAAAATACGTTCTGGAAATGCTGGAGAGTGTTTCTCATCATCCGCAGATCAGAAAGGTTGACCTTTTTACCAGGCGAATGCAGGATAAACGGGTTTCTCCTGCTTACGGTGAGGAGATAGAAATCGTGAACGAAAAAGCGCGCATTGTACGGATCGCCTGTGGTGGTCACGCTTACCTCCCCAAAGAAACGTTATGGGATCATCTAGACGAATTTGTTGACAGAACCATTCGTTTTATGGACGATGAATCAGAAGCTCCTGACCTCGTTCACGGACACTATGCAGACGGCAACTACCTCGCCGGTCAGTTGAGCGAAATATTTGGAATACCCTTTCTGGCGACCGGGCATTCTTTGGGAAGGAATAAAAAAAATATCCTGCTGCATGAAGGAATGACAGAAGAAAAAATAAATGAGAAATTTAAGATGGAGAGGCGCATAAGCGTGGAAGAGAACCTGCTGAAAACGGCCGATCTTTTTATTGTGGGAACACAACATATCATAGATTCCCAGTATGCCCTCTACGACAATGTGAGATCGGCAACATTTAAGGTCATTCCGCCGGGTGTTAATCTGGATATTTTTTTTCCCTTTTTACAGACTGGACATGCCTTCCTTTAAAATGTCCATCGAACAGGAGCAGGCGCATTACCGCGTGAATTCCGATATCGAACGATTCCTTTTCAACCCGGCCAAGCCGCTGATACTTTCTATCGGAAGAGCCGACAAACGCAAAAATTTTGAAACCATTATTCAGTCGTTCGGACAGGATAAGGAGTTGCAGGCTATGGCCAATCTGGCCATCTATGCAGGAGTGCGTAAGGATATCAGCAAAATGCCGGAGGCAGAACAGGATATTTTGACTAATCTGTTGTTACTGCTCGACAAATATGATCTCTATGGTCGGATGGCCATTCCGAAGAAAAATGATCCCAAGCTGGACGTGCCTGAAATCTACCGGATCGCTGCAAGAAAAAAGGGGGTGTTTGTGAATGCTACCCCGGGTGAAAACTTCGGACTTACCATTGTGGAAGCGGCAGCCTGTGGTCTTCCGGTAATTGCTTCTCCGACCGGTGGTCCGAAAGAAATTCTGGAACAATGTCAGAACGGTGTCCTGGTTGATGTGGAAGATCCCAAAGCCATGGCTGAAGCGCTCAAAAAAACGATTGCGGATCAGGTTCTTTGGGAAAAGTATTCCACAAATGGAGTGCTGAATGCCACTGAAAAATATTCCTGGGCATCTTACTGCAATCAGTATATAGCGGCGGTCAATGACTTATTTTCTCAGAAACAAAATGAATCCTCAGAACTTTCGGGCAAAACGGCTTACGGAAAAAAACTTTCCAGGGCGGATTTATTTCTTATATCGGACCTGGACGGAACACTGATTGATGGGGAAAAATCAGAAGGGCTGAAGGCGCTTAACCAATGGATCGCAGGCAATAAAGGTAAAGTCGTTTTCGGAATTGCCAGTGGCAGAAACCGCCAGATTACCGAAGAAGCGATGCTGAAATACGATCTTCCAAAGCGGATATCATTATCTGTTCAGCAGGTTCTGAAATATATTATACAGAAAAATTTATCCCTGATAAAGGATGGCAGAGCCATATTGATTACCATTGGAAAAGAAACGACCTGGAAGCCGCCCTTACCGGTTTTCCCGGATTGCGGCTGCAGGAACCGAACGCACAGTGGCCCTTCAAACTGAGTTACTACGTACCGGAAAATTTTAACCAGGAGAATATGGCGGCCCTGTATCAATTTCTGGATGACCATAAACTGCGGGCAAAAGTCTTACTCACGGAAAATAAATATCTGGACCTGCTCCCGTTTCGCGCCAGCAAAGGGGCAGCAGTCAGGTATCTGAGTTACAAATGGAAAATTCCACTCGAGCACTTCATTACAGCAGGAAACAGCGGCAATGATGCAGATATGCTTAATGGTAAAGCAAACGGAATTGTGGTTGCCAACTACAGTCCGGAACTCGAAGAATTAAGAAAAAAACAAGTCCGTTTATTTTACCAAAGAGACACTCGCCAAAGGCGTACTGGAAGGAGTGCAACATCATATTGCACTCACCTCTTCCTAAAAACAGCCAGGGATTTACCATTTCTCCAAACCGAGCAGTTTTTTGCCGAGAGGAACTCAGTTCTGCGACGGCGTTTTTCTTTTCTCTTTCCAGAGGGTCGCCGGGAAAGGCATAACCCTGCATGGCGTCCCGGCTTTTCCAGCTGTTGATCCGCCACCGGCGTAATTCTTCATTTTCTTCCTGTGCAGGCATCATCGCAATGTACTGGGCAATCCGAACTTTACCCTGGCTCGTATTCGCCCTGATCCCGTGCGGTTGAAGACTATTGAAGATGAGCAGGTCACCTGCTTCCAGTTTGATTTTTTCCAGTTCGAATCCGCTCGTATCCGGTTTATAATGGTCCCTGGTTTCAGGCTGAGTCAGTTTCCAGGTATCATAAGTTCTGTACAATTCAGGAATACACTGAAACCCGCCCATGGCTTCGTCCGTCTGGTCAGCCAGAGCCAGCACACCCTGTACATTCTGCGGTTTGGTTTCCGGATCATAGTCCCAGTGAATAAAACCTTTGTATTCAAATCCGGGCCTGAGTGGAAAATTGAGATTTGCGCGGTCAATCGTTACCCACAGTTTTTCTGTGCCCCAGATATCCGCAAATGCCTGGTGAACTTTTGGATACTGGCGATTGTCCCACATGAACTGCTGATTATAAATTTCCACCATCCCTGTATTGTTCAGTTCTTTCATTTCCATCTGAACATTCGGGCGTTTATACCAGCTGTTTATATCATTTGGATCCTTATCCTCGTACTGCCACAGATAATCCGCCAGTCGTTTAACCTGTTCTTTGGGTACGGCCTGACGGATAATCACATATCCATTCTGAATCCAGAATGTCCAATCCGCCTCCGTGAGCAGTCGCAGGGGTTCCCCATTGCTGCGGTCATTTAATCGAATCTGACTCGATTTGGCCGTGGAAGGATTGCCCGGAATTTCTTTATGGGCCATCGTTGGTGGAGCGGGTGCCATGGAAGCCATCGTTTTCGTATTCATATAAGTTGATTTAATGAAACAAATTTATCCCGCTTCCTTTGGACAGTCTTCCCGTCCGTTGATCATTATTTGCTCTCCATTGACTTATTTGATACCTTGAAATCCGGTAAAAACACCAATCAGGAGTATGAACAGTATCCAGTTGGAAAATATAGAATTTGAGCCGGGCAGGTTCTTTTAAACTGTTTTCACCCCGGCTACGGAATACTTTTCTTTGGCATTATCATCCGCAGATTGAGCTGGTTTATGTGGAAGCCGATGCGGGTATCCGTCATGTAGGTACTCATATTTCAGGTTATACGAAAAGTGACCTGGTTTTTATCGGAGGAAATCTCCCTCACCTGAATTTTGACTACCGGCTCAGGAGCGAATATCATCAGATCGTAATTCAGCTAAAAACAGATTTTTTAGGTACAGCCCTGAGTGCAACTCCGGAGTTTTCTTCCATTCAGCATCTTTTCAAAACCGCTCAATACGGAATTGCTTTTAACGGACAAACCAAAAAGCGGGTGGCAGAAAAATTGAAGGAACTGGAGGGTCTTGGCGCTTATGATCAGCTTATCCGTCTGATGGATATTTTCCATATACTGGCAGCCAGCCCGGAACGAACCATTCTGAACAGTAATCTGTCCAGCTCATCTTTTCTCCTGAAAGATAAAATCAGAATGGGTGCCATATACTAGTATATTGACGCCGAGTATGACCGCAAGCCGGATGTTCATGTTGTGGCATCCAAAGTACATTTGACCACTGCGGCGTTCTGCCGTTATTTCAAACGACAGACCCAGATGACTTTCACCGATTTTGTGAATCAGTACCGCATAGAACGGGCTAAAAATCTTTTGATGCAGGACCACAACGTAACGGAAACCTGCTATGCCGTTGGGTTTGAAAGCATTTCTTATTTTAATAAACTATTTAATAAAGTGGTTGGTCTCAACCCTTCGGCTTTCATTAAAAACTGGGATGAACCCATCAAAAAAACGGGTTTATGATAAAACTCCCTCCGACAGTACAAACAACAATAAAGCTTGATAGGAAACCTGCCGGATCATTAAACTTTGCCAAGGAAAGCTGGTCTGAGTTTTGAAACAGGATGATTTTACCTGTGCCAGGCAACAGAATGAGCCGCGATTTGTTAAAGAATATTAATAACTCGTTAAACCGGAGTTTTACCGATCCCCGGTGAACGTTTTGTCCTGTATTGTGGTAATATCATATTTTTTTGAACCCTGCTGATGGTCAAATCGCGCTTTCTCTTCATTGTGCTTCTTTTTTTTGTCCTTTTTTCGCGCGCCCAATCGATTGACAGTACCCTGCAGCCGGCAGTACACGATATTGATCTGATTGATGTAGGACAACGGTTACTGAACAAAAAAGCCCAGCGTCGGGAGGAACAGATCACCAACAATAAAGGCAGAATTCATTTCAGCGCTTTTCCTGCCGTGGGTTATACCCTGCAAACCGGCTTCGCCGGGGTGCTCAGCGGCAATGCGGCTTTTTATATTGGTTCACACAACCATGAGACGGAGAACGTGTCCACCATTATTTCCAGCATTGCCTATACGAGCAAAAGCCAGATTATTTTTCCTGTTGCGTCGAGTATCTGGACGAAAGAAAACAAATACAATATTCTTACGGACTGGCGGTTTCTGAAATACCCATCTGAAACTTACGGGCTGGGCGGACATACCCAGCTGGACAGTGGTTACAACCTCGATTACAGTTATATCAAATTGCATCAGTCCGTTTTGAAAAAGATCAGCACCGATTTATATGCCGGTATCGGATATGACTTCGACTATTTTTACAATATTCAGGAGGTTGATCCGCCATCCGGAAGGGAAACTGATTTTCAGCAATATGGATTGGCTGCAAAAGAAAAAGCTTCCGGTATTTCGCTGAGTATAAAATACGATTCCCGTAGAAATCCAATCAACCCGCAGAAAGGGATTTATGCCAATGTATTATTCCAGCCAAAATTTACTTTTATGGGCAGCGATGCCAACTGGCAGTCGTTGTTACTTGAATTTCGAACTTATATTCAGTTTCCTGCCAGTTCACGAAACGTCATTGCATTCTGGAGTTATAACTGGTTTACCATTGGCGGAACGCCTCCCTATCTGCTTTTACCAAGCACGGCCTGGGATGAGTTCAGTAATACGGGGAGAGGATATATCCAGGGAAGATTCCGGAGCCTCAATATGATTGATCAGGAAGCGGAATACCGGTTTGCGATTACGCGCAACGGGCTTTTCGGGGCTGTCGTGTTTGCCAATGCCGAAACTTTTTCGGATGTCCTTACCGGTAAATACGAAGTGATATCGCCCGGTGCGGGCCTGGGCGTCCGGGTGATGCTGAATAAATTTTCCCGCACCAATATTGCGCTCGATTACGGATGGGGCACGCAGGGCTCCAGAGGATTTTTTGTGAATTTGGGAGAAGTATTTTAGATCATATTTCAGATATCTTTCCATATAGAGTTTTAGGCTTTGCGCTTTAGGCTTAAAAAGTTATTTATTCCACCAGTAATTAAATTTTAGTACCAGCGCCCGGTTTCTGACGGAGAAAGGATTGCTGTAATAATTATCTGTATATACCAGAAAGAAATCGGAAGCCGGTTTGTACCGCCACTGCAATCTTGTATTGATATTCATATTTTTAATCTGCTCATTATACTGAACATAGGCTGTCAGATAGATTTTATTGGTAAAAGTCACATCGATACGGGGTCCCACCAGCAGGAAAGCGGTATTTCCCCAGGGCAACGGAAGATCCAGCAGATTATAAGAAGTCGTCAGGGTTATACTTACCAATGGCTGAAAGCGTATACCCACGTCCGTTAGTATAGAGAGTTTATTGCCCCGGTCATAATAACCGCCGTAACGGATGGAAAAATCATATGTAAACACGCTCTGGGGTTTGGAATAAAAATCAACTCCTCCGGTTAGCCACCTGTGTTCGGAACCCACCGGAAGATAGGCGATGCCCGTATTTGTCGGATCAAAGGCAGCCTGGAGTTTTACATAGTCCTGCATACCCACCAGGGTCAGCGTGGCTTTGTTACGAAAAGTAAAAAGCCAGTCGACTATATTTTCATTGTCGGTTTGTTTCAATTGCTCATTGTAATAGAAATTAGAGAACCATTGGGGTCCGTGACTCAATACCGGACCAGCGCCCGGAAAAAAATAATACGAGATCTGGGGATCAAAACGGATATAGCCCTGTCGCGGAACATACCCTGCTTCCGCTTTGTAATTAATACCGATATACTGATAGGCTCCATTGATCAGCCACTTTTTACTGGAATACTGCAGGTTACCCGCAACCACCCAGTCCTTACCCGAATTGCCCGGTGTAAAGGATTTTCATCAGCAGTTGTTTGCCTGTCCAGAAATTATTGACTGAAGCCAGATTGTATTCAAGGCCAAAAGTTCTGTTGTAAGTTGTATACTGTGCATGGGAAGTATCCTTTAACGGGTTATAGTCAACCGACTGTTTGTTCACCCACAAAAAACCGATATTGGATCTGGCAAAAACTTTTCTTTGCAGAGCCAGTACAGCAAAATTCTGCTGGGGCAGGCCAATGGAATCCACGCTGTTCGTCTGCATATCCATTGCACCAATCCGCCAGTTCCTGTCGAGCTTACCGCTCAGCCGGGCACCAAATTCTATGGGCACGCCGAGACCGATTCTCCTGGAAAAAAAAGGACGGATATCACTGTATCCGAAATTATTGAACTGATCTCCGTTTTCCAGAAAGAACTGTCGTTTTTCCGGATAGAATAATTCATAACGGCTCAGGTCGATGACCTGTTTATCCACTTCAATCTGCGAAAAATCGGGGTTGACAGTCAGGTCGAGATTTAATGAAGACGTGATTGAAATTTTCGCATCCCCGCCCACCAGGGTTTTATACTGCGTGGGAAGGGTATGGTCATAAGTTTTGATGGCGCGTGTCAGCACATAAGGTATCAGGGATATATTGGTTCCGGGAGCGGGGGGAACCGAATCCCATAACAGAACACCCGTATAAGCCAGCGAGGCAGAGGGAAACTGCCTGGGTACCGGTGCCCAGCTTGATTTCTCCGTGGTTTTTAAATCGTTTCTCCCAAAATTGACGCCCCACACCGGCAAATTTTTCTTATATCGTAAAGTTTTAAATGGGATCGCAATCTCGATAACATATTTATCGGGGTATTGTTTTACTTTGGAATACCAGATATTATCCCAGCTCAGATCCACTTTCCCGCCCTCGTACATGGTGCCATCCCACTGTGCGCCCGCTGCATTGGTGCCGAAAGTAAAACCATTGGTTTCGTCGCCATAGGTATCCAGGAAGAAAATAAAATTGTCATTTTTGGTAAAACTGAAATCACGGCGCAGGGACTCGACCATATAAGGACCGGCTTTGCCATCGAAACAGACTGCCGAGAGGTAGAAAAACTTTGCATCGTAAGCCATACGCACCTCGGTTTTTACCTTCGCAAAAGAAGTATCCATGGGAAGGATCATGAAGAAATTCTCCGCCGGTTCCGCCTGTTTCCAGCTGGGTTCATCAAGAACCCCATCAATGGCGATGGGCCCGGAAACATGGTGTATATGGATCAGGTATCGGGCATTCTTCTTTTGGGAAAAGACAGGTAAACTGATCATCCAGAAGAGCAAAACTTGCAGGCCGGTTCTCATCAACAGCAAATCGTTTAC
Source organism: Puia sp. (assembly GCA_965214575.1). GTDB lineage: Bacteria > Bacteroidota > Bacteroidia > Chitinophagales > Chitinophagaceae > Puia. The sequence continues at coordinate 35,937 of CBDCCE010000036.1, forward strand.
GGGTTAATTGAAAAAATACGATTTATTACGGAAACCGGCACCTTTCCCTTGCATGTGAAAAGAATTCAAACTATTTTTAACGCAACCCATCCAATAATTGGCGCGTACTTTGCGTTGAGGCGCTGGATCTTCCGGTTTTTCCAATTTCCACTGAATTCCACACGGCTTGAATCCATATTCATTGAAAGGATTTTTCGAAAAAAAATCTTTTTACATGAAGTCTTTATTTCTTTCGCTTTTTCTTCTTCCCGCACTTTTACAGGCTCAGCGCTGGCACGTAAATGTAACGGGCGGTTTATCCAATTACTCCGGCGACCTGCAGGGCAAAGCCTATACTTTTGATGAATCGAATTTTGCTTTCGGTGTAGGCGCCCAGTACGACCTGACGCATCATTTAGCGGTTACCAGCAATATCAGTTTTATGAAACTGACAGCTGCTGATCAGTTCAATAATCCCAACCTCGTTTTCCGTAACCTCAGTTTCCAAACTAACCTGATTGAATTGAATCTTCTGGGAGAATACACTTTTCTGGATATCAGTCAGAAGTGGTTTTCACCTTTTATATTCGGGGGAATTGCTGTTTTTCATTTCGACCCCTATGCATACGATACCCTGGGACAAAAAGTTTATCTCAAGCCGCTGAGTACAGAAGGAGAGGGCCTGCCCCAGTATCCGGGACAAAAGCCTTACAGTCTGACCCAGTTCGCCATTCCTTTTGGCGGTGGTATCAAATTCAGGGTCAGCGAAAATATTGTACTCGCTTATGAAGTCGGGTTCCGGAAAACATTTACCGATTACCTCGACGATGTGAGCACAAACTACGTGGATAAAGCTATTCTGCAGGCTGCCAAAGGAGGCGAGGCAGTTGAACTCGCCTACCGGGGTGGTGAATTAAAAGGTGGAGCACCTTATCCGGTAGCCGGCACCAAAAGGGGGAGCCCGACTTACAAGGATATTTATTATTATACCGGCATCCGGATAAGTATTGCACTGGTAAACCGGAACAATGGTGTGTACGGACGCGGAAGAACAGATTGTCCCCGTATTACACCCTGACGAATCCTGACGTATTTTTGCCATCTAATTTACAAGATGGCGTTTACTCATTTAGGTGATTTCCTCAGTGCATTGGAACAGGCGGGAGAACTGGTCAGAATAAAAACTTATGTCGATCCCCACCTGGAGATCGCTGAAATAACGGACCGGATCAGCAAGACCGCTTCCAGGAATAAAGCCATTCTTTTTGAAAATACCGGTTATGATTTTCCGGTTCTGATGAATGCGTACGGCAGCGAAAAAAGAATGTGCATCGCCCTGGGTGTTAAGCGGCTGGACGATATCAGCAAGGAAATTGAATCTCTTTTCAAATTACTGGCCGGACCTAAAGAGTCCATACTCGACAAACTCAAAGTGCTTCCCAAACTTACCCAGTTTGCAGCCTGGATGCCCAAAGTAAACAGAGGGAGGGGAGCCTGCCCAGGAAGTGATCATGGAATCGCCTGATCTGGGCAAACTGCCGATCATTACCTGCTGGCCAAAAGACGGCGGTCCCTTTTGTTACCCTGCCCGTTATTCATACCAAAGATCCCGAATCTGGCATCCGCAATGTGGGTATGTACCGGATGCAGGTGATGAACGACCGGCTCACGGGTATGCACTGGCATAAACATAAGGTGAGTGCCAGGCATTTCGAAGCCTATAAAAAAATGAAAAAGCGTATGCCCGTGGCCGTTGCACTGGGCGGTGATCCGGTATATGCTTATGCGGCTACGGCACCCCTGCCCGACAATGTGGATGAATATATGCTGGCGGGATTTTTAAGAAAAAAGAAAGTGGAACTTGTCCGGTGCCTTACCCAGCCCGAGATAGAAGTACCTGCAGATGCGGATATCGTTATTGAAGGCTATGTGGATCCGGAAGAAGCTTTGGTCTGGGAAGGCCCCTTTGGCGATCATACGGGTTACTATTCATTGCCAGACTGGTACCCGTCGTTTCATGTAACGGGCATCACACACCGTAAAAATGCCATCTATCCTGCCACTATCGTAGGTTATACCGCCGCAGGAAGACGCGTGGCTGGGCAAAGCAACGGAAAGAATTTTTCTCGCCCCCATGAAGATGATGATGATTCCTGAAATCGTCGATATGGAAATGCCCGTAGAGGGGGTATTTCACAATCTGGTAATTGCACAGATTCACAAAACCTTTGCGGGCCATGCGCAGAAAGTAACCAGCGCCATGTGGGGTGCGGGACAGATGATGTTCAACAAAATTCTGGTGCTGGTCGATGAAGGTGTTTCGATCACTGATTATCTGGCGCTTGCCAGATATGTTTTTAAAAACCTGAACCCTTCCACGGATATTGCCATTTCTCAGGGACCGATGGATGTACTGGATCACAGTTGCAGCAAGTTGGGTTTTGGAGGCAAAATGTGCATAGACGGCACCAGGAAATATGAAGAAGAAATGGACGAGCGATATATTACGGCTGGCAATCTGTTTTTGCCTGACAACAACTGGCTGGATCAATTTCCGGAAATCAAAGCAGTCAATCGCCAGTTACTCGAAAGAGAAATTCCCTGCCTGATTGTTGCGGTGAATAAAACCAGAAAAGGCCAGATACGCGAACTGCACCGGCAACTCGCATCAAAAATATACCAGGACTCGGGGGTTAAAGTCATTCTCTATGTGGATGCACTGGTGGATCCATCCAATTTACCTGTTGCCCTCTGGCGCTTTTGTAATAATCTGGATCCCAAACGGGATTCCTTTCTGTTTGAAGGAAAACTTGGTGACAAGCTGCAGGGTTGTATGGGCATGGATGGCACGACAAAAACGGAGGCCCTCGACGATTTTCATCGCGACTGGCCCAATATCATCGTAGCAGATGATCTCACTATCGAAAGTGTTGACCGTAAATGGGAGTCGCTGGAAATTGGCCCTTTCATCCCTTCACCCTCCATTTCTTTCAAAAACCAGCTTTACGGGGCGGAAGCAGTGGCTGCGTTGTAATTCTCCCGCAGTATCATTAACCCATGGCCGATGGCCTTTGGAAGAAGTTTATATGAGTTTTACAAGCGTTCTGGAATTCCGGCCGAATCCCTAAGTGTTTTCTTTAGTTTCCGGCCGGTTTCTAAAAGAGTTCTAAAAGGTTTCTAAAAGAATTCAAGGCGAATCCTATAACAACTCTAAAAGAACTCTAAAAGAAACCAGCAACAAACCGGCAACAAACCAGCCCGAAATCTGCTCTCCATATGCACTTCAGGTGGAGTCCATATGCCAATGGCTGACGGTTGTTGGTTGACGGTTGGCGGTTGACGGCATGCGGTTGGCGGTTGGCTTAGCTGAGAACGGAAATAGTTTTAGGCTTTAAGCTTTATGCTTAAAAGCTTGATTTCTATGATAATTACAGAAATGCGGAATAATATTTTGTCATAAGTCCCCAAACCCTAATTTTGCGCCCGGAGAGATGGCAGAGTGGTCTATTGCGGCGGTCTTGAAAACCGTTGAAGGTCAAACTTCCGGGGGTTCGAATCCCTCTCTCTCCGCCTTCCCCACCGAAGCTTTAGCGCAGGTGGGTTTTTTTATAGGAAGGCTTAGGCGGACAAGGAGACCCTCCATTTGATGAAATATCCCGTTATTTCAGGATTTCATAAACCAATTCCACGATTCCGTCTTTATAAGCAGTTACATTTTTCAGATGTAGTTTCTGCTCCTGTATAGCCGATTCAAAAAATGGCGTTCCGTCACCCAGAATGACAGGCAGAATTGTCTTTCTTATTTCGTTTACCAGGTTTGACCGGATGAAATCATTTGCGAGGCTGGCTCCGCCTACCAGCCAGACGTTCCTGTATTTGACCCTTAGATTTTCGTTTACGAGTTTGATAAGGTCTCCCGAATAAAACTCAATATTCGGTCTGTTATTCGGCAAAAGTCTGTTAGTCAGAACAACAGTTGGTTTATCCCCATATGCCCATCCGTACGATTCAGAAAGCTCCAGGGCAAGTTCATATGTCCGGGAACCCATCAAATAACAATCTATGGTTTTCAGGAATTCAACAGCATCCGGAGTAGTTACTCCTTTCTCGTAACTATCGGCTGCCTCAAACCACGAAATGCTGTTGTCCTTTCTGGCAATATAGCCATCCAGACTCGAGACCATATGAACCGTTATTTTAAAATCGTCGGTTATCATATATTTTACATTTAAAACTTAGAAAGATCAGTCACGGAAAAATCCGGTATTTTGTCAATGAAATTAATTATCCCTTAAGAAATGCTGAAAAGTAAAAAATTACGCAAGAACTAAAGCCATGATTTTTGTTATCATCAGCTGGGTATATATTAGTTTAGTTATTTTTTCACCGGGATATGCATTAAGTCATTTTATCCTAAAACTGGCCGGCTCCGGCAAAGTTCCACTTCCACTGGTTTTAATTAACGGTTTTCTCGTTTCCAGCCTCATCGCGTTATTTTTTGGACTGCTGTTTACGGTGGGGTTGATCGCGCATTTATTTTTATTGCTGATTTCCATTCTCTGTTATTTTATTTTTCTGGACGAAATAAGAAATATCATTTCACAATATCGGGCAGCCCTTAAAAATCAGCGTTGGTTTATTTGGGTGCTGTTTACCATTTTTCTTCTTATTCAGGCATATGCATCCTATATGCCTTCATCTCACGGAGACGATGGCCTGTATTACTCTACTTCCATTAAATGGGCACAGGAATATGGGACGGTCCCTGGTCTTGCGAATATCAACTCGAGAATTGGTTTCAACAGCAGCTGGCTGATTCTTCAGGCTCTTTTTGGATTCCCCTTTTTACACGCCGGGTTATTTAATGATCTTAACGGGCTCCTTTTCATGTATATATTTCTGATCTTTCTGGATGGATTAAAAAAATGCTGGTACGGCGAATCTTCCTATTTCGCTTTTGTCCGTGTGATATTTTTCGTTCCTGTTTTATTTTTAAATAATACCGCAAATACAGACTATGTCTTCTTTAATTTCAATTTGTTTGGGTCAACTTCACCAGATCTTCCGGCCTGCCTTTTAACCTGGCTGGTATTACTTCTTTTACTTGAACCAGAAAATGAAGCCGCCGGAAAGATAAAGGCGAATCATATGATGATTTTGCTCTATGGCGTCTGGCTCATTACTATTAAACTGAGTGCCATCGTAATTATTTTGCCAATGACCTTTGTTGCTATACGCTGGCTTCGTTTGGCTGCGTGGAAAGCAATCGCGACGGCCGGCATTTTTTCCCTGCTTCTGATTGGTCTTTGGACTGCGCGAAACATCCTGTTAACCGGATACCTTCTATATCCTTTTCCGTCAGCTGACTGGTTCTCGCCTGACTGGAAAATGCCGGATTCATCATGTTAAGGCCCATCATGATGAAATCAGAATTTACGCGATAGATAGTTCGCTTGATTTTAGCAAATCGTTTAACCAATCTCTTACTCAATGGTTTCCCGGTTGGTTCAAAAGGCTTTCATTCATACAAACCATTTTAGCACTATGTATGGGAGCAGGTATAACTGGCTTTATCATCGTCTTATTTTATCGTTTATCAGAAAAAGGAATCTTATTCATCAAACAAAATGGCCCGTTACTTATGGCAATGCTTAGTTGTATAACGGGTATTTTTTTCTGGCTGTTCAATGGTCCCGACATTCGTTTTGGGCTTGGCTTCTGTTTATTTTTTGTAACTATGTGCTTCGCCTGGGTATGTGAGTTTTTTTTAAGAAATAATATTTTTAAGACGGCGAGGATATTTTATGGCGTGCTAACCATAACGGCCATAGTTTATTATGGCTCTTTTCTTAATGGCATTATTAATCATTTCATTCGCCTTCCGCTGAAGCCGCGTGTTGCCGCTCATATTGTGGAGCAGAGAGATATGGGTCACGGTGTAAAAATAAATCTGGTCGATTATATGGATAGTTGGAATACGGCTATTCCCTGTGCTCCTGCATTGGAAATGAGCGACCTGGATCCTCAGTTACGCGGAACAACAATTAAGCAGGGTTTTCGGGCAAGGCAATAAATGCAATATCAATGACCAGGATATCTGAAATCCCATCATAATAAAATGGCAGGGGCATTGATTTGAAACCTAATGGATCGAAAATGCCAGCAAAATAAATGGAAAAAGATCCGCCTTTTTCAAGCTGGCAAAAAATTAAACCTAACGGGCGCACTACCGGAGGTTTAGGTTTTAAGTGTTTTCTGTTCTTTCTGTAACATGATCAAAGCTTTTGCCGCTCGGGAATGCCGGGTCTCTTCCTGTTTGGCAGAACCAACCCAGTCGCAATACCCCTGCTTATATGATTTTGACAGCTCGTCGAAAAACGCTTTTGCTTTGAGATCTTTTTTTAACAGGGTTTCCAGTTCAGCAGGAATGCCTTTTATGTGTTCTCCTTTTGGCAGCATATTTCACATTTTTTAATTGATTAATATAATGGCCTGTTTGCCAGTTTTGGCTATCTCTTTTTGCGCATAATAATTATAATTAATTTACACTAAATAAAAAATGTCCGATGATTTACATGACCCAGCTGATTTACATTAAAGAGGGACAGGAAAATATTTTTGATCAGTTTGAAGATGTGGCCATTCCTGCCATATTAAGATACAATGGACAGTTACTGCTCAGGGTAAGACCTCATAAATCGGCTTTTATAGAAACCCATATCGAAGAACCTTACGAAATACAGCTCGTGGAATTTGAAACCGAACAGGATTTCAAAAACTTTTCGCAGGACGAAAAAAGAAAAAAAATTTCTGCATCTTAAAGAACAGTCTATACGATATTCGATTTTATATCAGGGAGAGAAATTATAAGTTCCTGCCCACCCAATTATTCCGCCTGCTTCAGTGTTTTTATACTTTGGAAAAGAAGGCTGTTTTTCATCATCTGAGGAATGTAGATTATCTGCGAGGACGGATCGTACATGATGTCCGCGGGTCCGGCGTCCACAAAATAAATTTTTGAACTGTGGTTCACAAGATCATATACAACCAATCTTCCATTTGGGCTAGTAAAACTGATCCAGTCGGATACCAGCAGATGGCTGTTGTCCATTAATTCAAGTCCGTCGAAAATTCCCGTGGGACTATTGGGCAGTTCATTAAAAACCGTATCCTGCGTTTTCAGATCCTTCTGGTACATTTTACCGCCACTCATTGCCGGGCCCATGCCGACTGCATAAAGCACTTTCTTTTTTTCGTCGCAGATCACCCCGTTTGCCCCTTCAATTGTTCCCAAAAACCTGACTGATTTGTTTGTCAGGTCAACCAGCAAAACCTTACCGCTGACCGTTTCGGAAACGCAAAGATGCTGATCATCCACCCTGCACAGGTCGTTTAGCATCCTGACAGGAATACTAATTTCGAATACTTCTTCTCCGGTACGGATATTGAATCCAACGACCCGGTAACATCGGCTGTGTAAATAATATTTTGTATGACTTCCAATCCTTTGGGAGCATTCAGCTTAGCTTTCTGAAACTTCTTTTGAATCATTTTCCCGTCAAGGGACAGTTCAGAAATAAAACCATTGCTGTCGAGAGCCATCGGATCTGGTTTGTCACCACCAATATTGGAAACAAAGAGTCTGTCACCGGCCCTGATCACACTTTCCGGCGCTTCGAAACCAGTAACTGTTTTCTGGGCATCAGCTGTAGTAAGAGACAGCGTGACCATCAGCAACAATGTGTATCTGTTCTTCATGAAAAATTATTTTTTCGATCAGGCTAAAAGCCGGATTTAAAAATACCGATTATTTAAAAGGCAGCTTAAAATTAAATCCCTTTTTTACCAATAATTAGTTTGTCATTTTCCTTTTGTCGGTTAAAACCTGACGTTTACCGATAAAAAAAAGATTCATTTATCGGATATTTTACTTTCATAGCTAAAACAACCAGTTATGAAAAAAATGATTCTGTTTATCGCCCCCTGTATCCTCATTTGCAGCTTTGCATTTGTGCCATTGAAAAATATCGTGGTAGGAAAATGGAAGATTACGTATAAAAGTGGTACGGAGACTTTCATCGAATTCAGAAAAAACGAAACTTTCAAAACGGAAATTCCCTCCGAGAAATTCACCATCGAGGGTAAGTACAAGATAAAGAACGGTTTGGTGTATATCACCGATACCAGTTGCGGTGGCAATTATTGGGGCAAATACAAAGCGACCGTAATCAGCAACGATTCCGTTTATACCGAGGTAATAGAAGACTCTTGCACGGGCCGAAGAATGTCTGCCGACAAAACCTATCTGGTAAGGATAAAAAATTAAAAACTGTCTTTTTTGTCTGTGAAAATTAATGAGCATCAGGATAGCCTATCAACCAACCCGGTTATTTTCGTTTATTTTGCTCTGTTTCAATGTGATATGAGGTAGTTTTCTTCGCCATTCCAGTATGTCTGATTCTGGTTTTCTTCGGGATTTCTTCGAGGGCTCTCCCTGTACCCTTCGCTGATTTCCCGAAGCGGTCCCGAAGCCGCCCCGGATCAGACAATAAGCAAACAATAACGAATACCCCGGAAATCCTGAACATTTTCCAAAAATCATAAAAAATTTCTGTCAAAAAGTCATGGCTGGTTTATTCAAATATATCATCAAAAACACCCGCAACAATACCTGTTTGTAGAAGCCGCGGTGAATAGCCTGTCGAACGGATTATCTGTTTTTCCTGTTCTGCCCTTTGCCGGATTTAAATATCTAATTTGGTTTTTGTCCAACCCCTATGAGAAGAGCCCTGCCCATATTCATTATTTTTTTGCTGGGTTTTAATGAACTCCGCGCCCAGATCATCAGTGAATTTACCTGGGAAGTTTTACCCGTAACCAACGCTCTGATCGGCCCGAATGCCAATTCTGCCAGTAGTTCCGCGACGATATCGGCCGGTGGTGTCTCCGGCACAAAAGGACTGAATCCCGGCCTTCCCCTGCTTGATGTGAACCTGACCTTTTCGAGTCCCTCTACGCTGGCCATTTTCGATGCGCTGAAGGGAATAGATATTTCAGTGGATTTCAAGAAAAAAGAAAATCAGGCTATTTTTTTTATCCGGGATGCCAGTCTCGAATTTGGTATTGCCGGAAGCAACCTATATGTTAATTTCCTTTACAGTAATGGGACTGGGGGATCCGTTGCCGTTAGTTCCGGCAATATCGTTGCGGTGGTGGACGATAATCTTTTTCATACCTACCGGTTTACCTACGACAATGCCAGCGGCGTCGCCACTGTAAAGGTGGATGGAACCATAAAGTATACAAATACCGGGATTGCAGGCAGGTCCCTTTACTGGGCTGGCTCCGGAAATGTGATCATCGGCAAAGTGATGGATGCTACGGGTGGCAATCTGACGATACTCGACAATTTCATCATTTCAAATCCCGGATCCATTCTGCCCGTTCGTATACTCTCTTTTTCGGGAGAACTGAAAAATGGGGAAGTCACACTGAACTGGTCGTCCGGATCAGAAGATAACACCCAAAGCTTTGGAGTGGAAAGATCCTCAGGAGATGGTTTTTTTACCAGCCTTTACAGCATTCCGGTATCCGGTTCTTCTGCAGGCAGTCGCGAATACACTTACACCGATATGCATCCTGCCCTGCCTGACTCTTACTATCGGCTGGCGATCCTGGGCAGGGACGGCAAACTCAGTTATTCTCCTTTTGTAAATATTCTTACCGGCACGGCTTCAGTAAGTAAACCGGTTATATATCCAAATCCGGCAAGCGACCATATATGGATTCAAATGTCGAATATCCGGACCAGCACCTACAGAATCTCTGTATTCGACACCGAAGGGCGGCCTTTCGGAGAAAAAACAATCTCTACGGGACCAGGATCCCATCTGGTCCAGTACAATCTTCCCGTCTCTGGCAGGAGGCAGGTCTACCTGATCCGACTTACAGGCGATGAAGGAACGGATCAGACATATAAAATAATGAAATATTGAGTTAATTGCCCACTTGTGTCAACTCATAACCAAAAACCCTTACGCCACAGAAAAACGATCACTATTTCAGGATATAAACAGCAGGAATTCAGCCAGCAGATATATTTCATTTATAAAAATATTAACATTTGAAACTGACTTATTAAAATTTTTACTAAGTTTGAAAAGAACTTAACTAAGTCGCCGGAATGTTTCTACGCAATAATTCTCCATTTCAATCGCATTTAAAGACCCGGATAATCCAGGAAATGTTCTTTACGCCGACTGCCACCTTTAACGATTTGAGTGAGGTACTTGGCAGGAGCATACCCTTAATCAGTAAGACCATTGGGGAATTGATTGACGCGGGTTATCTACTTGAAAAGGGCTATGCGCCTTCCCAGGGTGGAAGGCCCCCGCTGATGTATTCGCTGCAAAAAGACAATATGTATATTCTGGCAGTGTCAATGGACCAGCTGTACACACGTATTGCCCTGGTGGACATGTTTCGTGATTATGCACATCCGGTGAAAACGATCAGTCTTAAACTGCTGGATAATAAAAATGCGCTGGTAATTCTCCTGAGTTCATTAAAAGAATATCTGGAAGAACTGGATACGGATCCTGCCAAGATCATCGGCGTCGGCATCGGCATGCCCGGATTTGTAAATAACGATAAGGGAGTTAATTATTCGTACCTGCATACGGGTTCCGGTGAACCGGTTCGCGATTATCTCGAGCGTTCTCTGCAACTGCCCGTTTTTATAAAAAACGACTCTTCCATGATTGCGTTGGCGGAATTGAAATTCGGACTCGCCAAGGAACGTGAAAATGTTATGGTTATTAATATAGGATGGGGAATCGGTCTCGGAATGATTATAAACGGAGAATTATTTAAAGGGCATAATGGCTTCGCCGGAGAACTTAGTCATATTCCGATTTCCGAAAGTAACGCCCTTTGCGAATGCGGAAAAAGAGGATGCCTGGAAACAGAGGCTACTCTGCGGGTGGTGGCCAAGAAAGCCATTGCAGAAATAAAAAAAGGAAAAGTTTCAAATCTTCAGCTGACGGACGATCCCGACCAGATGATCGACTTTATTATGGACGCTGCCGCACAGGGTGACCAGTACGCGATTGAGCTACTGACAGATATGGCATTTAAAATCGGGAAAGCGGCGGCCATTCTCACCCATATTGTTAATCCGGAACTCATCATACTCAGTGGCCGCGGGGCCCGTGTAGGAAAAATTTTAATCGCCCCAATGCAACAGGCGTTAAACAGATATTGCATTCCACGACTTGCCGAACATATGGAATTGAAGGTTTCACAGCTCGGTCATGAGGCCGGACTGATTTCCGCTGCAGCACTGGTGATTCAGCATTTTGGGGAGCCGGTATTGCAGGACTAGTTTTTTATCATTCATTTTTTAGAACAAAACTTCAGCTTATGAAATGGAAATCCAGATGGATCGCCCGCTCCTGTGCGTTCCTGTGCCTGATCAGTGTAGCCCTCAGCGCTTCCGCGCAAAAAAAATTAACCGGTAAAATTGTCGATTCAAAAGGTCAGCCGGTAGCCGGTGCCACCGTAACAGTAAAAGGTACAACGTCCAGTACCAGCTCACTAAGTACGGGTGAATTTGCCATTCTGGTTCCCGATGGAAAAAAAACATTGGTGATTTCATCCATCGGCTTTGAATCTGTTGAAGAAAACATTTTAAATAAGGACTTCGTATCGGTTTCAATGGCAGAGAAAACGACGGCACTGAATGAAATGGTGGTCACCGGGTATACCACACAAAGGAAAAAAGACCTGACAGGCGCCGTCACCGTTGTCAATGTGGAAGATATGGCCAGGCAACCCAACAGCCAGGTAAGTAATCAGCTGCAGGGACAGGCTTCCGGTGTAACTGTAATCGGGTCCGGGCAGCCCGGAGAAGATCCTCAAATTCGCATACGGGGCATCAATACGTTCGGAAATAATACACCTCTTTATATCGTTGATGGGGTTGCCACACAGGATATATCGACTCTCAATCCTTCTGACGTATCGTCCATTCAGGTTTTAAAAGATGCTGGTTCCGCATCCATTTATGGAGCGCGTGCTTCCAATGGTGTGATCATCATTACTACCAAGAAAGGTAAAACAGGCAAACCGGTTGTTGCGTTCGACGCCTACTACGGCGTTCAGGTTCCGAAAAGCGGCAATGTGTTCAACATGCTCAATCCGCAGGAACAGGCGCAACTGAAATATGATGCCAATGCCAATTCCGGAACGCCCATTACCAGCGACCCGATGTACGGTAACGGAACCACACCTGTATTGCCTGACTATATTGCACCCATTGGTGCAATGAATGGCGATCCTTCAGTTGATCCATCTTTATATTTTATCAACCCGAATTATACCAACCCGGCGGATCTGCAAACTTTCTACCACATTGTAAAGGCCGATAAAACGGGAACGGACTGGTTTCATTCCGTTGTAAAAAACGCCCCTATTCAGAACTACAATCTCAATGTCAGTGGCGGTAGTGAAAATGCACACTATATGATGTCGGCCAATTATTTTGACCAGCAGGGTGTTCTAAGTCAGACTTATGAAAAAAGGCTGTCTGTCCGTGCTAACACCTCCTTTAATGTGTCGAAGAATATTGTAGTGGGAGAAACGATGGCTTATACGATCACTGAAAACCCACAGATCACTGCGCTGAACGGAGGCAGCCCCATCGCTTTCACTTTCCGTTCACAAACCATCATCCCGGTGTATGATATCAAGGGAAACTATGCGGCAGGATACGGACAGGGACTTGGAGATTCACCGAACCCTGTGGCCGTTCAGGATCGCACCGCCAACAACAAAACTTTAGCAAACCGCCTGATTGGAAGTGTGTATGCGGATGTTACTTTTCTGAAGAATTTTACTTTCCATACCAGTTTCGGTGGCGACAGTTATGCTGACAACAGTCACAGTTTTACTTACCCTACCTATGAAAACCAGGAAAACACAACATCTAATTCCTACAGCGAAAGCTCTGATTATAATAGCAGCTGGACATGGACCAATACACTGAGCTATAAAAAGCTTTTTGCAGACGTACATAGTGTTCAGTTACTTGTGGGAACTGAAGCTTACGAAGCCAATTTCGAATCGTTGGGCGGAACAACCTACGACTACCTATCGTTCAATCCGAATTACACAACACTTACTACCGGATCCGGTGTGCAAACCAATTTTAGTAGCCGTTCAGCCGAAAGTCTTCAATCGTACTTCGCGCGGCTCGATTATAGTTTTAAAGACAGGTACCTGTTAAGTGCTACCATCCGCCGCGATGGTTCGTCCCGATTTACCGCTGTGAACCGCTATGGCGTATTTCCAGCCGTTTCTGCCGGTTGGAGAATTTCCCAGGAATCATTTATGGGCTCTGTTGACTGGGTAAGCGATTTGAAAATCAGGGGAGGTTGGGGCATTATGGGAAATCAATTCAACCTGAATACAGACAATGCGTTTAACACATTTACCTCAAACAGAAATTCTTCCTTCTACGATCTGGCGGGTACAAACAATTCCATTGAGCAGGGATTCCAGGTGGGTCAGATCGGAAATCCGGATGCCAAATGGGAAAAGGATGCCAATACAAATATCGGCGTGGATGCCAGTCTGTTCAAAGGTATTTTGAATATTACTTTTGACTGGTATCAGAAAAACATTACCGATCTTCTTTTCAATCCTGAATTACCGGGTACTTATGGCAGGGGGGTGGTACCTTACCAGAATATCGCTTCAATGTCCAATCGCGGAGTTGATTTTACGGTGTCTGCCGCTAAATCCATTTCCAAAGATTTAAAAATCAATGCCACGTTCTCCTTTACTTCGTTCAACAATAAAGTCACCAAGGTAACAGACAACACAAACTACTTTTACTCCGGCGATGCACGTGATTTCGGTACTTATTTCGTAAAAAATCAGGTGGGACATCCGGTAGGTGCTTTCTACGGATATAATATCACCGGATTCTGGCAGAATCAGGCTGAAATTGACAACGCTGATGCCGCAGCCAAAAAAGCGACAAATAATGTGGATGCCATATTTCAGGTGGATGAAGGCGTAGGAAGGTTTAAATACCAGGACGTAAACGGAGATGGACAGATTGATGACAATGACAGGACCTTTATCGGTAATCCGAATCCGAAATTCAATTACGGACTGGACCTCGGCGTACAGTATAAGAATTTTGACTTCAGTGTTTTCTTCTATGGAGTAAACGGAAATCAGATCTGGAACCAGACGCTCTGGTGGACTGATTTCTACGCTTCATTCAGTGGCGGAAAAAGCAAAACGGCCCTTTATAATTCCTGGTCAACCACGAATCCAAATGCCAAAGCTCCTTTACAGGAAGTGAATGGCTGGCAGAGTACCAACCTGGCACCGAATTCATATTATATTGAAAACGGGTCCTACCTGCGCTGCAAAAACATGATGCTCGGTTATACTTTTTCCGGCTCGGCGATGCAGAAACTCCATATCTCCACATTCAGGTTATATATACAGGCGGCGAATCTGTTCACTTCTACAAAATACTCCGGTTACGATCCGGAGATCAACGGAACAGGTGTTACGCAGTTCGGCATTGATGAAGGGGCATATCCCAGTACGAAACAGTGGCTGGTAGGTGTTAACCTGAAATTTTAATTTTTAAAAAAAGATAACGATGAAATCAAAATATATCATACCGAAAGTTCTTGCATTGAGTACTTTCTTTTTGTTCTCCTGTAATAAATCCTTCCTGGTTAAGGATCCCCAGGGCTCAGTGAACCAGGCCGCGCTGACGAGTAAAGTGGGTGTCAATGTATTGCTGGTAGGTGCTTATGCTGCGCTCGCCGGACAGGATTACGACGCCAACCTCGGCAATATTCAGAGTCTGGGTGGCGGGAATGCCTGGGCATGTTCTCCGAGTAACTGGTTATTCGGCAGCGTGGCCGGCGGTGATGCGCATAAGGGCAGTGATGGAGGTGATCAGGCGGCCATGATACCGATTATGACTTTTTCGGTAAGTCCCGGAAATGATATGATCAACGACAAGTGGAAAGCCGTTTATGAAGGAATTGATCGCTGCAACAACGTATTAAAAGTTCTTCCCAATGTGACCGATATGCTGCCGGAGGAGATGACCAATGTACGCGCACAGGCCAGGTTCCTTCGTGCCCATTATTATTTCGAACTGAAAAAGCTCTTCAATAATATTCCATGGATCGATGAAACAACGGTTGATCCAAAACAACCGAACACAGTGGACATCTGGCCAAAAATCGAAGCAGATTTTAAATCGGCTTATGACAGTCTCCCGGATACACAGGATGAAATCGGGCGCGCAAATAAATGGGCAGCCGGTGCTTATCTGGCAAAGACTTATCTCTATGAGAAAAAATATTCAGATGCAGAGCCGGTATTTACATATGTAATTACAAACGGAGTAACAACCAACGGTCTCGCTTTTGATCTCACGCCCCATTTTGAAGATAACCGGATTCCGGAATATGAAACATCGAATGCAGAAGCTGTTTTCGTTGTTGAAATGGCAGCCAATGTGGGAACAGGTTCTATTTCCAACAGCAACCAGGGGGACATGCTGAACTTCCCTTACGGAAGCAACACCCCTTTTTCCTGCTGTGGATTCTTTGGCCCCTCCATTGACCTCGTCAATTCTTACCGCACCGATGCAAACGGTCTTCCTTATCTGGATGATTACAACAGTCATCCCATCAACAATGACCAGGGCCTTTTGTCTTCACAGCCATTTACAGTGGATCCGGGAAATATTGATCCGAGGCTTGACTGGACTGTGGGCCGTCGCGGAATTCCTTATCTGGACTGGGGCGTGTATCCGGGACAGGACTGGGTTCGCGTACAGTCTTATGCGGGACCTTTTGGTCCGATCAAAAATGTTTACTGGCAGGCCACGCAAAATGTGGACGGCGACAATTCACAGTGGGCACCCGGATCAGCGATCAATGTGTTTATTATCCGGTTTGCAGATGTATTGCTGATGGCAGCGGAAGTGGAAGCCCAACTGGGTAATCTCGATCAGGCGGAAACCTATGTGAACCGCGTGCGTGACCGCATGATCAATAATACGGAAGGATGGGTGCATACTTATGTCGATGACAGCAATCCGCTGGCCGGGTTCACAAACACACCCGCCGCCAATTATGTGATCAAGGAATATCCTGCAGGCGCTTTTTCTTCTGCAGATTATGCCCTGAAAGCGATTTATTTTGAACGAAAACTGGAACTCGGCATGGAAGGTTATCGTTATTTCGATCTTTCCCGCTGGGGTCTGGCCGCAACAGCCATCAATAATTATTTTGCCTTTGAGGGTCAATATACGCTGGACGTTCAGGGTGCAAAATTCACGGCAAATAAAAATGAATATATGCCGATTCCCCAGACACAGATCGATCTGTCAACAGAAAATGGAAAACCAACCCTGGTACAGAATCAGGGATATAAATAATGGGTAGTAAGACATCTGAAATCCGTACTGTTTTAAAAAGGCCTCCGACAACCGGGGGCCTTTTTACTGAGTTTTTTTTTAAAAGACTACTTTATAGCCGGTTCAATGAGATCCCAAAGTGTGCCATACAAATCCTGAAAAACAGCTACCGTACCATATTCTTCGCGGGATGGGGGCCTTAGAAACTGAATTCCATTGCGCAGCATGGCCTCATAGTCCCTGTAAAAATCATCCGTAAAAAGGAAAAGGAAAACCCGTCCGCCGGTCTGGTTGCCTACTGTAAAAGCCTGGTCAGGTGTTGCCGCTTTTGCAAGAAGAAGCTGACATTGTCCCTGACCGGGAGGAGCGATCAATACCCATCTTTTAGTTTCACTCAAAACCTTATCTTCTACCAGCTTAAAATTCAGTTTCAGTGTGTAAAAGGCAATGGCCTCATCATAATCCTTCACAATGAGTGCAATATGGGCGATAAACTGTTTCATTATATAAATTTATCTCATTTAAGCTGTTATTTTTGTCGCGTTGCGGAAAGCCAATTTCATCCCGGTACACTCATATGATCAGAACACTGTTCCTTTATCTTTTTATCCTTTGCTGCTTCTGCATGAAAACTTATGGCCAGGTAAAGGATTCCATTATTTTGTACAATGGTCAGATCCTGATCGGCGAAATTCAGAATGCCAGTCTGGGTGCGATAACCATCGACGACATGGACCTGAAGATGCAAAGCATCAAACTGTTCAAAATAAGGATTCTGAAAATTCACGAGCCGTTTAAAATCGAAACGGTGGACAAAAAATTCTATTACGGATCGCTGAGAACGGATATAAAAGATGGATGGGTAAACTTATATTCCATTTCGGGATTGTTGGATTCATTCCGGATCACGCATATCTACCAGCTCATATCTCTGGAGAGCAATTTTTTAAAAAGGCTAAGTGGAAATGTTTCTGCAGGACTGAGTTTTACCAGGTCCAGCGATATCGGTCAGATCAACTTCAGCGCCAACCTGCAGTATTCGACCCGCATTTTCGACTATCAGCTGTCTTTATCCAGTATAGGATCCATCGATTCGGGTAAATATTCCAGAGACAATGAAAATGTTCAGTTCTTCAACAACTATGACCTGGACGCCTCATGGTATCTAACTGCGGGCCTTCAATATCAGAGAAATCTGGAATTGTCAATCTCAAGAAGACTGTTGGGAATGGTTGGAGCAGGAAACAAGTTGTTTATAAAAAAAACCTGGCGGCTTCAGGCCACCACAGGCCTCACCTTTTCACAGGAAAAAAGTACAGAAGGAGTGAATAGTGGTTTGCTTTTTGACATACCCTTCATTTTCCAGTTCAATTTTTATAAATTTCAGCATCCTGACATACAGATCAATACCATTCAGACAATGTATGTGAGTATTTCACAGGCAGGCCGCATGAGGTACGATGGTTCAACAAATTTTTCCTGGCAGTTGATTCGTTATTTTTACCTGAACATCAGCCCGTACACCAATTTTGACAGCAGACCTCCGGCTGGAAGCACCAGTAATTTCGACTACGGTATAGTGCTGGGGCTCTCCTATAAATTCTGATGCCAAACTCAGACAAAACAAGGGATGGATCAACTTTTGCATATCGCTTAATATTCAGAATCTGCAATTAAATGTGCGTCATGCGGCATTCAATTTAATTCCGTAATTTAAACTTCATGCCATTAAAACAGGTGGGAATTTAATCCCGTTCCCGGGCCCAGAATACAGGTGCCTGGCTTTCTGTCCAGGCCGGGCGGAATGATCGAACGAATCCGGCAGTTCAACTGGTCGGAAACTCCGTTAGGCGCAGTGGAGCATTGGAAACCCAGCCTCCGGTCCGCGCTGAGTATCTGTCTCAATTCGAATTTTCCAATTGCTATTTATTGGGGTGAGCAGCTCACCCTTTTGTATAACGATGCCTGGAGTCCGATACCGGGAAACAAACATCCCTGGGCATTGGGCAAACCGGCTATGGAAGTATGGCCGGAAATCTGGCAGGATATTGAACCTCAGTTTGCAAAGGCCTTCCTGGGTGAGCCCGGCGGGTCAAAGAATGCTATGCTTCCTATGCAGCGGCATGGATATACAGAGGAATGTTATTTTGATTTTACATTCACTCCCGTTTATGGAGATGAAGGCAGTATTGATGGTATTTTCAACGCAGTGATCGAAACCACTGATCAGCTCATTAATGAAAGAAGAATCAGTTTTCTGGAGAACATGTCCAGAAAGATCGGGGAGGCCCAGTCATTCAGGGAAGTATTCAGGAAACTCAACACGGTGCTAACCGAAGATCCGGCAGATCTTCCGCTGGGATTGATCTTCACGCTGGATGAGCAGGAGCAACCCGTACTCCGTTCTTATACACACGCAGACTATCGCTTAAAAGATTTTCCATACGGTGAAATCATAAAGACCGGTCAGACGATTTATATTAAAGATCTGTCAGAATATCTGCATCATATACCCGTCATTTTCTGGCCTGAGGAACCAACCGAAGCTTTGCTCGTGCCCTTCAGGTCTTATGGAGGAGAGGTGACGGGTTTCCTGTTTGCCTGTCTGAGTGCCCGGCGCAGATGGGATGCCGACTACCAGCTGTTTATTGAGCGCATAGCCGGCACCGTGAGCAGCTCGCTGAATACTATTTATTCTCTTGAGGAGCAGAGAAAAAGAGCAGAAGCCCTGAATCTGGCAGGCAAAAAACTGGAAGAAAGTGAACGGGCACTCCGGATTGCCAAAGATCAGCTGGAACTGACATTCAGAAATGTGCCCGCAGCTATTTACCTGTTTGATAAAAAGGGAAAGATTCTTTTTCTGAATAACGAAGCGGCTATGCTAAGCAATGCCGATCCGGAAGCTGAGATCAGATTAAAACAGCATCTCAAAAACTATCACGACCGCACTTCTCAGCGCTTCGAGATGCGTGACGAAGCAGGAAATATTTTATCGATGGATGATTCTCCGACGAATATCACCCTGAGAACCGGAAAGGCGGCTCAAAAAATAATGCACTTCACGAGCAGAACGGACGGAAGTCAAAAATGGGTGCTGACTTCCACAGCGCCTCTTTTGGATGAAGAAGGAAAACTCACCATGGTGCTGACGACATCGACCGATATCACCATTCAAAAAAATGCAGAAGAAAAAATCAGGGCCAGTGAGGAACATTTCAGAAGTCTCACTGAAGCGCTGCCCCAGCTGGTTTGGGTAACGGATATTCAGGGTAAACAGGAGTTCGTAACCGGCCGCTGGCGGGAATATACAGGTATGGATCCCCGGGACAGCAATACCTGGCAACACATGATACATCCGGATGATATCGTTCAGCTGGCAGCAACCTGGGAACACAGTATGAAAAATGGGCTCACTTATAAAGCTGAGGCGCGGTTAAAAGGCAGAGACGGGAGCTTTCGCTGGTTTTATGTACACGGGGAACCTATCAGGGATGAAAGTCAGGAAATATCAAAATGGGTGGGGGCTTTCACAGATATCCATGAACAGAAAATGGCCGAGGAAAAATTAAGGCTGAGTGAGGAAAAACTGGAATACCAGGTAAAAAGCAGAACGGAAGAGCTGGAAAGATCCAATGAAGACCTGCAGCAGTTTGCCCATGTGGCCAGTCATGATCTGAAGGAACCTATCCGGAAAATAAAAATCTTCAGCGGCCTTTTGCAGGAGGAGATGGAGGATGAAAACAATGACCGGTCGAAATTATATCTTTCCAAAATTCAGAGTGCTGCCGACCGGATGTTGTCGATGATGGAGGGGGTATTGCGTTATGCCGGGCTCGATGGATACGAACAGGGAATTGAAATGGTTGACCTGAACAAAATAATCCGCTCTGTGGAGACGGATCTGGAAATCGTAATTCAAAAAAAGAACGCCCGCATACAGAAAGATGATCTGCCGTCCATTCAGGGATACTCCATTTTAATTTACCAGTTGTTCTACAATCTGATTTCAAACGCACTGAAATTTTCAAAAGTTGACACAGAACCGCTTATCCGGATCCGCTTCGATGAAATTCAGATTGAGGGTAAATCTTTTGCGCGCTTCAGGATCAGAGACAATGGGATAGGATTTGAACCGGCAGACGCAGAAAAAATATTTCACACGTTTGCGAGACTGAATTCGAAAGAAGCCTATGAAGGCACAGGGCTGGGATTGTCTCTTTGCAAAAAGATCGTATCGCGGCAGCATGGTTTTATTTCGGCCAGCGGACAGCCGGACGAGGGGGCTGAATTTACTGTAGAGCTTCCCTTCAGCCAAACGGCTATTTAAGGGTCTTTGATTTTTCTTTTCCCATCTGGATGATGGATTTTCCTGAAACTACGGATTTGTCTTTTTTAGTCACATCAGTCGTTTTAGCAAACTTGTCCCTGTGTTTGATCAGGAGCCAGGCATTGTCGCCACCCTGGTTGTTTTTAATATGAACAAGGGCAAACTCGCCTTTCAATTTTTTTCCTGACAGTCTGAATTTCAGGGAGCCTGATTTTATCTGGGCCAATAGTTTCTTTTCTTCTGTTTTTTTTGAGCCGGTCGGTTCCAGACTTTCATAAATCCCCTGGTCCCAGATAATCACCGTACCTGCGCCATAGTTGCCTTTCGGAATGAGCCCTTCAAAATCTTTGTAGTCGTAAGGATGATCTTCAACCATCATGGCCAGGCGGCGGTCGTCCGGATTCAGGGAAGGGCCCTTCGGTATTGCCCAGCTTTTCAGAACACCCTTCATTTCCAGCCGGAAATCGTAGTGCAACCGGGTGGCGTCGTGTTTTTGAACCACAAAATGCAGAACTTCAGGATCCGGTTTGCCGGAAACGGGTTCCGGTGTGTTGGCAAAAACCCGTTTTTTTATTATATTCTTTTAAGGCCATAACCTGGTTTTCAGGCGTTCATGCAAATGCTGTGCTAGGCCAAAAAGAGGGAGAAACTGCTTATTCTGAGCAATGTTGCAGGAGTCTTTCTGCTTCCGATGTGATCTGCTTAAAGTCAGCCGGTTTAGTCACCAGTTCCACGCCATACTGCTGACAGAAATTCAGGTCGGAGGGGTGGCTTGATGTGCTGAAAACCACAATAGGCACCTGATCCAGTTTCCGGTGTTTCTTAATTTCCACAACCGCCTGTTTGCCATCCATGACCGGCATATTAATATCGAGAATTACGAGGCAGGGGAGCTCTGTATCCATTGCCCGCACCAGATAGGTTAGTGCTTCTTTCCCATTTGTGGCGTGGGCCACGGTATATGAAGGGTCCACCTTGAAGATGGCGTTTCTAATCAACTCCCGGTCGTCGGGGTCGTCATCCACGCAGAGTACAATTCGGGCCATAGATGATGTCGGATTAAGCTGTTACGGCTGCATAGATAGGTTTATTTGAATAATAATAAAAATTATTCATGTAAATTTTCTAAGTTGTTTATGGTTTTAAATTATTAAATACGTTGTTATGCCTGGAGACAGTTTATACCTCAATAATTCAGCAAAAGCCAGTCACACGTATGATGCGATAGTGATCGGATCGGGCATCAGCGGGGGCTGGGCTGCCAAGGAATTCTGTGATCACGGGCTGAAGACCCTGGTCATTGAAAGGGGGAGGAATGTGGTGCATTTAAAAGACTATCCTACAGCTACCCTGAATCCCTGGGATTTTCCCCATCGGGAACAATTGCCACTGGAGATCACAGAGAGAAATCCCATCGTTAACCGTTGTTATGCTTTCAATGAAACTTCGCAGCATTTTTTTGTAAAAGATAACGATCATCCCTATACGCAGGAGAAGAAATTCGACTGGATCCGGGGCTATCAGGTAGGGGGGAAATCCCTGCTCTGGGCCCGCCAAACGCAACGATGGAGTAAATATGATTTTGAAGGCCCCGGGCGGGACGGATACGCCGTGGAATGGCCCCTGACCTATGATGAACTGGCGCCATGGTATTCACATGTGGAACATTTCGCAGGAATCAGTGGGAATTTCGACGGGCTGGATACTTTACCGGATGGCGACTTTCTTCCGGCCTGGGATATGAATTGCGTGGAAACGGCCATCAGCGGAAAAATTAATGCCCATTATCCCGGTCGTCATGTCGTGCAGGGTCGTTGTGCCCACCTCACCAAGCCCAGGGAGATTCATATTCAGCAGGGGAGAAATCCCTGCCAGGCGCGCAGCGAATGTGAACGGGGTTGCCCTTTCGGCGGATATTTCAGTTCTAATTCGAGTACGTTACCCTGGGCAATGAAAACAGGAAATCTGACCATTCGCACAAACAGCGTAGTGCATTCGGTAATCTACGACGAACAGAAGCAGAAGGCTACCGGTGTTCGGGTTATAGATGCGATCACAAAAGAAGAAGTGGTTTATTATGCAAAAGTAATTTTTGTTAATGCAGCTACGCTGAATTCGAATCTGCTTTTGCTGAATTCCAAATCGGGTCGTTTCCCGAATGGTCTGGGAAATGACAGCGGATTACTTGGGAAATATATCTGCTTTCATAACTACCGGGGAACCGTAAACGCTGCGTATGACGGGCCGATGGACAAATATTATTTCGGACGTCGTCCCACACAGCCTATGATGCCTAATTTTCGAAACGTGCATAAACAGGAAATGGATTTTCTGAGAGGATACATGGTGTTCTTCGGCGCCGATCGTTCAAGGGGAAATAGTTCCGGTCAGGGAGACGGAATTGGCAGCGGTTTAAAAGACAATTTATCGGAAGCGGGTCCCTGGTTTGTCAGTTCCCAGATGCAGGGCGAAACCATTCCCAAAGAAACCAATCATGTACGGCTAAGTACTGAAAAAAAAGATGCCTGGGGAATTCCTGAACTTGTTTTTTCTGTTGACTATGATGAAAACGATGTCCGTTCCATGAAGGACTATGTGGAACAGACCTCGGAAATGTTATCTCTGGCCGGATGTAAGGATATTCGTATGAACGATACCCAGCAGGCTCCCGGCCTGGATATTCATGAAATGGGGGGCTGCCGCATGGGCAAAGATCCCAAAACCTCCCTGTTGAATAAACACAATCAGTTTCATCATTGTAAAAACGTATTTGTTACTGACGGTGCCGCTATGGTTTCTACCAGTACACAGAATCCCTCTCTCACGTTTATGGCATTTACCGCACGTGCAGTGGACCACGCCGTTTCAGAATTAAAAAAAGGAAACCTTTGAATACATACGATGCCATTGTTATCGGATCAGGGATCAGCGGTGGATGGGCCGCCAAGGAACTCTGTGAGGCAGGACTGAAAACCCTTGTGCTGGAAAGAGGCAGGGACGTGCAGCATATCAAAGACTATCCTACGGCTAACCTATCCCCCTGGCAGTTTCCTCACCGGGAAGAGATGCCTGAACAATTCATCAAAGAAAATCCGCTGATTACCAGGGCAGCCGGATTCAATGAATCAACGGAACATTTTTTTATTAAAGATGCGGACCATCCTTACGTGCAGGAGAAACCCTTCGACTGGATACGGGGATACCAGGTGGGCGGAAAATCCCTGATATGGGGAAGGGCCTGTCCGCGCTGGAGCCCACACGAATTTATTTCGCCGGCTAGAGATGGTTACGGTATTGAATGGCCGATTGGCTATGATGACGTGGCTCCCTGGTATTCTCACGTGGAAAAATTTGTTGGTATCTGCGGAAGCCTTGACGGACTTGAATCCATGCCCGACGGTGATTACCTTCCGCCTTTTGAATTCAACTGTGTGGAAAAAGATCTGGCGAAAAAAATAACTGCGAAATATAGCGACCGCAGAATGATCCATGGTCGCTGGGCCCAGCTAACAGAAGCCAGGGACATACATATTAAACAGGGTAGGGGAAAATGCCAGGCCAGGGATCTGTGTATGCGGGGTTGTCCCTTTGGAGGATACTTCAGTTCCAATTCATCCACACTGCCCTGGGCTGCGGGCACAGGTAATCTGACGATGCGACCTCATAGCGTGGTTCATTCCATTATCTATGATGATAAAAAAAACAAAGCAGTAGGTGTTCGCATTATTGATGCCCTGACTCATGAACCTGTAGAATTTTATTCAAAAATTATTTTCATGAACGCTTCAGCACTTAACACGAATCTCGTGCTGCTGAATTCCACATCGGCGCGATTTCCAAACGGGTTAGGAAACGATTCCGGTGTGTTGGGGAAATATGTTTGCCATCATAACTATCTCGGTACTATGCATGGTAAAATTGAAGGCTACCAGGACAGCTACTATTATGGCAGAAAGCCCGCTGAAGCCATGATGAATAATTTCAGAAATTTTAAAAAACACGATATGGATTTTGTCGGCGGATATATGGCTTTCATGGGATGCTATAGAACCAGGGGAACCAGTATGGACGGTCCGGAAATCGGTGAGAATTATAAAAAAGCGCTTTCTGAAGCAGGGGACTGGGGCTGCTATATGTATATGCAGGGTGAAACGATTCCGAAAGAAACAAACCATGTATACCTGAGCAGGGATAAAAAAGATCCCTGGGGTATTCCCCAGCTGGTAACTGATGTTGCCTACGATCACAACGACGAATTGTTAATGAAAGATTTTCTGGAACAGGGACATGAAACACTGACTACCTGCGGCGTGGTAAACATAGAATCGAAGAACCGGGAATGGGCGCCGGGTAGGGATATTCATGAAATGGGGGGCTGCAGGATGGGAAAAGATCCAAAAACCTCTATGCTCAATGCTCATAATCAGTTACATCACTGTAAAAATGTATTTGTAACTGACGGGGCCTGTATGACCAGTACAGGCATCCAGAGTCCCTCCATTTTATATATGGCTTTAACAGCCAGAGCCGCACAATTTGCCGTTTCCGAGCTAAAAAAGCAGAATATTTAAAAATATTTTGACCGTTAACGAACTAATAACAACAATTAATACATATAGTATTTTATGTAATATATTTTTATATACGATTTTGTTTTAATTTACCGCTGATTTTAGTCCACGTTAACATCTCATTTACAAAACTATTTTCAGTATGAACAAAGTCACATTAAAAACGGCGACGCCATTTGTCCTTCTTGTTCTGATTTCCCTGATGGCTCTTTTCGTACCTTCTTTACCCAACTTTGACGACGGCAAATACAATGGGGCAGATATTGCCTGGATCATTGTTGCCACCGCCCTCGTATTTTTAATGACGCCAGGCCTTGCATTTTTCTATGGAGGTATGGTGAACCGCAAGAACGTGATTTCGACAATGATCAAAAGTCTGATTGCTGCCGGAATTGTTTCCGTTCTTTGGGTTGTAGTGGGGTATAGTCTTTGTTTCGGACCCGATGTAAATGGATGGGGCCTGATCGGCAATCCGATGACTCATTTTATGTTTAAGGGTGTCAACTCCGGAACACCCTGGGTTTTTATGCCCACGGTACCGTTGACCCTGTTTGCTCTTTTCCAGCTCATGTTCGCGATTATCACACCCGGACTGGTTGTAGGGGCGGTAGCAGAACGTATCAAGTTTACTTCCTACGTGCTTTTTGTCATTCTGTTCAGCATACTGGTTTATGCACCTTTGGCGCACTGGAGCTGGCATCCGGACGGTATTCTGGCAAAAATGGGTGCTTTGGATTTTGCCGGTGGTACAGTGGTTCATATTTCTGCCGGATGTGCAGCGCTCGCGGGTGCTATTGTGTTAAAGCAGAGACGGAGTCATATCGATCATATTGAAGTGCCGCCGGCAAATATTCCCTATGTTCTCATCGGAACGGGTTTACTCTGGTTTGGCTGGTTCGGTTTTAATGCAGGATCTGCGGGTGCCTCAAACAGTCTGGCGGTTTCGGCATTCGCCACCACCAACACGGCAGCGGGTGCAGCCGGTTTATCCTGGATGTTCTTTGATATCATCAAAGGTAAAAAGCCTTCGGTACTGGGATTTTGTATTGGGGCTGTAGTCGGACTGGTAGCAATTACCCCGGCGGCTGGTTTCGTAGCCATACCACAAAGCATTTTTATCGGTGCAGTGGCTGCGGTGATTTCGAATACTGCAGTGTACTGGCGTTCAAAAACCAGACTGGATGACACACTGGATGTGTTTCCCTGTCATGGCCTGGGAGGCATAGTCGGAATGATCATGACTGGCATCTTTGCAACCAAAACGGTGAATTCAGCAGGCCAGGATGGCTTGTTTTATGGTAATCCGGCCTTTTTCTGGACCCAGATCAAAGCCCTTCTGATTGTTGTTCCTTTCAGTTTCATCACATCCTATTTGATTTTCAAATTTATCAATCTCATTCTTCCGATACGTGTGAGTAAAACGGATGAAGAAGAAGGTCTGGATGCCAGCCAGCATGCAGAAAAATATATGCAGGGCCATTTATTGGTAACAACGCCTTATGGTTTGAAAGAAGAAGCTGTCTAGTATAAGTCGGGGCCGGTCGGTACTATTTGAATAAGAGCATAAAATAGTCTGGCTAAAAGCAAAAGCCTCCATATATAAACCGGAAGCATTCTCGTAAATTTGCCGTTGGCAAAATCGGCAGGGATTGAAATATTTACGGGCTGTTAATAAATACTTCTGGAAATATAAATGGAGGCTTTTGCTGGGCCTCATTTTTGTTATTCTCTCCAATTATTTCCGGATACTCACTCCCCAGGTAACCGGATATGTTGTTAACTCGCTGGAAAAAGAACTGACCCGCATGGACAGTTCAGGTAATCGGGATAAAGCTCATCCGGCTGCCCGGTTTCACCAGGATAAAACCCTCAGGGCCGACACGGCCAATTACGATATCCTGGTAAAAAAATACATTCGCATACTCAACAGCACCCACCGGAGTTTCAGCCAGAGAGTGGCCCTCTCGGGTATTACACTGCTGGTCCTTGCGATAATAGGGGGCATTTTTATGTTTTTTATGCGGCAGACCATTATCGTCATGAGCCGTCATATTGAGTTTGATCAGAAAAATGAAATCTATCAGCATTATCAGAAACTGGATACAGGGTTTTATAAAACGCATAGCACAGGAGATCTGATGAGCCGGATGGCTGAAGATGTGAGCCGGGTGCGCATGTATACCGGTCCGGCTATCATGTATCTGGTAAACCTGCTGGCTACCATTGGATTCAGTTTGTATTTTATGATCCGTAAGGATGCCCTTCTCACGCTCTACGTGCTTGCGCCGCTTCCCGTACTGGCCGTAACTATTTATATGGTGAACAATCTGATTCACCGCAAAAGCGAAAGGATTCAGGCTTTGCTCAGCAATCTGACCACGAATGCCCAGGAATCCTATAGCGGTATCCGCGTGATCAAATCTTTTGTACAGGAATCCGCCATGCTTCGTTTCTTTTCTGCGAACAGTGAGGAATACAGGAAGAACTCGATCGGGCTGGCAAAAGTAGAAGCTATTTACTTTCCATCTATGGGTCTGATTATCGGTTTGAGCACGCTGCTGACTATTATGATTGGCGGATTTTATGTAATTCGCGGCACCCATCAGACCGATCTGGGCACGATAACAGAATTTATCATATACATCACCATGCTTACTTTCCCGGTGAGTGCTATCGGATGGGTAGCCAGCATGATCCAAAGGGCCTCTGCGTCGCAGAAAAGGCTGAACGAATTTCTGGAAAGCAAACCGGAGATTCAAAACATCCCGCAGGCGGTTAGCATGGCCATTACGGGGAATATTTCTTTTGAAGATGTGGATTTCACCTATCCCCACACAGGAATAACGGCTTTAAAAGACTTCAACCTGGAAGTGAAAAAAGGCGAGAAAATTGCCATCATTGGCAGAACCGGCAGTGGCAAGACGACGCTGGCCCAATTGATTCTTCGGTTTTATGACCCTACTAAAGGTTCAATCAAAATGGATGGCCAGAATATAAGGAACCTGAATCTCCAGAATTACAGGGAGCAGCTGGGTTATGTACCCCAGGACGTATTCCTTTTCAGTGACACGGTGACTGGTAATATTTTGTTTGGGATGGAGGGAAAATCGGTAGCCGAAGCAAAAAAAGCCGCTCAGTCTGCCAGCATCGACCGGGAAATTCTGCAATTTTCATCGGGCTATGACACGCTGATTGGAGAAAGAGGAGTTACACTCAGCGGAGGTCAGAAACAGCGAATTTCTATTGCAAGGGCACTGGCGGGTCATCATGAACTGGTCATTTTTGATGACTGCCTCAGTGCGGTGGATGCCCGGACCGAAAGAGAAATCATTACCAATCTCTATAACTACCTGCAGGACAAAACAGCCTTTATCATAACCCACCGGATTTTCTCTCTTTTCGAGTTTGACCGGATCATCGTGCTGGATCATGGCAGGATGGTGGAGTCGGGCAAACATGAGGAGCTGCTCGCACTTAACGGTCACTATACCCGCCTCTACGAACAACAACAAAAAACCGGGGAAGAGCTGCAAACCCGCGACTGACGGGATTTGCGTATAAACACTCTGTTGTTGGACAAATTGGGGAATTTTTTGCCAGTTCCATAACAATATTATATTTGTATGGCCTTGCTTAATTTTTGAACCTAAAACAACTCAACGTGGCTTACGAGAACAATGACAAACGGATGGAGAGCGTGTACAGCAAACGAATCAGGGCCGGCAAGCGCAGGACTTATTTTTTTGACGTACGGGCTACCCGCAGCAATGATTACTATCTGACGATTACTGAAAGCCGTAAAAAATTTAATGAAGACGGATACGACCGGCATAAAATCTTCTTATACAAGGAGGATTTCAACAAATTTATCAAGGCATTGACAGAAGCGGTCGATTACGTTAAAACTGATCTGATGCCGGATTTTGATTTTGATGCTTTCAATCATGATCAGGCTCCCGAAAATGGGGAGGGACATCATCAGGAGCATTCTGAAAACCATGAAAATCATGATCATACCGTTTCTGCCGGTCTGGATCCGGTGGTACAGGTTGCAGAAGTAGAACCGGTGCAATCGGAAATTCCTGTAGTTACTCCGGAGCCCAGTTCTTCTTCTACCGATCATCTGGAAGAAGTCGACAAGTGGTAGCCTGATTATTCATCTTTTTTAAGACCTCCCTTCGGAGGTTTTTTTATTTAAGGCGTCTCAATAAAAAGGGCGGCCCTGCGGGTTAAATTCTCCCAATAAAATTGATGATAAAAATCTTCGCCCATAGTTGTTTTCAGATCAATAGCCCGGATAATGGCTTCGCAGAACAGACTCCAGTTATGATCTGGTGAAACAAATAACTTACCCTTGCATATCTTAGGATCGATACCGATGGCTCCGTTGGAAGTCGAGACCGCGTTAAGTCCATAGGCCAAAGCTTCAACCAGTTTTGTTTTGATACCACCTCCTGAACGAACAGGATTTAAGAACACATCGCAGCCCGTCAGATAGAGTTCGAGATTTTCCACAAATCCCAGCACACGTAAATCAGGATAAGAAGCTTCCTGGACAGAAACAGGTATATCTAATCCGATAACCAGAATCAGATAAGACAAACCCTTACCCTGAAGAATGGGATTGATTCTGTATATCAGATTATCCAGCGCTTCCCGATTAGGTGCATATCCGAATGCACCATTAAACAATAACAAAGGGGTTTGTCCGGGAATCTGCCATTGCTTTCTGATTTTCAGGCTGGCTTCCTTCCTCTCGCCGGCAGATGGAGCAGAGGGTATCTCTGTTCCGAAACTCACGGTAATGCATTTTTTTTCATCCAGTCCAAATTCCGCAATCGCATAATTTTTGTCTTCATCCTGAATGAAAAAATTATAATCAGCATGACGGTGCGTAAACCGTTCATATTTCCAAAGCAAACGCCACCACCATTTTCCAAGGCTTTTCCATCTTTTCCCTTCGATATTGTGTGAATGAACAACAAGTTCGACACCCATAAATTTTTTCAGCAGATACCCCAGCCATCCGTAGTAGGGATGTTCCAGTATGAGCCTGGTCGCCTTCTTCTCGCTAATCAGTTTCCTGAATTTAAAAAAAAGAAAAGGGTTGATATAACGGGAACTTCCATTGCTGAGCGTATTCAGCACTTCATAACCCTCGGCCCGACCCACTTCATTTTTTTCTGTTGTGACTATCGTAACAACATGAAACCGAGAAAAATATTTATAAAAAAGCGCTATACCTTTTTGTCCGCCTGTTTTTGCAGGAAGAAAAGGATAGGATACGATGGATAGTATGTTCATTTTTACTTTTAAAGCTTTAAGCTTTGGGCTTTAAGCTTTGTAACAGAACTCGCAATGCGGCCGTTATAATTAAAAGATAAGTTATAACAGAAGACCAAAGACTCAGCTTGTTACCCATAATATAAGTAGTTGGTTCGAACCGAAATTCGATCGTATGTTCTCCTGCCGGAACAGACATACCACGCAAAACATAATTCACTCTGCAGTATGGGGCTGGTCTTCCATCGATTGTCGCATTCCATCCCTTATCATAATACACTTCACTAAAAACAACAAACTGATTGGTTTTTGCCTTGAAATGATAAGTGATGGTATCGAGATGATTTTCGATCAGCTCGACAGTGGCCGAACTATCCCTGACAGGCATAAAAGGAATCTTCGATTTAAAAGTATTTTCTACAACTGCGGTATCCCTCAGATTGGTACTTTCCAGAGCCGCCATTTCCTGATCGGCGTTATTTACAAACTGAATGCCTGAAACCACCCAGGCCGACCCAAAAGCACCCGTATTGGGCATGGCAATTTCTTTTCCATCGGGACCTTTGCGTATGATATATTTTGTGTTCAGCATATTGTACACCATCTGGTTGCCCTTGGATAATTGACGTTCAATCAGGTCATTGTATAAAGCCAGTTTAGCCGGATGATATCCGCCCACAGAATTATGAAAATAGGAAGTGTGTGCATCCTGGAACGGATCGCCGCTGGCGATATCCAATACCCGGAAGTTTTTTTCCGGGTCTGCATTGATTTTCAAATCTGCAGAAGAAGGGGCGAATGTGGATTCCAGATTTTCAGCGTCTGAATAACTGTCATCACTCAGATATTTTTTCCCCTCTGCCATTATATCAAAGGAGCTCAGCACCAAAAGGGAAGCAAGCAGTACGGGGGCTTTTATTTTGTCTTTAAAAAAAAACCAGCAAAGGGCGGCAGCAAGCAACAACAAAACGGCCGATCGCAGGAGGTCCGCCTCAAATATTCCCTTGCGGTCTTCATGTAGTGCAGTCATCCAGCCATTGACGACCTGACTGGCCTGCTGTTGCATCTCAGGAGTGGGTTGCTTACCCTGTGCCTGCTGCTGCAGCAGGTTGCTGACATAATTTTCTTTCACCCGGGCGTCTCCGTCCGATTTAAAATCACTCATAAAAAAAACAAGCAGGCTCACCATCACAAGGCCACCGGATATATATAAAACGTTTTTGAATTTCTTTAAAAGAATATCTTTTTTTTCGCTTGTATCTACGAATTCCTGCAATCCAAGAACGGCCAGCAGCGCAAAACCCAGTTGTGGCAAGACAAGTGCCATAGAGGGTGCGCGGAACTTGCTATACAAAGGAAAATAGTCAAAAAGGAAATAGTTGAAAGCCTGGAAATGCCGCCCCCAGGCAAGTACGATACCAGTAAGACAAACTGCCAGAATCCACCATTTGTGCCAGCTTTGCACGTAAACCATTCCGACAATAAATAAAAAGCAGATCACGGCGCCCAGGTAAACCGGGCCCGCCGTATTTGGCTGATCACCCCAATAGGCATTGGAGTTTGCCATGGCCAGTGCATTGTCTTCCGGAACACCAACTTCTGTCAACTTGTCTGCGAACTTTGAACTACCTGAAATTTCTTTACCCGAATAACCACCTCCCTGCATTCCGGGTACAAAAAGGGTAAGGGTTTCTGCTATACCATAGCTCCAGCGGAAAGCATATTCTTTATCCAGGCCGCCTACCGTTTTGTTTTTTGAGTCTGCTGAGGTCAGCTGTGATCTTCCTCCGCGCATGGTATCCCCCACCAGTTCCCTGGTCGGCATCAGGATATAAGCATAGTTAAGTAATCCGAGCAGGATGGCAAAAGCAATCAGCGAATAAGAAATCAGAAAATGATTTAACTTTTTGTGCTTCCAGTTTGTAATGAGGTAGGTTAATAAAATAATGCCGATGATCAGCCCCGTATAGTATACAATCTGAAGATGCTGAATGCTGACTTCAAGGGTAAAAAAAATGGTTAGCAGGGCCGTGCCCCCGAGGTATTTTCCGCGCAGGATGAGTAAAACGCCGGCGATGACAGCCGGAAGATATCCAATGGCGATGAGTTCGGTATCATGGCCCACAGAAACCAGGATGGGATTGAAAGTGGCAAAAGCATAGGCCAGCGAACCCAGAAGTGATACAAGCAGGCTGAGGGAAAAAACCTGTGTGAGTATGTAAAAACAAACGCAGGCGCTGAAGAAAAAGCTGATGGGTTTCCAGGGCACTTTTCCCAGGAAAAACAGGTGATTCATCCAGGTAATATTGACGGGGTATACGCCTTCCATAGCAATATTATACGCTGGCATACCGGCAAACATGGATTCTGTCCATAACGGCCAGTGACCGTTTTTTTCTCTGTAATCATTCGATTGTTTGGCCATACCCGTGTAGCCCTGTACATCCGCCTGACGAAGTACTTTACCATCCAGAGCGGATTTATTATAGACGATGGAAACGATCAGGAAAACAGCAAAGGCAATGAAATGCGGCAGGGCTTTTTTAAGAAGCGATGAATTCATACGACTGAAACTGATTAATCAGGCAAAATAATGCTATTTTATGCAGAAATTTAGATTTTTGAACTATGGCTTTGTTAAGGATGCTCAATCGCGCGGCTTTGATTTGCAACGTTTGTTTTCTGCTTGCCATGGGTGTACTGATGTTTAAAGGAGTTGTTAATCCCGAAATCAGTTCACCGATACTTGTGATGGGCTTTTTTCTTTCCCTTTTTTTAAATATTATCGTAGCTATGGGACTGATTGTTCTGCGTATGACAAGAAATCCCCTGTCGGCCATTCCGGGATGGCTCAGATGGGTCAACGGTATCTTCCTCATCATTCAATTAATAGTACTCAGTAAATGATCCGCAAAATTCTGGACGACAAACCGACCAAACTGTTTCTATTTTTCACCGCTTTTTTTATCGCCAATGCGCTGATCGCAGAATGTATCGGGGGCAAAATATTTTCGCTTGAAACCACATTGGGATTCAGGCCTTTTTCGTTTTCATTGTTCGGTCAGTCCGGACTGTCGTTTACACTTACCTGTGGTGTTTTGCTATGGCCCCTGGAATTTGTTATGACGGATATTGTAAATGAATACTATGGGCCCAAAGCGGTTCGCCGCATTTCCTACACGGCCGTAGCCCTGATATCTTATGCCTACATCATGTTTTTTCTTGCCATGAAAACAGCGCCGGCTTCATTCTGGATCACCAGTAATTCGTCCAGCGGCGTTCCCGACATGCAGAATGCATTCAGTGCTGTATTCGGGCAGGGCATGCGGATCATTATCGGAAGTCTGGTCGCTTTTCTCGTCAGCCAGATTGTGGATGTCACGATATTTCACAAGATCAAAAAGCTGACCGGCGAAAAGCATGTCTGGCTTCGTGCTACCGGATCAACGATTGTTTCCCAACTGGTGGACAGTTATATCGTGTTGTTTATTGCCTTTGCCGGCAAGTTCAGCTGGCAGCAGATTCTGGCCATCGGGATGGTCAACTACAGCTACAAATTTATCATGGCGGTTGTGCTTACTCCCCTGATTTATGTGGCTGAAAAAAGAATTGAAAAATACTTCGGCCACGAACTCACACACAGAATGAAGCAGGCAGCGATGGGGAATGACGTGTCGGCGGACAATATTGTGGCTGGCTAATGGTTGACGATGAATGGTTGAACATTTTCATCCCGAAATCTTCATTTCCATAACATAGTCATCCATAAAATGACCGGAGCCGATATCGACCAGGTCTGCTTTTATCACCGAAAATCCCATATTTTCATAAAAGCCCTTCGCCTTATTGTCTTTATTTACATTAAGTGAAAGACTGCGCCCGCCTGAAGATTTCACCCGGTAGATCACATCATGCAATAGCCATTTTCCCAGTCCCTTACCCTGAATCTGATAGTCGAGATATATTTTGTTTAATTTAAAATCACCTTCTTCATTTAATTTAGAATAAGAAGCAAATCCTGCAGGATTTCCATTATAATAAATGATCAGGAAAATCTGGCCCTCCGCAAACTGGGAATCCAATGCTTCCGGGGTGTAAAATATGTTCATCATATAGTCAATCTGCGCCGCTGTAACAATTTTCTCATAGGTAAAGGGGAAAATTTTAAGGGCCAGTTGCCTTATAATCTTTAAGTCGGCTTTTGTAGCCATTCGAACTTTCTTTTCGGGCCTGATACTGTCCATATTTTCAGTTTTGGGCTATTCCCTGTTAACACTCGGGCAGGCTAATGGGTATGTGCACCGCGAGACCTCCATCGGAAGTCTCTTTATATTTGCTATTCATATCCAATGCCGTATCCCACATGGTTCTGATCACGGCATCCAAAGAAACTTTTGCAAAATCGGGCATACTCTGCAGAGCCAGCTGTGAGGCTGTAATCGCTTTTATGGCGCCCATGGTATTTCGTTCGATACAGGGGACCTGAACCAGTCCGCCTATCGGGTCGCAGGTAAGTCCCAAATGATGCTCCATGGCAATTTCAGCGGCCATCAGTGCCTGACGCTGGGTTCCGCCCATACTTTCTGTTAATGCAGCCGCTGCCATCGCCGAGGAAACCCCAATTTCAGCCTGACAGCCACCCATTGCGGCGGACAGCGTGGCACCTTTTTTAAAAATGCTTCCTATTTCAGCGGCGGTAAGGAGAAAAGACATTATTTTTTCTTCGCTTACATTTTCCGTAAAACAAATAAAATACTGAAGAACTGCGGGTATCACCCCGGCCGCTCCATTGGTAGGGGCAGTAACCACCTTTCCAAAAGACGCATTTTCTTCATTCACTGCCAATGCGAAACAACTTACCCAATCGAGTATATATTGAAAATCCTTTCCGCCCTCACGGATGGCTTTTATCCATTCAGGGTAGTCAGTATATTTTCTTTCCCTAAGCAATTTTTTATTTAATGCAGAGGCCCGGCGACTGACGTTCAGCCCTCCAGGCAAAATACCATCTGTATGGCAGCCTTTGTACATGCAGTCTTTCATCACCTGCCAGATTACCATGAGTTTTTGAACAATTTCCTTTTCATCCCGCCAGACCAGTTCGTTTTCCATGACTACTTCATGAACAGACAAACCGGTTTTCATACACCAGTGGAGAAGATTAGCTGCCGTATCAATAGGAAAAGGTAGTTGTACTGCCGTTTTTTCAGAAGAAAAATTCGTTTCCTGCTCAATAAAACCACCACCAATGGAATAATACGTTTCAGAAATCGGCGGATTGTGGTGAAAGTCTGCCAGAAAGCTAAGCGCATTAGGATGATAGGGCAGAGATTCTTTTGTCAGAAATTCTATATCGAGGGATGGATCAAAGGCAATCGAAAGTCCTGGCTCAAGCGAATTATTATGTCTGATTCCGTCGATAACCGACGAGATGATGTTGGTATCAATAACCACCGGATCATAACCCGCAAGTCCAAGCTGTATGGCTATATCCGTGCCATGACCTTTACCGGTCTTCGCAAGAGATCCATAAAGCAGTATTCTCAGATGTTTTAAATCAGACGCGAGATTTTTCTCATTCAGTGACCGGATAAAAGCCTGTCCGGCCCTCCATGGACCCAGTGTATGAGAGCTGGAAGGACCTACGCCAATTTTAAAAATATCAAAGACAGAAATGGGTTGATAAGGCAAGTAAGAAATTTGATCAAAACTACAATAAAAAAACCCTGAACGAATGTTCAGGGTCGCTTAACAGTTAGTGTGGTTACGGCAATTGGTATAAAATCTCGGCCTTATATTGAGCAAGACAAGGGTCATTGGCTAAACGCTGCAGCAGTTTAATTTTTTTCATTTTTTTCCCCGCGGCGCTTTTTCGCAAGAAGTTCTATATATCGCTGTTCACACTGTTCCCATTTAAATTTTCGGGAAAAAATAGCAATAAAAACCACTATAAGTACCAGGGCAAGGAGCAAAACACCCGGATTGAACTCGGTAGTGCTGCTCATCATGGCGGCTCTTTTATACCATCCTGAAAAAAAATTGATCGCGATGGGCACCGCAAACAGCAGGGCCAGGGGTATTCCGAGCAAAAACTGACGGAAAAGCCGTTTCTGCCTGTCCCGGTTGTTTTTCCAGTATTCAATAAATGCCTCTTCTTCGTCAGTGAGCATAAAGGGCGAGTTTAATTTCCGCTTCCGGCATTAAATATTGACCAAAAATTGAAGTTTCGGCAGGTATATAGCTAGTTTTCAATATTTTATTTTAATTTTCATATAATTATCTGCTCGTATTTACGTTCGTTATTTACTTTTAAAAGTAAAATCCACACTTTGAAGATACCTCTGTTGCTCGTACAGTATTTATACAAGAACCGGAAGATGGCGCTTCCCGGACTGGGTGTCTTTACATTGGACAAGTCGGTCGTGTTGCCGGAAGAAAACGACCGGACGCTTCTTTCCATGCCCAACGCGGTACAATTTCAGAATGCAAATATAGCTTCGGCCGATAAGGATTTAATTTCGTTCATATGCGAGAACACAGGCAAGATCAGGCCTCTAGCCATATCGGATTTAGAATCTTATCTTAATCTGGGAACTGAAATGCTGAATATCGGCAAACCTTTTCACCTGGAAGGCATCGGAACGATTACGAAGAATAAAGCCGGAAAATTTGATTTCGCACCCGGAGAATATACTCTGATCAGGGAAAATACGGGAACGCCCGAGCAGGGACGGAAAAAAATATATGCGAAAGACAAGAATC
Organism: Puia sp.; assembly: GCA_965214575.1. GTDB lineage: Bacteria > Bacteroidota > Bacteroidia > Chitinophagales > Chitinophagaceae > Puia. Next base: position 73,324 of record CBDCCE010000036.1, read on the forward strand.
AAGCCCTGCTTCAGGCACCGGCAGGGAGCCGGAATATGCTGAAATGGGTGGCCCTTGTCGCGGCCCTGATCATCGTAGGGTTGGGAGGATGGCTGATGTATAAAAAGAGTGCGGCAGGGGTACCCGAAAGCACAGACAGTGTTTCAGTTGTTCAGGAACCACAACCTGCAAAAACAGATACACTCTCAGCAGAATCCGGTCACCACGACACGGCAAAACTAAAAGCCACCGATTCACCCACTCTTTCTGTTACGAACCAACGGCCATCAGCAAACGCCGAACAGACATCTACCTATAAATTTATTATCCTTGCAACGACAAATAAAGATCATGCCGTGCGCCGTTTCAACCAGCTGATGTCTTTTGATCTCAAACCGCATCTTTATCAGAAAGATTCTTCTTTTTTCAAAGTATATTTCCAGTTTCCTGCCATGGCCAGAGACACCAGTCATATTAAAGATTCCCTTCGACGGGAATATGCGCATGAAGTGCAGATAGAGCCCTAGGAACCGTTTGTCTAAAAATGATATTTCCTTCAAAGGTTTTTGCTACCTTGAATCCAATTTAAAAGATTGAATATGTATGCCATTGCTATGTCATCCCCAAAGAAATTTTTATATCTGTTATTTTGTTTGAGCCTGACTGTTCACGGTGTTTCGGCACAAACTCCGGAAGAGAAAGCAGCTAAGGAAAAAAGAGATAAGGAAAATGCGGAAAAAGCTGCCGCAACAGAATTGTATTCACCTGTTCCCAATATTGTAACACCCGGAAAAACTGATGCCGAGCCGCCTTCCGATGCACTCGTACTTTTTGACGGAAAGGATCTGCATCTCTGGAGGGCTGAAGGGCCGGATACAGCTAAGGCAGCCGGCTGGAAAGTGCATGATAAAATAGTAACCGTCGATAAAAAAGCGAAAGGAATACTGACACGGCAGCGTTTTACAGATTTTCAGCTGCATCTTGAATTCCGCATTCCTGACAATATAACGGGAATGGGACAGGCGAGGGGTAACAGCGGTATTTTTCTTGCCTGTATCTCTGACAGTGGATCAGATGTGGGTTATGAATTGCAAATACTGGATAATTTTAATAACGCCACCTATGTAAACGGTCAGGTAGGTAGCATTTATAAACAGGGGATTCCTCTGGCGAACCCATCCAGAAAACCTGGTGAATGGCAAAATTATGAAGTCGTTTGGACAGCCCCAAGATTCAAGGAGGATGGCAGTGTAGATACTCCCGGGAAAGTGACTGTCTTTTTGAATGGGGTATTGGTACAAAACGACTATATCGTTAAAGGCCTGACTCAGTATATTGGCCAGCCATATTATTCCAAACACGGCGCGGCACCAATCAAACTTCAGGCACACGGAGATCCAAGCGAGCCGATAAGTTTCAAAAATATCTGGCTGAGAAGGATTTGATAGTGTGGGAGTGTAATAGTGTGGAAGTGTGGGAGTGTAATTTTACTTCAATACTTCCTAACTAGGTATTATTTCGCATAATACACAGCCCCATCAGCCAACTGCTTTACCAATTGCATATTTTTATTCCTTAGAATGTCTTCCAGCTTTGGCATCTGCGGATTGTCTTCATTATTAAACCAAACGAGGTACTCGTTATGCTGGGAATAGTAAGCAGTTACTTTATTAGAAAAGTCTATGAAGGGAAGCTCGTTTGCGGGTAAGCCGGTTATAAAATACACCGCATCTCCCGCATTGGAATAAATGGGAATCCGGTAATCGAGAGTAGATTTATTCTTTTCCAGGAATTGGACGATCGCAGTCTGCACAAAAGGATCCTCGCGGTAGCCTGGGATACCCGCATCTTTCACCCCATCGTAATACTCATAGTCAGCAGCCAGTTGAATATTCAGAAACCAGGCAGTCAATACCAAAGCAGTTGACCCGATCAACAACCTGATCCTCAGGGATGATTTATTCAGTACGAGGGGCAGCCACCAACTGACACAAAAAATGAGGGGAATAAAAACAGGAGACAATAACCGGTTGGTGAATTGTTCATAGCGGGTAAGGGCAGACGTTACGAGCATAAACAGACAATAAGAAAGGCCGGTTACTGCCAGGAGATATTCATATCCACGGCCTGATTTTCTGTTTTTTACAGTAAGAAAAATGGTTAAAAGAAATATCAGCAGTACCGCACCTGTCAGAAAAGCAGCCCTTGCGGGAGTTCGCTCAAGCAGTAGCCAGTCACACAAAACCCCGCCAAAATATTCCATAATTTCCAGAACGGCTGTATGGCTTCTTGGGCGCGGCCCCATGGCGAGCCCCGTAGTAAGCAGATTTCGCAAAATATTAGCCAGAAAAAAAGAAGCTGACAAACTCATGTAAATTAACAAATGCACCATCCTTTTTCTCCATTGAACACCGGTATTGAACCAGATCAGGACCACCCCTGTAAAAATCAGGAAAATGCCCGCATAACGGGTTATGCAAACAACAGCGCAAAGACAGGCAGAGAAAAGCAACCACCGCATTTCGGCCTGCTGTAAATATTTCGATATGCAAATAATAAAAAAAAGAAGGAGCAAGAGAAAAAGAGTTTCAGACCAGAGCATGGAATAGACTTCCTGAAGGGTCGGACTAAATAAAAGGCAACTCAGAACAATCCGTTTATACCACGCGGAACTTTGTTGAAAGCCGTTAACTATAGTTCCGCTCACATATAAAAGGCCTGCGAACAATAATCCATTGAGAACACAACCAAACTGAAGCGGATCCAGTCTTGTTAAAAAAGAGAGGGCCATTAAAAAAAAAGGGTAGGCAATCGGAAAATCAGCGGTTGGCAGGTTGTCGAAAGAACGGAAACCCTGACCTGCCAGCAGGTGACGGGAAGAGCTCAGATAGGTCACCGAGTCCGGCGAAATACCGATTCCACTGTGTTTGCAAAACAGCTGAATCAGGATAAACCCGAACAGAGCAGCAATCAGGGAATCCAGGTTAGCGGAAAGGGAAAATGAATTCGACTTTACTTTCATTCGAAAATCCGAAGATATAGGAATTATGATACTTCATCTATGCGATTGATCCACTAATTTCAATTTTTGTTCCAGATTATTTTTGATGAAAAAACATATTTGGCTCCTGTTTCTCCTGCTGGCTTTGGAACGATGCGGCGCCCAGGTTTTTGGCGGAACACCGCCTTCTGTTAAATGGCAGTACGTAAAATCTATCCCGGCAAACGTCATTTACCCGCCAGGTCTGGACAGCCAGGCCCGGCAGGTGGCGTTTCTGGTAACGGCACTGAGTAAAACAACATTGCCAACCATCGGCGCCCGGCAAAAACCCATCGATATCGTTTTTCATAACCTGACCGTTATCTCCAATGGGTATGTTCAGCTTGCCCCATTCCGGAGTGAATTTCAGCTGACACCCACACAAAACAGCTTTGAATTGGGCAGCCTTCCATGGCACCAGACCCTGGCCATCCACGAATACCGGCATGTACAGCAGTACAATAATTTTAATGTCGGTCTGGCAAAAGTTTTTTACGTCCTGTTCGGACAGGACGGGCTGGCATTCGCGAACAGTCTCGCTGTGCCCAACTGGTTTTTCGAAGGGGACGCGGTTTATCAGGAAACGCTGGTCAGCCAGCAGGGCAGAGGTCGTTTGCCTCTGTTCCTAACCGGTTTTGAAGCGCTTTGGGTTTCCCGAAAGAATTATCCATGGATGAAAATCAGAAATGGTTCTTACCGCGACTTTACACCCGACCACTATCCGCTTGGTTATATGCTGGTGGCCTACGGCAGGGATCAATACGGTGCGGATTTTTGGGAAAAGACAGCCGGGCAGGCAGCTGCATTCAGAGGATTTTTTTATCCGCTTCAAAAAGCTGTCCAAAAAAACGCGGGTGTTTCCTTTAGCATCTTCCGTCAGGGAGCAATAAATTACATTAAACAACAGGTACCCGAAAAAGCCTTTAGTTCTCCGACGGCTGAATTTGGAAAAAAATCGGCTCACTTTGTGTCAGATGAACTATTCCCCCAATTCATCGACAGCCAGAAAATAGTGATGCTGAATAGCAGCTACCGTCTGCCGCCTGAATTTGTTATTCAAAAACTTACAGGCGGAAAAAAGACCCGTATCCGATTCCGTGCATACAGCCTGGATGACGCCTTTACTTTCAGGCATCATACGATTGCGTATACTGCATACGAGCCGGATCTGCGCTGGGGGTGGCGCGACTATTCGGTCATTCGCTTACTCAATCTGGATACAAAAAAAGATTTGCGCTTAACTGACAAAACAAAATATTTTTCACCGGACATTTCTCCTGACGATTCCCTGCTGATGGCAGTAAACATGGCCTCCAGCGGATTTTGTTCACTCGATCTGCTCGATATACATTCGGGCAAATTAGTGTTGCGCTTGCCCAATCCCGGCCGTCTGATTTATACCTATCCGAAATTTTTAACTTCATCCCAGGTAGTCACCGCCGTGAGAAACCCTAAAGGAGAAATGGCGCTAATCCGTATTCAGATTCACACGGGCGTTGCAGAAATTTTAATTAACTGGTCAATGGATCCCATTGGCTTTTTGTCTGTTGATGACGGAAAGATATATTTTACGAGAACATATAGAGGATCTGATCAGGGGTTTTGTTATTCCAATGGTGCGATATTTTCATTAAATGCAGATGCCAGCGCAGGCAATTACCAATTGTCCGGCAATAAAGGAGGTCTTGTATGGAACAGTTTGTCAAGCGCAGGATACCGTATCCGGAGCGCGGGTACTGAAAGGTCATTCGATGATGTTCCGGTTATTTTTCCTTTGGTCGATTCACTTGAAAATCATCTGCTGTATTCGCTGGACCATCCTCCCTTTCAGATACCCTATCCAATCAAAGATTCCGCTTTCATTTCGAAACCCTATCCGAAAGGGACCCATCTGTTTAATTTTCACAGCTGGCGCCCCTATGTAAACGATCCTGACTATACATTGTCACTTTTGGGAGAAAACGTATTGAATACCTTTCAATCAGAAATTTATGTCGGCTACAACAGTAATGAGAGATATAAAAAAGCGGGCATGGACTATAGTTATGGCGCCCTGTTTCCTTTTTTGACTATCGGGACTGAATACCGGGTCGACCGAAATGCGTACTACGGTTCACAAAAAATATACTGGAACGAGCTGCTTCCCTATGCTGGTTTTTCCGTGCCGCTCAACCTCAGCAGGGGCCGATGGCTGACGAATCTTGAAGCGGGCAGCAATGTAAGTTTTCATAAACAATATTTCCGGGGAACATTTAAAGACAGTCTTAAAAACACTGCCTATTTTAGTCTGGATCCGCAGTTGGTATTTAGCCATCAGTTACAGGCGGGGCGTATGCAGATTTATCCTTCCTTCGCACAAAGTCTTCTGTTACTGTACAACAGGGCCCTAACAAATATTTCGGGAAACCAGTTTCTTGCTTCAGTCAATTTCTATTTCCCCGGTCTGACGGCTACGCATAGTCTCGTTTTCAGAGCGGCATTCCAGCAGCGCGATTCTGCCAATCAGGTACGCTTCTCTAATAGTTTTCCGTTTTCCAGAGGCTATTCGGGTGAGAATTTTTACCGAATGGCTGTGTTCGGAATCAACTATAATCTTCCTTTGGTTTATCCCGACTGGGGATTTGCGAATCTGGTTTATTTTTTAAGGATTCGAGCGAATGCATTTTATGACTATACCGGCGTTCCTACATTTGCTACGAACGGTGCAGGTGTTCAGTCGCAATACCGCTCCACCGGTATTGAAGTCTATCTGGATACCAAATGGTGGAATCAGCTGGCCCTGAGTTTCGGAGTTCGTTACAGCAGACTGCTGGATCCGGATTATGAGGGTCGCGGACCTAATCAGTGGGAACTAATCCTGCCCTTAAATATCCTTAATAATGGCTATAGCAGCCACTTGCCGCGCCCTTAGAAAGATCTCCTTCATCCCCCGGAACTTCTTAATTTTGCGCGCTTCCGGGAAGATACTCCGGCTTATAAGTATGAAGTACACATCTGAAATAGAAAAAAGAAGAACATTTGCCATCATTTCGCATCCGGATGCCGGCAAAACCACACTGACGGAGAAATTTCTGCTGTTCGGTGGCGCCATCCAGATCGCAGGAGCGGTAAAGAGCAACAAGATCCGTAAACACGCCACCAGCGATTTTATGGAAATAGAAAGGCAGCGCGGAATTTCCGTAGCTACTTCCGTAATGAGTTTTCAGTATAAAAATATGCTGATTAATCTTTTGGATACACCCGGGCATAAGGATTTTGCAGAAGATACGTACAGAACGCTAACGGCTGTCGACAGTGTGATTTTGGTAATTGATAGTGTAAACGGTGTGGAAGAGCAAACGCGCAAGCTAACGGAGGTTTGCCGGATGCGAGACACGCCGATCATCGTATTCGTAAACAAAATGGACCGGGATGGTAAAAACCGTTTCGAGCTGATGGAAGAAGTGGAAAACGAACTCAAAATAAAACTTCATCCACTAACCTGGCCCATCAATAGTGGAAAAGATTTTAAAGGGGTTTATAACCTGGTAGATAAAAATCTGGTGCTGTTTACCGCCAACACAAAAGCTGCCGACGAAGACGTAGTACAGATCAGGGACCTGAATGACAAGCTGCTCGACGAAAAGCTGGGAGAAAAAGATGCATCCATTCTGAGGGAAGACGTGGAACTGGTGGATGGAGTATACGGGCCGCTGAATGTGGACGATTACCTCAGCGGTAAAATTTCACCGGTATTCTTCGGATCCGCTATTAATAATTTCGGAGTGAGGGAAATGCTCGATAATTTTATCCGCATCGCCCCATTGCCGCAATGCAGGCCCACAACGAATGGCACGGTTTGTCCCGAAGATGAAAAACTCAGTGGTTTTGTATTCAAGATTCATGCAAATCTGGATCCCCGTCACCGCGACCGTATTGCGTTTATCCGGGTGTGCAGTGGAAAATTCGAGCGAAATAAATATTTCCATCATGTAAGACTGAATAAAGAGGTTCGTTTCAGTAATCCTTATAGTTTTATGGCCCGTGACAAGGATGTTATTGAAGAAGCTTACCCCGGAGATGTAGTGGGGCTGTTTGATACCGGAAATTTTAAAATCGGCGATACCCTTACTGAAGGAGCCGACTTCTATTTCACGGGGATTCCCTCTTTTTCACCGGAAATATTTAAGGAGGTTGTCAACAAAGATCCGATGAAAACCAAACAGCTTGAAAAAGGTCTCCTGCAGCTTACGGATGAAGGTGTAGCACAGCTGTTTACCCAGTTTGGCGGCAACCGGAAGATTATCGGATGTGTGGGAGAATTACAGTTCGAGGTGATTCAATATCGCCTGCTGCATGAATACTCTGCCTCTGTTCAGTTCAACACCATGCCGTTTTTTAAAGCATGCTGGATAACGAGTAAAGACGAAAAAAAACTAGCTGATTTTGCCCGGTTTAAACAAAACAATATTGCGGAAGACAAAGACGGGCAAATGGTTTACCTGGCCCAGAGTGAATGGTTTTTAAAAACCGAAATCAGTAATAACCCGGAGATTGAGTTTCATTATACATCGGAGATCCATAAGTAGTATGAGAGTACAGAAGTACTCCCATACTACTTCAGGCGTATCCCTGTATAATTATGGGGACTAATCTTTTTCAGTTCTTTTTTAACTATGGGCGCGATGTCGAGCGAATCTATGAATTCGTGCATGGTACTGCGGGTTATTCCATTCTTGCCCCGGGTAAGATTTTTCAGTGCTTCATAGGGCCTGGGAAAGTCTTCCCTTCTTAGAACCGTCTGTACTGCCTCCGCAACAACGGCCCAGTTGTTTTCGAGATCAAGCGTAAGTTTGTCGGCATTCAGTACGAGTTTAGCGAGACCTCTTTCAATAGATTTCAGACCGAGAATGGAATGTGAAAAAGGAACGCCGATACTGCGCAGGGTAGTGGAATCGGTGAGGTCGCGCTGCAGCCGGGAAATGGGTAGTTTGGCCGACAGGTATTCGAAGATCGCGTTGGCCATGCCGAGATTACCTTCAGCATTTTCAAAATCGATCGGATTGACTTTGTGCGGCATGGCCGAGGATCCGATTTCTCCTTCCTTTACTTTCTGTTTAAAATAGTCCATCGAAACATAGGTCCAGATATCGCGGCAGAAGTCGATCAAAATCGTATTGATTCTTTTCAGACAGTCAAATTGCGCAGCGAGCAGATCATAGTGTTCGATTTGCGTGGTGAACTGCTGACGCCGGAGACCCAGTTTCTTTTCAACGAATTCATTACCCAGTTTGGTCCAGTCCTTTTTCGGAAAAGCTACAAAATGGGCATTAAAGTTGCCGGTTGCTCCGCCGAATTTGGCAGTAAAAGGAATTTGTATCAGGAGTTCTACCTGATTCTGGATTCTCTCCACAAAAACCATGATTTCCTTTCCCAATGTAGTAGGAGAAGCAGCCTGACCATGCGTGCGCGCCAGCATTGGCGTATTTCGCCATTGATTGGCCAGAAGGCTTAACTGTTTTTTAAGATTCAGTATAAAAGGCAGGTATTCGATTTCAATGGCGTGTTTCCATAGGAGCGGGATGGCCGTATTATTAATGTCCTGCGAAGTAAGACCGAAATGTATCCATTCTTTGGTTTCAGCGTCCTTAGTCTGATCCAGAACAGTCTTTAAAAAATATTCCACCGCTTTAACATCGTGGTTGGTGGTCCGCTCAATTTTTTTTATTTCTAGTGCATCTGCCAGACTAAAATTTTCGGCGGCAGCCAACAGATGTTTTTTTGTATTCGCCGATATAGAGAAAAACTTCTTTTCTGAAAGAAAAAGAAAATAGGCTACTTCCACCTGTACGCGGTATTTGATCAATGCATATTCCGAAAAATATTCTCCCAGTTGTTGCAGCTGGCTGCGATACCTTCCATCGAGTGGCGAAATGGCTGTGAGCGGGTGAAGTTCCATATAGTCAATTGCAAATAGGGATTATCTCGATGCGTTTCCTACTTTTGCACCCAAAATTAAACTAAACGGGTTGGACAGAAAAATAAGGGTGGGTGCGGTGAGTTATCTGAATACCAGGCCACTGCTGTATGGGATCGAAAACTCCCCTGTAAAAGACGAAATTTCCCTCATTACCGAGTATCCCGCAAAGATTGCGGACAAACTGTTAAAAGATGAAATGGATATCGGTCTGGTGCCAGTGGCCATTATTCCCCTAATGAAGGAATATTTTATAAATACCCGGTTTTGCATAGGATGCAATGGTCCCGTTGCGTCCGTTTGCCTGTTCAGCGAGGTACCAGTCAGCGAGATAAAAACGGTTATGCTGGACTATCAAAGTCGCACTTCTGTGGCGCTTGTCCGGATTCTGTTTGCCAAACACTGGAAACGGCAGCCCGTATTTATTCCTGCAGGAACCGATTTTATAGAAGAAATTAAGGGAACCCGGGCAGCCGTGATTATCGGCGATCGCGCACTTCATCAAAGATCTTTATCGCCTTATGTGTACGACCTGGGTGAAGCCTGGAAAGAGATGACTTCATTGCCCTTTGTATTTGCAGCCTGGATAAGTAATAAAAAGCTGGACGCGGGATGGGTTTCCCGATTTGACCAGGCCAACGCACTGGGCGTACAGAGTATACCCGAAGTTCTAAAACAAATACCTGCAGCTGAATTTGACCTTCGCGATTATTATACCCGTTACCTGAGTTATGATCTCAATGAAGAAAAACTAAAAGGGCTGAATCTTTTTCTTTCGATGTTAGCGGATCAGTAAGAAACTGCCTGTTCGAACAATATTCAGTTCACAAAATGAACTGGCTTTGATAATATACACGTAAGCACCGGCATCCTGTTTTTCCCCTCCGAAATTGCCGTCCCAACAATCTGAAGGGTTTTTAGTTTCAAATACTTTTTGACCCCATCGGTTGTAAATAGAAAAATCTGACAGTGTTACTTTCCCCCAACTACGGATGCCAAAACAATCATTATGACCATCATTATTGGGTGTGAATGCATTTGGTACGGAGAAGAGATTTTCGCCTGTTTTGCTGAATACCACGGTGATCGAGTCATATCCCGAACAACCATCCATATTTTTACCCTGTACAACGTACTGGGTGGTGACGCCCACAGAGACTTGCGGATTTGAAATCTGTGCATCACTGAGTCCGCTAACGGGCAGCCAGCTATAGGAAATCGCCCCGGTAGCGGTTAGACTGGAGCTCGGCGTGGCGCAATTCAGATCGTTTGATTTTGAGGCAACAACCAGGGGTGGTTCCTTAACCTGAACCTGGACATCAAAACTGGAATCATTGAGGGGACAGACAGGATCCGAGATGTGCAGAAGAAAAATCGTGGTCTGATCGGGCGTTGCAGAAGGATTGGGGGAATTCGCATTATCGAGCAGGTATGCGGGTGACCAGTTATAAATATTGGTGGGTGCGTTATTTCCAGCCAGCGTTACTGAAAGTCCTTTACAAACACTTTGATTCGACGGAGCCTTGAATATATTTACTTGTCGCAAGCTAATCGTAACCGAATCCAGTACCGGGCAATTGTTAAAGTCAGTGCCACTTACATACAATTTAGTTTGCTGCGTAAGTAATGCAATCGGGTTTGAGATAACAGGATTGTTTAAATCAGCTGACGGGAACCAGTTGTAGGTCTGTCCACCGGATGCAATTAATTGCAATGGAGTAAGATTGCAAACTGTAGTATCTGGAGTCAGAATTAGTAATCCGGGCTGAAATACAGTCACCGTAGCAATGACAGCAGATATATCTGTTGAACAGAAAGCGGCATCAGTAATTTTCAGCAATGGATACTGGGTTGTAACTCCAGGATTTTGCGTTAAGTTAAAGGGGACTCCTGCTTGAACGTTATTCTGTGCAACATTCGTCCCCCGGTCAGTATAGATAAGTGTATAAGGAGGTTTAAGACTCGTGGAAACGGGAACAAAAGTCAGCATCCCTGTCTGACCGGGGCAAATGCTGTTACCGGTGAAAGTTCCCGAAATAGGCGGACAACAGTCATTGTCAGGGGTAAAAGGGCAATTAGGATTGCTGGCATTTATCACAGCCGAACCGGAAAGTGTGCCGTTCCAGGCAGAATTACCTTGCTTATTAAGCAGATCGTTGAAGGAATAATATGCCAGTAGTCCGGGCTGCGTTGTTGGCGTTGGCAATGGACCAATCATGTTAGCTTGAATTTCCGATTGGCTTCTGGCAGTATTCCATATTCGTACCTCGTTAATGTAGCCGATAAAATTTGTATTATAAAAGGCATATTGATAAAAACCTATTTGTGTTAGCCAATTATTTTGCATCAAGTTACCAGTGGCATGTATTTCACTCATTAGGAAGCCATTTCTGTAAAATTTCAATGAATCCCCGTCATAGACCATCGCGACGTGATAGATTTTATTAATCTGTAGCCGACAGACATCAGGAGTTTGAAAAAAACCATCACTTGTTGTTACCTGTGCATTTTGCGCCCTTAATAAATAGTTGGCATCACTCGGATCTGCATATTTTGCGACTATATCACTTCCCAATGACGGTCCACCCGGATAAGATTGGGTTAAATTGATTTCAGCTTCAACTGTAATCTGATTACCTGGTACATCCAGGTCACCAACAGAAACAAAAGATGGACTAGAGGGCAGCTGTAACCAGTTAGTACAAGGGTCTTGGGTGCATCCAGTTACAACAACTTGCTTACAGAACGATGTTTGTGTCGGAAGGCCAATATCGACCTGTAAGTTTATATCATAGATGCCGGGTTGGGTATAAAAAAGGGGGGTGGGTGTTTGAAGAGATGAACCCGGTAAATTGCAACCTGCGAAACGCAACCTGGAAATACTATTTGAATTTACATTTGGAATAAAAGAATAAATGTCATTATTAACTCTAAAAAGTTTTGAGATTGAATGAGGAAAATTTAAATTTCCAGTATTTCCCAGGGACGCCGCCGTTGGTGAACCTAGCAAATCATTGCCAAAATCTAATTTCACAATGGTATTATCCCCAGCATTTACCACATACGCTTCGGTATTATTGCAAAATTGAATAAATGAAATATCCCTTGGTAAATTCAAAAGCCCATTTGGATTGCCGATATTCTGTGGGACAGGCGTATTTAATAAGGAATTTCCAAAACTTAATCTTGTAAGCGTTCCATTACCGTCGTTGGCTATAAAAACAAACCAGTTTCCACCTGCATTGATAGCTCCAAGTCCTGTTGGTATATCCAGATTTCCCAGATTTCCCAGATTTGTCCCAGTCGGTGTTGTAGAAAAGTCGGGGCCGAAATTCAATCGCGTAATTGTATTGTTCCGGGAATTTACCGTGTAACCATACCAATTATTAGATTCTTTAAAGATAAACATATCTAAAGGATAGTTCAATCCACCTATATTACCCCAGTTCGTTGCTAACGGCGTTGTTGATGCCAGTGAAGTACCGAAGTCTATTTTGGCCACTGCGGATGGATTCCCAGATACAGGATCTCCCCCAGCCACAATAGCTATCCATTTACCATTCACATTCTCAATCTGAATTCCTTCCGTATTTTGCGGAATTGCACCGCCGAAATTTCCCAGATTATCTACAGTGGGTGCGTTTAATAAACTACTTCCAAAATTTAATCTAACAACATTACCCCCTAAATTATTTACAGCCAATACAAAATAATTGCCAAAATTATCCTGTGCCATGTCGAGAAAAACTGGCCCATTTAATAACCCACCAGCATTTCCTAAATCAACTCCTTCAGGAGATACATCAGCATTAGCTTCACAAAAAGTCCAATAATAATTAGTGGCATTTGTTGAAGTATTTTTTAATTGTATGGATGTATTCGTACAAATCTGATCAGGAGACTCAAATAAAGCAGTTACGGTACCCAATACATTGTCCCTTGAACTTTCCGCGTTTCTTAATTTACTTGAATTAACTAAATTTGGTTTACCCGTAATAATAACATTACCTGAAGATCCGATTTGGCCATAGATATAAGTTGGTTTTAGTATCGCAAAAACAACACAATAAAGTGAAACAAATAATGTTTTCATGTATGTCGTCAGAAGAAAGTGTACTTTTTGCTAGCGAGTATTTCTCTTGTTTAAGTTAATAGATATTTTTTAGTTTTTTAGGGTTAGGATTAAATTTTATTCAATTTTTCAGTAGCGTACAAAGCTCTTCGCATCTTCATATTCTGGATTTTGATCTTTTCTCTTCTTCTAAGTGTACCAGCCCCCTAAATGGCTGGACTAAATTAGTAAATCAATTTAGTCATTCTTAAATTTAGGTTATGGCAAAAACACGCAGAAGCTTTTCTGTGGAACAGAAGCTTCAAATTATCCAGGAGGCTGAACAAAACGGGATTACTCAAACCCTTCGTAAACACAATCTCGCCCACAGTCTTTTTCTGAGATGGCGAAGTCAGTTTAATACCGGAGGTGCGAAATTACTGCAGCCGCAATACCACAAAATTGATCCGGAACTCCGGGCTTTGCAGGAGGAAAATGCGAAGCTGAAAAAGATCATTGGCAATCAGGCACTGGAGCTGGAGTTCAAGACCGAGCTTTTAAAAAAAAACGAGGCTTACGAGCGGAGACTGAAGGGCTTGTAAAAATCTACCAGCTCAGGGGTGTTGGCGTGCGCCGTTTGCTGTCGTGGTCGGGGCTGCAGCCTAGCAGCTTTTACTATAAGCGCTCACTGGGTCCGAAGGGAATAAAACCAAGTACGCATAGCGTAAACCGGGAAGGAGAACTCCTTGAAAACGCAAGCGTGGTAAAAGATATCGAGCGAACGCTGGCCCAGGAGTTCTGCTGTTATGGATACCATAACATGGCCGGGGAGCTGAAAGAAATGGGGTGGATTATCAATCACAAAAAGGTGTACAGGCTTATGAAAGAAGCAAAACTTTTATTTGGAGCAAGGATACGGGTGGCGCCGTTTAAGCGGAACTTTATCCGCTTCAGGAGCCTTACACCGGAGCGACCGCTGCAGTATCTGACCATGGATATCAAATATGTTCATGTGCATGGAACCGGCAGAAACGCGTTGCTGTTGACTGTTATGGACATCTACTCCCGCAAAGTACTAATCCATATGCTGCGGCAAAGCATAAAAAAAGGAGATGTTCTTTTAATGTTATCGCTGATGCTGCTCGATTACAAAGCCGAAGGGATGTCGCTCAGAAATGACAATGGTTCACAGTTTATTGCCAACGCTGTCCGGGAATACTTAAAAGAAAAAGGTGTGTACCAGGAGTTCTCCCACGTCGCCACGCCACAGGACAACGCCTACATCGAAGCCCTTCACTCCAATCTGCAACGTGAGGTGATCGATCGTTTTGAGTTCGAATCCATCTACCATGCCCAGCTGGTGATCGACCGTTATTACAAGTGGTACAATGAAAAAAGAAGGCACTGGTCACTGAACGGGCAGACTCCTGAAACCGTATGGAACAATTATAATCCGATCCCTTTTGAAAATGAAAAACTACTAAATTACCTTTAGAAAACTGTCCAGTTTATAAGGGGCCGGTACACTAAGGATCTGCTCTTTCTTGCCCCAATAGACATCGGCCGGAGTTACATTGTCAAGCGATTCGTGATAACGCTTATGATTGTAATAATGAACAAAATCACCAACGGCGTCAATGAGTTCGTCGGGGCAGAAGTAGTGATTGAGTTTGACAATATTTTTCATGGTCCGGTGGTAGCGCTCAATTTTACCTTGCGTTTGGGGATGGTTGGCTCTTCCGTGGATAGGCTTCACGCCTTTGTTACGCAGGTATTCTTTAAATTCAGCAGCAATATAACAGGATCCATTATCCGACAACAGTTTTGGCCTTTGACCGTTCTGAAGTCCGGCAAGGGCAAGGGCTTTTTCTACCGTTCGTTGCACATCTTCAACCTTCATAGTTTTGCAAAGCTCCCAATGAATGATATAGCGGCTGTAATCATCCAGGATCGTGCTCAGGTAATACCATCCCCATCCCAGTATTTTAAAATAAGTAAAGTCTGTTTGCCAGAGTTCGTGAACAACCTTGGTTTTTTTTTTGAACTCATTGGAAGCGGCCATCAGTACATAAGCCGGCGTGGTGATCAACCCTTTCTGTTTTAAAATCCGGTATACGCTGCTTTCAGAGATGAAGATTTTCTGTTCATCGGTAATTTTTACGGACAATTCCCTGGGCGACAATACCGGGTGATCCATCGCCACATCCACAACCAGTTGTTTCTGTGCTTCTGGTATGGAGTTCCACTGTCGGCGCGTTCTTTTCCTGGGTAAAAGGCCATCCATACCCTTTTCGACAAAGACCCGGTACCACTTGTAGAAAGTGCTCTTATGGATACCCAGTTCCTTTAGGGTTCTGTTCACACCCAGTTCTGAACGCTCAACCAGCTGAATGATTTCCTGTTTTTCAGATGAGGAGATTCTCATATACTTTTTCCATTTTTCACTTATTCCAAAATGTTCAAGCTTTTTTTTACAATGTCATAGCGGATCACCAGATCGGCAAGGGTTTCTTTAAGGCGTTGATTTTCCTTTCGCAGCTGGGCTACCTCGTCGGATGTCGCTTCCCTGGTGGTATCACCGGCCAGGCGTTTCTTGCCAGCTTCCAAAAACTCTTTATTCCATCGGTAGAACTGAGCCTGGTGAATGCCATACTTTCTGCAGATTTCCGGAACAGGGCTTTCGCCCCGGATGGCTTCCATGACAATGAGGATCTTTTGTTCGGAGGTAAATATCCGCCTGGTTTTATTGCGGATATCCTTTACGAAGTTTTCTGTAGATGATTTCTGAGGTTTCGTTTCCATGTTCTAATTTTTAATAGTTAACACTCGAAGAAACACTCGCTTAATTTACTAAATTACTGGTACACTTTAAGCTGAAAATTTACACCTGCTGCAGGATCTCTCAATTACAGGTTTGATACGAGGGCAGATGGTACAATTATTACTCAAAGTCAGGGTGCAGACGGATTTACAAATAATAACCAGGGAACTTGGATCCCGGCTTCTGATACTACCTTTACAGATACGACTATTCTATAACAAATGGAATTTCGGTATCCTTCATACAATCACGACAATTTACAGTTGGTAAAATGCCACCTTGTCTGACGAAGTTTGGAAAAATCAAAATAGTTCTGCTCAATGCACATTCAGATTAACCAAAATAAACTAAAATGTTAGTTTCGAAAACAAAATATATTTAATTGCACATCAAAAGGAAAATTCGTTTTTCTCAGATGTTCGAATGGCGTATCATATACTGAAGTTGCTTCTTTAATATAGTAGGAAAATCCATTTTGAACTAAAAGCGCGAAGAGTTGAGAAAGCTCTTTATTCTGTTCGAAGGAGCCATGATACTCAAGGAAAAGATGATTGACAAAGTGTAACTCGTCGGCGATATCCATCATAACACTAAATTCTGCGCCTTCAATATCAATTTTAAGAAAATCAACACACCTATTTAAAATCTTTTTTAAACGAATTGCTTTTACGTAAGCAGTTTGACCGGATGATTCGATTTTAATCCTGCTGGACATAGATCCTTCGGCGACAAATTGCAAATTCGTATCCTCTACCCATACCGCTTCTCTGCGAAGATCTACCTGGCTGAGTCCAAAACTCCTTACATTTTGGGTAAGTAATTCGAAATTGCGTTCATCCGGCTCAAAAGCTATAATTTCCGCATCTGGACTAAGTTGTTTAAGATATATCAGACTAAGACCTATGTTTGCGCCGCAGTCGATAATGAATGGTTTCGGCGGAAGTTGCTGCTGATATACTTTTTCAATAAAAATTTCTTCAAGCCCGTGAAGTAGTTCTGCCGGACTAGTATAATACAGCTCTTTTCCAAACAATCGGTGTGTTCTGACGGGGCCGGAAGTCAGGTGCTTGTAATAAATTTTTTTAAACGGCCCGATATTTACAGAACGGTAAGGATTATGAAATATCTTGCCCAAACGCATCTGAATGCCGTGCAGGATATTTTTAGTAAAGGACTTATTTTGCATTGATTTTATTTCAACAGGCGCCCAATTTACATCGAACAAAGGAATTAGTTATAATCCATTCCAAATATGTTTTCCATTCTGATTTGCTCTGTAAACGCTGTTTACCTGGAAAAGCTGAAAATAAATATCAGCGAAACCATAGGTACGGAATATGAGTTGATTATCTGGAACAATCTGGCCGACCCAAAGCCCATTTCAGAAGCGTATAATCTCCTTGCCGCAAAAGCAAAATATCCATATTACTGTTTCATTCACGAAGACATTCTTTTTCAGACCGACAACTGGTCGGTTTTATTGCAGCAAGCATTTGACAAAAATCCCGAAACCGGATTAATTGGAATTGCAGGATCAAAATACAAAAGCAGAACTCCCTCCGGATGGTCCACCGGTATCCAGGTGATGGACTGTTGTAATATTTTCCATAAAGGCAAAAATGGAGAGACCGTCCACTTGTACAACAATCCGGCAAAAACGGATTTGGCGTCGGTTGCCAATATAGATGGTGTGTTTATTGCGATCAGAAAAGAGGTATGGAGGACCGCGTCCTTTAATACTCAGTTGCTGCGTGGTTTTCACCTATATGACATTGATATCTCCTTTCAGGTCTTAAAACACTGGAAGGCGGCAGTTATATTTTCTATTGATATCCTGCATTTTACCGAGGGCGGTAACTTTGGCAATGAATGGATTTCCTACACTTTAAAATGGCATAAACTTTTTAAGAACCAGCTGCCCCAACTGACCGAAAACATCCATCTGCCGCCGGGACTGGAAAACACCATCGCCAAAAACTGGTTATACCGTTTGCGAACGGAAGAAATTACTTTAGGGTATAAATGGAGATGGATCATCGCATCAGGCACATGGCGAAACCCCACTGCCTGGCCATATATCGGAATTTTTCTTTTTGGCAAAAATTACAGGGCAAAAAACTGATGACTGACGGCTCAACTGTCTTTGACATACTTCCAATCCATTTCCTGCCATTTTTGCACGAATTCCTGCATGGCATAATGATTGACATTCAGTTATGAATCATAAGTAATAACCTTAAATAAATCAATATTATGGGTAAAATAATCGGAATTGACCTTGGAACCACCAACAGCTGCGTAGCTGTAATGGAAGGGAATGAGCCTGTGGTGATTGCCAATGAAGAAGGACGCCGTACCACGCCGTCTGTGGTCGCTTTTTTAAAGAATGGGGAACGTAAAGTGGGTGACCCGGCAAAGCGCCAGGCCATCACTAACCCGGTCAACACCATTTCTTCCGTAAAGCGTTTCATGGGCCGCCGTTACGACGAAGTAACCAATGAAATCAGCCACTGGAGCTATAAAGTGGTAAAAGGTGACAATAATACTTGCCGTATTGACATAGACGGCCGTCAGTATACTCCTCAGGAGATCAGCGCCATGATTCTTCAGAAAATGAAGAAAACGGCAGAAGACTATCTGGGTCAGGAAGTTACGGATGCCGTAATCACTGTTCCCGCCTATTTCAACGACGCCCAGCGTCAGGCTACCAAGGAAGCCGGTGAAATTGCCGGTCTGAACGTTCGCCGTATCGTAAATGAACCTACAGCCGCTGCCCTGGCTTATGGACTGGACAAAGCCGGAAAGGATGAAAAAAATTGCCGTTTTTGACCTTGGAGGCGGAACATTTGATATATCCGTACTTGAACTCGGAGACGGGGTTTTTGAAGTAAAATCAACCAACGGGGATACCCATCTGGGCGGTGACGATTTTGATAAGATTCATTATCGACTGGCTTGCAGATGAATTCAAAAAAGACGAAAATATAGATCTCCGCAAGGATCCGATGGCGCTTCAGCGCCTCAAAGAAGCAGCCGAAAAGGCAAAGATCGAACTGTCATCTTCTACTGAAACGGAGATCAACCTGCCTTATGTAACGGCAATGTGGACGGGGTTCCAAAACATCTGGTGAAGAAACTCACCCGGGCAAAATTTGAACAGCTTTCAGACAAGCTTTTTGAAAGATGCCTGAAACCATGCGAACAGGCCATGAAGGACGCCGGCCTTAAGCGTTTCCCAGATTGATGAAGTAATTCTGGTCGGTGGTAGTACACGTATCCCTAAAGTGCAGGAGATTGTTGAAAAGTTTTTTGGCAGGAAACCAAATAAAGGAGTTAATCCCGGGATGAAGTGGTAGCTATTGGCGCCGCTATTCAGGGCGCTGTTAACAGGCGAAGTAAAAGATGTTCTTGTTGCTCGATGTAACTCCACTGAGCCTCGGTATCGAAACCATGGGTGGTGTAATGACCCGACTGATCGACAGTAATACAACTATTCCGACCAAGAAATCAGAATCATTCTCTACCGCCAGCGATAACCAGCCCGGTGTACAGATACATGTATTGCAGGGTGAAAGACCCATGGCCAATCAGAATAAAAGCCTTGGCGAATATTCAATCTTGATGGCATTCCGCCCGCTCCGCGCGGCGTACCACAGATTGAAAGTGACTTTTGATATAGACGCGAATGGCATCCTGCATGTTGTTGCCCGTGACAAAGGAACAGGCAAGGAGCAGAAAATCCGTATTGAAGCAGGTAGCGGGTTGAGCAAGGAAGAAGTCGAAAAAATGAAGGCAGAGGCAAAAGCAAAACGAAGCTACCGACAAAGAAGCCAGAGAAAAAGTTGATAAACTGAACCAGGCAGATAGTTTTGTATTCCAGACAGAGAAAGCAACTCAAGGAACTCGGAGATAAACTGCCTGCCGATAAAAAAGCCCCGATTGAATCAGCACTTAATAACTTTGAAAGAAGCCCAGAAGGTGCAGGACATCGCGAAGATTGATGCGGCCATTGCAGAAATCAATACTGCCTGGACGGCGGCCTCTGAACATCTTGTATAAAGGCACTCAGGATGGCGGTACCTGAATCTGGCGCACTGACGGCACAGCCTAACGGAAATGAACATGCGAATACCAGCAAGAACGCGGAAAACGTTACAGACGCAGAGTTCGAGGAAGTTAAATAAGACATTAACAAGGTAACATGGAGATAAGGGCTGGCACACGTGTCAGCCCTTCTTTTTTTAAGGAGTTATGCACGAAAAGAGAGCTTTGGATATGATAGAATCTTTTTATAATATGGAGTTGCAGAAAAATAAATACAAGTCGTATATTTGCATCACGAATCAAGAGCAAATAATAACAGTCTTGCAAGCCCGATCAGGTACTACACTTCTTATCTAACGATTCTTCAGGTGTTTTCCTTCTCATTGCTCCCGAACAGTATATTTAATCTTAAAAAAGATAAATTTTATGAAACAAGTTGTAATGCCATCTGTTGTTCAGATGGATACCGAAACCCTGAAAAGATTGACAACCGAAGTGAAAGAAACGCTCGCTACAGGCATTGATAATGCCGGCACAAAAGAAGACGTTTTACAGCCGTAGTGGATCTCTGGAAGATCCACCGGGCTAAGAAAACAGCCTACACGTATCACCAGTAAATGGGCTATTTAATCTATTTCTGAGATAATCAAATAGTATTCGTACTTCGTACACATGGAAAGGATCCGTTGTGAAGTCAGAATCTTGAAACACTGTTATATGAAAGCAGTGTTTTTTTTGTATGCCTGAAGACGGAGTAAGGTCTCCTACATGATATCGAGTGCCTTGGCAAAAAAAGTGCAGTTAAACGGCAGGACGAGAATACTATACACCGCCGATGACCTGGTACAATCCGATAAAAGCAACTACGGAAATAACAGAAAGAGGATCCAGTACAGGGCAGTGTATTTTTCTTAGTATTTTCCATGCTTCGACAGTTTGTTTCAGGCAAATATATTCCAATTCCAATTCCCTTTACAAAACGGAGTTTAATTTTATTACAAGTTGCCTGTTTTGGTATTTTCGTTAAATACGAACGTTGTCTTTCTAACGAACAGCCTGGGTTTTGAACTTCGATCCGAGATGAAAATACATTTTTACCTACGCTTCAGCACAAAACAGGGTCAGGATCTTTTCATTTGCGGAAATATTCCTGAACTCGGTTATCAGAATAAACTGGTACCACCCTGCCCGTCGGCCATGCAATACATGAATACCAGGATTTCTGGGAATTCACTGTTGAACTGGCGAGTATGCCTTTCGGATCCTGTTCGAATATTATTACCTAGTTGAAGATGGAAGACGGAAGCATTGTGCATGAATGGGGCAATGACCGGGAGCTTCCGTATTACTTTCGCGTAATGACGAATATGCAGATCTTCGATACCTGGAACCACGCAGGCGAATATGAAAATACCTTTTATACTGCACCATTCCAGAGAGATCCTGCTCCCTCCGAAACCGCCAAAGAAATCAGGTAAGAAAGACGCCCAAAAGAATATCACGCATATTTTCAAAATAAAAGCGCCGCTGCTGCATGCCAATAACGAAGCAGTCTGCATATCCGGCAACGGTGCCGCATATTCGGTGACTGGTCTGATGGCTGATCCACTGATACTGAGAAAAGATGGAAACTGGTGGACCATTGAACTCAATCTTATCCGATACTCAGTTTCAAACTGCAACTATAAATATGGCGTGTATGATCTGAAACACAGATCGCTGGTACAATTTGAGAATGGACTGCCAATCGCACACTACCCGGAGAAACGCGCGATGGCCGCCTTTAACCGTAATTCACGACGGTTTTATCCACCTTCCAAACAGTACATGGAAAGGCGTCAGGCGTCAGTATACCCGTGTTTCAGTCCTCCGTAGGACGAAAGATTTCCATTCGGAACCGGTGAAGTTTTCCGACATCCGTGCTTACTGGTAGACTGGGCCCATAAAGCAGGTCTTCAAACTCATACAGATCCTTGCCGGTAAACGATACTTCAGCCACCGGAACCTGGATCGATTCTTATCCGTATGGTGCGATCTCGGCATTCGCACTGCATCCGATCTCTATCTGAATCTCCGAGGAAATGGCGGGCAAGAAAAATGCCGCTTTCAGTGATAAAATCTTTAAAAAAAATACAAAAACAGCTGAATATTTTGCCTGACCTGGACTATGAAACAGGTCATGCAGATAAAAACAAAAACTGTCAGTAAAGAGACTTTTCGATGCAGTTGAAAAAGAGGCATTTTTCTGGAAGATGAGTGATTTTAAATCTATTCTTCGAGCAGTAACAAATCCTGGCTCGTTCCCTATGCGGCTTTTTGTTATTTGAAGGATATTAACAATGGTACTGCTGACTGCACGTAAATGGAAGACCTATGGTAAATACAGCAAGCTGACGATTGACCGGCTGACGCTCACCCCAGTCAAAACAATATCGATCAGATAACGGTTACTATTATTTCATTCAGTATCATCTGCTACCGGCAGCTGCGAAAAGTCCGTTCATTATGCGCATGACAATGGAATCATAATTAAGGGTGACATACCCATTGGCGTTTACAGGCATAGTTGTGATGCGTGGATATCCCCTGAGCTTTTTCATATGGACCAGCAGGCAGGTGCGCCTCCGGATCCATTTGCCATAAAAGGTCAGAAACTGGGGTTTTCCAACATACAATTGGGAAAAGCATGGCAAAGGACTCATTTCCAATGGTGGAAGAATCAGGTTTCTCCCAGATGGCCATTTATTTCGATGCATTTCCGCATTGACCATATTCTCGGATTCTTTCGCATCTGGAGCATTCCGCATTTCGCAGACCGAGGGCATTATGGGCCATTTCGAACATGGCCATCCCCGTTTACCGTGTGGAATTCGATGAAAGAAATATCTATTTTGACGCAGACCGGTATATACCAAACCCTTTATAAATGAAGCCGTGCTTATGGGAATATTTTGGCTCTGATACTGAACAGGTAAAATCTACTTATACTTTGAAACGAAATCAAAAACGGTGAGATTCAGCTATAAGGGAATTTGTTGATACTCAAAGAAAGGTAACCGACCATTTCGAGATTTAAAACAAACTGATCCGAAATCGACCTGAAGAGCCGGGATGCCCTCATTGAACCTGATGACTCAAATGTGATACTCTTCGAAGTTGAAGGATCCGAACGGAAAGGAATTTCATTTCAGGATTCTCGATGGAAACCACAACATCCTCGTTCCGCTACCTCGATTGGCATTTGCAAAATCAACTCAGGGATTTGTACGTTAATTATTTTTTTATCACCGGCAGGATGCATTTCTGGAAGAAAGAGGCCATGAAGAAACTTCCGCTGCTCAAAAGATCCACCAATATGCTGGTATGCGGCGAAGACCTGGGTATGGTTCCGGCCTGCGTGCCGGACGTCATGAAACAGACAGGAATATCTAAGTCTGGAAATTCAGCGTATGCCGAAAGATAACTCAGCCGGGAGTTTTTCAATCTCTCTACTGGCCCCCTACCTATCAGTTGTTACGCCGTCCACCCATGATATGAGCACAATCCGAGGTTGGTGGGAAGAAGACCGGAACAAAAACACAGAAAGTTTTTTAATGAGGAATTGGGTCAATGGGGTGAAGCGCCGTATTTCTGTGACGCCTGGATCAATAAAGCCATTGTGCAACAACACTCTGCATTCCCCCGCTATGTGGAGCATATTTCAACTTCAGGACCTTATTAGGGAATTGATGAGAAGTATCCGGCGTGAAAATCCGAATGATGAAAGGATCAATGTTCCGGCCATTCCCAAATTATTACTGGAGAGTACCGGATGCATATTTACCTGGAAGACCTTATCAGGGCAAAGTCCATTTAATGAACAACTCAGGGAAATGGTAAAGTCCTCCGGACGATAATCACCCGAAATGAAAATTCAACACATTTCGTATAATCTGCGCTTTCAAATATCCATTCACGATTTCGAAGCGGAACCAAAGACGCATCAGCCCGACCCTGATTGTGAGTCTCGGAGCAATTCGGACTCATAGGCCGGATACGGTGAAGCACCGGCGATATCACATATTACGATATATCGGTAGAAAAAATGATTGCTGATCTTGGAACTGAAAAAACCGGTCATTGAAAAAATTTGCATTTACCGAGCCTTCCCAGATTCTGGCATTTTCTTGCATCACCTGATACCGGACAATCCATTTCTTGTTTGCGCTCTGGATATTGCGGCCTGGGATTTGTATGGAAAAATGCATAAAAAAGCCACTCTGTACAAATGTTGGAAGCTGGACATCGCCGAAGACGGACCGCTAACTGATTATACGATTGGCATAGACAGTATAGAAAAGATGATTGACGAAAATGAAAGACAAGCCGTGGCCTGTTATACAAGATGAAAACTGGGAACGCCCGACGATCGCTGATATTATTCGAAAACTTTGAGAAAACATACGGACGCTGTCATACGTGTCGACGCCAATGCAGGGTGGACCCTGCAACAGGCGTTGGATTTGATACCTGCGCTCCATGAGCCTGCGGTGTCGAATTCATTGAACAACCGCTGGCGAAAGACAGATCAAGCCGGCATGAAAACCGTGCTCTATGGAAAAATCTCCAATACCCCTGATCGCAGATGAATCCTGCGTATCGGAAAAGGATGTCGAAAAATGTCAGGGCCTATTTCACGGAGTAAATATAAAACTCACGAAATGCAGCGGACTTACACCGGCACTTCGGATGATCGAGACCGCCAGAAAACTGGGTATGAAAGTGATGGCCGGCAGTATGAATGAGAGCACGATCGGATCTGCTGCGATAGGTCATTTACTGCCGCTGCTGGACTATGTAGATATGGATGGCATACTTTTGCTTGATGAGGATATCGCAACGGGTTTGACAATTGAATATGGGAAAGTCAGCTTAAGTGGGAAACCCGGACTCGGTATAGAATATACTGGTGGTCCCTTGGAATCTTAAATAAAAAAAATGTCTGAAGACCTTATTTTGAGTCAGGGTACACGTGAAGAACAATATGTGGAGTTGATTCCACAGATAGCTGCTATCCTCGAAGGTGAACCCGATATGATTGCGAATCTTGCCAATATTAGTGCAGCATTAAAACAGCAATTCAACTGGCTCTGGATAGGATTTTATCTGGTTAAAGAAGGAGTACTGGTTCTCGGCCCTTTCCAGGGACCCATTGCCTGTACCCGGATACAAAAAGGTAGAGGTGTTTGCGGGACCGCGTGGGAACAGAATAAAACCCTTATAGTACCCGATGTGAATGCTTTCCCGGGACATATCAGTTGCAGCAGTTTATCCAAATCCGAAATCGTTATTCCGTTGATAAGAAACGGAGAAGTATTCGGAGTTCTGGATATCGACCATACCGATTATGCAACATTTGATGAGACCGACAAATTATTTCTTACAGAAATCCTCAGCCTGATCGATTTCTAAAAAAAATTAAACAAACGTTTAATTATAATCCGGAAGTCTTATTTTTGCTTTCCGTTGCTTGCTTCAGTCGTTTTAAAGTTCCTTCTGTCCGGAGGAGTTTGATTTTTACATTTTATGAAAAGAATTATATTATTTTTCCCGGTATTTTTCATATTGGGTGCAGCAGGTGCAGTTGCCCAGGACACAGTCAATGCCAAAACGCTGGAAGCCTGTCTGACCTATGCTCTTGCGCACCAGACAAATATCCGGCAGTCGCAGATAGACGAACAAATCACCGACCGGCAGATCAAATCCGCACTCTCGGAATGGTATCCGCAGATCAATTTTTCGGGTAATTACCAGAATACATTTCAGCGTCAGACAACCATATTCAACGGACAACCTGTTCCGATAGGAACTTTCAATTCCTCGTATGGAAATTTCGGACTTACTCAGAATATTTTCAACCGGGACGTTATTATCGCACAGCAGTCTTCCAAAGATGTGCGGCTCAGTGCGAAACAGAATACGGTCAATACGCAGATTGAAGTGGTATCCAACGTGAGCAAGGCTTTTTATGATCTGCTTCTGTCGAAAGAACAGATCGCGCTGCTTGACACGGATATTGTGCTTCTGCAAAGAAGTCTGAACGATTCCTACAATCAGTATAAAGGAGGGCTGGTGGATAAAACGGATTACCAGAGAGCAACGATCAGTCTCAATAATGCCAAATCCTCCCGTAAAAACGGCGGAGGAGACTTTAAAAAGCAGAACGGCCATTCTGAAATTATTAATGAGCTATCCGGTGGATTCAACGCTGGTGCTCACTTACGACAGCGTCCGTATGAAATCTGAAATTATATCATTTGACACGCTCCAGCAACTGGACATCAATAACAGGATTGAATTCCAGCAATTGCTTACAGAAAAAAAGACTCGAACAGTATAATCTGAAATACTATAAATACGGTTTTCTGCCAACGGTTTCCGCTTTTGGTCAGTATAATCTGAATTATTTTAATAACGAGTTCAAAAATCTTTATAACGAAAACTTCCCTAATTCATATGCGGGACTTTCCGTGACCATTCCTTTATTCACCGGTACAAAAAGGATACAGCAGGTAAAGATTGCCAAACTGCAGATCGAGAGACTTGGACTATAATTTTTCCTCTCTGAAAGATTCCATACGAACCCAGTATATCCAGGCTTTGTCTACTTATAAATCCAATCTGTATAATTTCTTTGAACAAAAAGAAAATCTCGAACTGGCCAGACAGGTATATAATATTATCCAGCTCCAGTATCGTTCGGGTATTAAAACCTATCTGGATGTGGTTATTTCCAATAACGATTTATTCGCCGCCCAGGTCAATTATACAAATTCAATTTACCAGGTGCTCAGCGATAGAATTGATGTGGAGAGAGCATTAGGCACTTTAAAATACACTTATTAACCTTCCCGTTATGACTCATAGAATATTTGTTTTTTTATTGATCCTGGCTGGCTATTCTTCCTGCAGTCACCCCGCAGCTCCTCCGCCTCCGGGCCCTGTGGCGGTAAACACTTACTCTGTAATGAAAGGCAGCGCCCAGTATTATAACTCATATCCGGCTACGGTGACGGCCGTCAACCAGGTGCAGCTAACGCCGCAGGTGGCCGGTTATATTACGGGCATTTATTTCAATGAAGGTCAGATGGTATCGAAAGGACAAAAATTATATTCAATCGATGCCCAGCAGTACCGTGGCGCGTATGAACAGTCTGTGGCCCAGCTAAAATCGAGCGAAGCTAACCTAGCCAAACTACAGCAGGATGCGGACCGGTATGTAGAACTTGGAAAACAGGATGCGATTGCACAACAAACCGTGCAACATGCGTTGGCTGATCTGGAGTCGGGTAAAAAACAGGTTGATGCAGCAAAGGCCAACGTGAGCGCGGTGGAAGTGAATCTGCGTTACGCGACCATATATGCCCCGATGACCGGTACCATTGGAATTTCGCAGGTTAAACAGGGTGCGGCTGTATCTCCGGGATCAACTATTTTGAATACTATTTCCTCTGACGATCCGATTGCTGTGGATGTGGCACTGGATGAAACACTGATTCCGTTTATAGAAAAAGAAACCAGGACAAACAGGGAGGTGAAAGATTCGATATTTACCATTACACTGGCTGATCAGTCCAGATACCCCTATCCCGGAAAGATTTTCATTATCGACCGGGCAGTAGATCCACAAACCGCCACAATTAAAGTACGCCTGACTTTTCCCAATAAGAATAAACTGTTGAGAACCGGTATGAGCGTGAATCTGAAAGTGTTAAACAACAGTGGAGCGGAAACAATTATGATACCATACCGCGCCGTTGTGGAACAGATGGCTGAATATTTTGTATTTGTCGTTAATGCGGATACGGTAGCTCAGCGTAAAGTACTGATTGGACAGCATATCCGGGATATGGCAGTTGTGAACGCAGGCCTGAGGGAAAATGATGTGATTGTGCTGGACGGAGTGCAGAAATTAAAAGACGGTACAAAAGTGAAAAAGCTCCTGCGTCTGCTACGCCGGGAGTCGATTCACTGGGTCGCCCGAAAACAGATTCATTAAAGAAGTAATATTTCTAATCCGATAACAGTATGATTTCAGATACTTTTATTAAGCGGCCGGTATTGGCCATTGTCGTCTCGATCGTACTCGTACTGGTCGGTTTACTCGCACTAAATAGCCTGCCGGTGAGTCAGTATCCGGACATTACTCCTCCGACGGTTCAGGTAACCAGTAATTTTATCGGGGCCGATGCCCAGACCGTGGAACAAACGGTTACGACACCTATTGAAGTACAGGTAAATGGTACGCCAGGCATGGCCTACATGCAAAGTAACAGTACAAACAACGGTCAGAGTACCATAACGGTAACCTACGAAGTGGGGTCCGACGTTAACACAGGGATGCTTGACGTTCAGAACCGTGTGGGTATTGCAACGCCTTCACTTCCGGACGAAATCAAGAGACTGGGCGTTATAACACGTAAGAGAAATCCGAGCATCCTCATGCTGGTAGCTATCTATGCACCCAACGGCAGTCATGCAGTGACTTTCCTGGATAACTACACCAATATATTTGTGCGCGACGTATTACTACGCGTAAAAGGTGTGGGGGATGTATTTTCACGAGCGGATGATTTCAGTATGCGTATCTGGCTGAAGCCGGATAAACTGGCCCAGCTGGGATTGACATCCTCTGACATTACGAATGCATTACAGGAACAGAATGTGCAGATATCTGCCGGATCGGTAGGCGCGCCGCCTCAAAATACGGATCAGGCTTTCGAATATTCTGTAATCGCCAACAGCCGTCTGTCCACAGAAGAAGAATTTAACAACGTGATCGTACGCTCCAATCCAAAAGACGGATCCATCGTATATCTGAAAGATGTAGCCCGCGTTCAGCTGGGTAAATTCAGTTACGCCAGCAATTCATTTGTAGATGGGAAAAGAGCTTCCTACCTGCTTGTTTATCAGGCACCCGGAAGCAACGCGCTGGCTACGGCAGAAGGCGTTTATGCTGCCATGGACGAACTGAAAAAATCATTCCCTCCCGATATAGATTATGTGGTTCCGTTTGAATCCATTTCAGTTGTTCAGGTTTCCATACATGAAGTGGTGCAAACTTTACTTGGAAGCACTGGGTCTCGTTATACTGGTTGTGTTTTTATTTCTTGCAAAGCTGGCGGGCTACTTTAATTCCCGTGCTGGCCATTCCCGTGTCCATCATTGGCACATTCATATTTTTTATACCCCTTGGATTTACCATCAACACACGTTGACCCTTTTCGGATTTCGTACTGGCCATTGGTATTGTGGTGGACGATGCCATCGTGGTAGTGGAAGCAGCCCAGCATTATATTGACGTGGACAAACTATCACCAAGAGAAGCAACGGAAAGGGCCATGAAGGATATTTCAGGGACCGGTGATTGCCATTGCACTCATTCTGGCTGCGGTATTTGTTCCGGTAGGCTTCATACCCGGAATCGTAGGAAGACTATATCAGCAGTTTGCCATTACTATCGCCATCTCTGTTTTAATCTCCGCTTTTATCGCGTTGTCACTTACACCGGCACTTTGTACCATGCTCCTTAAAGAGCCAATGCATCTGGATGCATCGTCCAGGGGACTTAATACAAGTTCTTTCTATAAATTCAATGGACTGGTTTGGCACGTGGTAACAGAACCATTATGGCAAAAACGTAAACGGATGGATCAAACGCGCTCCGTATGCAATTGTGCTGCTCGTTTGTATCTGTGTCGGTGTCTTTTTTCCTGTTTCAAAGCCAAACCAAGTCCGGTTTCATACCACAGGAAGACGAGGGTCAGATTATACATTACGTATGAGTTGCCGGAAGCATCATCCACTACCCGCAGTATCGTTACGCTGAATAAAATCATGGACATTATCGCACACACGGAAGGCATAAAACATTATGCCGCGCTGGGCGGTTTGAACGCGATCACATTTGCAACTAAAGCGAATAGCGGAACCATATTTACTTCCCTGAATCCCTGGGATCGAGCGAAAGGACAAGGCGCTTGCAGTTAAAAGGCATTACTGCCACCCTGCAAAAAAAATTCGCTTCCATCAAAGAAGCAAACATATCTGGTGATTTCGCACCGCCAGCCATTCCGGGTCTGGGGCAAACCGGTGGATTTCACTTTTGAACTCCAGCAAAAAGGAAGCACGGACGATATCAAGAGCTTTTGAAAAAAATGTCATATGCATTTCCTAGGAGCGCATGTAACATAAACGTCCGGAGATCAGCCCGTGCATTTACTTTCTTCAATGCAAGAACGCCGAGTTATGCGCTCGATGTTGATCAGCGACAAGTGTAAGAAACTGGGGTTGTCGCTCACCGACGTCTACAACACCATACAGACCTATCTGGGCAGTTCTTACGTAAATGACCTGACTGATTTACGGGACGCAATTTCCAGGGTCGTCGCACAGGCTGATTCCAATTATCAGTGGCGACATTACGTAATCTGAATACTTACTATGTAAAAAATTCCGCTGGCACGCTGGTTCCTTTGAGTGCGGTCATTTCTTATAAAGTCGTAGAGAATGCGGCCCTGATTTCCCATTTTAATTTGTTCAGGACAGCAGAAATAAACGGGGATGCAAAACCAGGCTTTAGCAGCGGACAGGCATTGCAGGCGCTGAAAGAAGTTGCAGACAAATCATTGCCTGCAGGGTTACGGGTATGAATTTGCAGGGCTCAGCCGGGAGGAATTGAAAGCAGGCAGCAGTACCGTTGTTAATTTTTGCACTTATCCATCGTGTTTGTCTTCCTTTATTCCTGGCAGCACTATATGAAAGCTGGCAGGTACCGTTTTCAGTTTTGCTTGCAGTTCCGGTGGGAATGCTTGGGCGCCATACTGACGCTTACCCTGATACCTTCAGTCTCGTAAATAATGTATATGCACAGATCGGTATGATTACACTGATTGGTCTTGTCTGCAAAAAACGCCATTCTGATTGTAGAGTTTGCAAAAGAGCGGGTGGACAGGGGCATTCCTGTTTTGGACGCCACTTTAGAAGCTGTTAAACTGCGTCTGCGTCCGATTCTGATGACGTCCATGGCGTTTATATCTGGGTGTATTGCCATTGGCGTTGGCAACGGGTGCTGCGAGTGTGGCCCGGTCAACCATTGGCTGGACGGTATTGGGTGGTATGCTGGCGGCTACTTCACTGGCGATTTTTATCGTGCCCGGTATTGTTTGTTGTGATTACGAGATCTTTCGTATGGGAAAGAAGAAAGCTGGAAGAGATTGACTGAAACAGGTGCCGGGATTAACGGAATAAGGCTTGGGGCTTGACGATAAGGGCTTAAAGGGCATAAAAAAACTCCGGGTCATCTTTTTGAAGGAGTTTTCAATATTAGTCTGGTCGGAGAATTGAAATCCGATGTTGAATAGTTTTTGGCTTTCAGCGTTTAACTATCTCAGCGTAATTGTTTTCGTGACGTTGCCTACTTTTAGAAGTTGCCAGATTATCACAGGTGCCGTCGCCGAAGTCGATCGTTCCGCTAAGTGATCCGTCATACACGAATCCTACAACCCCCTGGGTAATATTCAGACAGGTAAATGTTCTGATCAGCGGAGTGGAAGTGGTCAGTACCAGGCTCGATCCGCCTGAGGCAGAGAAAGCACTGTTTCCAGTAATAGCATACACGTCATCTGTCAGATCAAAAGGTGTATTGGCACCTGCCGTTTGTGTATACGTCTTATTATGACTGTAATGATAGTTGGTCAGATCCGGATAAGTAATAATACCATTTGTAACTACAGTAGTAAATGCTATTCCCGCCTGAGTTGAATTGTTGGTAATGGCATAGGCACCCTGAATTCCATATCCATTAACTGAATAATTGTTGAAAGTGACGGATACGGTGGTACCGGCAGTAAATAAGGGTCCGGAGAAATTGTAAACGACAACTCCTTTACGCAACACGCCGTCCAGGCTGGTACAACCTGCACCAAAATCGAGGGTGAGGGTTTTAGGATATACGCCCGGAGTACTATCGCTGACTGTGTATGTGGCGCAACTTAGTTTTACCGGCGTTCCCTCTGTCTTCGAGAAAGTAGTGGTTTTTCCGGAACGCTGATTACTCACGCCCATTACAGTTACATTATCTGAATAGCCATACATGGCGCTGTTTAATACATCATAATAACTGTTTTCAGCCACTGTGGAAGAATCGGAAAGCGTAGCGGCATTGTTATCTGTTGAGTTACCTGTTATGTCTTTTTTACAGGAAGCCAGGCTGATTATGGCGAACAGCGCAACGATTTTGCCTGCGGTTTGAAAAGGTCGGAGATTCATAGATTAGATTGATTTGTTGATCTACTCTAACGTCCTCCGAAACCAGTTATTTCATTAACCATTCGTTAAGCAATAAATATTATCCAAGTTATTGATTATAACATAATTACAATAGTTATCAATTCATTAAGTAGATGCTGATTTTCTATTATATGAGGAAATAATCTGAAACAATCTGCTGATCGTCCAGTAAAAGGAAATCTTCTTATTAGAGATCGCATAAAAGTCGCTATGCGGTACAAAATCCTGCTTCCCTCAGTAGTTTACCAGCGGAATTAAACTCTTTCCAGGTTCGAAAAGAAGAAATCACCCTCAATCCGGGCATTTTCATCGCTATCACTGCCATGAATCGCATTTTCCCCTATAGATTCAGCGAAAAGCTGGCGAATCGTACCCTTATCTGCTTTGGCAGGATCTGTAGCCCCAATCAGTTTTCTGAAGTCGGCCACCGCATTTTCCTTTTCAAGAATAGCGGCTATAATCGGGCCCCTGCTCATAAACTCCACGAGTTCACCGTAAAAAGGGCGATGACTGTGAACGGCATAAAATTCACCCGCTTTTTCAGGTGATAAATGGATCATTTTGAGGGCGATCAGCCTAAAGCCGGCCTGTATGATTTTATCCAGAATGGCACCGGAATGACCGTTTCCAAAAGCATCTGGCTTAATCATGGTGAATGTGCGGTTGCTCATTTGTTTTTGTTTGGCGGGCAAAGGTAATACATTTTACAGGAGATTTGGGAATGGCGATATATTTCTGCACCTTTGCAACCGTTTTATATGCAACCTATTACAGAACTTATCCCATTACTGCAAACGCCCCGAAAGATTGTCATCGTGATGCACCAGAAACCAGACGCAGATGCTATGGGCTCTTCACTCGGACTTTACCATGTTCTGGTTTCCATTGGACATCAGGTAACGGTTATTTCCCCAACCAATTGGGCAGACTGGCTGGGTTGGATGCCAGGTGCAGGAGGGGTTATTGACTATGAATTCAGCACAGTTAAAGGCAACGAGATTCTGAACCAGGCAGACTGGATATTTTGTCTTGATTTCAATATACTGCACCGTACCCGGAAAATGAGTGAACCCATTGCCAAAGCGCCGGGCATTCGCATTTTAATCGATCACCACCAGCAGCCACAGAAAGAAGTTTTTACCTATGGCATAAGTGATACATCGAAAAGCTCTGCCAGCGAAATGGTGTTTGACTTTATCGAATCTGCAGGACTTGGAACAAAAATCAATACCGCTGTCGCAAAATGTTTATATGCTGGAGTGATGACAGACACCGGATCCTTTCGATTCAGCTCGGCCTCTGCCTCTGTGCATCGTATGGTTGCCGTATTAAAAGATACCCGGATGGATCATTCTAAAGTTCATGAGGATCTGTTTGATAACTTTCTTGAAAATCGCGTTCGGTTCATCGGACATGCGCTTCTTAACCGGATGGAGGTTTTATATGAATACAATACGGCGCTCATCAGTATTCCCTGGAAAGATCTGGTGAAATACCAGATCCGGACCGGCGATACCGAAGGACTCGTTAATTACCCGCTTACGATTCAGGGGATAAAATTTGCAGCACTCATTATAGACCGGGACGAAGAGATCAAATGTTCTTTCAGAAGCAAGGGAGGCTTTGACGTCAACCAGTTTGCGCGCACCTATTTTGAAGGAGGGGGTCACCGGAATGCCGCAGGAGGCCGCAGCAGCGAAACACTTGATCAGACTACCCAACGCTTTCGTGCATCAGTTAAAGAAAACGCTTTACAATTACAATAAATCAGAAATGAAAAAACTCAATTATTTTCTTCTTGCCCTAATGGGAACAATGTCATTGGTTGCCTGTGATAATCATGGATTGAAAAAAACTAAATCCGGTTTATTATATAAGATCATTTCAGACGAGAAAAATCCGGTCGTTAAAAGAGGGCAGTTCATTAAATTGAATTTCGTCCAGAAAATCAAAGACTCTGTATTGTATAGTTCTGACAGCAGCCTGCCTGCTTATGTACCGATTGACAGTGTAAGAGCTGATGCGTACAGCCCGATTGAGGTGTTTCCATTGTTGCGCAAGGGCGACAGTGCCGTGATTATCCAGTTGGGCGACAGCATCCAGAGGAAGTCGCAGCAGCCTCTGCCACCATTCATTCACAAGACTGATAAAATCATACTGACTCTGCGTGTGCTCGATGTATTTGAAAACGAAGAGGCTGTGAAGAAAGACAGGGAAGCCCTGATGGTAGGTTTTCATGCTAAAGAAATAAAAGCAGTTGAAAACTACCTGCAACAGAAAGGTATTCAGACAGTAAAGGGGCCTAAGGGAACTTTTGTAGAAATTCAGGATGCTGGTGCAGGTCCGCTCATTGACAGCGGAAAACAGGTTTCAGTCATTTACACAGGTAAATTGTTTCCTTCCGGTAAGGTTTTTGAAACCAATGCAGAAGAAGGAAAACAGCCGATCAAATTTGTAATGGGTCGTCATTCCATTATTCCGGGTTGGGAAGATGGTATCAGCCTGCTAAAGAAAGGTGCAAAAGCCACTCTTTATATTCCTGCCTTCCTGGCATATGATCAGGCTCCTGGTCCGGGAAGAACACCAAATGAAAATCTCATTTTCGATATCAACATTGTGGATGTAACCGATGCGCCTGCAGAAATGCCGATGCAGATGCGTCCGGGTGCTCAGGGCAGGCCGAATATGCGTGCCATACCACCACCCTCACACAAATAATTTAATGCCGGAGGACGTCCTACGCTTTTGCGTAGGACGTCCATAACCGGATAACTTCCATAGCTTCTTTTACATCGTGAACACGCAGTATACTCGCTCCCTGTTCAACGGCAAGCGTATGCAACACTGTCGTTCCGTTCAGAGACTCCCCCGCAGTTATTTGAAGTGTTTTATATATACTTGCTTTTCTCGACAGGCCCACCAGAAGGGGAACACCCAGTATCGAAAGTGCCCTTAGATTTTTCAGCAAAATAAAATTCTGTTCGATGGATTTGGCAAATCCAAACCCGGGGTCAACAATCAGGTCATGAATACCGGTTTGTCGGCAGGCTGCCACCCTGTTTTTGAAATAATCCAGCAGGTCCAGCGTGATATCCCCGTACTGATTTAACTGCTGCATATTCCCAGGATTGCCACGCATATGCATGCAGATATAAGGAGCCCGTTCTTTTGAGGCCAGTTCGGGAAGACCTTCATCAGGCGCAGCGCCGATATCATTGATCATGGCAGCGCCAGCTTCAAGAGCTGCTTTAACTACTTTATAACGGTAACTATCAACCGAAATAAAAACACCCGGAAAACGGCTGGCTATCAGCGCGACCGCCGGCACCACCCGTTCAAGTTCTGCGTCCGCGGAGATTTCCTCCGCACCAGGGCGGGTACTTAGGCCGCCAAGGTCCAATATGGAAGCACCTTCAGAAAGCATTTTTTCCGCCTGTTTCAGCAGCATCTCTTCGGACCGTATCCGGCTGCCCGGATAAAAAGAGTCGGGTGTCATGTTCAGAATGCCCATTACAATAGGTTGCTTAAAGCTGAGCAGACGTCCTTTGCAATTGAGTGAATACATATTGATTACGTAAATTTAGTCCTTCATAATTAAATATTAGTTTTGGACATGACAGACACCCTCCTTCAGTATGAAAATGCGGTGAACAGTTGCAGGGAAATCTTCCTGAAAAAAACGGCCGACTATGGAACTTCCTGGCGCGTATTGAGAATGATTTCCATACTGGATCAGATTTATATCAAAGCCAAACGTATACGGACCATTCAGGAAGTCGGTAGCCAGCGCGTGGGAGAGGATATCAGGGGTGAATTCCAGGCAATCGTAAATTATGGCCTGATCGGCCTTATTCAACTGGAATTAAAAACAGATGCAAGTGAGGATTTGGGTGTTGAAAAAACAGCCGGCCTGTATAACGGCAAAATTCATTTTGTGAAAAAAATAATGGAAAATAAAAATCATGACTATGGCGAGGCATGGCGCGAAATGAGTCAGGAAAGTTTTGCAGACCTCATTTTGATGAAGCTTCAGCGCATGCGGCAGATTCTTGCGAACGACGGCAAAACTTTAATAAGCGAAGGGGTGGACGCCAACCTGACCGATATTGTTAATTACGCCATTTTTGCCCTGATTGGAATTTCGGAAGGCAGGCATTCAGCATAACATATCCTCTATGAAAAAAACATTTCTCGATACGGCAAGGTTACTGGTTGGCATATTATTTATTTTTTCAGGCCTGGTCAAAGCCAACGATCCGCTGGGTCTCAGTTATAAAATGCAGGAGTTTTTTGAAGTATGGAACATGCCTTTCCTGGATGCTTATACACTCGGATTTTCCATTCTGATGATCGTGTTCGAAATTCTCGCCGGTGTGGCGGTTATTCTCGGATGGCGAATGAAATTATTTGCGTGGCTTTTACTGCTGCTCATTATTTTTTTCAGTTTCCTGACAGGCTATGCGGTGATCTCGGGTAAGATACGGGAATGCGGATGTTTCGGAAACTGCATTCCCCTGCAGGCTATGGGATCTTTTATAAAAGATCTTGTTCTGCTTTTGCTGATTGGCATTCTATTTATCTACAGAAAAGACATCAATACCGCGTTGACAAACAGCAGCAGTCTGCTCATCCTGGGACTGACGCTTGTTTTTTCTTTCTCTGTTCAATGGTATTCCCTGCGTTATCTGCCGCTGGTGGATTGTCTGCCATTTAAAAAAGGAGCCAACATTCTTGAAAAAATGAAACCGCCAGCAAATGCCATTCCCGACAGTACAGTTATCCATTTTGTTTATGAGAAGAACCATCAGACACTGGAATATACGGCCGAGCAGTTGCCCCCGGATCTTGATTCGACATATACTTTCGTAAAACGCTATGATAAACTGATCCGCAAAGGCAATGCAGAAGCTGAAATCAAAGACTTTTCGTTGATCAGTGCATCGGGTACCGACAGCACGCAATCTGTGCTGGCGCAACCGGGTTACCAGATCATGCTGATTTCGAGAAATTTTCCCGTTGCCAATCCCGGCTGGAATAAAGAATTCATGTTGTTGTACACCCTGGCAAAATCCAGGAATATTCCCGTATTCGTTGCGAGTTCGAATCGTTCGGAAGCGGCCGACTGGCTGAATGCAAATGCAATCAGTAACCAGATCCCACTATATGGTTGTGATGCCACAGCAGTAAAAACAGCCGCTCGGGCTGATCCTACTTTATACCTTTTGAAAAAAGCGACGATTCTGGATAAGTGGAGCTATGCGAATCTGCACCAGGCCATTCCCTATATTGCTGAATTGCCTTTACAAAAGCCGGCAGAAAAAGAATAAAATGATTCACCGCATTTTTTCAAGTCTTTTTAATGGCAGCCTCGTGATGCTGGGAGTAGTGGTTATTGTATTTTTCCTGTTTCAGGGTTTTGGAGATCCTGCCAGATTGATCCTTGGACAAAGAGCTGATGCAGGCACCCTGAACAATATTCGCCGGGATCTCAATCTCGACCAGCCAAAATGGAAACAATTCGTTTATTATCTGAATGATGTTTC
The DNA here is from genome assembly GCA_965214575.1 of Puia sp. GTDB lineage: Bacteria > Bacteroidota > Bacteroidia > Chitinophagales > Chitinophagaceae > Puia. The sequence continues at coordinate 111,088 of CBDCCE010000036.1, forward strand.
ACCTGTGAGTCTTTATACTACGAAAGAACTTGAGGAAAAAAATATTCATTTTGTGGGAGTGGGTGGAGATACTAAACTGGTTTTGAAATTTCCCTACCTGAGAAGATCCTATCAAACAAGAAGACAGGTCTGGCCGATGCTTATGGAGGCCCTGCCGGGTACAATACTACTGGCGGTGCTGGCTATGTTCATCGCTACTATCAGTGGTATGGCTCTGGGTATTCTGTCAGCAGTAAAAAAAGGCAGCTGGCTGGACACAACGGCGATATTTACCAGCGTACTCGGCATTTCTGCGCCGTCATTTTTTATGAGTATTGTTATTGCCTATGTATTCGGTTTTGTTTTGACCGATTATACCGGTTTGCAGATGACGGGGTCTTTATTTGATACAGATCCTTTTAGCGGCAGGCAATGGCAGCTGCGCAATGCTATTTTACCTGCCCTTACGCTCGGGATCCGCCCCATGGCCATCATCGCTCAACTCACCAGGGGATCCATGCTGGATATTCTTAACCAGGATTATATCCGGACAGCATATGCAAAAGGATTGTCTCGCAATCAGGTGATTTGGCGCCATGCATTGCGCAATGCATTGAATCCAGTCATAACGGCCATTACCGGATGGTTTGCGGAATTGCTTGCAGGCGCTTTTTTTGTTGAATACATATTTGGATGGAAAGGCATTGGAAAAATTACCGTTGATGCATTGGCCAAACTCGATTTTCCCGTTGTTATGGGATCCGTGCTGGTCACTTCCTTTTTCTTTATCAGTATGAATATACTGGCTGACTGGCTGTATAGAATAGTTGACCCCCGTATTAAAGCCTGAAATTAAAAAATTTGTCTTTTAGCGGATCACTACTTCGCGTATGAGGTTTTCTCCCAATGCTTCGTTAACCCTCTCTTTGATCGTATCTTTTTTGTAAAGCAGTTCCTGCTTCAGTGGAGCCACGGCCGTTTGTATGTAAAGTGTGCTGCCGTGAATTTCTATTTTGTCGGTATATCGCGCGATGGTTTTCCCCATGATCTCTTCCCAGACATCGTTGATCTGCAGCGCAAGCATATTTCCTTTGAGCCTGCTCTGCTGCAGAAATTTTTTCATAGCCTCGCCCATGGAATACTCACTCATATGGCGAAGATAGCTTTAAGCTGAAAGCTCAAAGCCTAAAGCCTAAACCTTTTTTAAGCTTTGAAAGATTTTGTTAAATATAAATAACGGTCATTCGGAAAAATACAGGTTTTAGGCTTTGAGCTTCAGGCTTTAAGCCCTATCAAGGAATAATCCACATTCAGCTTTTCAAGGTGCTCCTGAATGCGTTCAGGATGCGTGTCTGTAATAAAGAGCTGACCATTTCCGGGAGCACAAACCCTCTCTAGCAACTTGTGCATGCGATGCGCATCCAGCTTTTCAAAAACATCGTCCAGCAGAATAATAGGCGCGAAACCCTTGGTAGTTTTGAGCATATCATATTCCGCCAGCTTCATGGCAAAAAGAAGGCTTTTACGCTGCCCCTGTGAAGCGATATTTTTAAACTGCTGTGTTTTTAATCTGATGTCAATATCATCCCGGTGAATACCGGCATGGGTACGCTGAAGCATCAGGTCCCGGTCGCGCGACTTGTGCAGGAGTTCGGCAAAAGGAGTCTCCAGCAGGTCGCTCTGATAGCCCAGCTGCAACCCGTCGTCTGAACCGGCTATATATTTATAAATGGACGATATGGCCGGCAGAATCTCGCTGAAAAAATGCTGCCGCTTCACAAAAATATAAGTACCAGGCCGAAGCAGCTGTGCGTCATAAACATCAAGCAGGCTGCGTTCTGTGGAAATACGTTCTGCCAGTGACCGCAATAGTTGATTGCGTTGCTGAATCAGCCGGTTATATTCAATTAGATGCTGCAGATAAAGGGGATCCATCTGACAAAGCAGGGCATCGGTGTATCTTCTCCTTTCATCACTGCCTTCGGTAATAATGCGTGCATCATCCGGTGTAATGATCACACATGGAAATTTCCCAATATGACCGGATAGGCGTTGGTAGATTTCATCGTTGAGCAGCACTTCTTTTTTACCGGTTTCCCGAAGTATGCAAACCACATTCTGTTCTGCCGAGTCCGTTTCGAAATTGCCTTCTATCCGGAATCCGGAGCTCCCGTGATGAACGTTCTGGATATCTGACTTGAAAAAATAGCTCCTCGTAAAACTCAGATAGTAGATCGCATCCAGAAGGTTGGTTTTACCAACGCCGTTGTTTCCATAAATGCCGATGATGGGTTTATCGAAAGAAAAGCTTTCTGCCAGATAATTCTTGTATTGGGTAAGGGTGATATTCCTGAGAGATAGCATACTGGATAGGGTATTCAGGTTTAAGCCATTGGAAAGGTAAAAAACCCGCCCCAAAACACATGGATTCAGGGAAAAATTCCCCTTTACCCCTTATCTTTGCCCCCGCCTTGCCGATCCGGCGGGTGTAATCAAATATAAGCAAGTGGCTACCAAGTTTTCCAAAGAAACCTATTTGTACTGGTACGAACTCATGCAGCTGATACGCCAGTTTGAACAAATGGCGGAAGAAAAATATAAGATGGAAGGAAAAATCCGGGGATTTTTCCATGCATATATCGGTCAGGAAGCAATTGCTGCCGGTTGTATGACCGCCAGCCGTCCCGATGATCCCTTCATAACCGGTTACCGCGACCATGGTCTGGCTCTGTCCAAAGGAGTAAGTGCCAATGCCTGTATGGCAGAACTGTATGGCAAATCCACGGGTGCTGCAAAGGGGAAGGGAGGGAGCATGCATTTCTTTGGGGTGGATGTCAAATTTTTCGGAGGACATGGTATTGTGGGAGCCCAGATCGGGACGGGCGCCGGACTGGCTTTTGCTGAAAAATACAAGGGAACCGATAATGCCGTGCTGACTTTCTTCGGTGATGGCGCCGCCCGTCAGGGTATGCTGCACGAAGTTTTCAACCTGGCCATGCTTTGGAAACTGCCTGTGGTTTTTATTTGCGAAAATAATAACTACGCCATGGGTACTTCGGTTGAACGAACATCCAACGTACTGGATATTTATAAACTGGCCGACGCTTATGATATGCCGGGCGACGTGATAGACGGAATGAATGCAGAAGCCGTACACGAAGGCGTTTCACGCGCCATCAAAAGAGCCAGAGAAGGCGGTGGACCAACCCTGTTGGAAATTAAGACCTACCGGTACAAGGGTCATTCGATTTCGGATCCTCAGAAATACAGAACCAAGGAAGAGGTTGAAGAATACAAGCAGAGGGATCCTATTGCGCAGGTTGCCGATACCATTCTGTCCAAAAAATATGCTACACAGGCCGATCTGGATGCAATCAACAAAAGGGTTGCAGATACTGTGGCCGCTTCCGTAAAATTTGCAGAAGAATCTCCCATCCCGGGTGATGAGGAGGTATATAAGGACATTTACATTGATAAGAATTATCCATTCATTAAAGACTAATTAAACAGACAACTGTTTTATAATTACCAGACATGGCCGACATTAAACATCGTGAGCATTTAGAGCGTGAAATTTCCCCGGTTGATAAATGGAAACATTTCCAGGATAATTATGGCAAAAAAGCTGCCATTGCCGTATCCGTTATCTTAATTGTTGTTTTAGGATATCTTGGTTACCGGCAATTCGTTCTTGAACCAAAAGAAAAACAGGCTTCTGAAGCTATGTTTCGGGCAGAGGATTATTATCGCATGGATTCAGTTCGTCTTGCGCTGAACGGAGACGCAGTAAATGCAGGCTTTCTTAAAATTATTTCCCGATATAGCGGAACTAAAGCAGCAGATCTGGCTTCTTTTTATGCCGGCAGTTGTTATCTGAAACTGGGCGATTTCAACAATGCCGTTAAGTATCTCAAAGATTTCAAAACACCTGCCATTCAGGTACAGGCCAAGGCTTACGGATTGCTGGGCGATGCTTATTCTGAACTGAACAAAAAAGATGAAGCGGTAGAACAATATAAAAAAGCCGGAACCTATTTTGATCAGGACGAGATTATTTCGCCAGAATACCTTTTCCGTGCAGGTTATTTATATGAGAGCATGGGTAAAAATGATGACGCCATCGCTATGTACCAGATCATAAAGACAAAATATCCCGCTTCACCCCGTGGATTTGATATCGACCGGTACCTGGCCCGGCTGGGAGTTGTTAAATAGAACCGCATGTCTTCTTCCGGAAAGTCGAAAGCAATAGCGCCTAAAATTAAAAAGGCGTCAGTCGTCGTTATCAGAACGGAGTGGAATGCAACCATTGTGGATGCCCTGTATGACGGATGTAAAAAAATTCTGCAAAAAGAAAAAATCGAACTCATCAACTACCGTGTTCCCGGTGCCGTTGAAATTCCATTTGCTATAAAAAAATACTGGGATACCAGATCAAAGAAAAAACCGGATGCATTTATCGCTTTTGGCTGCGTCATAAAAGGCGACACGCCACACTTTGAATATGTCTGCCGAACCGTCACCGATGGAATAACCACATTGAATTTGACACTGCCTGTTCCCGTCATCTTTGGCGTTCTTACGGTAAACACGGAAGAACAGGCCCGGGAAAGGATAGGCGGCATTCATGGTCATAAGGGAGAAGAAGCAGCAGAAGCCGCATTGAAAATGATCTCTTTTTCGAGATCAGTTGAACAATAACTATATTGAATATACAGCTTTTCATACCCTGTTTCGTAGATCAGCTTTATCCGGAAACGGCATTTAATATGATTCGTGTACTGGAGAAAGCGGGTTGCTGCGTTCATTACAATGCCGAACAAACCTGCTGTGGCCAGCCCGCATTCAATGCCGGTTTCAGGGAAGAAGCAAAAGAAGTCTGTGTGAAATTTCTGCATGATTTTTCCGGTACTGATTATATCGTATCGCCCAGCGCCTCCTGTGCCGGATTTGTAAGAAATTATTACCCTGAATTATTTGTTGATTCTTCTCACAACAAAGAGGTCAAAACGCTGGGCAGGCGGATTTATGAATTCTCGGACTTCCTGATAAACGTGCTTCATATTGAAAATTTTAAGGCCAGTCTTAAGGGGCGGGCCACCTACCACGATTCCTGCGCCGCTCTACGCGAATGCAAAATAAAGAAGGAGCCCAGAATTTTGTTGTCTCATGTGAAAGGACTGGAGCTGGTTGAAATGGAAGACGTGGAAACATGCTGTGGATTTGGAGGAAGTTTTGCTGTAAAATTTGAGGGCATTTCGCTGGCTATGGCAGATCAGAAAGTAAACCATGCGTTAAAAACAGGGGCGGAATATATTATTTCTACCGATCTATCCTGTCTGATGCATATTGACGGTTATATCAAATATAAGGACCTGCCTTTAAAGACACTGCATATTGCCGATGTGCTGAGCAGCGGCTGGTAATTAAAAAACCACCCACCGTGCCACGATGGCAGGCGGGTGGTGACCTTAAAACAACCTGTCGCAAAATGTTGGCCTTGCAGCCAGTAATCAGGTACGTAAATGATTTGATTTTGGATGCTTATCTATTTGTTAATGACATCCGGATGCAGGCTTTAAGATTTGAACTTACTTAGGCATTAACACTTTGTCGATAACCAAAATAACGCCATTGCTCTGGTAAACATTTTTGATGGTAACGTTGGCAACATTTCCTTTTTCGTCCTTTACCATGATCTTACCCCCTTTAACCATAACCCAGAGGTAGCCACCCTGAACCGTAGTCAGCTGGGCTGTTCCCATACCTTCCTTTACTTTGGCCATCAATGCAGCCGCATCCAGTTTGCCTGATACGACATGATAAGTCAGAATGGAAGTGAGTGTGGCTTTGTTTTCCGGTTTCAGCAGGTTGTCCACCGTGCCGGCAGGCAACATGGCGAAAGCCTCATTGGTAGGAGCAAAGACAGTGAAGGGGCCGGGGCCTTCCAGTGTTTCCACGAGACCTGCAGCTTTTACTGCAGCAACCAATGTGGTATGATCCTTTGAATTCACTGCGTTTTCAATGATGTTTTTTGTCGGATACATCGCTGCGCCACCCACCGTAACAGGTGCCTGGGCTTGAACGGTTCCGGCAAAACTTAAAGCAAATAAACCGGCGAACAGAAATTTGAACTTTTTCATACTTGTAATTATTGATTGTTTTTAAATAGCCTGTAATCGACCGGATCAGATACGAAAAGAATACAGGGTTCGGATTTGCGATCTTAAAAAAATACAATAAACCTTAACAGCCATCAGACATTAATCAGCCTGCTTAAGCATTATCTTTGACGATAGTTATAATCAGAAAATTCTTTCCATGAGCTATTGGCTTATCAAATCCGAACCGGATGTTTACAGTTGGGATCAGTTGGTCAAAGACAAGCAGACACGCTGGGACGGTATTCGCAATTATGCTGCACGCAATCATTTACAGGCAATGAAAAAGGGAGACGAGCTGTTCTTTTACCATAGTAATAAAGGCACGGAGATTGTAGGAATAGCGACGGTGTCAAAAGAAGCTTATCCCGACCCTACATCCACAGAACCCGCATGGTTTGCGGTGGATGTGAAACCCGTGCAAAAGCTTCCGCAGGCGGTGACTTTGGATCAGATTAAAAAGGAAAAAAAGCTGGCTTCTATGGCTCTGGTACGTATCAGCAGACTATCCGTTCAGCCCGTGACGGAAGGAGAATGGGAAATCGTGTTAAAAATGGGAGGTCTGACTTCAAAATAATGTCAATCCATAAACATATTTCTGTGTTCATCGGCTTTCTGCTTTCTATAGGATTTGCAGACGCGCAATCCCCTGCACCGAATGCCTCACTGATCAGTCTGCAACATTATGTCACCCAGGTAAAACCCAATGTATATGACAGCACCTATTCCGATTTAAACTTTTTGATAGGAAACAACCTTCATTATCTTTATCCGCTTTACCAGTTATTGGGTGACAGCAAAAAGTTTATGCCCGGCTTTACTGATCCGGTCTACTATGATCTGCTCAGTCAGTCTGTTTCATTTTTGGGTGACTATGCAGCAGCCCTTGATTATCAGGTGCGCTCCGACACGAGCCACGTTTCTGACGTGGAGAACCGGCAGATAGGCAAAAGCATACAGCAGCTGAAAAATATTAAAAACTCTGATGCAAAAAGATTCATCACTTTTATTGCACCGAATTATAAAGTGATCATGCTCAACGAAGCTTATAACAAGCCGCTGCACAGAGCTTTCGCATATTCTTTACTGGATGATCTTTATAAACGCGGATTTCGTTATCTCGCCATGGAAATGCTCAATCCTATGCCTGATCAGGAATTAATCAAACTTACTTATAAAACGGGTCATTTTGCAACGGAACCGGTGGCGGGGGAAATGATTCGTCTGGCACAGGAGCTGGGGTACAAACTTGTTGCTTATGAAGATCCGCTCGCCAAACAGCATACTCCAACAGAACGTGATTCCATACAGGCCCTGAATATTGCCGCCGTTTTGAAACAGGATCCGGAAGCGAAAATATTTGTGTATGCGGGATATGGTCATATTGCAGAAAAAAGTACGAGCCCTGATTTTATACCCATGGGCATGGCCTTCAAAAAAATGACGGGCATAGATCCGCTGACTATTGATCAGACGGACATGACGGAGGAAAGTAATTTTTCCTTCGGAAAGGCTTTTTATGATGCCTATCTGGAAAAATATCCGGTAGCAACGGCCTCGATTCCCCTGTTAAATGATGAACCCGTCAATATCACCGGAACTGAACTATATGATCTTACCGTTATTCATCCAAGAACCGTTTACACCTATTCAAGACCCACCTGGATGTCCTTATCGAACAGAAGACAACCTGTATCTATCCGAACCAAAAATTCTGAGATTTTCCTCGTACAGGCCTACTATCAATTTGAGTCCTTCGGAAGTAAACCAGGGCAAGTGGTACCCGCTGATCAAACCTATTTTTCATATGGAAACGGGTTTTATACACTTTATCTCCGCCGTGGACTGTATATTCTGATATTCCGGGACATGCAATATAAAACCCTCTACACCCAGCATTTGGAAGTCAAATAATTTCTTCAGTGAAGCATATGCCTTCCTTTTCCAGCTCCGCCAGAACCGGCTGATATATTTCAGGTATAATCGGGATGTGCAATCCGGTTATGGAGATTTTATTTTCCAGAATTAATTTCGCGGCAATTCCTAGTGGCAGGCCAACTGTTTTTGCCATGGCTGTTCTTAATGCATTTTCACCTTTTACGATGAGACTGCTTTTGAGGTAATGAGTTTTGCCCTTCCATTCATATTCAAATTCGTGCTGCATCAGGATCATATCTTTATCGGTGTCCTTCATCTTCCAGTTTTTTTCCAACAACGTCTGCAGAATTTTTGCTGACGTGAGCCCTTTATCAGGTGGTAACGGGGACAAATCGAACAAACCAATCTGTTCGTACATTTTTTGATTAAATCCATCTACAAAAGGAAGAATCGGTTTACTCCATTCAGCGATCGTTTGAGTAGAAGGATCCAACGGCAACAAATCATCGGTGAGGCCGGCATGAACAATATTTTTCCATGCCTGGCAATAGTCAGGATGACGAAGCGTAGTACGGATAAAACTGTCAGCTGACTCCAAACCATATACCCGCATATACGTCAACGAGTCGCGGTTTGGATAATAAGCAAATTGCCCTAGTGGTTTAATGTCAACCAGCCCGGTATGTTCAAATAATTCGGCATACCCGAGTCTGATAATTTGACCCGATTCCTTATACACTGCGCCTGCATTTCCTGCTTTAACCACGTTTGCCGGATTCCAGCTTATCTTATAATGCCATGGATTATCGTCACATTCTGGTGCAATCAAACCTCCGGTATGGGAACGGGAATACGACAATTTTTGCTCCTTCACTGTGAAGTCTGTGAATAATCTGCATGGCACTCATATGATCGATACCGGGGTCCAGGCCCATTTCACACAAGAAGCAGATTTTTTTTTCCGACACCTCGCCAGCGAGTTTCTGAATTTCGGCATCCACATAAGAAGCGGTGAGGAGGCTTTTTGAGAGTTTAACGCAGTCCTTCGCTATTAGTATGTGAAGTAAAGGGGGCAGTAGGGATATCACCAAATCGGCACTGTTTATGAGCGCTGCTCTGTCATCAGTATTTTCCACATTCACCTGAACGGGTCTGACAAAAGCCGATTTTTAAAAGTTTTTTTTCCAGAGATGCCGCATCCGAGTCTCCGATCGTAAGAAGCCAGCCTTTTTCATTGCAGATCCGGGTGAGGTAGTCAATCAGGCAGGTAGCGGATTTACCCGCACCAAAAAGAACGATTCTTTTCATATCCAATGATAAAACATTTCAGCTGAAATGTTATCCGGAAAGTCTGTTTTTCAACTAGTAAAAAAGAAATTTATTGAGCAATTCTAATTTCCCCCAAATCGATGCGTTTTCCTTCCGTAACCTGAATATTTTTCTCGGTTCGGGGTATGTTTAGATCATTGGATCCAATAATAATTTTCCATTCTCCCGGCTGCAGTTCCATACCGAAATGTCCCTCGCTACTGATAACCCGCACCGAATCACCTCCTCTCACTGCAACTACAGAGGGGGAAGGAGTCGCTGGCGAAATCCTGCCTTCAATCGAGCCATTATGTAATAATCGTTCCGCATGAATCCCAATCACAGCAACGATGATCAGGCATAGTTCCAACATTCCTCTCCGCATTCTTATTCTGAATTAAAGGGTCTGAATAATGTATACAGGAATAACACAGGAGTGGAAATCCGGAATTAAACAGGTTTGGATTATAACACTGAATTTCAACTTCTATGCCAATGATTAGATATGATATGACAAAAAAAACAAATGATTGTTAACGCAGTATTAATTAGAATAACTGAGATCCAGCTGGCGGATGTTAACAATATGAATACGGGCAGCAATTTTAGTGCCCCGGTTGCTTTTGGGAGCTTTAAGGGAAACGGTTTCGCCGGCTTGCATGTCTGTGAAGGAAAGATTTTCAATTTTGAATACTTTGTTGTTGCTCTGGATATATTCAACGGTCACCACAACCAGGTCCATCAGAATAGGGGAATTATTTGTCAGTGAAACAGAAAAGCTCGACACACCACCGAGAATACCTGTAGAGTAGTTGCCGGTAACCAGACTCAGATAGTTTTCAGGATGAGTTTTTATTTTTCTGATACAAAACGTCCGTTTTACTGACCGTATTCTGACGGGTACTGTCCGCCATTTTAATAAAACCAGACCATTCTGTCGAATGAACTACAGAATCTTTTTTTTCTGTATTCTCCCTGCGGAGTTTTTTAACAGGATTAGTGACTGGTTTTTTACTTACTGGACGAACACTATCATGCCCGTCGGACTTTATCAGTGTTTCAGCTTCCGGTATATCATGCTGACTTACTGGAAATCAGTGTCTGGTTTTCCTTTTCACCAGCTGCTGAGAGGGGATGTACAAAAGCCGCTTTTGGGGTATGGTCGGACGCAGATGAGAAAAATTTTCTACGGTCAGATATGAAAAAGCCTGTGAGAATGCCGGCACCAAACAAAAGGCCAATCGTGCTAATCCAAAGTACTTTCCCCGAAACTCTTGCAGCACCGGACGACTGTTTTCTGTATAAGTCAGAAAAATCATAATCCGGCTCAACTGAGCTAACGGGAAGCCCGGTAAGAGATTCGCTTGAAATAGGGGACTGGCTCACCTTTCTTTGTGCAGGCAAGTTCACGTATACCGAACCCGTTGAAGGTTCACTACCCGCCTTTTTCCCTGCCTGACCGGCCTGGCCGGAATCCATTTTTTTTTTGAGGGAGATCAGTATCTGGTTGTGCCTCCTCCGCCGTTTTTCTCAAAAAAGGGTCCGAAGGCTGATCAGGAACCGGAGGAGCAAAGGATTTCAGTTCGGAAATCTCTCCCGGATACCGCCATGCTGCACTTTGTCCGACAGCCCAGAGCAGATCATAGGATTTAAGGGACATACCCCTGATTTCATCGATCGTGTAGGGACCTGATTCTTTATTATTCCGAAGTAACAAGTAGCTGCTCATGGTTCAGGGGTAAAATAGGGTCGGGTGTCCGTTTCGGGCCCCTCCAAAAATATAAAAATTTAATGAAAGAGCCCTGCTAAAAGGCCTAGCAAAACCTTAATAATACAAGGGTATGAACCGAAACCCTTTCAGTTTGCTCCATTCCAGAGCTGGCGAAGGAACTTTAGAGAATCTGGTAAGATAAGCAGCCCCGTTGTATAACCCGGACTGGGTCGGAATCCGATACAGGTCTGCGTCCGGCGCAAAATAGAAACTCCGGTATCTGGGGAACTCAGGTATAGGTTTGCCGTTCAGGGAGCCGGGATTGCTGTTGGCGCCAATCATTCCCCTGGCACCGTAACCTGCGTTCAGATTAAGCCAATAAGGAAAATCGCTGCTGACAGGCAGAAAGGACGCCACATTAACGGAAAGCCAGTAAGTCTGACCATTGTAATCCTTTAACATCCTGGATAAAAAACCGGAACCCAGTTCAGCAGGATAATATTTTGCATACGGAGAGCCGTGAAACGACCATTTCAAAGAAATCCTTTGCTGATTCCATCCCAATTGTTGTCCGGCAAACAATGCAGCGCCAAATATATTAGCCACCATATCTCCTTTCGAAAATCCCCACTTGGAAGAAAAGCCGTCAAAAATTTCAACAATCGACATATATCCGATTGCCGTTAATCCGCCAACTGCAACGGATACATCATTTTTTACTCCGCACCAGCGCATGAGATCATACTGGATAGCACCGATATTATAGGCGGTCGTTGCGTGACCCACTTTATCCATTTGCAGCCATTCAGCATTGTCGTTAAAAAAATGAAAATGACTGCGTGGGTGTTTTCGATACCACAGAAAATACAGTCCGGCAGAAATAGCCACACCCGTCGCTACTTCAGTGATTACAATGGTTTTGAGCCTGTCGGGCTGATAAGTGCCGCTAGGAGGAAGAAAGACTCCTTGCGCAAATCCGCTGACAGAAGATGCCAGCAGACAAAGTATAAATAAGGGTCGGGCAATCCGGTTTCTATTTGACAGAACCGGAGAAAAAGATTCAACCAATTGAAAACAGTTTTATGCATTCATGAGTCAAAATCAAAATGGGGTTCATATAAAAATCAATATCTTAGGTTCAAATTTAAAGCAAGTTTTATGGATGCGGTGATTCTGGCCAAAGTGAATAACTGGTTAACTGGAAATTATGATTCTGAAACGGTAGCCGAAATTCTTCGTTTACAAAAAGACAACCCGGATGAACTAACCGACTCCTTTTATCAGAATCTTGAATTTGGCACCGGCGGTTTGCGAGGAATCATGGGAGTGGGTACTAATCGGATCAATAAATACACCATCGGCATGGCCACACAGGGATACTCGAACTACCTTTTAAAATCTTTTCCCCGTCAAACCGTAAAAGTGGTTATTGCGCATGATAGTCGCAACAAAAGCCGGTTTTTTGCAGAAACTGCAGCCAAAGTATTTGCCGCCAATGGTATCCGGGTTTTTCTGTTTCAATCTTTAAGGCCCACACCTGAATTAAGTTTCACGATACGTTATATGGGATGCCAGGGAGGTGTGGTGTGTACAGCTTCACACAACCCAAAAGAATACAACGGATACAAAGCTTACTGGGATGATGGCGGGCAGCTGGTACCTCCACATGATCATCATGTTATTGAGGAAGTGGAAAAAATCGCGTCGGTGGATGAAGTAAAGTGGTCGGGAGGGGAATCGCTGATTACGATTATTGGGAAGGAAATGGATGAAGCATATATCAGCATGGTAAAAAATCTTTCAGTTTATCCCGAAATTATCGAACGCCAACATAATCTCTGCATTGTCTATACTCCGATCCACGGCACAGGTATTAAACTGGTTCCGGAAGTATTGC
>CBDCCE010000037.1:0-396876 GCA_965214575.1 Puia sp.
GATTTAAAATGGTTCAATGAGTATATGGTTCTGCCGAGACTGTTATTTGGCGAATATCTCCACGACCAGTTTGTTCTTCTCCTTCAAAAGGCGGAACAGCGCGGCATTCAGGCACGTGTTCATTTTAACTGCCGGGTTTTGGATATAACGGATCTGCCGGAAAAAAATAAACTCAGCCTTGAACTGGCAGGAAAAGAGTGGGTTGAATTCGACAGCGCAGTGATTTGTACAGGGCATGCCTGGCCCATGGACAAAGAGGGGAGAGTACCCGGCTATTTTGAGTCGCCTTATCCGCCTGCCAAATTGAAAATCAAAATCAATCATGCGGTGTCGATCCGTGGCAGTTCGCTCACGGCTATTGATGCCATTCGCACCCTTTCCCGGGAAAACGGGGTATTTACTGAACTGGCACCGCATAAATTGATTTATGATCGGAATCGGGGTTCTGAAGAATTCAAAATAGACATGCACTCCCGGCACGGTCTGTTGCCTGGCATTCGCTTTCATCTGGAAGATCCCCATCTCTCAAAAAATACCCTGCTTACCCGACAGGAAATTGAAGAACACAGGAAATCAAACGACGGATTTCTGTCGATCGACTATATTTTTGAAAAGGACTTTAAAGAAGTGTTTCGTATCAGAGATCCCGCATTTTATGAATTCATCCGTACACTCACACTTGAAGAATTTGTGGAATCCATGATGAGTTTTCGGGAAGCCGGAGATCCTTTTGTTTTTTTTAAGGCAGAATATGAGGAGGCCCGGTTATCCATTCAAAAAAAGAAATCCGTGTACTGGAAAGAAGCACTAGCCATACTCAGTTTTGCCATGAACTATCCTGCGAAACACTTTTCTGCAGAAGACATGCAAAGACTTCAGCAAACGCTGATGCCGCTGATTTCGATCATCATCGCATTCGTTCCGCAAAGATCCTGCGAGGAGCTGATCGCCTTACACGAAGCCGGCGTGCTGGAATTGATCGATGCGGGCAATGAAAGCCGGATAGAGGCGATGCCCGAAGGGGGTATTGTTTTCAAATACAACGATGAAGCCGGAATACAACATGAAAAAAAATATCAGACCTATATTGACTGCAGCGGACAGAAACATCTGAATATGGACGACTTTCCTTTCAAAAGCCTGGTAAAAAATGGAACGGTACGGGAAGCAACGCTGCCATTCCGGTCCCCGGAAAAAGCCCTTGGAGAAAAAAACCGGGGTCATGCAGATGTAAAAGAAACGAATGGACAGTTTTATCTGAACGTTCCCGGTATTGCCATTGATGATCATTTCCGTGTAGTCGACAAAAATGGAAACCACGTTTCCCGTATTCATATGATGGCCGTTTCTTTTATGGGTGGTCTGAATCCGGATTATTCGGGACTTGATTTTTCCGAGGAAGCATCCGGTCTGATCGTGCAGGATCTGCCATAGCCGATCAGGTGGGATCGTTGGCAATGACCAGCGCAATACCGCTGAATGCGAGCGCGGAAAACGCGCTGAACACTTCGTTCCCGTTATTTACTGTTGGATTATGAACCGCATCCGGAATATGGAGCATCAGAAACCATAAAAAAATCATCAGTCCCAGCAGATTACCAATCAGACGCAGCTTAAACTTCAGGATGATGGCGATGCCCGATGCGATCAGCGCGATGCCGGCAAAATAAGTCCAGAACATATGCATCGGAATCCATTCCGGCACCATCTGTTGAACCGTGTCGGTATAGTAAAAATGGGATACGCCAAACAACGCCATAGTCGTGGCAAAGGGAATACGTCCATAAGCCGAAAGGTTATCCATGAAACCGGCCAGGGAGGCCTTCGGGACAGCTATCGCCGGGGGAATTTTTCGTGCAATCACCAGCGCGCCGCCTGCGTAAGCAAATTCTTTTAACGGGTTTATCCAGAGACCCAGATGGATGGGACTATAGGGCCCTATAAATAACTGATAGGGCACATAACAGATAATAAAGAAGAAGAGAAAAATAAAGGCGAGCAGCAGGGCGAAAAAATGAGTTCGCAGATTGAGCGCGATGGCCGAACCCGCAATCAGAAGGATACCCGCCACGAGCCAGGCGAAATAAATAAGACCCGGGATATGCCAGGGAAGGGGAGGAAAGAGTATCTGAAAAAATTCTTTAAAGAAGAATTGCTGAAGACCAGTGGCAGCAATAGCCAGACCATAAAATATCCGGCCGGTTCGAAAAAGCATTTTCATGATGGACTGTTAGAATGTCCGGCTTGCGACACCGGTATTTCGAATATACGAAAGATCAGCAGGAAATGATATGCCTTGACCTACGCAGACTGCCGGCTGGGAAATTTTTTGCGGTTCGTTTGTTTTTTGAGGTTTTTTGTCAGGCGATAGATGTTGTTCGTTAGGAAAATATTTTACAAAAAATCCGTGGAATATTAAAAATTGGGTCTGGCAAAGCGACTGCCAACCGGATTAGTTCATATATTCATGTATGTTCAGACACGGTGGAAGAGCCCGGACTTTCAAACAGGATCTCCGGCTGGCTTCTTTCCTTTCCTTTACAGCGGGAATTGTAAATACCAGCGGACTGCTGGCTGTAGATGTCCTGACCACCAACGTGACGGGACATTTCGCCTATTTTTCCCAGGCCATGCAAAAGCATCAGTTTCTGTTTGCTTTTAATTATCTTTTTTATATACTTTTTTTTCTGGGCGGTGCATTTACTTCTACCATGCTGCTTGAATACTATATCCTTAAAGGAAAAGCATTCATTCATAACACGGCTATTTTTTTAGAGATCGGGCTGCTCCTGCTGATGGGGATCGGCGGGCAGAAGTTTGCCCGCACTGAAATACATAAGGAGATGCTGGCCTGTATGCTGCTTTTTACGATGGGTCTGCAGAACGCACTCGTTACAAGGGTGTCTAACGCGAAAGTCCGCACGACTCACTTAACCGGATTATTCACCGACCTGGGTATTGAATTGTCCCAGTTATTTTTTTACAGGGAAAAAGCACAGCAGCAAAGACTGAAAAAAAGTATCGGCCTCCGGGGTGTGATCATCGCTTTCTTTTTCCTCGGATGTATCGCGGGCGGTTTTTTCTATCAGTTCCTTCAGCTGAAAACACTGCTCATCGCAGTGGCTGCCCTGATCGTGGCGCTGGTCTATGATAATATACGGGTGACTGCGTACAAAATCTTCAAACGTTTAAGAAACAGGACCTGATACTCTACATCATCTCGTGAATGGACAATACGGGTATCCTCGCCCCGTTCGCCAGATGGCCGGAATGTTTCTTTTTAAAAAGATCGGACAGCCCGTGTTTTCTCGGAAACAGCATCAGCAGATCCAGATGATTTTCTTTTTCGAATTCGTTGAGTTCTTCTTCCAGATTGTCATTGATTAAAAAATGAAACTGAGGTTCGAATCCGGCCAGCTGATTCTGAATCGAAATGGATTCGGTTAGCTGGTCCGCTTTGAAATCATCCCGCCCGGAACCAATATGAATGATTTCGGGACTGGCTTTAAATGTGGTCAGCCAGAATTTGACCGCCTCCATGGGCAAAATCCCAATTCTTTTTTTGAGGTCGCACGCGATGCCTATTTTTTGTACCGGATGAAAATCCGCCTGTTCGGGTATGACGAACGTGGGGAAAGGAATATGATTCATGGCATGGAAAACGGAGCTTCCCATCAGTGCTTTCTCCAGACTTTTTTCTGAATGAATGCCCATGACCAGTGCAAGGGGCTGCTCCTGCATGGCCAGTTCCTCCATTTGGTTTTCAACACTGCCCATTTTCAGCATCACACGGATGCCGGTTTCTTCACCCATCGTCAATTTCAGCTGGGCTTTCAGTGCCTGCAAATCCCGGTATCCCTGATTCATTATATCGTCTATCGCTTCGGCAGGCAGGGAAAGTTCTGAAATGGCAATGGGAAAGGGAATCACGTGAAGCAACAACAGCGATGCGTGTACATAGCGGGCCAGGGCAGCAGCATAAAAACCTGCATTGAGTGAGGCAGGAGAAAAATCAACGGGACAAAGTATGGTTTTCATATTTGATTATTTTCTTTTCGCTGAATGGCTTTTACTTTGACGAGGGCAAGAAGGGAAAAGAAAAGAAGGGCCACCAGCGCCAGGTAAGAAAAAATAAATCCGGAATTATTTACAGACAAAGGCGTAAATGCCGGATGAATTTTTTCTGGTCTGAATATAGTGGGACCGGAAGATGTGACGGTTTCCGACTTAATATACGTCAGCAGGTTTTTGATATTGTCTTCACTCAGATCCGGGTGGTCCGGCATGGGTATTTTATTGAATTTTTCATACAGGGCCAGCGCCACGGGATCTCCGCCTTTAATCACGGTCTGCGAGGAATGAACAAAATGAATGATCCAGTCCACCGAATGCCGCTGTTCCACTCCCGCCAGCGCCGGTCCGAGCACCACTTTATTTACATTGTGGCAGCTCGCGCATCGCGAAGTAAAAATGAGTTTGCCCTCGGGTACCGGTGCGTTGGCTAATCCGGTTGAAAGAACGATGAGGGTCAGGATGCCGATGGTAATTTTCTTTTTCATTTGAAATGCAGCATTATAGGTTGAATTCGTTTTTCAGTCTGTCGATATCATGTATCAGCCTGTTTACTTCTGTTTCGTCGGTTCCCCTGTAGTATCCCCTGATTCTGCGGTTCGGATCAATCAGCAGGATATTGTCGCTATGAATAAAATCCTCCGGCCCGCCGTCTCCTTCGGTCGCGTCGATCAGCATATCCTTTCTCGCAAAGCGGTAGAGATCGGTTTTATTTCCCGTCAGTAACAGCCAGTTATTTTTTATTCCCATTCGGTCCGCATAGGTTCTCAGCCGGGCTGCGCTGTCACGCAGAGGGTCTACGGTAAAAGAACTGATAAGAATTTTTTGATCAGCGTAGGCTTGCACCCTTTTCAGCTGATACATCATGCGGGGGCATATCGCGGGACAACTGGTAAAAAAGAAATTGGCCACGACTATTTTATTTTTCCATAGTGCAGCGTCCACAAACTGACCATACTGGCTGGTAAAATGAAAATCGCCGACAATATGATTTTCGGGACCTGCCAGCGGAAGTCTTTTGATATGAGACTCATACCAGCTGGTAAATCCGAATACGGTGATGGGAAGGATCACCACCACCCCTACGAAAAGCCATATCACGCGATTCCCGGATTTCATCATTGTTTTCATTCTATGGAATAAAACGGTTTACGGGTCGTACCGGCACGGGATTGTCCGGCGTAAACGGCGGTGCGCCGGGTCCGGGATTGTTGCTGGCATTCATAAAGGCAGGCAAATAGGCGAGCAGTATTATAATGGCCATCATTACGAGCCAGGGCTTGAATGTGTCGAACAGGGGAATTCTTTTTTCGTCGTGCAGAATCCCGGTAACGGGTAAGGACAGGATTCCTTCTGTTTTCTTTTTGCTCAGCAGGGTGCCGAAAAAAACGATAAAAAACAATAGCGCAGCAAACGTCATAATGATACCGCCGGCCAGGGCCAGCAGGGTAGTGGGCACCCATTCGGGGCGAAATAATTCATTTTTCGGATTCAGATAACTCAGTCCCAGATTGGTTCTCCTGGGTTCGCCGAGTAGACCGCCCCAGGACAGGCCCGCAGAGAATATCAGAATACCGATCACCCATAAATAAGGGATCACTACATTGACGTTGGGAAGAAAGACGCGTTTGCCTGCGATGCCGGAATATAAATAAAGACTCATGCCGATAATACTCAGGAAAACGGGACCCGCCACGGTCATATGAAAATGTCCCGGAAGCCAGGCGGTATTGTGTATTACCGCGTTTAAAGGACCCGAAGCATTTACAATGCCGGTAAGACCTCCGAAGATGAAAAGAAATAATCCGCAGATCAGGTAAGCAAAAAGATACCGGTCCGCATCCAGATAAGGCAGTTTGCCAAAAAATCCCAACAGGCTTTTTGCCCCGCGTTTGCGGCCTGCATATTCCAGGGAAGCAGCCAGTGTAAAGGCGGTTATAAAACTCGGAAAAGCCACTCCGAAAGTGAGTAAACCCTGAAACATTTTTACTCCTTTGGTAATGGAAGGATCGCTGAACTGGTGATGTACGCCAATGGGAACAGAGAGCAACAGAAAAAGGAAAAATGAAATGCGTCCCGCGAGGTCCGAATATAATTTTCCACCCGCCAGTTTGGGTAGCATGGTATAATACATGACGTAGGCGGGCAACAGCCAGAAATAAACCAGCGCATGTCCGAAAAACCAGAAGAGCGTTCTGGCGAGTGTCACGTTTACTGTCGGCACCCTGCCCATGGCCCAGGGTAGTAGCAATACCAATACTTCATATGCAACTGCCAGCGTACAGACGAACCATACGGTGAAGTTCACGAGTGTGCCCAGCACGGCCAGCGGAGTTTTGGTTTCCGGATTTTCTTTTTTCCATGCCGTATACATCACTGCCCAGTTAAAAAGCGGAACCCAGGAACCTACGATCAGAAGGGCCGCGCCAAGATAAAAAAGCGGATGGGCCTTTAAGGGAGGATAAAAAGTATACAGAACGGAAGCCTTGCCCGCCAGCATGGCCCA
The DNA here is from genome assembly GCA_965214575.1 of Puia sp. GTDB lineage: Bacteria > Bacteroidota > Bacteroidia > Chitinophagales > Chitinophagaceae > Puia. Next base: position 6,578 of record CBDCCE010000037.1, read on the forward strand.
GGCGGCCATTACGGTACCGATGGTCATCAGCCAGAAGCTCAGCCAGGCCACTATTTTGTTGGGTTCCTTCTTCAGATAAAAAGTGAGTGTAGCGTGACCAAAGGCTACGGCAAAAAAAGAAGTCAGCACCACGGCATTGATTACGCCATGCAGGGTGAGTCCCTGGTAATAATCAAGATGGGCAAAAGCGGACTGATGAATGACGCCTGAACGGTAAATCGTTTGCATCAGTCCATGGTAAATACCGATGGTCAATAGGGATAACGGGATGCCCAGTTCCCAATAGATCAGTCTTTTTAATGATTTCGAGATATGCATGTGGATAGGTCTTGTGGATTATTTAACTGGAGGTTCGTTGACAATCACTTCAGCCTGCATGGACTGATGGCCCACGCCGCAATATTCGTGACAGACGATTTTATAGATTCCGGATTTTTCAAATCGCACCGTTGTTTTATTGATATTTCCATAGATGGCCATCAGGTTCACATTCTTGTCGCTGATGTTAAAGCCATGAACGACGTCTTTGGAGGTGACGTAAAAATCAACTTCGCTGCCCGCCGGTATAAAAATCTGATTGGGCTGGAACTGCCACATCTGCGCCACGGCATAAACCTGAAATGTTTTATCATCCAGTTGCGTGACGCGGGGTTCCAGATAAGTTTTATTGTAAGGGAGACAATCCGGCAGATCGTTATTTTTTCCCCGGGCATACAAAATGGAAAAAATGAACAACGACAAAACGAAGCCGGTGATGAATATGATTTTTTTCTCTGAAGGATCAAGCGTAGACATAAAGCAGATTTAGATTCTGTCGAGCATGAGGAAATAGATACCGAACCAGATTAGCATACCCAGTAATATCAGGAGAATGAAAAAAGCAACGGCGCCCCTGGGTTTAAAGTCTCTGTCGAAGGATGCCTCCGGGTCTGTCGGCACAGCTGAATGTTTTACTTCCATATCCGGTATTTTGAGTGCAAAAATATTTTAACCCATCACGCGGATGTATGAGCAGGATGGGTTCGTTGTATGATTAAAATCATGCGGGGCGGATTTTCCTTAAGGATGGTGCGGATCATGAAATGAACTGATCTATGTCATATTTTTTGAGATTGAATAAAAATAGATTTGCCTATAAACAAGTTTAATACTTCAATCATGGCGGACAGATATGACGAAGCGGTCGATGATATGGTGAAGTCCGACTACCGTACGGCGGATGTGTTCAAAAAATACGGGATCAACTATTGTTGCGCGGGAAGGGTTTCTCTGGGGGCAATCTGCTCGGAGAAAAATATTGATCCTGAAAACGTAAAAAAAGACCTGGAACAGGCCACACGCACGGTTACGATTCCCAGTAGTCTTCAGTTTGCCGAATGGAGACTCGATTTCCTGATTGATTATATTATTCATATACATCACCAGTATATTGACAAAGCCGTTCCCGCATTGGGTTCTGCCCTGCTGTCTTTTGGGACCGGTCATAGTAAAAAGTACCCGGAGATACTCCGGATCACCGGGTTATTCGATGAGCTGTCGGCCGTTCTTGTTTTGCATATCAGACAGGAGGATGAAATTATTTTCCCTTATATCAAGCAGATTGACTCGGCAAACCGCAGAAAAGATGCCTATGGCAATCTCTTCGTACGCACCCTGCGTAAATCACTGGGCCTCGTGGAAAAGGAAAACGGGCAGATCGGAAATCTCTTGAACCAGATCCGGGAGCTGACCAGCGACTTCAGCGTTCCGGATAAAGTGTGTACGAACTACCAGGTTCTGTTTCATAAACTGGAGGAATTTTGCAACAATCTCCGGCACTATCAATTTCTCGAAAGCCATATTCTCTTTCCGCGGGCCATTGCCATAGAACAACAATTACTGCAGTAGAAAAACATCCGTAATTTTGATCAAACCCAATCATCCGGATGCAGTTCAATGTTGTTCATCTCACTTCCTTATTTGAAAATGCAACCGAGGGTATTATTGCGACCAATAGTCAGGGAGATATTATTTTAATCAATCCTTCGGCCTGCCGCATGTTTGGCTATACTTCCGAAGAACTTACAGGACAAAAAATCGATCTGCTGATACCTGCCGGATCCAGGAAGGGACATGTGAAACTCAGGGAAGGTTTTTATCATGATCCGAGGAACCGGGTGATGGGGCAGGGAAGGGATCTTCAGGCGGAAAAAAAAGACGGCTACCTGTTTCCGGTGGAAGTGAGTCTGAGTACCTATATGCAAAATGAAGAAAGGTATGTGATTGCCTTTGTGATCGATATTACCCAGAGAAAAGAAATTGAAAAAAGCAATATTCTGCAACAGCAGCAGCTGGAAAAAGTGACGGATGAAATGCGGCGGCTTAATTCGGAACTGGAAGCTAAAGTGGAAGAAAGGACTATTATTTTACGGGAAGCTTTACAGCGCCTCGGGGAATCCCAGAATGAGCTGAACGAGGCCCTGGGTAAGGAGCGGCAGCTGAATGAAATCAAGAGCCGCTTCGTGTCGCTGGCCTCTCACGAGTTCAGGACACCGCTGAGTACCGTTCTCTCATCCGCATCCCTGCTGGGTAAATATACCAGTTCGGAGGACCAGGATAAGAGAATGCGGCATATTGAAAAAATAAAAACCTCTGTCAAACACCTGAACAACCTGCTGGAGGATTTCCTTTCGCTGGGCAAGCTGGAAGAAGGTAAAGTGGGCACTCATTTCAGCAATTTTATTATTAGCGATCTGTTTTCGGAAATTATCGATGAGATCAGCAGTGTGACAGAAAATGACCAGAAAATCATTTATCAGCATCTGGGGGGATACCGGGTGGACAGCGACAATAACCTGATGAGAAATATATTCATCAATCTGGTTTCCAATGCCATCAAGTTTTCTCAGGCTGGCGGAACCATTTGGATAAAAACAGCCGTGGAACCGGACAGGATCAGTATTTCAGTTCGGGATGAAGGAATCGGAATATCTGAAGAGGACCGGGAACATTTATTTTCCTCTTTTTTCAGAGGAAAAAATGCCGTGAATATACAGGGAACGGGACTCGGTTTGCATATTGTAAAAAGATACGTTGATCTGCTCCATGGTTCCATTGAAATTGAAAGCGAATTAGGAAAAGGAACCACTATTATTATTCATATTCCTCTCAATCATACCGCAAATGAAAAGATCCATACTGGTCATTGACGATAACAAAGATATCCGGGAGAATACTGCGGAGATACTGGATCTGGCCGGTTACATCAGCTTTACCGCAGAAAATGGCAAAAAAGGAGTGGAAACCGCCATCAGGGAAAAACCCTTACTGATAATTTGTGATATCATGATGCCCGAACTGGATGGGTATGGGGTGTTACACCTGATCCGGAAAAATGCGGATACGGCAGAAACCCCATTTATTTTTCTGACTGCAAAAACCGAGAGATCTGATTTCAGAAAAGGAATGGAAATGGGGGCAGACGATTATATCACAAAACCCTTTGATGATATTGAACTGCTGAATGCCGTGGAGATCCGGTTCAAAAAAATCAGTATTCTGGAGGAGAAATACCCTTCTTCCGGTACGGGCCTGACACAGTTTTTACTGGATGTAAAAAATGCCGGCTCCGGGGAAAAACTTTCTGCAGATTATCAGGCGCAACAGGTTGATAAAAAACAGGTTTTGTATACCGAAGGAAAACGCCCCCGGTTTTTATATTTTCTGCTGAAAGGAAAGATCAAGTGTTATAAAGTACATGAAGATGGGAAAGAATATATTACCAGCCTGAATACGACGGGCGATTTCATTGGATACACCGCACTGCTCGAAGACCTGGGTTATAGCGACAGCGCTGTAGCTATGGAGGAATCTGAAGTGATCCAAATACCCAAAGATGAATTTTTGCATCTGGTATATACGGATATCAGTATCGCAGCCAAATTCATTCATATCATTTCAAAAAATGTAAAGGAAAAAGAAGAACGTTTGCTCAGCCTGGCGTATAGCTCCCTGAGAAAACGGGTAGCTGCCGCCCTGCTGGATATCGTCAGCCGATTCAGACTGGATGAACAGATGAAGCCCATTGAGATATCAAGGGAAGAAATTGCCCAGTACGTGGGTACGGCCACTGAGTCCCTGATCCGGACACTGAGTGACTTCAAGTCCGAAAAACTCATCGACATCAAAAGCGGCAAAATCACGGTCAGCGATCCGGATAAGCTGAAGAATATGAAATATTAGACTGCAGAACAGGAATGCCTGACTACAATCAGGTCTTTTTATGATGGATATCATAGATCCGGGAGAAAGGCTGGGATAATTTCGGGGAGTCAAATCAATACCATCATGATTCCCCTCCAACTCCATTTAAGCAAAGAAGATACCGTCCGGCAGGTACAGGATAAGTTTTCCGATCTTTTCCCGCATTTACTGATTAAAATATTCAGGCATACCGACGGAACAGCTCCACGGGGCTGCCAGGATATTATGCTCTCTCCGGAAATAAAAATGATTCAGATGAACAGCGCTTTTCGGGATGATGTGCTTCTGATACCGGGCGGGATAACGGTATCCGCACTGGAGAGCAGTTTTTTCAGACAATTCGGACTATTGACGGAGATCTGCAGAAAAAATGGCTGTCCGGTCAGGGAATCCGTTCCCATCAGTAATTTCTTAATGGAAAATAAAATGATGATTTTATGAAAAAGATATTGTTTCTGAACGATGGCGATCATTTTGCCAAAGGAGCTTTTGAGTTTATCAAAATGCTTCGTGAAACGGAACCTTTATTTGTGAAAGGTATGTTTTTCACTCCGGTGGATATGGAAGAAGTGATCCCGATCAGTTTTATGCCGATCGCCGCGCCGCTGGTGAAACTAAAAGAAAACGAACTGCTGACCGTTCATAAAACCCGGAAGAGATTTGTATCCGAATGTGCATCCCATGGTATCAAACAGCAGGTGCATGAATATGAAGGCTGCTGGGACCGTGACCTGTTTGTTAAGGAAAGCCGTTTTGCCGACCTGGTGGTGATCAGTGAGGAGCTGTTTTTCCTGGATTCAATGAATGCGCAGCCCGGCTATTTTATGGAAGAAATGCTCCGTTCTTCAGAATGCGCAGTTATGGTAATACCGGAAAAATTCAGCACCCTCGACAGGCTGGCCGTTGCCTATGATGGCAGCCGGGAAGCGATGTTTGCGCTGAAACAATTTGTCAACCTGTTTCCCGATTTTACGAATCTGCCTGCAGAACTGGTACATGTTAAAAACGTAAAGGAAGAAGAACTGCCGGATCGGGAACTGCTTCAGGAATACAGCAGTTGTCATTTTGATTCACTGTATGCGAAAAGATTACACTTTGAGGCGGACAAATATTTCTCTGCCTGGCTCGAGGATAAAAAAACATTTTACTGATCGCCGGGTCCTACTCAAGGTCTGCTTTTTCGAATTTATTCAATAAGAGTTTTGCCGACGACGTGATTGCCAAACATGCCTGCCCGATATTTATTGCCCATTTTCCAAGATAAAACATCTGTCATATTCAATTAACGCATGTAATGCGCACTATATAGTCAGCAAATACGGTATTGCTTATCTCTATGGAAAAAACCTGACCGGACGTGCGGGTGCGTTAATCAACATTGCCCATCCCCTGCACCGCGAAAAGCTGCAGGAAACATTTTATAATACCAGGAAATCGTCCGATAAATGCAGTCCTATAGCCTGACGAGCTTCAGCTCTCCGCTTGACGGAAGTCATTTTATTTCCCTTTTGATTGGGCAATCTTTGTGATACAAAAAACAAGATCATGTCAACTATCAGTATCCGTTCAAACAGTATCCGGGAAATATATATCAGCGAAACCAAAACTTCCCTGTTGGCTTATTTTCTCCAATGGGCGAAACAGCAGGAAAAAAATCATATTGCCTGGGTGGGTGTATCCATCACGGCTATGGCTGCTGTATTTTTCCCAATGACCATGTCTGCCATTTTATTTAATGGTGCCCATTTCGGTCTGATCATCGGTGCTATGTTTGCCCTGGCCCTGGTGGTCATTACCAATCTGGCGGATCTTCCAACCAAATACACAATCCCCTCTTTTGTGCTGGGAATTATCATTGACCTCGGACTGATCATCGCCAGTTTTTCCATGGCATAAAAAAGAAATTTTTACTCGTTTGTCAGGATCACTTTCAGGGTTTTGTCGCGGGTGGCATTTCCGAAACTGTCGTAGGCTTTCATGATGTCAAAAAGCATGAAACGATGGGTGATCAGTTGTCCGGAATTGAGTTTGCCGGTCAGAACGGATTTCATCAGCAGGGGGGTGGTTACTGTATCCACGAGACGTGTAGTGATGCTGATATTTTTACTCCACAGAACTTCCAAATGAAGTGAAACGGCTTTCCCGTGAACGCCCACATTCGCGATCCGGCCACCTGCTGCTACCAGATACTGACATAATTCAAAGGTTTCCGGTATGCCCACTGCTTCGATGACCACATCGGCACCCATTCCGTCTGTGACGGCCATCAGTTTTTCGACAGCCATTTCCTTTCCATTATTAATGATATGCGTGGCACCCATCTTCAGAGAAACCGCGAGACGGTTATCATCCGGATCAATCATAATAATATTTGCGGGCGTATAAAACTGTGCGGTAATTAATGCGGCCAGTCCGATTGGCCCGGCGCCCACAATGGCCACTGTATCCCCGGGCTTCACCTGCCCGTTCAGTACACCACATTCATATCCGGTGGGAAGGATATCACTCAGCATAACCAGTGCTTCCTCTTCACTGTCTTCCGGAATTTTGTAAAGACTGGTATCGGCGTAAGGAATGAGTACATATTCGGCCTGTGTGCCGTCGATCAGGTGTCCCAGTATCCAGCCCCCGTTTTCGCAATGCGAATACATGCCTTTGCGGCAAAAATCGCATTTGGCGCAGGAGGTGATACAGGAGATCAGTACATGATCACCTTTTTTGAAACGGGTAACCGCCGTTCCGGTTTCTTCAATAACACCAACGCCTTCATGCCCCAGAATCCTGCCTTCGGTAACTTCCGGAACATCCCCTTTCAGGATATGCAGATCAGTTCCGCAGATCGTTGTTTTTGAAATACGTACAAGGGCATCGCTGTTCTGAAGGATGACGGGTTTCGGTTTTTCTTCCCAGGCTTTTTGTCCCGCGCCATGATATACGAGAGCTTTCATAAAAATCATTTAACCGGCAATCTATTCCTGTTGCGGGAACCGGCAGATGATCCGCCACCGAAAAAAACATGATCAAAGTCATATGCCCGGGTATCGGTACTCAGAGGCTGTCAAAGCGAAGCTGACTAGTTTTGGTAAAATGCATTTATGTTTGGAGAATTAAATCAGAATCAAATCGAGGAATTGCTTCATACGCAGATTATCGGACGCATTGGATGCCACGCGGATGGTGAAACGTATATCGTGCCGATCAGTTATGTATATGACGGCGAAAGTCTGTTTGCACATACCCTGGAGGGAATGAAAATCCGCATGATGCGAAAAAATCCGGAAGTGTGTTTTGAAGTCGATGCCATTCAGCATGCGGGCAGCTGGCAAAGTGTGATCTGCAGTGGACATTTTGAAGAACTGATCAATGCGGGCGACCGGCGCAATGCCCTGGAAAAACTGCATGAGAAGGTTCTGCCATTTGCTGCCAGTGCTACTGCGCGCCTCTCACCGGAATACCCCTACCTGACGAAAGATATCAGTGAAATAAAAGGAATCGTGTTCAGGATTCAGATCGTAAAAAAATCAGGGAAGTTTGAAAATAATGCGACGCCTTCTTTTCTGGAATGGAGTTAGATACCCCTCTCTGTAGACGCTTTGCCTCTGTTGCGCCAGGATTGCCAGGCGCCGGTAGACCACAGGGAAACGGCGATCAGAACAACCTGAAAGGGCAGGCGAAGCCAGCGTTTCAGATCGGTATCGAGACCAAAAGCATTTCTGTGTTCGGTAAGCTGGGCAATATTGCCCGGAAAAACAAGCACAAAGAATAACGCCGCGATCCATCCTATGGCTATCCTTTTTTTTACCAGGAATACAAGAGCAATCCCCAGCGTAATTTCCACTATGCCGGATAAAATAACAACTAAATCAGGACTCAGGGGAATCCACGGTGGAACCTGTGCCTGAAACGCCACACGTGAAAAACTCAGGTGACCGGTTCCGGCAGCGATTAAAAAAAGACCCAGTATAATACGTGCTGTTTTCTGCAGCGGGCTGGTGGCGATCATCGGGGCAAATATCAACTATCTTTTTGAATGTATGTTGTTAGATTCCGAATCAAATGGTTCGTCATTCACAGCGCCCTCGTCCGGATCGCCGTTCGCTTTCTTTTCTTTTTTCCGGTTTATATCATTATACTCTTTTCTCTGATCATTTTTCAGATCATCCGGCCTTGTGGATTTTGCCTGTTTGATCTGAATATCGTTTGGATTTTCTTTGATCGTTCCCATTTGGTTTGTTTATGCTTTACCTGTGTAAAATTCATGCCAGGCGCCTTTTGTTAACCCGTTGTCAACCCGACAAAGACTACTGGCAGCTGGCATCTGAATTGCCTTATCTGAAAAAAATAGATCATGAAAAAGATAATAATGGCCTGTGTGGTGGCTGTCGTGGCAACAGGGGCAGTGGCTCAAACGGGTGGTCTGGGCCCCGGTTTAAACAAAATTCCAACCGTGATACCGGAGAATGAAGACAGCGTAATGATACAGAATATGGCGGTACCGAACGTACTGGGCAGCGGCCGCGAAAATTATATTTACAATGAGCAGCAGCTGGATTCGAATATGGAATACAGACAGGTTAAAGAAGGGCTGGTTATGCAGGGGGGGCAGCTTAAAATTGTGAGAAATGGCAGGCTTTTCGTTATGCATGGTTCATTTCCTTTAAAAAACGGAGCTGTCGTTTATACGAATGGAATCATACAGATGCCGGGCGGGTCAACTCCATTGCTCGGCGAAAAAAATTATATTGATTTTGACGGTCAGGTCAGGCCGCTACAGACTCTCAGCAACTGAGTCTAAAAAACCTACATCCAAATTGCTCCCGCCTCATTGTCTCTGCCTTACCGACCAGGCCAACCTCCATGCGCCGTCGGTCGATTTTTCAGGCCCGTTCGACGGGTTTTACCAGATACCCCGATAAGGCTGGATTAAATTTAATTATATCTGCATCGGATATTCATTCAAAAACGAACAACCATGAAACAGGTATTTTCTTTGTTGCTGACTACGGCGTTAATCAGTTTGTTTGTTTCCTGCTCAGGCCGGCCAGGAGGGGTTGCGGGCGCCGAAGGTACCGACCCTAAAAAAGAATTACAAGGACCGGATACGGCTAAACTGAAAGCGGAAGTGGATGGTATCCTGCATGATCTGACGAACAACAAACTGCCGGATACGAATAAATTAAAAATGACAACGGCAGATGTTTTGACGACCACCGCAAATGTGCTGTCGGATTCCGGCATTGATGCGATGGGTGGCAACGAAAAGGATGAGGGAGTTATGAAAGCAAAGGATATGTTCAAAAATATGCGGGACTCGATGGGGATCAGTCCTGCTATGCTGGACAGTATGCGAAATTCTGCTAAACAGCTGGCTCCTGCCCGGTGATCAAATGTTTAAAACTATCAAATATGAAATTTTCAGGTTTTTCTTTTGTCGTGCTACTGATCAGTTATACTTTTTTGTCCTGTTCAGGCAATCAAAATGCCTCTGCGGTAAAAGGCGATGCCAACATTGTTTCTTCCAATAACGCAACAACGGAAATAGTGACTCATTTTTCCTGCAAAGTGAATGGGGTAGCCGTTTCGGGAAGTGGCACTGATGAAATGCAACTGCACAATACGGTCAATGCGAATACAATGGAAGACGGCAGTAAGCAGTTGAAAATGTTACTCTTTACCAGTGAATACGCAAAGAATACAAAGACAGGCTATTCTTTTTTGATCAGATGCCCCGATGAAACCGGTTCTTTTAGTAAAATGGGCAATTCGGATCACAGGATCAAAGTGTACCTGCACATGGACGTTGGCGGCGGACCCCAATTTTACGAAGATTCCATTTCAGTAACCATCATTTCCCTGTCAGCAACCCGGGTGACCGGAACGTTTTCCGGAAAATTAATATCTGATACCTACACGTCTGATCACAAGCGTATGCAGGCGGTTATTACTGACGGTGTGTTCGATGTCCCGTTCTCGACATCGAATGTCAGATTATAATTTTCATCACTCTTTTCATCGACGGTCAACTCCATTGGCCGGCTGAGAGTAAACGCCTACGCTTTTTCGAAATGATAATAGTAACGACAAAAAATGTAAACCGGTGAGATGATCAGCAGGCTGCAAAGTGCAGGGAAAAGGCCGGTTAAAACCGAAATAAAAACGAAAAGAAAGATGACCGTCAATATTTTCAGATAGTCGAAGCGGCTGAAAAAACGAATGAATAAAAGACTGATTAAAAACAGCAATACGCCGTAACCATACAGGATAAGGAGAACCGCGTCGGAATATTCCAGGTGAAGAGGTGTCAGATGGCAGATAATCCAGATTTCAGGAACAAATAGCAGGAAACAGAACAAGGCGTATTGTCCGAAACGTGTCATCAATGAAACAGGCAAAGTTCTGTAAAATGACATGGACGTTTCTTCCATATGTCGTATCAGATAAATCAAAACTCCATGACCCAGCAGGCAAAAACTGTAAAACAGAATAATCATCTGCAAACCGGAACGATCACCGGCTGTCTGGTTAATCAATCCGAATAAAACAGTGCAACTGAATAATTTGATAGTCAGAAAAAGTAATTTCCGCGACCTCCCGAGATAACGAAAAAGAAACAGGGTGTAGGAAGTATAGTTAACGACCGGGAAAATTTTGGTATGGGAAATTTTCCATTGCCTGCCCGGACGGTTCAGAATAAACTGGCAGGCTCCAGCCCCGGCCAGGAGCAGCAGGATAAAAAAGACAGTAATAGCCGAAACGCTTATCCACCGGTGAAAAAAAAGGCCCACAGCCACTGTGATTCCGGCATAGGTTAATATAGGCAACAGAAGTAAAACCTGTACAAGTAGTAACAGACCGGTTACCTCTCCTGATTTCTTCAGAGACAAAACGGAAAGAAAAGCATTTTCTTTTTTCGCGATACTGTCTGTTGTAAACCGCATACATTTCAATGCGTATAACATCCAGACGAGTAATGTAAAAATCAGAAAAGCTTTATTCGTCGTGATGGCCTGAATCAGCGAAAGATGATATTCGAGTAGCCCTGCATCATTGGCTCTGCCTACTGCAGCCACCATGATGAAAATCAAAAAAGCGAATAGACCCGCATTTTGTCTGTAGAATGGCCAGACGAGGGATTTTAATAATATAGTTCGGGTTATGTTCATGCGGCGGAAACAAGATAATTTGTTTTCTGAGAATCCGGCAGCCGCTTATGTAAATGACTGTGTTCGTCTGTGGAAGTCGTGTAATCAGATCTCACTGCTTTGCGGGAATTCGTTTATTTTAATGGTTGTTAAAACAAGGGAAAATAAGGCCGCCCATTTCAATTCAATAAATAAAGCTATCCAGAGCAGTTTGCCATGGAGAATAAAAAGCAGGGTGGCGAAGAGAGACCCAGTATAAAAGCTAAACAGCAATCTTACCAGAAGGATGTTAGATGCATGCCTGTCTTTCTGTTCTTCCATACACAAAAAATCTGTTTACTATTCGGAAGTAATATCGGTCGCTGGAAATATTCTTTAAAAGCATAGTTGTCCACGGCGTTAAGAATAATGTGGGTAACACACTTTATATCAATCAAATTTTATATATCATCTGACTGGCGCTAAGTAGACTGAAAAGGATTTCTCTCTTGATACAGGAAAACGGCTAATGGCAACAGATTTGTTGCCATTAGCCGTCTGAAGATCTGTTTGTTTCGTTTCTTTTATTTGACAAATATCCCCGTCACAAACTGCGCACCGGGCAGTACGGTGAATGCGCCATTTTTCCAATATCCTGTACCCTGGCCAACATAAACTCCTCCGATATAAATATCATTTCCATTTCCGGTAATCGTAAATGCCGCTTCAGAAACTCCGTTTCCGGGAGCGGTTGTTGTTAAATCCACCATGGTACCATTCTTCCAGTACTTGGCCAGTCCTTTATATTGGCCTGCAACATAGGCATCACCCGAAGGGGAAACATACATGGCCTGACCATAACAGGTTCCAGTGATGACGGGAGTGTTCATGGGTTGCGGTGTTCCGTTTTTCCAGTAGTAAGCCTGGGTAATTCCTTCGATATATCCGGATACAAAAATATCAGACCCGCTGGCATAAGCTCCTGTGGCCACAGCAACCGAGGTTCCGTCTGTCAGCGAAACCGGCGAACCATTTTTCCAATAAGTGGCCACTTCATTACCCGTATAGGGACTTACATAACCGGCTACATAGATGTCGGTTCCCGATACAGAAATGGCATTCAGAATTCCGAGTGTATCGGCGCCATTCATTGTCAGATCCGGAAGGGAGAGACCGTTTTTCCAATATCTCGGCTTGCTGAGTGCGCCGTTGATTTCGTCGTAACCGGCCACGTATACATCCGATCCGGAAACAATGATCGACTCGCCGATACCTTCGTTGTGTGTGGGAGACATGGGAAGACTATAATGGGTGGTGTTTTTCCAGTATGCCGGACCGTAAGTATTGTCCGCACCCGTTGTATACACATCTGTTCCCGAAACAAAAATAGATCTGACATCCAGACAATCGGAGAGCGCAGTAAATACTCCGTCTTTCCAATAACCCTTGCCGAAAAGCCCTGTTCCGCAGGCAAATACACTAATAGTGGGAGCCGTGTAAGTAAAAACAGGGCCTGTTCCCGTACCATCTGCCGTGGTTACTGTTACCGTGCCGGTGGTCCCTCCGGCAGGAGCCAGAACAGTCAGGGTGCCGGCTGTGGCCGTTTGCACCGTGGCCTGCACACCATTGAATTTAACCGTGTTGTCAGTGAGCGTCGTTTTGAAATTCGTACCGGTTAACGTAACGACGGTATTGGCTGGTCCTGAAACCGGACTGATGGTCACTACCGTTGGAGTGGCGACTGGTGCCGTGTAAGTAAATGTCGGGCCCGTTGCCATTCCTCCTGCGGTGGCTACAGTGACCGCGCCCGTGCTGCCCCCCGCAGGGGCAACGACCACGAGGGAAGTGGCGGAAGCCGTGGTTATGCTGGCAGCTACACCATTAAACTTTACGGTGTTTGAGGAGGCTGTCGGATCAAAGTTCGCTCCGGCAATGGTGACGGATGTATTGCCCGGCCCGCTCGCCGGGGTGATCGACGAGATGATCGGTTTTAACGGGATAAAAATCGGGGGCGGAGGGGTGGAGCTCTTGCTGCAGGACAAGACCAGAGAAACGAAACCTATCAGGGAGACTAAATATTTTTTCATGGCTAAGGCGGTTTAAATTCTTTATTAAATCTAACCTGCCCCCAAGGCCGGCACAAGAAAGATGTATGAACAACTGTTTTAATGGGTGAACGACCCGTTTATTTTAATAGAGTATATTTGAAAGAGCCCGGAAACAGATAATGCCCCACCCGATGCTGCAAAAAATAACCTGCATTATAGTAGACGACAATGAGGTTGACCGTCTCACACTGGCGGCCTTTCTGGAAGACTATCCGTTCATCGAAGTGAAAGGGCTGTTTGAATCTCCGCTGGAAGCCTTATCCAGGGCGAAGATCATCCATCCGGATGTGCTGTTCCTGGACATCGACATGCCGGAAATGAACGGTCTGCAGTTAAGGGAACAATTGATGGATATTCCGGCCTGTATTTTTATCAGCTCGTTTCGGGATTTTGCATTGGAAAGTTTTGAATTGTCGGCCATGGACTATCTGATTAAGCCTTTTTCATCGGAGAGGCTTTCCAAAACCATCTCGAGGCTGAAAGAATATATGAATATCCGCAGGGAATCTGCCAGCTTCAGCCACACGCTGCAGGAAACAATCATATTTATAAAAGATGGCCATAACCAGGTAAAACTCGAACTGAAGGAAATCATTTACCTGGAGGCCCTGAATAATTATACAGGTATTGTTACGGAGAAAAAAAAATACATGGTGCTTTCCTCTCTCGGCACCCTGCTTGGCGAGGTCAACTTCCGGAATTTTATACGAATACACCGCAGCTATGCAGTGCAGAAACAATTCATAAAGAAAATAACTGCGGGAGAAGTATTCGTTCATCAGGCTATCCTGCCGGTAGGCAGAACCTTTAAAGAAGCACTGCATTCAATCAGTCGTCAAGGGTTATGAATAAATGGATACTACTCCTTCTTTTGCTGAAATATGATCCGGCTTTATCGCAAAAGCAGGGTCTGCTATTGGCGGATTCCCTGTCAGGCCAGTTGAAAGAAGCAAACGATGAGCAGAAAAAAGCTGCTCTTTATCTGAAGATCTCCGACATCTTTATCGACATCGATCTCAATAAGGCACAGCTTTATGCAGACAGTGGAACCCGCCTGGCCAATCAGATTAAATGGCGCGAAGGCATAGCGCGCAGTGAAGTCAATGAAGGAAACATATGTAATTTCAGGGGAGACTACAATCAGGCTCTGCAGCATATACGAAAAGGATATGAATGGTACAGGCTCCTGGAGAATAAAACGGAAATCGGCCGTGCCCTCTATGCCATGGGCATGTCATATGAAAGATTGAGTAACTATACCGAAGCCTCCGACTGTTATTTTAAGTCTCTCCATATTTTTGAAAGCCTTCCCGGCAACGATCACCAGACTGGCAACAGTCTTTCCGCCATTGCCGTCATTTATTTTATTCAGAAGGATTTCAAAAAATCGCTGGAATACAGCCGGAAAGCCCTGCAAAAACAGGAATTGTCAAACAATACGGTCGGCGTGGCCAATGAGCTCATGGAAATGGCAGACACGTATTATGAATTGCACGACTCGTCCAATGCCCTGCTGTTTAACCGGAAAGCACTGGATGCCTTTGCCAGACTGGGAGATAATGCAGGACAGGCTACGGTATATTATCAGCTGGGAAAGGTTCACGGCAAAAATGATTCACTCGCACTGGGATATCTGTTTAAAGCAAAAAAAATTTTTGATGACATGTCAGACAGTTCCAATACGGCCTACATGACACTCGGAGAAATCGGCAGAATATATTTGAGAATGCTTCAGCGGGATGATGTATTAAAAAGTACTGTCAGCGCAGGAGAACTTCCGGGGACAGCAAAAGAGATGACGCAAAAAGCAGAAACTTATCTTCAAAAAGCACTGACTGAAAGTAAAAAGGCCGGAGACCTGGACAATGAATCCGAATTTTCTGCGGATCTCGCCAGGCTTCAGTTTCGCGAGGGAAATTATAAAAATGCCTTTCTCAATTACAAACTGTTCCATGAAACCCGGGATTCCATTTTTTCACAGGACAGCAAAAATAAAATTGCCTCTTTGGAGAGCCAGCGGGAAATCAGTCTGAAAAACAAGGAAATTGAGAACAAAGAATTATTGATCAGTAACCAGAATAAAAAAATGGGTTTGCTGCTCAGCGGAATCGCATTTCTGATTATCATCGGACTATTGTTGTACAGGCAAAACCGGATCAGTAAAAACGTCAATGATAAACTCAACCGGCTTAATCAGGAACTCGCGGAAGCGAATCAGATCAAGGCAAAATTTTTCGGTATCCTGAGTCATGATCTGAGAAGTCCACTCGCCAGTCTCATAAATTTTATTGAACTGCAAAGAAGGAAGCCCGGCCTGATGAACGAACGGCAGATTACAGAACGGGAGAACCGGATCGCCGGCTCCGCGCGGGATCTGATGGAAACCATGGAAACTGTTTTGCTCTGGAGCAAGGGGCAGATGAATCAGTACGAACCTGACATCTCTTCTTTTTCCGCGCGTGAATTATTTTCCGGCCTGAAGAAATATATTTCCGAAACCACGGACGTACGGTTTACCTATGCAGATCCGCAAAATCTGATCATTCATTCTGACATCCACTGTCTTCAAACCATTTTATATAATTTAACTGCGAATGCGGTGAAGGCATTAAAAAATACAAAAGATCCGGAAATCATCTGGAAGGCCTGGAGTGAAGAAGGCAGATCCTGTCTGTCCATTACGGACAATGGTCCGGGTATCAAACCTGAACAGCTATCCGCATTATATCAGGCGGGTGCGGGCAGCGGATCAAAGAATGGATTGGGACTGCAGATTATCCGTGATCTGGCCAAAACAATAGATTGCCGGATCAGCCAGCCGGAGCAAAAAAGCCAGGGTACAACCTTTATACTTTCGCTGAAAAACTGAGCCGGCCAATGCGGTACTGCCATATCGAATAATAATTAAGTCGTTAACTTTAAAATCGGCTGTTCATTTTATACAGCTGATTCTGTATGAAAAATAAAAGACGAATTCAAAACAACTGCTTTTGCCTGCTGATTTTTTGCATTACAATTCATTCCACCAGCGCACAGCAAAAAACCTATTGCAACCCCATTAACATTGACTACGGTTATACGCCGATTCCGGATTTTTCCGAGTCCGGTCGCCACCGCGCCACAGCCGATCCCGTCATTACCATGTACAAGGGCGACTATTATTTATTCTCCACCAACCAGTGGGGATACTGGTGGAGTGCCGATATGCTGAACTGGCATTTTATCCATCGCTCTTTTTTAAAACCCTGGCATCATGTATACGATGATCTTTGTGCACCCGCAACCCTGGTGCTGGGCGATACCCTGTTAGTGATCGGTTCAACCTACACAAAAAATTTCCCGCTCTGGATGAGCACCAATCCTAAACAGGACCAGTGGAAAGAAGCCGTGGATTCCTTTCAGGCAGGGGCCTGGGACCCGGCGCTGTTCCTCGACGACGACGGAAGAATTTATTTATATCATGGCTCCAGTAATCTTTATCCGCTGTATGGGTGGGAGATCGACCGCAAAACACTTCAGCCGGTGGGCGAACACAGAGAGCTGATCCGCCTGCACGATGATATTCATGGATGGGAACGTTTTGGAGAATACAACGATAATAATTTTCTTAGCCCCTTTATCGAAGGATCCTGGATGAACAAACACCATGGAAGATATTATTTGCAGTATGGCGCGCCGGGGACCGAAATCCGCGGTTATGGCGACGGCGTGTATGTCGCCGACCAGCCGATGGGTCCGTTTACCTACCAGGCCAGCAATCCTTTTTCTTATAAACCGGGAGGATTTGCGAAAGGCGCAGGCCATGGTTCAACCTATCAGGATCCTTTCGGAAACTGGTGGCATGTGTCCACTATGGTAGTGAACATGAAAAATAATTTCGAAAGAAGAATCGGCATCTGGCCCGCGGGTTTTGACAGTAGCGATATCCTCTATTCGAATACCGCTTTCGGCGATTATCCGCAGTTTCTTCCTGCAGAAAAAAAGGATCATCTTCAGGGCAATTTCACCGGCTGGATGCTGCTGAATTACAATAAACCCGTTCAGGTTTCCTCAACGCTCGGCGGGTTCGCTGCCAACAATGCAGTAGATGAGGATATCCGTACCTATTGGAGTGCGGCCACAGGTGCAGCAGGAGAATGGCTGCAGAGCGATCTGGGAAGCATGAGTACGGTCAACGCCATACAGATCAACTATGCCGATCAGGATGTCGATAGCAGCTTTCTGGGTAAAATTCCCGGCCTCTTTCATCAGTATAAAATCTGGCAATCCGCCGACGGAAAAAAATGGACCCTGCTGCTGGACAAAAGTCATAACCAAACCGATGTGCCGCACGAATACATCGAATTATCGAAACCCGCCCTCACCCGCTATCTGAAACTGGAAAATATTCATATGCCCACCGGCAAAATGGCCATCAGTGGATTTCGTGTTTTCGGAAAAGGTTCCGGAACAAAACCCGATGCGGTTTCGCGTTTCATGGTATTGAGAAGTGAAATGGATTCGCGCAATGCGCTGATCAAATGGTTTACGGTAAACCAGGCTACGGGCTATAATATATACTGGGGGATCGCGCCGGATAAACTCTACAATAACGTGATGGTCTATAATGACAATCAATATTATTTTAAACCGATGGACAGAGGGAGAACGTATTATTTCTCCATAGAAGCATTCAATGAAAACGGAGTGTCAGCAAGAACCGTTCCGATAGAAGTGAAAGCTGCAGAATACTAAACGCTTCCTCACCAGGTATAGGTTGCTGCTGCTCCGGCAGGCAGTATACTCGAAACCCATTTTCCATTAAACCGGATATTAAAAGCGGATCCGGAGGAATTGGCATTCATTACGATCAGCACTTTTTTTCCGGAGGGCGTCAGAAAAGCCACATTCGGAAGCTGTGCTGCGAGAGAACTCGCGATGCGAACGGAACCGGCAGGTACGAATTTGGACGCCTGCGCAATAATATAATAACCCACGTTTCTCGTAACAGCTGAACCATTGATGGTCAGCGCGCCCTTGCAGGTGCTGCAACCGCCGGGTGTATGCGGACCAAATCCCGCATCGGCCGCAAGGTTCCATTCAAATGCCGTGCGACTCCAGTTTTTCATCGAGCCGATCAACACATTCGTCACATGCCATTGCAGGTCGCCCGCAAAACTTCCGGTGGAAGAAGTGTACTGCTCGGTAAAATATAAATTTTTGGCCGGGTAGGACTGATGGACCTGACTCAGTGCGGAAATATCTCCGGCATATAAATGAAAAGCAGCGCCATCCACAAATGCAGATGCCGAATCGTCGCTGAAAATGGTCGTCGCATAGGCAGGCACATCGCAGTTGTGATCGTACACAATAATTTTTGTGGATAGTCCCGCTGCCTTGAAAGCCGGCCCCAGATTATATTTTATAAACGCTTCCTGATCGGTGGCCACCATATAGAGGCTCGGATTATTATTCGGATTCAGGGGTTCATTCTGCGGAGTAATGGCATAAATGGGAACGCCCGCCGCCTGCATCTGCTGAATATACTTTACGAAATATAACGCATAGGCATGATAGTAAGCAGCGAGGAGGCTGCCACCGGTGGTGGACTGATTGTCCTTCATCCAGACGGGCGCACTCCAGGGCGTGGCGATAATTTTTATGGAGGGATTGATAACCAGTATCTGTTTTAATAAGGGAATCAGATTAGTAAGATCGGGACCCAGACTGAATTGGGCCAGCGTGGTATCGGTTTGTCCCGCGGGCAGGTCATCATAGGAAAATACCGAAGCATCCAGGTCAGACGATCCCAT
Source organism: Puia sp. (assembly GCA_965214575.1). Taxonomy (GTDB): domain Bacteria; phylum Bacteroidota; class Bacteroidia; order Chitinophagales; family Chitinophagaceae; genus Puia. The sequence continues at coordinate 25,841 of CBDCCE010000037.1, forward strand.
AGAGAGCCGGAGGCAACTGATCCCGATAGATCCGCTGTCCTTACCGAATAACTCGTTCAGCAGGGCGGCTTTTGGCTGGGCGCCCAGCTGGTTGATCAGCGAAGCGCTTCCACCGGTTAAGGTATATCCAAATCCATCGATGGTCTGAAAACCGGTCGTGCTGTCCACATCAATAAAAGGATAGGCATTTCCGTTCGTGCCGAAAGACAGCACGGAGGATTGTTGCAGTAAGGCGGACTGGTCTGCCGAAGTGAGCCAGAAACTGACGGGGGTTACAGGAGCAGTAGAATCCGGGGCCGGACCTGTGCCGGCATTATTCTTCTTGGAGCAGCCGGTGAATATCAGAATAAAAAGTAACAGACATTTGTTCATGATAAATAAAGTTCATGCTATAAATTGAAATGGCGGCCCGAAAAATAAATTAACTTTTCCTTTTGGGGGTTTTTGTCTTTTTTAACATCCTTACTGTAATTGCTTATGAATATGGTTCCCGATCATATTTGGACATTGATTGCCAAAAAGCTTTCCGGCGAGGCGAACCAGGAGGAACTGGTGAGCCTGGAAGAATTACTCCGGAAAAATCCCGAACTGCATTATCCTTTGCAGACAATCATCGATTTATGGTACTCCGATTCACAATCAGCGGATCATTATGACGCACAGGAAGCGCTGAACAGGCATATCCAGCGCATGAAGGATTCAGGCATTGAGTTTAACTATCCTCCTGCGGAAGAATCCGTAACGGATAACAGGTACCGGGCAGGAAAGAAAATGCTGCTGGGATCCCTGCTGGCTGCCGTTTTACTGATCGGCTTTTACTTCCGGGGCAGCTGGGCCACGGGTATAAATAAATCCCCTGCGCAAACGGTACTCAGGGAATTCACCCGTTCCGTTAGTCAGATTTCAACCAAAAACGGTACTAAAACCAATCTCATACTACCCGACGGAACAAAAGTATGGCTGAATGCAGGCAGCAGCCTGACCTACGACTCTTCTTATGGCCGCACGCTTCGCGAAGTGGCACTGTCGGGAGAGGCTTTTTTTGACGTCGTGAAAAATAAGGAAAAGCCCTTTATCATACATGCTTCCAAAATCAATGTGCGTGTCCTTGGGACCGAATTTAATGTGAGGGCTTACCCGACCGACAAAACCACCGAAGCTTCCCTGATCCGGGGAAGTATTGAAGTGACTTTCAAAGATAAGCCAAGCAAAAAAGTGATACTCAAACCCAACGAAAAAATCGTGGTGGACAATGACCGGAACGGAACGGAGAATATGACGGCTGCCAGTCCGGAAGCTGCAGAAAAAGCGGCAAAGACAGGCGGCGTGGATGTGAAGAAACTGACTTATGAGAACAAAACAGGAACGATCATCGAAACCTCCTGGGTGGAGAACAAACTGATCTTCCAGGATGAATCCTTTGATGACCTGGCCCGCCAGCTTGAGCGCTGGTATGGGGTTTACATTGTGTTCAGCAATGATCACCTGAAGGAAAACCGGCTGACAGGGAGTTTTAAAAGCGAGACCATCCGGCAGGCGCTGGATGCCCTTAAGTTCACTGCATCGTTCAGTTACAGAATTGATAATACCAACCGGATCACTATTTTCTAAAAACCAGAACATTCTGCTATGATCACAAAAAATAACAGCACCTGATAAAAGAAATAGAAAGGGGAAATGTTGTCGCATTTCCCCGACAGGTTAAAATGAAAACGGAAATGCGGGAAGCACTCGGTTTCGCTATTTATAACCCATAATGCTAAAAGTATGAAGAAAAATCTAACGGATGAAGGCCAACGCCTTCATGCAGTTAAAAAAGCTCTTTTTGTTATGAAACTAACCTTTGTTTTCTTAATAGTAGGCTTTTTACAGGTGTCTGCGAAGGTGAACGGGCAGACAAAGATTTCGCTGAATCTGAACCATACGGAGATTTCAAAGGCTTTAAAGACCATTGAGAACCAGGGAGATTACCGGTTCCTTTACAATAATAACCTCAAAAGTATCCGGGCTAAGGTGGATATTGAAGTGAGCAATGCGGCGATTACTGAAGTGCTGGACAAGATGTTTACCGGAACCGAACTCACGTACAAAATACTTGAAAACAACCTGATCGTTGTGCTGTCCAATTCACTGGCGCTTCAGGACATCAAGGTTACCGGAAAAATCACCGACAGTAACGGACAGCCCCTGTCCGGCGTAACAGTTAGTGTTAAAGGAAGCGCAGTCGGAACCACGTCAGACAATACCGGAGTCTACACCATTACGGTGCCTGAAAAAGGAACCCTGGTCTTCTCCTATATCGGGTACATCACCCAGGAAGCAGCCGTTAACAGCCAGTCCGTCATCAATATTAAACTGATGATGTCGACCCGCTCGATGGATGATGTGGTCGTGATCGGATATGGTTCGGCCAGTAAAAGAGACCTTACCGGTTCCATTGTAAAGATTGATGGTAAGGCAGTAGCAGATAAACCGAATCCGAATCCCATCTCTTCTTTACAGGGACAGGTTGCGGGTTTGTCGGTGGTCAATAATGGCGTTCCGGGTACTACACCGGACGTGCGTATACGGGGTACCATCAGTATCGGATCGGTTCACCCGCTCTATGTGGTGGACGGAAATTTCCAGGACAATATCACATTCTTAAATTCAAATGATATTGAATCCATTGAAGTTCTGAAAGATCCTTCCTCTCTGGCCATTTTCGGGGTGAAGGGTGCGGCAGGTGTTATTGTGGTGACCACAAAAAGTGCGAAAGCCGGTCAGGTAGTGGTGAATTTCAATACTTATTATGGTACGAAGAATTTAACGGATCCGATACAGATGGCTAACGGAGATCAGTTCCGTTCCATATTAACCCAGGAAGGTCAGAACCGTTATTTCGACAACGGGTATACCACGATCAATAATTTTGTTGCCAATGACATGTCCAAGTGGACGGGCAATACCAACTGGGTAAACACCATTACGCGAACAGCACATACCAGTTTAACCAATATCAGTGTATCGGCCAGTTCCGATAAGAACAAGTTTTATATGGGCGCCGGTTATAACACCGACGAAGGCGTGGTACAGGGTGTGAATTATTCCAGAATGTCTTTGTCGATCCAGGATCAGTATACGATCAACAAACACATTAAAGTGGGGTTCGTATTAAACGGCAGCAGGGAAAATCTGCCCTGGGATGGCAACGGACCCATGTCCACTGCCTTGCAGGTGGCGCCGATTATTCCGGGCGGAACACAGAAATTCTTCACCCGTAATCCATATGGCGGCCTGACGGATTCTGCAAACTATGATTTGTATTCCACGGTGCCCACCATTCAGAATACCCTGCAGAATCCCTTTAGCCTGATGTATCAGAACAGCAGGCAGACGGATATCCGTGACCGGATCATCGGTAATGCTTTTGTGGAAGTCAGTTTTTTAAGAGATTTCACATTCCGCGCTACGGGTTACGGTGATATAGGTATTGAAAACCAGAATATATATACACCGCTGCAAAACGTGTACAATCCGGATCCTTTTCCCGGAGCGGCGGTTGTTATACCGTATTCTTCACTCACCAATGTACAGCAGACTACTTATGATGTGCGGAAATTCCAGACTGATTTCATCCTGAATTATAAAAAACAGATCGGTGATAACAACCTGACGGTTACGGGCGGTTTTACAACCACCTATACCGGGAACTTTCCGTTGTCGGGAAGTATCTCCCAGGCGGCGGGGACTGATCCGATTCCGAACGACAAAAGATTCTGGTACGTGTCTACCGGTTTTGGCGATCCGACCACGGCAACGGCAAACAGTCAGCCGAATGGTATTCCCCAATGGGAAAACACCACGGTATCCGGTCTCTTAAGGGTTTTATACAATTATCAGAATAAGTATTATCTGAATGCTTCTTTGCGCAGGGACGTCACCAGTTCCTGGTTACCCAGCGATCCTAATCAGGGCCAGTGGTTCTGGGCACTGGGTGCGGCATGGGAAGTCACCAGGGAAAAATTCATGGAGAATCAGAAATTTTTCAACTACCTGAAAATAAAAGGATCGACCGGGCTATTGGGAAATGCCAACACCTATCTCAATGGAACCTTCTTCCCTTATCCGGCTTACCCGGGTATCTCGGCCAATTCCTCAGCGGTATTCGGATCGCATACGGTCAATGCGTATACAACCAACTATACAGCAGCACCGAATGCCAAATGGGAAACCGTAGAGAGTTCAGAAATTGCTGTTGAATTTGTTGCGTTGCAAAACAGACTGCATTTTGAAGCGGCCTATTATAATAAACTGACGAAGGACCTGCTGGTGCAGCTTCAGTTATCGGGACAACAGCCCCAATTGGTGAACAACGGAGATATCCGCAACAACGGTTTTGAATTCACAGCCGTATGGACACAGCAGATTGACAGGAACTGGTCCTTTTCGGTGAACGGAAATATCACGACCTATAAAAACCTGGTGGAAAGTATAGCACAGCCTTTACTTGCCGATCCGCAGAATCCGAGTCAGACTATCGCAGGAGAGCCGATCGGATATTTTTACGGATACAAAGCCATCGGCCTTTATCAGAGTTATGCCGATATCCTCGCTTCCCCTGCCAGCTCAGTCAACGGCCAGCCAGTGGCTCCCGGGGATCTGAAATATGCGGACCTGAATCATGATGGAAAAATTAATAACCTGGATCAGACGAATATTGGTAACCCCACACCCAAATTCGGATATGGCGGTTCCATCAATGTAACCTTCCGGCAATTCGAACTGGGCGTGGAAGTGAACGGTGTATATGGAAACCAGATTTACAGGGAATGGGCCACGTCCATGCAGCAGAATTCATTATATAATTATCCCTCTTACGATGTCAATGCCTGGCATGGTGCGGGTACGTCAAACTGGATTCCCATCGTGGATGCACAGCATCTGAATAACCGGGCACCCTCCAGTTTTGGTATCGAAGACGGAAGTTATATCCGCATCCGCAATATGCAGCTGGGGTACAATTTCCCAACGGCCATGTTGACTAAATCGCATATAAAAAATGTCAAAATTTTTGTGAACGTTCAGAATCTGAAAACCTGGAAACATAATCTTGGATTCTCCCCTGAATACGGCGGATTTCCCAATCTGGCCGGTGGTGCATCTGCCACATCATTCGGTGTGGATGTCGGAGATGCGAGTGCAGCCCTTCCAAGAATTGTAACCGGTGGTATTAATGTAACATTCTGATAAAATGAAAAATTCGAACATTATGTATAACATAAAAAAAATGATCCGGGGACTGATACTATCGATCCCCCTGTTTACCCTTTTTTCAGGGTGCACAAAATTCCTTGACCGCAAACCCCTGGGGGCGACGCTGGCCGATCTGAATCAGGGAGGTCTGGAAGGTCAGGCCATTGGTTTATATGGAACGATACGCAACTCCCAGTCCGCCCCTTATTGCGGTGATGGTTTTGTGGGTATCGGATATATTCCCATGCAGGGTTTCCGCTCCGGTGATCAGACCGTGAATGCCGATCCGGGTGCTGCAGGTTATATCACCGCGTATTCCGATTTTCAGTATAGCAAAGACGACTGGGCGAACGGAGTATACTGGGACCGGCACTATCAAATGATACAGGCTGCCAATATTCTCCTGCAGACAGCCGATTCACTGAAACTGTCGGATAACGCTTCACTGATCAATATTGCGGAAGCCAAATGGTTCCGGGCCTATACTTATTTTGATCTGGTTAAAAATTACGGAGAGGTTCCCATCATCACAAATAGAATTTATCAGGCATCTGACGGACAGATTGCCAAATCAGCCGTACCGGATGTGTATGCCCAGATCGATGCAGATCTTTCTTATGCGGAAGAAAAACTGCCTTCCTCACAACCTTCCACCCAGGTGGGCAGGCTCGTGCAGAATGCAGCCAGAACCCTGCATGCAAAAACCTACCTGATGCGCGATGCACCGCTGCCCACAAGCGCGGCGAATTATGCAAACTGTTTAAGTCTTTGTCAGCAGATCATCTACTCCAATCAGTATTCTCTTTTCTCTCCTTACTACGCAATCTGGAAACTGGCCAATGAAAATTGTTCCGAATCCATATTTGAAGTACAGTGCCAGCAGACAGCAAACAGTGGTTCGAAAGCGGCCAGTTCATACTGGAGCTGGTGGGGAACCGAACAGGGCGTTCGCGGATCGGGTGACTGGAACCTGGGATGGGGATGGAATAATCCCACACAAAATCTCGTGAACGCCTATGAAACCGGCGATCCGAGAAAAGCAGCCACCATCTTATTTTCAGGTCAGTCGGATGATCCGGCTAACGGAGGTTATGGCCGGACGCTTCCTCCGCTGACCAATTCATTATACTGGAACAAGAAAACTTACGTCAATCCGCAGGAACAACTGGATGCGGGTGATCCGACGGGCGCGGCATTCGTCAATACCCGGGTATTCCGTTATGCGGATGTGATTTTGATGGCGGCAGAATGTGCCAATGAATTAGGCGGCGCTGAAAATGATTCATCGGCAGAAGCCTGGCTGGAAATGATTCGCGCGAGGGCCAGGGGAACCAACACCGGTGTGCTGCCTTATATTCAATATGTAAACCAGGCTCAGTTCAGGACGGCCATCAAACAGGAAAGAAGGGTTGAATTTGGAATGGAAATGGAAAGATTCTACGATCTGGTCAGATGGGGTGATGCCCAGTCGCAGCTTGCCGGCTATCTGCCCAAAAACGAATATTATCCATTGCCCACGCCAGCCTTATCAGGAAATCCTAAGCTGGTGCAAAATCCAAATTACTAATCCGTTTAATGAACGAATAAAATTTAAATTATGCGTGTAATTAATAAACTCATCAAAGGCGGAATGTTTGTTCTGGCGCTCAGTCTGGCCATCCCGGCCTGCGATAAGGTAGATGACTATCCGCCACTGGGAACTTATCCGAAGGATAGTAACCCGCCGGGCGGTCCCGTGAAATTCTATACGGCTTACGATGGAATCAATGCGGACAGTATACGGGCCGTGTTTGCAAGCACAGACAGTCTGGTTACTTATACTGGCGGTGTCAGCGGGCAGGCAGCACAGTTCAATCCGGTGCTGGGTGCATCAGGTGGCGATTCGATTTATAGTTTTCTGGCTTATCCGAATGCGAACGATTTTGCAACAACGGCAACCAGTTTTACGGTTTCCTTCTGGTTGAATATTCCACTTGCGAAAAAAGACAATGTGAATGCGGACGGCATTATGGCCCTGTCAAGTACAACTAATTTCTGGGGCAATATCACCATATTTGCGGATCACAGCACCGGAGGCGCTTCCGATTCCATGGATCTGAAATTTCATTTTGCTAATGGATCAGGCGACAACTGGGATTTTGCAGGATATACCGGCGCTAACCGCTGGCCCAAAATGTATGACGGGCAATGGCATCAGGTGGTATTCGTATACGATGCGACGACACAGACAGCCACATTGTACAGGGACGGTGTTCAGTTTGATCAGAAAACAAACGAAACCATCGCTTTTGATGGCAATGCCTCGAATCTTGTGGTTGCAGGATTCCAGGAGGCAGTGGGCATCGTCGACACCTATTCGAACAATACCTGGATGTCCGGATTCCCAGGAGCGATTGACCAGCTTAAATTAATTGGTCAGGCGTTGTCGGCCCAGGATGTGGCAACAAGTTTTTCAAATAAGCAGTAACAGAGCAGTTAGTTTTGGTTTAAGCAGGGGGGGTTGCATTCAATTTGCAACCCTTCTTATTTTTGCAGCCGCAAATAAAAACTGAACCGGCAGGATGAAATGGATATCTTATTACAGACGCTCCCTCATCACCATTAGCTTTATGGGCCTCTCTGTTTTATTGCTGACCCAATGCATCCATAAACAAACGGAGAATGACGACCCGGTTTTGACCTCTGATATTCAGAATTACGCCGGCTCCGAATCCTGTGCCCGCTGCCACAAAAATATTTATGATACTCATATTCACACGGCACATTATCTGACCTCCAGGCCCGCTGAGGGAAAATACATTAAAGGAAATTTTGAGCCCGGTAAAAATGAATTCGACTATGACTCCGGACGAATCGTTAAAATGGAAAAACGCGACAGCGGCTTTTACCAGGTGGGTTATTATGAAGGCAGCCAGCGCATCATACAGCGTTTTGATATTGTGGTGGGTTCGGGTTCCAAGGGTCAGACCTATATCACCCGTTCGCAACATCAGCTTTACCAGCTTCCGGTGTCTTATTTCACGGCAGCAGACAACTGGGCAAACAGTCCTTTGTATCCTACCTATCCGGTACTCTTTAACCGGCCGATTACTTCCAGGTGCCTGGAATGCCATAGCAGTTTCGCTTCCGTGATTTCTGCGCCAGGTATTGAACCGGAGGAGTTCGGAAATAAAATGATTTATGGAGTGGATTGTGAAAAATGTCACGGGCCTGCAGCGAAACATGTGGCATTCCAGACAGAAAATCCAAAAGAAACAAAGGCGAAATTTATTCTGAATCCGGCAACTTTTTCCAGGCAGCAAAACCTCGACTTATGTGCGCTCTGCCATGGTGGAAGACTCAATAAAACAAAACCTTCCTTTGAATTTGTATCGGGCGATAAACTGTCCGATTATTTTGCGGTGGACACCACCGCACCCAATCCCGACAATATAGATGTACACGGGAATCAGTACGCATTGCTGCGTTCAAGTAAATGTTTTAAGGAGAGTAATACCATGACCTGCAACAGCTGCCATAGTCCGCACGTGAACGAAAGAGGAAATCTGAGTTTATTCTCTCAACGTTGTATGTCCTGCCACAACACGGAACATAACAATACCTGCAAACTCACGGCCTCTATAGGGCCTTCGATATCTTTAAACTGTATAGATTGTCATATGCCGAAAAAAGCTTCCAGAACCATTACCGAATTGCTGCCGGGAGATAAAAACCCCACGGCAGCAATGATCCGTTCGCACCTGATCAAAGTTTATAATTAAAAATCCGCTATGCCCGGGAATAAAAATATATTTTACTGGCTGATCCTGCTGACGGTTTTTACGCTGTCCTGTCACCGCCGTTCAGAGAGCTTGTTTACCGCTCTGCCCGCTTCTGAAACCCATATTGATTTTGCCAATAAGCTGGAGAAGAAAAATCTGTTTAATATCCTTTACTACCTCTACTACTATAATGGTGGCGGGGTGGCCATCGGCGACATCAATAACGACGGGCTGCCGGATATCTATTTCACAGCCAACAGCAAGGGGAATAATAAACTCTATCTCAATAAAGGTAATTATGAATTTGAAGACATTACGGATAAAGCGGGAGTGCAGGGTATTTCTGACTGGTGCACAGGCGTTACCATGGCAGATGTAAATGGCGACGGCCTGCTCGACATCTATGTTTGTTCCGTTCAGGGTGAACACGGTTTGCAGGGAAGAAACCAGCTTTTCATAAATAACGGCGACGGTCATTTTACCGAAAGCGCCGAGAAATACGGGCTGGCCCTTTCCGCTTATTCCACACAGGCTGTATTTTTTGACTATGACCACGACGGCGACCTGGACTGTTTCGTTTTGAACCAGTCGCACCATCCCAACCAGAATATTGTGGATACCAGTAACCGCAGAAAATTTGATCCCAACGCCGGCAGCCGCCTCTACCGGAATGATCTCAGTACAACCGGTAAGTTTACGGATGTAACCGCAGAGGCCGGCATTTACCAGAGCAGCCTCGGATACGGACTGGGCATTTCCGTGGCTGATATGAACAACGACGGATGGGATGATATCTATATCGGTAATGATTTTCATGAAAATGATTATTACTATATCAATGACGGTAAAGGCCATTTTACGGAAAGTGGTGCAGACCATTTCGGACATTATTCGAGATTCAGCATGGGAAACGATATTGCGGATTACAATAACGATGCGCAGCCCGATGTGGTAACGGTGGACATGCTGCCGCCCGACGAAAAAACGCTGAAGACCTACGGAAGCGATGAAAACCTGCAGATCTATAACTATAAGATTTTACGCAACGGTTTCCAGAACCAGGTTTCGAGAAACTGTCTGCAGCGCAATAACGGCGACGGAAAATCATTCAGCGATGTGGCCCTTATGGCCGGTGTTTCGGCAACGGACTGGAGCTGGACTCCGCTTATGGCCGACTTTGACAATGATGGTAATAAAGATCTTTTCATAACCAGCGGTATCGTGAAACGACCGGTGGATCTGGACTATGTCCGTTTTGTATCGGACCTCTCGGCGAGGACAAACCGGGATAAGTCGGACGAGTTCGATGAAATGACCATTGAAAAAATTCCCGATGGCGCTTCGCATCCTTTTTTATTCAGGAACAATGGAGAAGGCGCTTTCAAAGACGAAAGCCTTGCCTGGGGCACGGGCCAGATGAAAGGCTATTATAACGGAGCCGCTTATGCGGATCTGAATAACAGCGGCCATCTCGACCTGGTGATGAACTGCATCAATGCGCATGCGGTGGTTTTAAAAAATAATACGCTCAATAAAAACTTTCTCTCCGTTTCTTTTCAGGGAGAAGGCATGAACCGATTCGGAATCGGAACTAAAGTATATCTCTGGGCGCATAACAAGAGCTCGGGTAAACAAAAACTGCAATACCAGGAACTCATGCTCACCCGCGGTTTTGAATCCTCTTCGGACACCCGCCTGCATTTCGGACTGGACAGTATGACGACCGACAGTCTGCTGGTCGTCTGGCCCGATCAGCGTTTTCAGGTTTTAAAAAATCCGGACTCTGCGCGAATCCTCCTCTTCCAGAAAAATGCTTCCGGGCATTTTCAGTACCATTCTTTTTTTCCGGAAAAGAAAACCCAACTGGAAGACATAACCAAGCAGGTGAACTGCCCATGGAGACATAAAGAAAATGATTTCAATGATTTTACCTATCAATACCTGATACCGCACAAGGAAAGTACGCGGGGGCCGAAGATTGCGGTGAGCGATGTGAACAAAGACGGACTGGATGATTTTTTTGTATGCGGTGCGCGGGACCAGGCGGGCGTTCTGATGATCCAGCAAAAAAACGGGTCTTTTATCTCTGCAGATACCGCATTATTTAACAGGGATGCGGTATGCGAAGATGTAGACGCCGTTTTTTTTGACGCTAACGGGGATGGATACCCGGATCTCTATGTCGTAAGCGGAGGCAATGAAGCGCCGCGTTCGCCATTGGCGCTTGAAGACCGGTTATACCTGAACGACGGAAAAGGACATTTTAAAAGAGCGGAAAAATTTGTTTCACAGCTCTATGAAAACAAATCCTGCGTGGCGGTTGCCGATGTGGATCACGATGGAGACATGGATCTATTTGTTGGAAATCTGACCAGCACCACGGGCATGTCCTATGGATATCCCCAAACCTCCCATTTATATGAGAACGATGGCAAGGGCCATTTTTCGATTGCCCTGAATGTGATGCCACTGGATAAAATCGGTGTGGTTACCTCGGCCAGTTTTACGGATCTCAATGGAGATGGATGGCCCGACCTGGTTGTAGCGGGGGAATGGATGCCTGTAAAAATATTCATGAATGATCATGGAAAATTTACTGAATCGGATATACCCCATTCCACGGGACTCTGGCAAACGCTGTATACGACTGACCTGAACGGGGACGGCTATCCGGATATACTGGCGGGTAACTGGGGACATAATTCAAAACTCTGGGCAGGAAAAAACGGTCCCCTGAAATTATATGTGAAGGATTTCGATCAGAACGGCGCCGTGGAACAGGTGATGTGTTATACCGTAAACGGACAGGAATATACTTTTCTCGCCAAGGATGAACTGGAACATGCCATACCTGTTTTGAAAAAAGCTTACGAGCGTTATGATGAAGTGGCGGGCAAGACCGTACAGTATATGTTTTACGATCTGTTCAAAGACTATCTGGAACTCAAAGCGGAAACCCTCAGTTCATCGGCGTTCATCAATGATGGCAAAGGCCATTTTGTGCAGCGGGATCTGCCCGATGCCTGGCAGGAGGCGCCGGTATTTTCTTTTACCTCCGTGCCCGTTGATCAGGGAACTGCTTATCTCGCAGCCGGAAATTTTTACGGGGTAACTCCCTATGAAGGCAGATACGATGCCCTGTATCCGACGATTATTTCAACGGACAAAAACGGATCCTTTGCGCCACCCGCTTCTGTTCTTTCAGAAATAAAGGGAGAAGTCAGGGATGCCAAATGGATAAATACCGGCGGCGGCCGGAAGATTTTGGTGATCGCGCGAAACAATGATTCACTCATTTTTTTAAAACCCGGAACATGACAAACAGGCCTCTTTTCCTGATCAGTGGTTTGATGCTTTTGCTGGTCTGTTTTATTTCCTGCAGTAAAAAAGATAACCTGAGTCCGCCGACCCCTCCATTGGCCGTGCCGGTAACACTGAAAAGTATTGTGCTGGACAACGTGCAGGTAACGAGTCCTGTGTATAATGTCGGAGTGATACCGGTAATAAAAATGCAGTTTTCCCAACCCATTTTACACAGTTCTGTTCCGGCTTCAGTTACCCTGGCGGGCAGCACGGTGGTTACCCTGACAACAAGTTTTCAAAACGGAGATTCCGTTTTGATTGTTCAGCCTTCTTCAGCTCTACCTCATCTGAGCCGGTATACATTTGCTATATCCACCGTTTTGCAGTCACAGGCCGGGGGCAGCTTTATAGACAATTACAGTGCGAACCTCTATACCTCCATAGACTCGACAGATAAATTTCCCCGGATCTCCGACAGCGCTTTACTCACCCTGGTTCAGCAGCAAACTTTTAAATACTTCTGGGATTTTGGACACCCGGTCTCCGGACTCGCGCGTGAGCGTACTTCCTCCAATGATATTGTCACCACGGGCGGCAGTGGATTTGGCATCATGTCGATGCTGGTGGGTGTGCAGCGGAATTTTATTTCAAGAGCGGATGCGCTCGCGAGAATTTCTACCATCGTCAGTTTTTTGACCACGAAAGTAACCCGCTATCACGGCGCCTTTCCACACTGGATCAATGGAGCGACGGGGGCCACCGTTCCTTTCAGCGCGCAGGACGATGGCGGCGATATCGTGGAAACGGCCTACATGATGCAGGGACTCTTGTGTGCGCGGCAATTTTTCAATACCGGCGATCCCAATGAAGCTTCTTTACGTACCGGAATTAATCAATTATACGACGCCGTAGAATGGAACTGGTACCGGCAAAACGGTCAGAATATTATCACCTGGAACTGGAGTCCCAATGTCAACTGGGCAATCAATGTCCAGGTGATGGGATGGAACGAAGCTATGATTACCTATGTACTGGGCGCATCTTCCAATGTGGATTCCAATACCATTCCGAAAATTGTTTACGATAATGGATGGGCCGGCAATGGCGCAGAAAAAAACGGGCAGTCCTTTTATGGCATACGGCTTCCGCTGGGTCCTGATTATGGAGGTCCGCTGTTTTTTTCCTACTATTCTTTTCTTGGAATTAATCCGCATGGTCTTTCGGATGCTTATGCCAACTACTGGGAACAGGATACGGCGCATGCCAGTATCAACTATGACTATTGCGCAAATAATCCAAAGCATTTTTTCGGATACAGTAATCTCTGCTGGGGACTCACGGCGAGTGATATACAAGGGGGATATACCGCCAGCTCGCCCACCAATGATGTAGGTGTGATTGCACCCTCGGGGGCGATTTCTGCCCTGCCTTATAAACCAGCCGAATCCATGAATGCGCTGCGTTTTTTTTATTATAAACTCGGCGACAAGATCTGGGGGCAATATGGTTTTACGGATGCTTTCAGTCTCGCGAATCAATGGTACGATTCAGACTGCCTGGCCATTGATCAGGGTCCTCAGATCGTGATGATCGAAAACTACCGGAGTGGTTTATTATGGAATCTGTTTATGAGTTGTCCGGAAGTGAAAAGAGGAATGGGGAACCTGGGTTTCAGCAGTCCGAATCTCTGAATCTAATTTCTGGCTCCGGAAATAAGGCGGACGGAGCGGGAGGGTTCGAAATGAATGGAAGCGCTGATTTTTTTTAATGCGATGGCCAGATGGTTTTCAACGGTTTTGACAGATATTCCAAGGATTTCCGCCACTTCCTTGTATTTGAAATCATTTTCTTTGATCAGGATAAAAACCATTTTGCATTGTGCGGGCAGGGCGTCGATGGCTTTTTGAATGAAGTCGACCATCTCAGAGGAAATCATCAGTTGTTCGGGATTGATGTATACATCGGGAAGGCTGCCGGAAAAATCGTCGATATTAACCGTGGAATGACGTTTTTGATTTTTGAGGTATTGCTGGGCCAGGTTCTTAACGATCACGTAACAGTACACTTTGAGATTGACGATGAGTTCCAGGTCACGGCGTTTTTCCCAGATTTTAATAAAAACGTCCGAGATGATTTCTTCCGCCATGTTTTTGGATCTGACAAAGCCGGAAGCAAATCGGAATATGTCGGGGAAAAGGGCCAGAAACAATTCATTATAGGCCTGGTGGTCTTCGAATCTGGCAATACGGGTTTGCAAAAAATATATTCGGGAGGCATCAATCGTAGACATCAGCAATCGGTTTTCAGCAATCACTATCAAGTTACGAACTATTTATCAATTTAATAAAATGCTAACAATAAAGAAACGGTGGTTTTTTTTCCTGCTTTTTGCTGTTGCCGCTTCGGCTATAATTACGGGCTGTAAAAACAGGGAAGAAAAACCGGGGGAGAAAATAGTACCTGCCGATTCCTCTTTTTCCTTTCTCAGTTTAAAAGTCAATTCCGCCTTCCGGGGATTCCATTATTTTAACGTGAACGCATCCCCCGTCATTCAGCTTAATTTTTCATCGGGTATTGATCCGGATTCCATAGACAGTACCGTTACATTGAAAGATATCGGGGGAAATTCTGCCCCATTTTCTGCTTTTGTCGAAAACGACAGCAGCCTGGTGATTCAGCCCCGTTCCCTGAAACCCATTACCCAGTATACCCTCAACATATCAACCAGCCTCCGGTCAAATAAAGACGGACGGCTCCAGTCGGCTATCGGCCTGGACCTGATCACGGCGATTGATTCAAGTGATAAATTTCCCCGTATTTCCGATAGTGCGCTGGTGACCCTGGTACAGCAGCAGACTTTTAAATATTTCTACGATTTCGGGCATCCGGTGTCGGGACTCACGAGGGAAAGAAACGTTTCGGCAGATGTGGTTACCACCGGTGGCAGCGGCTTTGGCGTCATGGCCCTGCTGGTGGGCGTCAAAAGAAATTTCATTACCCGCCCGGAAGGACTGGCGAGAGTGCAAAAAATCGTGCATTTTCTGGGCACCAAAGCCAAAAGTTATCATGGTGCTTTCCCCCACTGGATGAACGGGGCCACCGGAGTAACCATACCCTTTAGTCAGAATGATAACGGCGCCGATCTGGTGGAAACCTCTTACATGATGCAGGGCCTGCTCTGTGCGCGCCAGTTTTTCAATCACCCGGATTCCGCTGAAACCCGGCTGCGGTCCGATATCAACAGCCTCTGGTCAGCCGTGGAATGGAACTGGTTCCGGCAAAACGGAAGAAAGGTTTTATACTGGCACTGGAGTCCCACTGTAAATTTTGTGATGAACCTGCCCATCCAGGGATGGAACGAAGCGTTTTTAACTTATGTACTGGCAGCTTCCGCGCCCTTGGATTCCAACCAGATACCTAAAAGCGTTTATGACAGTGGCTGGGCCATCAACGGTAAAATGAAAAACGGAAAAACCTATTTCGATGTCCTGCTGCCACTCGGCCCCGAACTGGGTGGCCCCTTATTCTTCGCCGATTATTCTTTTCATGGCATTAATCCGGTTGATCTCAGGGATAATTATTGCACCAACTATTTTGTCCAGAACCAGGCGCAGACCCTGATCAATTATAAATACTGCATTGCCAATCCGCAAAACTACAACGGGTACAGTTATGCCTGTTGGGGACTAACCGCGAGTGATAACAGTCATGGTTACTCGGCGCATTCCCCGACCAACGACCAGGGCGTGATTACCCCTGCAGCGGCCATCTGTTCCCTGCCCTATACGCCTTTTGAATCTATGAATGCCCTGCGTTTTTTTTATTTTAAACTGGGCGATAAAATCTGGGGGCACTATGGTTTTACGGATGCCTTTAACCTCACCAATATCTGGTTCGCCAATTCCTACCTGGCGATTGACCAGGGCTCGGAAATCATCATGATCGAAAATTACCGCTCCGGTTTTTTATGGAACCTGTTTATGAGTTGCCCGGAAATAAAAACAGGCATGAAGAAACTGGGATTTAACAGTCCTCATCTGAATTGACCGGACGAAAAACTCCCGCTACTACAAAATAGGATAATAAATGCAGCGGTTTTGGGTAGAAAACCGAATGGTAGGGGATTTATATTTGAATAGATTCTTTTTCGATACCATTTCATTATAACCAAACTGCTTCACGTTATGAGAAAACTACTCTTGCTGTCCGGCATGTTTTTCCTGTGCGCGTTTCAGTCAAATTCCCAGGGACAGATCATCAGCGGTTCTGTCAACGGTCTTGACGGGAACGCCATTCCTTCAGCTACGGTGCACAGCAGTACGGGGAATGCCGATGCGCTCACGGATCAGAGCGGCAGGTTTAGCATTTCTGTTCCTTCAGGTGCCACACTCACCATCTCCTCTGTGGGATATGAAACCAAACTGATCCGGATAAAGGATCAGCGTACGATTTATATTACCCTGGCCCCGAAGGCAAAAGGATTAAATGAAGTGGTGGTGACCGCACTGGGCATCACGCGAAAGGAAAACGCGATCGGATATTCCACTACGCTGGTCAGGGGAAGGGATATGGTTCAGGCCAAGCCCATCAGCATCGCCAATGGACTGACAGGCAAGGTTTCCGGTCTGCAGATCAACACGATCAACAACGGCGTGTTCGCCCCGACAAGAATCATTTTGCGCGGCAACCGTTCCCTCACAGGAAATAACCAGGCACTCATCGTAGTGGACGGTTCCATCTATTATAATGATATCAGCAACCTTAATCCGGAAGACATCGAATCCATCAACGTATTGAAAGGCTCGAGTGCCGCCGCCATCTATGGATCGGATGCATCCAATGGCGTACTCATCATCACGACCAAAAAAGGAGCCGGTAAGCCCGTGATCAACTTTCAGTCCACCGTTCAGGTAGAATCCATTTCGTATATGCCCTCCCTGCAAAACCAGTTCGGCAGCAACGGAGGCGAAAGTTTTCCGCAGAATTTCAACGACCTCACTTACTATATTCCTGATGAGAATCAGCAGTACGGACCTTTATACAATGGCAAACTGGTTCCACTGGGAAGACCGGTCGGCGATGGTCACCTTTTAATGGTGCCCTACTCCGCCATTCCGGGGGAAAAAAGAGATTTCTTCAATAATGCCGTCACCACGCAAAACAATTTATCCTATAGCGCGGGAGATGACAAAAGCAGTTTTTTTCTGAGCGCCCAGTATTTATATACCAATGGGGTCATGCCGCACGATTATGGTAACCGGGCCACGATCCGCGCGGGTGGCTCACGCAAGGCAGGTATTTTTTCAGCCAGTTATTCTGCGGCCTATACCTATAAATTTACCAATGTCACCAATACAGGCGATGTATACAATAATGTAATCAATACGCCGCAGCATGTGCCGCTGACCAGTCTGAGTGACTGGCAGCACAATATATATGCAGACCCTTCCGGATATTTCAACGACTGGGCCGACAATCCGTATTTTACCATTGCCCAGGAAAGAAATACCACCACACTCAATAACCTGACAGGAAATGTAACGATGAACCTGCAGCCCGTTTCCTGGCTGAAGCTGACCTACCTGGCATCCATCAATAATTCCAATTCGCAATATGAATATAAAGGAGGCGTGGCCCATTATAACCTGCATTCAAGAACCAGTGATACCGTGATATATTCCAATGCTGACGGAACGGGACTGGATACGGCATTCGACTATATCAAGCCACAGGCCAGCGGCCCGGCAGTCACCCAGGCCACTTACAATACCTCTACCACGAATAATTTTCTTTTTACCTCCGATTTTCTGGCCACGTTTACAAAGGATCTGAACAAGGATTTTAATCTTTCCGTTACCGGAGGGATTTCTTATATCAATAACCGCATCAACTATCTCGCGGTAAATGCGGGGCCTTTATTTTTTCCGGTGTACAATGTGAATTCGCTAACGGGGATAGCGGCACTGGGTCAGTATAATAACCAGGCAAAAAAACTGGGCTATTTCGGAGACGCGACCATCGGGTATAAAAATTATATTTTCCTGCACGGCAATTACCGTACGGATATTGATTCCAGATTGTCCGTTGAAAACCGATACATTCCTTACTACGATATCGACGCTTCTTTTGTGCTCAGCGATATTTTTCCTTCCATACAGTCAGACCGGGTACTCAATTATTTAAAACTGCGCGCCGCCCATTCTGTTACAGGAAATGCCTCCGCGCTGGGTAACGGATCTCCCTTTATCGCCATGGGCGCTTATACAACGGATCCCACACTGGCCACCGCACCGGGATTTCCCTTCAATGGACTGGGAGGGTATCTGCTGAGTACCAATGTGGCCAACCCCAATATCAAACCGGAAACCATTACGGAAAATGAACTGGGCGCTGAAATGGCTTTTTATCACGACCGGTTTTCACTGACCGCCGTGGTCTATCAGCAGAAATTAAAAGACGGAATCGTATTTACCAATACGGCCAGTTCTTCCGGATTTAAATCTGCACTCATCAACGCGGCCAGCACGGAAAACAAAGGACTGGAACTGGGACTGAAAGTGGTGCTTGTCAATTCCCAGAAAGTGACCTGGAACGCGGGCATCAACTATACCCATATGACCAGCAAAGTACTTTCCATCAACGGCGACCTGCCCTCACTGAATGTAGGCGGAAATTCCTATGCCGTGCTGGGACAGGCTTATCCCATGATTGAAACAACAGACTGGCTGCGGGATCCCCAGGGTCATGTGATTGTAGATCCGGTTACCGGAAATCCTTCCCAGGATCCGAATTTAAAAGTGGCAGGCAATGCCGTGCCAACCGATCTGATCGGAATAACCACCAGTATCAGTTATGGTCACTTTACTTTGTCTGCAACGGCCGATTACCGTGGGGGTTATAAAGTATTTAATTCGGTGGGCGAGAATATGACATTCTCGGGTATCAGTACGATAACCACGCAAACCGGAAGACAGCGTTTTGTATTTCCAAACTCGGTGATTGACCAGGGCAACGGTAAATATGTGAAGAATACCAACGTAACAACTGATGATGCAGGATATAATTTTTTCGGCGGCTCCTATCTGAATATCGGCTCCAACTATATTACCAGCGGGGATGTATGGAAACTCAGGGAAGTGGCGCTCAGATATGATTTCCCGCATACCTGGTATGCAAAGGCAAAAGTATTCGATGATATCAGTTTCACTTTGTCCGGAAGAAATCTGCTCATGCTGAGACCGAAAACAAATATCTGGACCGACCCGGAATTTAATGACGATACGAGTAATGCAGTGGGCAGAAATACGGTTGGACAAATTCCGCCAACACGCATCATCAGTGCTACCCTTTCGTTGAGATTTTAAAGATTATTGAATTCCAAAACCTGGCATCATGCGAAAAGAAAAAAGAATATTCTGTTTATCCGTTCTCTCAGTAGTCATGCTTTGCATCGGCTCCTGTTCAAAGAGTGCTTTTGATATCAACAGTCCGAACCCCAATCTGCCTTCCAATGTGCCGCCGAACTATGTATTATCCGCGGCGCTGACAGCGTCTGCCAATCTAATATTTGGCGGTGACCAGACTTTCGCCGATTTCTGGATGGGTTACTGGGCACCATATGGTGAACAATCACCGGCCGTTCTTTCTTATAATCTGACCACCGATACCTATTCTGCCAATTGGGACGATGCCTATATCGTTCTCGAAAATTATAAGTTTATTATTGATCAGTCCGCCGCACCCGAAATGGCCTATTACAAAGCCATCGCGAAAATCATGGAGTCTTATCACTACCAGGCGCTCGTGGATTTGTACAATAACATTCCTTATCGTGAAGCTTTGCAATCCGAAAACAGCTTTCCCGGTTTCGACAGTGCGCAGTCAGTCTACAAAGACCTGATCGTCCAACTCGATTCTGCCGTAACTATTATCAATGCTGCTGACCCCAACACGGTGGAAGATCCGGCCTCCTACGACGTGGTATTTCAGGGCAGCATGGATAAATGGATCAAATTTTCACATACCCTCAAACTGAAAATCCTGATGCATCAAACCCAGGTGAGTGGTGGGCCGGCATATATTCAGAGTAACCTTTCGGGTTTAACCCTGAGCGATTTTTTTGGCGTGGGTGATGACGTTACTGTAAATCCAGGGTATTCCAATTCCACGGCAGATCAGCAAAATCCATTATGGCGATCCGTGGGATATACCACCAACGGCGCGCCGAGTTCAGGGTATTTGTACACCAGGGCAAATAGTTATGCCGTTAATTTTTATCTGTCCACCAACGATCCGAGGGTAGGACAATACTACCTTCCCAATTCTGCCAATATCTACAGGGGACGGGCATTCGGAAGCAGTGATGTGGGACAGGGCGGCGATAATATCTCGGGTTTCGGTACGGGTTTTCTCTCCGATGCCACGCAGGGTGCATATATTCTTCCTGCGTTTGAAAGTCTGTTCATTGAAGCTGAAGCCGCACAAAGAGGTTTTATTCAGGGAGATCCTTCCGCGCTGTTTAAAGAAGCGGTAACGGAATCCTTCCGGCTGCTTGCTGTGCCCGATTATCAAAACGCGGCGCAGACCTATTATTCGCAGGCCAATGCGCTGACGAATTTTGATTTATCCGGAGATAAGATCACCACCCTCATTACACAAAAATGGGCGGCGCTGAATGCCTTTGATCCGCTGGAAGCTTACAGCGACTGGCGGAGGCTGGGCATTCCTGCGGATCTTCCGGTTTCTGTTTATCCAGGTACCACGGCAGCACATATACCTTACCGGCTGTTATATCCATCCAGCGAATACCATTACAATCAGGCCAATGTGGACAAGCAGGGAACCATCAATCAGTTTACTTCACAGATATTCTGGATGCCTTAAATCAAAAATTGAATCACTATGAAATATATATATCAAGCCACCGGGATTCTTTTTATTTTTTTGCTATCTTCTTGTTTGAAAGATACCCCTGCGGTGGATTTCAGCACGGTGGGAACGATCATTGAAATACTTCCACCCAATGGGGGCGGCCTGGAAAATTTTGACGCGGCATCGCTAAACTTTGATCCGGCCGATACGAACGACAGCGCAGATATCGACCTGAACATTGCTTCTCCAAATCCGCTGAAGAAAGACCTGACCATTACGGTTGCTGTGGATGACGGCCTGCGTGTGGCTTATAATACGGCAAACGGAGAATCTTATGAAGCCATGCCGGATTCTGTATTTACCATTCCGGTAAGTACCGGAACGATTGCGGCAGGTCAGCGTCTGGACACGATACGCGTATTTTTCAATCCCTCAAAAATAGATACTACCCGGAGCTATATGTTGCCCGTTCGCATTAAAGATGCGCAGGGGGAAAATATCAGCGGAAATTTTGGAGCCATTTATTTTCACATTGACGCGAGATGAGGAAGATGCTTACTGTTTCCGGAATTTTTATCTCCTGCCTTTGCACTGCGCAACCGGGGGGAAACCGCTATACGGAACATCCTGATTCCATTGCGACTCACCGGGTTGTTCTGGATAGTCAGTCAAAAATCATTTCCTGGATCAGACCCCGGACCAGGGCCTATGACCAGTTTCTCCGGGATCGCTGGGAATTTATTTTCAGGGGCATTCCTGTCAGTCCCGGACCGGCGCCACGATCGGACTATCCCCAGTATTATTTCTATTGTGCCTATAAGGATCAGCAGATGATTCCGGATACCTGGATGAATGATGTGGGAGAGAAGATTCCAAACTGGTTCGAATCGGCCAGGTTGTTTTATCAGTATACCGGTGACAAACGCGCCATGGATATCGTTACCCGCTTGATCAGCTACACGCTGGCACATGGTACAACCGATTCTTCCTTTGCATGGCCCTATTTTCCCTACACCACAACAAATGCCGGAGACACGGTATTCAGGGGTTTTACCGACAATAAAAAATTTGTGCAGGATGAATTACAGGTGGACCATGCAGGTGATATAGGTTTTACTTATTATAAAATGTATTTGTATACGGGTAATGAAATTTTTAAGCGGGCTGCCATTCATGTGGCCGATGTGCTGGCTGCCCATGCGCGGGTGGGAAATGCTCATCAGTCCGTCTGGCCCTACCGCGTGGTTTCAAAAGACGGAAGAGTTACTGCCCCCTATGCTGCAAACTGGATGGGCTGTTATTCCCTGCTCGAACATCTGGTTCGCGCAAAACTGGGTCATGTAGAAGCTTATCGGTCGGCAATGATTAAAGTCGCCCATTTTATGTTTCAGTTTCCTCTGAAAACAGGATACTGGACAGACGGGCATACCGATACGGATGTCAACAGCGAAACGTATAAAAGTAATATGAGTGCAAGCAATTTTACTTTGTACCTGCTGGATCATCCGGAATTCGACAGCGGATACAAAAAAGATATTCCGGGGCTCATTAAATGGACGGAAATAAATTTTGTTTTTCACTGTCAGCCCGGAGAGCCGCCGCAACAGTGGGGAGCAAATATTGTTGGTGAGCAGGATGGCTTCCTGCCCAAGATGGATTATCAGACGGCGCGCTACGGAGCTGAATGTGCCAGATGGTATGCTGTTTCCGGAGACCCGGTCTACAAAGAAAAAGCCTTTCGTTCGCTGAACTGGGTCACATACTGCAGCGATTCGAATGGAATGGCATTCGAAAGTCCGCTGAGTAAAGGCGTCACGAGCTGGTGGTCGGATTGTTATGGTGAAGGGCCGCGTATGTTCTACCATGCACTGGCTGTTATGCCGGAATGGGCACCCCCGCTGGAAGACCATATCCTGTATTCCAAAGATGTTTTGAGAGAGGTTCAATACGGGAAAAATCATCTGGCTTATTTTTCTCCGGAACCGGACGGCGTGGAGTATATCAAACTGTCATTCAAACCGTCAAAGGTCAGGGTGAACGGAAAGCTGATTCCTGCCATGAATCAGAAACTGAAAGGAAGTTATCTGCTGAAGCGAATAGATCAGGGAGATTATTATCTGGTGGTCAGCCGGGCTTCGGCAGGCCCCGTGTCTATTGATTAAAAAACAGGGTCATAAAACAATAAAAATATAAATCGGTAAACCTATGCATTTCGAAAACAAAACGGTTGTGGTTACTGGAGCCGGTTCGGGAATTGGAAGGGCAACCGCCCTGTGTTTTTCAGCAGCGGGGGCCAGTGTGGTGATTGCGGATATTAACCTGCACGCAGCGGAAGAAACAGCGGCACTCATCCGCAGTCAGAGTGGAAAGGCAGTAGCTTTCAGAGCGGATGTTTCTGATCCGGAATCTGTGGAAGCGCTGGTGGCTTTTACTTTGAAAACATTTTCCGGTGTTTATGCCATCGTGAACAACGCAGCGATTCAGGTGAATAAAACAGCAGAAGATACCAGCTTCGAAGAATGGAGCCGGCAACTGGCCGTTAATCTTGGAGGCGTTTTCTTATGCTCTAAATATTTTCTTCCGCATTTGAAAAAATCAAAAGGAAGTATCGTGAATATGTCGTCGGTGAACGGTTTTTTTGTCGAGCCCACCTGCGCAGGATATTGCGCTACCAAGGCCGGCATCATCGGTCTCACGAAAGCGATGGCCATTGATCATGGTCACGAAGGTGTACGCGTGAATTGCATTTGTCCGGGCTATATCGATGCAGGACTCGCCGAGGGATATTTCCAGGCACAGGCGAATCCCGCCCTCGCCCGTCAGGAGGCAGGCAAACTGCATTCACTCTGGCGAATCGGAAAACCGGAAGAAGTGGGTAAGGTGGCTGTTTTCCTGGCCGGTGAAGATGCTTCTTTTGTTACTGGTGCGTCCATCGTGGTTGACGGAGGTTTTGGTTCCGGACTTCCCCCTAAATAATGAATTAAAAAAATCAAAAAGACTGTATGAGAAAATGCATCATGCTGAATGGGTTGGTTTTATATCTTCTTGTTTTTTCAGCGCAGGCGCAGAATACGACGGTGAATGCGGCGATCACTTATCAGACCATTCACGGTCTGGGTGTAAATATTAATCCACAGTCCTGGAACGTCAATCCGGATTCTGTAAAGAAAGTGATCGATAGTCTCGTTACCGGCCTGGGCTGTACGAGCTTCCGGCTCATGTACGACGACTGCGACTGGGAGCAGGTGAACGACAATGCGGATCCCAATGTGTATAACTGGACCTACTACGATTCCATATATAGCGCGCCGCGTTTTACCTGCGTATGGAACACGATCGAATATTTAAACAGCAGGGGCATCACGGATATTACGCTGAGTCCCGATGGCGCTGCACCGGTATGGATGGGCATCACGAAACTGAAAGCGGGATCAGAATCCGAATACGCAGAAACCATGTCCTCGATGGTTTACTACGGCCTGCGGCGAAGAACTCCTGCCCTTCATTTTATCATGCTTTCTCCCATCAATGAAACCACCTGCGGCGGCGATGAAGGCACCCTGATGACGCCCGGCCAGCTCGGTGAAGTGTTTACGGACATTGCACAGCATCTGATCAACGACAAACTCACGGAGCTCACACTGATCGGGCCGGATGATTGCGGCGGATGGGCCTCCAGCTATCACGCCATGGTAACGAGTCCCGTGGCGATGTCGAAGATCATTCGTTTCGGTCAGCATGATTATGGAGACGAAACAAAAAAAATCCGCGACCTGATCGACTCCATTAAACATTCTCCTTATCCCGACAGGGAGGCGATCATGACAGAAGCCAATGCCAGTTGCATTGGATGCGACGGAGGAACGTATAACAAGAGCTACGATTTTAACTATTATGCCGGTCCCGCTTATAAATATATTCTTCAGCATCTGAATGCCGGCGCTAACGGTTTGCAGATTTGGGAAGGATATGACAGCCGTTATCACCACCCCGCCAGAACACTCACCTGGAGTATGTGGGGTATATATGGAATCAGCGACACCCTGCATCCCGATGTGTATACGCCGAGGGCGCACTACTATACGTTTAAGCAGCTGTTCAGATTTGTGAAACCCGGATGTAAACGAATCGATATCTCAACAACGCTTCCGAAACTCAGTCTTTCTGCATACTATGACCCCGCGGGCGGAGATATTGTGATTACCGGAAAAAATGACAGCGACAAAGAACAGAAAATAGAAGGACTGCTGAAAAATATTTCCGGGAAAAAAATACTGAAATACTATTACACTAACGAGTCCCATCATTTTTACCGGGACGGCGACGTGAATCTCAAACAACAGTCTTTCACCGTAACCATTCCACCGTTTGCCGTTTTTACATTGACCAGCGGCGATCGCGAATAATTATATCAAACCGAATCAGATGACCCATTTCAAGGACGACAGGGAATTGTTCGATTTTATTCATAAGCATCTGTATGTGGCAGCGGTATGCGATATTCTGGATGAAACCGGACACCGGAACCAGGCCATGCATCAGCGGCTTCGGCCTCTTTTGATGGATATCAATCATTGTGGTTTTGTAGGCAGGGCCCGGCCTTTTCACTGGATCGAAACCCAGACCATCGAAGAAGATGATCCCTATGGTCTGGAAATTGAAGCCATGGATTCATTGAAAGCCGGCGATGTGGTGGTACATTCAACAGACTATAACGGAACCAATGCACCTTGGGGCGAACTCATGTCGACTATTTCGAAAAATAAAGGGGTTGCCGGATGTATTTGCGACAGCCAGGTGAGGGATTGTGTCAAGATCATTGAAATGAATTTCCCGGTTTTTTATGCCGGCATCCGGCCGCTCGATTCAAAGGGCCGCGGTATGGTGATTGGTTATGACGTGCCCATTCAGTGCGGGGGAGTGACGGTGAATCCCGGGGACCTGATCTTCGCGGATTTTGACGGTGTGGTGGTGGTTCCCAAAGATATTGAACAGGACGTGTTTCACCGTGCCAAGGAAAAAGTAGAGAATGAAAGTCATTCCCGGCGGGAGTTACAGAATGGCAGCAGCCTGAGGGAAGTGTATAATAAATATAAATCGCTGTGAGTACCATAAAGTACAGGAAGATGGTTGACTGGTCGCTGGTGATCATCGTCAATTTTATGTGGGCCACCCAGGTGCCCGTGATCCGGCTGATCGGTGATGCCTACGGACCGATTACCATTGCGTTTATTCCAATGATTCTTAGCACGCTTATTTTTCTGCCCGTATTATGGATGGAAAATAAAAAACGCGGTGTCTCCATGAAATGGCGCTGGCGCGACCTGAAATATTTTATGCTGCCGGGGCTGATCGGTGTTTTCCTGATGCAGTATCTGTACACGCTGGGGTCACAGATGACCCTGGCAGCCAACGCCGGCATCATCACGCTGACGATACCGGTTATTGTGGCCATTTTTGCTTCCATCCTGTTGAAAGAAAAACTGAATATCATCCGAATCCTGAGTTTTGTTCTGGCCATCGGCGGCGTGGTGCTGACTTCCCTTTCGGATATTTCGGGTGCGAATTTTAAACAGGGCAGTTACCTGAAGGGTAACCTGATCTTTTTATTTGCCTGTGTCTGCTGCGGCTTTTATAATACCTACTGCAAGTTGCTGGTGGATAAGAAATTTACGGAAGTGGAAATTCTGGTATATGGTTCCATTATCGGAAGTATCGCCAGCATTCCATTGCTTATCTGGGTTGAACCTTTTCATTATACGCAGTTTATTCATAGTGGTAAAACGGCCCTCTTCGGAATACTGGAACTCAGCCTGATTGTATATGGAATCTCGATGCTGCTTTTTTTCTACGTATTAAAAAATATGGATGTGACGCAGGCCATCCTGGGCACTTATCTGCTGCCCTTCTTTATCGCCCTGATGGGTATTCTGTTATTGAACGAAAAAATTACTTTCCTGATGTTTTTCGGAGGTATCCTGATTTTACTCAGCACACTGATGGTAACCATTTATGAAGTTCCGCTGCTGTCATTCTTTAATAAAAACAAACCCCTGTCAAATTGAAAATAACCAATGTAAAAGCGATCGCTTTAAAACTTCCGGAAATATCCAGCGCTGCCGACGGCACGCAGGATGACCTGATTATTGTGGTGGAAACAGATGAAGGCATTACCGGTTATGGTGAAGTGGATACCGCGCCGGGTGTGGGAATGGCTATCGTCGACGCCTATATGTCGCACGGAACCTGTTACGGTCTGCGCGAAGTGGTGGTGGGTTCCGATCCGTTTGACTACGAACAGATCTGGAACGACATGTGGGCTAAAACTTATTATTATGGAAGAAGCGGCCCCGTGATGCACGTGATGAGTGGAATTGATATGGCCATCTGGGATATTATGGGAAAGGCCGTCGGAAAACCCGTTCATAAATTACTGGGCGGAACGTATACGGATAAAGTCAGGGCCTACGCCAGCGCACTGATGCCGGATGATAAAGACAGCGTAAAGAAAATGGTGGAGTCTTATACGGCTCAGGGATTCACAGCGATAAAATTTGGCTGGGGTCCTCTGGGATATGATGTTCATTTTGATATTGAGATGATCAAAACCGCGCGACAGGCAGCGGGTGATCATGTGGAAATCATGATTGATATCGGTAAGCGATATCGTTTGAAATCTGCCATGTATGTAGCCAAGGCACTGGAACAGTTAAATATTTACTGGCTCGAGGAACCACTGCCTGCAGAAGACTATACCGGTTACAGAAAGCTCACCGAATCCACGACCATGCGCATCGCAACAGGAGAGGAGGAGAGCGGAAGACTGGCTTTCGCGCGACTCATCAATGAAACACATGTGGACGTGATCCAGCCGGACATGTCGCGCTGCGGCGGATTGACCGAGGCCAAAAAAATTGCCACGATGTGTGCGGACAATAATATTTTATGCGTGCCGCATGCTTTTAAAACCGGCGTGCTGGTAGCGGCTTCCATTCATATGATTGCGTCCATTCCGCATGCGCCTTTTCTGGAATTTTCTGTAACGGAGTCGGCTATACGAAAAGAACTGTTGCTCCATCCATTCAAACAAAAAGACGGTTATGTGGATGTGCCTCAGACCCCGGGACTGGGCATTGAGCTGAATCCCGAAGTCATAAAAAAATACGGTATCGCCAGATAAAAGAACAGGGCATGGAAAAAATGATTTCCCGGATTGACAAACTGAATGCCGTTCAGAAACGGGTGAACGCCGATGCGTTTCTGATCCACTCCGCTTCTTCCGTGAAATATTTCAGCGGCTATTTTTTTTATTTTGAATATGGCAGTTCTCCATTTCAACTGGTGCCGGCGCTGCTGATGGTCGCGCCCGGACAGGATGCCGCGCTGATACTCGCCGACAATGAAGCCGGCCAGTCCGGCTCTGTCGATCCAGCGATTAGCGTTCAGTTTTATGAGAGTTATACTTTTGAAAAAGCGCCCGATCCAACCGGAAACTGCCTTAATAATATCCGCGCGTTCATTCTTAAAAATAAACTGGACTCAGCTGTTTTTGGTATCGAAACGGAGACATTGCCCTTTGTTATAGCCAAAGCCCTTCAGGAGGAGTTTCCTTTTGTCCAATGGGTGGACATCAGCGCGCAATTAGAGTTGCTGAAAGCAGTGAAGGATCCGGATGAGATTGAACAGATCAGGCAGGCAGCGCATCTGGCAGATATCGGCCAGCAGTCCGTGATGAAATACGCCCGGGAGGGGATGACAGAGCTCGAACTTTTTTCTCTGGCCCACCGCGATATGGAATTAAAAACAGGTCACCGTGTTCCATTGATGGCTGACCTGAGCAGCGGAGCCGGAACATCCTCCGGCGGCGGTATGCCGACAAATAAAATCATACAAAACGGCGACCTGATACTTAGTGATTTTACGCCCTGTCTGAATGGTTACTGGGGTGACTCCTGTAATACCATGGTGGTGGGGGATCCCACCAAAGAGCAGCGTCATACTTTTGACAGAGTGAGCGAAGCCCTGCATCTGACCATAGAAAAAATAAAGCCCGGCATGCGCTGTTCGGAACTGGATTCACTATTGAGATTGCATCTGGGTGACTACCCCCATCACAGCGGACACGGCGTGGGAACCCGTTATCATGAATCACCCAGGGTGGTAGGTTATAATGAAACCGAGCTTATTCGCGATATGGTGATTGCTTTGGAGCCCGCAATATATAAAGAGACTTATGGCATAAGGCTGGAACATCTTGTACGGGTAACCGAATCGGGTTCAGAAATATTGACCGGGTTTCAACATCAGTTTGAACGTTAACGATGCACAATTGAAAATAGAAGAACACATTCAATATATGGGATGGCCCCATTGCATCCGCCTGAGCAATGAAGAAGTCGAACTCATTATCGCAACGGATATCGGTCCGCGCATCTTACATTTTGGTTTTATCGGCGGACAAAATATATTTCATCTTACTCCGGATGACAAAGGAAAAACAGGGGGCAGCCAGTGGCGGATTTATGGGGGACACCGGCTGTGGCTTGCGCCTGAAGTGATGCCGGGAACCTATACGCCGGACAATGACCCGGTATCTTATACAGTGCATGACAGGACCATCCGGATCACCGGGAAAAAAGAGATCCCTACGGGTATGATAAAGGAAATCGAAATCAGTTTGTTGGCCGGCAGCAACAAAGTAAAAGTCCTTCACCGCCTAATCAATCAAAACCCCTGGCCCGTAAAGTGTTCGGCCTGGGCCATTACCGTTTTGCGGCCGGGTGGCATGGCGATTATTCCGCAGGAGCCTTATGGCGAGGGCGATGCCTATTTATTACCCGTTAGTTCAATGGCGCTCTGGAGTTATACCCAAATGCAGGATCCGCGATGGGTTTGGGGGAATAATTATATTCTTGCGAAGCAGGATCCCTCTTTGAAATCTGAACAGAAAATAGGCCTGCTGAACAAACAGGGCTGGTCCGCCTATACATCAGATAACGAATGTTTCATCAAGTGTTTCGGTTTCGATCCCCTGGTGGAATATCCGGACAGGGGTTGTAATCATGAAGTTTATTTCAACGGCGATTTTCTGGAACAGGAATCCCTTGGCCCTTACGGAAATATTGCGCCGATGGATAAAACGGAGCAGATCGAATGCTGGTTTCTTTCAAAAAGCAGTCCGGGGGATACCGATGAATCGATCGACCGGATTTTCTTACCACAGGTGGCCGCGCTGAGGTCTTCATATGAAAGCAAATAATATCTGTATCCACTGAAGGAGGGAGTTACCTTATTTTGTATATTACTTGGGATGGTACCTGAGTAAGCACTACAAAATAACATAATATGAAACCTGCTTATAAATCAGTTTCGCTGATGGATTCCAGATCATTTAAGGTTATCCGGCAGGAAAATAAACAGGAGTTCGATTTTCCCTGGCACTATCATCCCGAGTTCGAGCTGACTTATATCTCCAACAGCCAGGGCGTCCGGTATGTCGGAAACAATATTGAGAATTTTTATGAGAACGACCTGGTGTTGCTGGGTGCCAACCTACCCCATTGCTGGATCAATACCCATGGACAGGAAGAGCCTTCCCGCGCTGTGGTGATCTATATCAATAAGGAGCTGGTGGACTGGATGTCGGAGGAGCAGTTCAGCGGAGTCAGCGAGCTCTTCGGGAAATCGAACCAGGGTATCAAATTCAATAACTGTGTGGCACTGAAACTAAAGTCGAAATTATACGAGCTGGTCAATGCCGATCCCTTTGAAAAATATATTATCCTTTTGCAGGTGCTGAAGGAGTTGTCCGCCACATCTGAAATTCATCTGCTGAGCCAGCCCGATTTTTCTTATGAGCTGAACCATGCGAACAATGAACGCATCAATGCGGTATATGAATTTGTGAGAAATAACCATCATAAAAAAATCACCCTGGCTGAAGTGGCCGCTCACGTAAATATGAGCGAAGGTTATTTTTCCCGGTTCTTCAGCAAGAGCCTGATGAAGTCCTTTTTTACCTTCTTAAATGAATACCGGATCAACCGCGCCTGTAAACTGCTGATAGAAACTGACAAACAGGTGAGCGAAATCTGTTATCGCGTGGGATTTGAAAGTATTCCTTTTTTTTACCGCCAGTTCAGCAAAATAAAAAAATGCCCTCCCCAGGCGTACCGCATGCAGTACCTGAATGCAGGACAGTGAGTCTGAGCTATTTCCAGTCACTTCTTCCGGAAGGTTCGGCAAGGTGTAGTATCCCACACTGAAAAAATTTCATGAATTTATTTCAGCAGGAGGAGTTCGTAAACGGCATGATTTGCCAAAATTTCAGCATTAAAAACTGGCATTCTGCTTGATAACCCATTTTTATTCTTTCACCTTAAAAACAAAAGGAGGAAATCATGAATAACATTGTAAAAAGAGAAAATGGCCGTCAGCCGGCAACTTTTGGAACTGTTGTAGATCAGATCTTCCAAAACAACCTGAATCGTTTTTTCGATGATGAATTCTGGGGTTTTAACGGAATCAGTAAAACCCAGGGTCAGTCCCATGTACCCGTAAATATCCGGGAAACAGACAAATCCTACGAACTTGAACTGGCTGCTCCGGGTCTTCAGAAACAGGATTTTCGCTTAAACCTGGAAGGAGAAACCTTAACCATTTCGGCAGAACATACCGAAGAGAAAAGCAAAGAAGACAAAAACGAAGGATGGTTCAGGAAGGAATTTAAAAAAGGACAGTTTACCAGGACATTTAATCTCGACGAAACTGTGGATGCCGGCAGGATTTCTGCCAAATATGAGGATGGTATTTTGCACCTCAGCATTCCTAAAAAAGAGCATGCCCAGAAGGTTACCCGGGCCATTGAAATTCAGTAAACCGGAGTTTGTTTATTTAAGAGGCGGGATCAGGTATCCCGCCTTTTTATACAGATGGAAACCGCATTTTACATATTGATCTATCTCAAAACCCCAAAGGGCTTTGAAAGTTTTGGCAGGTTTTACATTGGTGACAAAGAGGATCTCGCCCGTGAACTGTTTGACCAGTTGAAAGGCGGGGATGAATGGATGGATGATTGTATTCTTCAGATCGATCTCATGGAAACCAAAAATGATTTGCCCGTAAATCTCAAAGTGATCGGATGCACGCTCACCGAGCTGGCTGAGAATTGCAAAATCATTACGAAAGAGGCTTTTAAAATATTTGCCCTGTCCCAACCAAATACCTCAAAGTAGCCTTTAAAGACCCGGGCAGAAAAATGTTCCATTTGATTTTCACCATTTGTATACCTGCTTTTAATCCCTGAAACCGAACGCCCCTGTTCGTTTTCGATGCAGGAGGGAAGGGACATACTGATTCTAATATTTTTATTGTCAATGGGTTAGATTCTGGCATGTTATTGAAGGTTAAACGCTATGATCAGAAACTACCTCAAAACGGCGATACGCAGTCTGCTCAAAAACAAGGGATTTACCACATTGAATGTATTGGGGCTTGCTGTTGGTCTCGCGACCTGCCTGCTCATCGTCATGTACGTGGTCGACGAACTGGGCTATGACCGGTATAATAAAAATGCAAGCCGCATTTTTCGGATTACGGAAGTGGCTAAAGTGAACAATCATGAAGCGGCTTACGCCGGTTCGGAAAAACCCATGATGAGCGCCGTAAGGGATTTTCCTGAAGTGGAAAAAATCGCCAGGCTCATTCCCACCAATATCCTGTTTCTGTCGCCGCAGAAATTTTACGTCAAAAAAGGAAATACAAATATCCAGGAGAAAAAACTGGTCTATGGCGAGTCCGGATTATTCGACATCTTCACCCTGCCTGTGGTAGCCGGTAAGCCCTGCCTGGATGAGCCGTATACGGCAGTCGTAACAGAAAGCACCGCAAAAAAATATTTCGGTCACACGCAGGTTGTCGGTCAGGTACTCAGTATCAACGATTCGACTCAGTACAAAATCACGGCGGTCATCAAAGACATGCCTTTGCAATCGCATTTCAATTTCGATTTTTTTCTTTCCTATTCTTCCATTCCGGAATATCAGCAGGGTGGCTGGGGATATGGCGGCGTACATCAGTACGTGTTGCTTAAGCCGGGTGCCGATATTAAAAAAATAGAAAAGGAAATGCAGACGGTGGCGTATAACAACTACCCCTCATCCATGCACGAAAACGGGAATTTTATCCGTTATGAACTTACACCCGTGACGGACCTGCATCTCCGTTCCCATAGCCAGGATGAACTCATGGAGAAGGGAAATATTCAGTATATCTATATTTTTTCACTGATCGCCGTTTTTATTCTGCTGATTGCCTGCGTGAATTTCATGAACCTGTCCACCGCCCGTTCCGCCAGCCGTGCGAGGGAAGTGGGTGTTCGTAAAGTGCTGGGATCAGCACGTAAATATCTCGTGTACCAGTTTTTGTCGGAGTCTGTTTTGATCACGCTGCTCGCTACGGTCATCGCCGTTTTACTGGCTACCCTCTTCATGCCCCTGTTTAACCAGCTGGCAGTAAAAAATCTTTCCTTCAATACCGATAACCTGTACTGGCTGCTGCCGGGATTATTGATTTCTGTTCTGGTCATCGGCCTGCTGGCCGGTTTGTACCCCGCTTTTGTTCTGTCGGCCTTTAAGCCGGTTGAGGTATTGAAGGGTAAATTTTCTGCGGGATTCAAAGGACGTTCACTGAGAAGTTTCCTGGTTGTTTTTCAATTTTCCATTTCGATCTTCCAGATCATTGGTACCCTGGTTATTTTCAATCAGCTGAATTATATCCGGAATAAAAACCTGGGTTTCAGCCGTGAGCAGATGCTGGTGATAAAAAACGGTAACCTGCTGGGTGCACAGGCCGGTATTCTAAAGGAAAATATAAAACAGATTCCCGGAGTAACAAATACAACGATGTCGGATTATTTACCCACTGGCGAGGAAAGAAATGTAACGGGACTGTTTCCTGCATTGCCGATTGATATCCGCCAGGATGTGCTTTCTGAGTTCTGGCCGGTGGACGAAGATTATATCGGCGGTCTGGGTATTCAACTGATTTCCGGGAGAAACTTTTCGAGCCAGATGGCGTCCGACAGCTCGGGTATGATCGTGAATGAGGCGTTTGTAAAACGATTCGGCTTTAAGGACCCGCTGAATAAAACCATTTACCGTGACAGCTACGGAATCCAGGCCTATCATATTGTGGGTGTCGTAAAGGACTTCAACTATTCTTCGCTGCGCGAAGAAATCAAACCCCTGGCGATTGTGTACGGTACGGGCGCGGGTTCCATTACGGCAAAAGTAAACACGACGCAGATTTCGACTATTCTTTCGCAGGTGGAAAAGAAATGGAAAGCGCTGGCGCCCCATTCGTCCTTCAGCTACTCCTTTATGGACTCGGATTTTGAAGCAGCCTATCGTGCAGAACAGCGTATTGGACAGCTTTTCATTTCCTTTAGCAGTATCGCGATACTGATTGCCTGTCTGGGTTTATTCGGGCTGGCCGCTTATGCTGCCGAGCAGCGCAACAAAGAAATCGGCATCAGAAAAGTACTGGGTGCCAGTATTTCGGGTATCGTGGCCATGCTTTCCCTCGATTTTATCAAATGGGTAGCCATAGCTATTTTCATCGCCGCTCCCTTTGCCTGGCTGACGATGAATAAATGGCTGGAAGGGTTTAGCTACCGGCAGCAAATACAATGGTGGATACTGCCTGTTGCCGGATGCACCGCCATCTTCATCGCCTGGTTTACAATCAGCTTCCAGGCCATTAAAGCGGCTTTGTCCAACCCGATCGACCGGTTGAGGAATGAATGATCAAATCAATCACTGCGGCCGTGAATTCCAGTCGGCAAAACTTCATTAAATTGTCGGCGCAAATAAGGTTTTCACCTATACCCAAACCCCGGCCAAACGACCCATGGAAGTACATCATCATCCGGATCTTCATCATAAGAAGAAAAAATGGAAGGAATATTTTTTAGAATTTATCATGATTTTTCTGGCTGTTACCCTCGGGTTTATCGCAGAAAGCCTGAGAGAATCCATTTCGGAACACGAAAGGGCCAAAGTGTTTGCCGCTTCCATGCTCAAAGATCTTGGAGAAGATACTGCTCAGCTGAAACCTTACCGGGCCTATTTCGATTATGCGGCCTGTAATGTGGACACGCTGATTCAGATGCTGGGTTCAACCGATCTGAACGAGATTCCCACGGGCAAACTATACTGGTATGGACTCTGGGGCGGTGCGCACCGTTTCTTCGTTCCCAATGATGCCACTTTTCAGCAGATGAAAAGTTCCGGCTCACTCCGGTATTTTGATAAAACAATTGCCTATGATGCTGCATCTTACGACCGCCTTTGCCGGATGATGCAGACAACCGACGCTTCGCTCAGCAGTATATATGGTGAGGTCAGGAAAAGCAGGGCATTGATCTTTGAATTCAGATACAACTATCAGGCAAATAATATTGCACAGGCCAATAATGTCGGCTTAGCGGATAAAGCGTCCGTTGACCGGAATAAAATAGATTCCTTTATTCGAAGCAATCCGCCTCTGTTGAGCCATGATAAAACATTGTTGAATCAATACGTAGAGATGGTCCGTTCCAGGTTTATGCATACGAATGTAACTCTCGCAGATTCCCTTCTTGCGCAGTCAAACAAACTGATCCGGGAGTTGCAGCACAAGTATGGTGGGGAAAGGGATTAACTGGAAAATTTAAGTATGAAGAAAATACTGATTTCGATTTTAATTATTTTGGCAGGACTGACTTCCAATGCGCAGCAGGGAGAGTTTTTAAATGGAATTGACTTCGACAGTTCCTATACCGTAGTTTGTATCGGACAAAATTTCCAGGGTTCGGACTCCCTGCCCCGATTCTGGTTTGTTCTGGACAACCCGGACGATATGGGAGCTTTAAGAAAAGACTGGAAACTGAAGCAGGCTCCGATTAAATTCATCGAATTTCATTCGCTAAATGTTTTTGTGATCAGAAATAAACAGCGGGTGAACGGAAGCGGGTTGATTTTTCCCGTTCAGGGCCGAATAAATGTAGATGACCGGTGGTATCAGTTTGATACTACGCAGTTGACCAGACTGCATAAAATACATCCTTTAAGGGCACATTCAGAGATCCGGACTTTTACCACTTACCTCAAATATGTAGCCTACGCGAACAGTGTGCTCAATGATTCCCTGTTGTTGTTTTTTAATGAACTCACTCTGCCTTATGAAGGCAGTTTCACCATAACGGTATCTAAAACCAACGCCACCGGAAGTGAGATACTGGTCGATTTTGATATCAACAAAGAACTCGAGTATCTCAGCCCGAAAGGAACATTTAAAGCATCCGCTGCGTTAAATGATAGTTTCAATATTTCCAGTCCGGACAAAGTCAGGGTAACGGTGAACTCCACCAAATCACTTTACGACAGATACAATAAGAAGTATCGGGTGAAAAGCCCCTGGCAACCCAACGAAATCAAGATGGAACTGTTTTGGCGGGACTAGCTAACGATCTTTCAAAACCTGATTTAAATAAAGCTGATTTTTTATAAACAGCCTACTATTTAAAAGACAAATATTTCCTTCAGATATCTTTGATTCAATTCAACCTTTTTTACATCGTTCGTCGATAAATGAATGATGTCCAGCTTGTCAAAATAACTCAGTTTCAAAGTTTAAAATAATCCCACCCTATGGAGTCGGAATGGGTTGACAACACAAATATGGGGTTCCGCAAAAAGAAAAATACAGAGTGGATACAGAGGCTCTGTAAAAAATATTTCTAAAAGCTTAAAGCTTTTTTAAGCCTAAAGCTTAAAGCCTAAAGCCCAAAACTGATGTACTGTGGAAGAAGTTTACCTGGGTTCTACCAGAGGTCTGAAATCCCCGCCGAATCCTCAAGGATTCCTTTAAGTTTCCGGCCAGGTTCTAAAAGAGTTCTAAAAGGTTTCTAAAAGAATTCAGGGGGAATCCGGCAACAGCTCTAAAAGAACTCTAAAAGAATCCTACAACAATGCAGCAACAAGCCGGCTTCAAATGCAGGCTTCACCTGCTCTTCATGTTGAACACATCTGGACGGCTGCTTCAAATGCCAGACTCTGATTTTTAAAACCCGTTTTTATGAAGCATTGATTCCCAGCGATTAAAAAAATATTTCACAGAGCCTCTGTATCCACTCTGCATTTTCCTTTTTAGGCGATAGCATCTTTGTCCCGTCCGTCAGATTTACGGATCCGGCGGAAACAGCAGGTCAGCGCTTGTAAATAGACCCGTTGTTCCCTCAGGAGGCGCGCCTGGATCTGGCCGACACAGACAGTATGATTTATTAATTTTTAAAATGAAAAAAAATGGAAACAATTGAAAAAGGCTTTCTCGGAGGCTTCAAAGGCATCCTCGGAACAGCCGTAGGCAGTAAATGGAAGGGCAAGTCGGTAATCAAAAGCCGGCCGCCCAAAAAGCGGACGACACCTGCAACGGAACTGCAATTGCAGCAGCAGGCCAGATTTGCGCTGATCATCGCATTCCTGAAACCAATCAGGACCCTGCTGAATCTGACGTATAAGAAACCGGCTGCAGGGGATATGTCCGGCCACAACATGGCATTTTCCGTGAATAAAGATGCGGTAACCGGTGTTTTTCCGGACTTCGTTATCGACTATCCGAAAGTGTTATTGAGCCAGGGTGGGCTATTCAACGCCGATGCACCGGCAGCTGCGTCAGCGGCAGCGGGTAAGTTAACTTTTACCTGGACTGACAACAGTGATGGTGAAAATGAACTGATCTCGGACATGGCCTGGGCAGGTGCTTACAATCCGGAAACAAAACGGTGGGTGCTGAAGCAGAAAGTGGCTACGCGAAACGCGGGAACTTTTACGCTCGATGTACCGACCTTCAGCGGCAAGCCGGTGCAAACCTATATCGGGTTTATGTCGGCCGACCGAAAAAAAATCTCCGACAGCCAGTATACGGGCGTTGTGAATATTTTATAACCTGTGAATTTGACATGATTCTAAGGGTCCGGGGCTGGTACAGCGGCCCCGGTTTTTTTCGGGATCATTTATCTGCAGGTGATGAATTATTGCGGGATCACCTGTATTTCTACTGGAAAAAAGGGTAGGTCTCCACCTTTCAGTAACATCAATATTTCTATACATTCGATGAGGCAGGAAGACACAATCGTAATAAAGCTGATGGTTTAAAGGTTTGAACGTATTGGGTTGTATTTCAGTGAAATAAGAAATATATGGGAAAAATTGCCGTAAAAAATGGACATAATATCCAAAAAACGCCTATATTTATGCCAAATAAAGCCGAATATATGCCAGAAATAAGATTAAACGTTGATGATTCTTTGATAGAGTCTTTAAAAACTGCTACAGGTATAGATAAGACTTCCCAGTTAACCAATGAAGCATTGAACCTCTTAAAATGGGTAGCTTCTGAGACAAGCCAGGGAAGAGTATTGCTTACATCCAACGCTGAGGGCGGAGATGTTCAGAAGATTGTGATTCCCAGTTTGCAAAACATAAAGGTTAAATAACCGGAAGGTCAGTTTAGCCATAGAAAGATAATATTCATTTGAAACTCTATTTATGGCTGAACCAATACGCATTGATCTCATGAATTCGAAAGAGACAAAATTGGATCTTTCCTCAGAGCCCTTTGTTACCCAACCTCCTCTCGCAGCTTTGCCCAGAGCTGGATTCGTATTGGCCAAGATCATTTTAACTATAATGAGCGGTTATCTCATTTTTTTAATCCTGTATATAGGATTCGGCAAACCGGATTCACTGGAGAAAATAGATATCACTTCCAGATCATTTGCGTCGGATAGCTCAACGTTTGCGCATCAACAGGCACTCTTACAAATATTTCAAACAGAGAAAAAAAATTCGCGTGACTTCATAGTGCAAATCAGTCAGATGATACTGCTGAATTTATTGCTTCCAACGCTTACGGCCATTCTTGGATATATTTTCGGATCCAGGGAAGAAGCCCGAAAACCCACGACTTAGTCCTGCTCCAACGGATTCGATATATTTTACTTAAATTGAATATTATTCACTTGCGAGTAAATACTGATACGTAACGAGGATAACTCTTTTATATTTTACCAGTTCATAACCTGGAATTTCCACCTGTTTTATATTCCTTAAAGGCGGAAGCTGCAGGCGTCCTTTTGAAATAGAAAACATCCAGAACAGATCTATGTAGTTGATGAATATATTCAGGCGATAAAAAAGGGGTGGCTGCCGCACAGAAAACCCAAATCTGGAAATCGTTCTGTTGTTAAAAAAGTAAGAGACGGCAGTTATCTGTACATTTTCTGAAATACTATTTGTCTCAATCTTTTCAATTATGAATAGTAAACCCTGAAGATAAAATGATAATAAATGGTCCCTGGTTTGAATTCCTTTTCCTGTTCCCGGCATCACCAGCAGGTAGTCAAAACTGGTTCCACTGTGTAAGTCAATTTTTTTATCGTTGGCCATATACCCTAACAGCATGGGAGAATAGTAGGTATAAATACCAGCTAACCGGAACAAAGGAGTAACACAGAACTGCGCTATCGGAACAAAAAAGAAAAATAAAAGATAATAGGGCGTATGCCCATAGCCTAACTCAATAAGGAGAATCGCGGGATAAAATCCAACCAATGCAAGTACAATGGCGATAAGCCATTGCGAAAAAAGCGGTAAAGCATAAAATGAGTTCATTTATCCCTTCAATCAGTAACGTTTAACCTATATACACTGTTGCTGCAGCCGGATATTGTTTTACAATGGCTTCGAGTTCCGGTGGGGGTCCGCTCATCACATCCACTTTTAGCAGGTCGCCTGGAGGTAAAGTTCTTTTTTTTGCCTCAGAACTCATGGCGATAATGACCTGTTCAAAACCGCCGGGTGTATACCAGTTTAGCAATCGGCAACTTTCGGATTCAATACCAAAGGAATGGATTGTCCCCTTCGGTACAGAAAGAAATGTACCACTTTTAGCGCGGATGGTTTGCCCCGCCACCAGGAAAGTGGCTTCGCCATGGATGATATAGAACCCTTCATCAGCAAGCGGATGGATATGCGGTGGCGCCGACGGCCCTCTGGGAATGAGTTCGTCGATAAGCGAAAAGTGGCCGTCCGTTTCATGAACCGTAGCATTGACGATCCACAGTATGCCTGCAGACCAGTAAGCCGGCGCATCATACGAAGTGTTGGTAAAGGGCATGGCCCCAGGCAGAATATCTTTCGTCATCCTGTTCTTTTTTTATTTTCCATAAAATGCGTCAAGCGCTTCCTGATCATCCTGGAACATTTCGATAAAATGCTTATGGTGATCAATGATTTCGAAAACTATCACTTCGCCCCAGGCATGACTTTTTTCACCGATCTCTGCGTAATTTTCGGTGACCAATGCCACTTTCGTATCATTCACCAGCCAGCGTTGGGCGGTTATTTTATAGGTACCCTGCGTAAGCGCCATGAGCTTTCCGAAATACCCCATTACCGCGTCGGGGCCCGTAAACTTTCCTGAAAGTGCATTGTCACCAGGAACGATATACACAACGTTCGGGTCAAAATATTTTCGACCTGCCTCGAAGTCCTGCCGCGCCATCGCGGCCTGGTAATTTTTTATCAGTATAACGTTTGGATGATTTTCTGCGGATCCTGCAGCCATTTGATTTTTCATGCGGTGAATTAGTTTTGGTCAAAGTAAACACCGGCAGAAATATCAAAATAGGAAAATATTGCTCTATTTGAAGTTTTTAGGTAACTGGGCGGTATGTCGCCTGAAACTGCTGGTGAAATGAGAAGGATCATTGAAGCCGAGATCGAAAGAAATATCAGAGATCGGTTTTCCCGCTTTTAACCAGTTCCGGGCTTGTGCAATTTTTAGTTGCATCTGGTATTGATGGATGGACATACCCACTTCCTTCCGGAAAGTTCGCAGCAAATGATATTTACTCATAAAGGCCAGACCGGATAATTCGTCCAGTGTCACTTTACGCTGATAATGATGACGAAGGAAATCCCTGACTGCACTCACTGCTCTGGGGTCAGCATGATCTGGTACCGATGATATTCGTCCTGCCGAATGAAC
This sequence comes from Puia sp., assembly GCA_965214575.1. Classification (GTDB taxonomy): domain Bacteria; phylum Bacteroidota; class Bacteroidia; order Chitinophagales; family Chitinophagaceae; genus Puia. Next base: position 67,102 of record CBDCCE010000037.1, read on the forward strand.
GACAATCTGGTTGATCAGTTCAATCAGATGACTTTCTGTTTGCAGTTCAGTCGCTGCTGATCTCAAACTGGCAAAAAATGCCAGATAATATTGACCCAGTAGTTTATTCTGTGCAGGATTGGGGAAAATAAGATCAACACTGCACCAGCCACCGTTATTTACCCGGTTACATTCTTCCAGTACCCTGGAGATCATGGATTGCGAAAGAAAAACGAAACTGAATTCCAGGCTGCTTTTATCGGCGAATGATTCTTTATGAACGAATCCCGGAGGGATGAGGTAAAATGTTTTTTCCGGAATACAAACCTCGGTATTCCGGAAGATATTTTTCATTCCGCCATGAATCGTAAAACCCAACTGGTAGTCCTCATGAAAATGCGGCGATTTAATGACTTTATTTTTACCGGTACCCTGCCCGTCAAAACTCCACAGATGAGATTCAACAAACTGATTGTTGACTGAAGAATAGATGATTTCGCCTTTGTCGTTTTTTTGCCCCATGTTACTTCCATCGAATTCCGGAACAGTAAAAAATGAACAGATCCAAAATTAATGAAGTGTTACGCGAAACAACGATAAAAAAATAGAATCTAGGCCACATGTTCTTTTAAAAGATTCAGCATGAACAAATTAATCTCCCACTGACTGGCGAGAGGCTGCCTTGTAAATGGGAGGGAAGGCATATAGGGAGCGGGACCAAATTCGGGCGTTATGGTAAGAACTTCTGCGCCCGCATGTTGACGACTGCGGAAGATTTCCTTCCACCAGAACAAATGCATGTCCAATTCATTTTTCCATTCAGGTGCCCTGGGATCACTTACCTGGGCGGACTGGCTGCTGCCGACCCGCGCGTGGATATGGATAGCGCGACTGATCGCCAGCGATACCGCTTCCTGCTGCTCTTCCAGCAGACTTTCCGATACGTTGCACCAATGAGAAAAATCTGCCGTGATTTGGATATCCGGATTTTGACTTAATAATTCACGCGTGATATGAGCGGCAAACAGCGCTTTGTTACGATGGGTTTCATGCGCGACCGGTACGCCGGATTCTTTTGTTATTTTAGATGCGATGGCAAAAAGTTCCCCGTTTTGTGTAGACGTAAAGTAGTCTTTGCCGGTTTGTGAATCAATCAAGAGGGGATCCTGACCAGCCAGGTGTTCCAGATGTTTTTTAAATGATATTTTATGCTGATCAAAATCTTTTTCAAAAGACTGGTAGTATTGCCCAATCAGCAACAAATCATTTTCTTTCAATGCTATACTCAATTCCGCCTTTTCCTCTTCTTCAAAAGGAACAAAGGTCTCAACACCATCATATCCTGTCTGTTTAACCAGGGCGCCGAATTGCTTCCAGGAAAGATGTTCCGAACCCCAGCGCGGACAGAAATATTTTACCTTCAATGTTTATTTAATTTCATCCACCCTTTGAATAGATTACAGATTGCCTTTTTTGCATTCCTTTACAGCATAGTCTACTGCGCGCGCAGTCAGCGCCATATAGGTGAGTGATGGATTCTGACAGGCACCGGAAGTCATGCAGGCGCCATCCGTAACAAAAACATTCGGAGCACCCCAAACCTGGTTGTGCCCGTTCAATACGGATGTTTTGGCCTCCCTGCCCATTCTTGCCGTACCCATTTCATGAATGCCTAACCCGGGCGCCTGTTGGGTGTCTGTCTGTTTTATATTAACGAATCCGGCTTTCTCCATCATCTCGGAACCGCTGCTGAGTATGTCTTTCAGCATGTCTGTTTCGTTTGCCCTGAAACTACAGTCGATGTCCAGCAGAGGCATGCCCCATTTGTCCTTCTGGTTCTTACTCAGGCTTACCTTATTTCGAATATCAGGCAGGCATTCACCCATGCCGTTCATAGAGAATGACCAGTTGTCCGGCATACTCAGATGATCTTTTAATTCACTGCCAATATGTATTTCTCCACGATCGTCTCCACGCTCCCTCAAGCTGCCGCAGGCAAACGCATAACCCCGTATAAAGTCCTTTTCTTTTTTTCCGTTGAGATTCCGGAATCGCGGAATATATACGCCGGTTGGGCGGCGGCCGAAATAGTATTGGTCATCAAAGCCCTTATATTCGCCATGTATCCTTCCCCTGTAATTGTGATCCATTAAATACTTTCCGAGCGCCCCACATTCATTACCCATCCCACTGGGAAAACGCGAAGAAGTGGAATGGAGCAATATCAATGTAGAGTTTAAAGTTCCTGCATTCACAAAGATAATTTTGGCAAAATACTCTGTGGCTTCAAGGGTGTTCGTGTCGATTATTCGAACTCCGGTCACTTTCTGTTTCTTTTCGTCATATATAAGGGAGTGCACAACAGAAAAAGGACGTAGCGTCAGATTACCGGTAGCGACAGCCGCAGGCAACGTAGCGGAGTTGCTGCTGAAATACCCTCCGAACGGGCAACCCCGGAAACAGAGATCCCGGTACTGACAGGGGCCACGGCCGTTGATTCCCCGGGTGAGGTTGGCGGTGCGCGAAATGATCAAATGTCTGTCCGGAAAATTGGACTCAATACTTTGTTTAACATGTTTCTCGAGGATATTCATTTCCATGGGCGGCAGGAATTCGCCATCGGGCACCTGGGGTAGTCCGTCCCGGTTACCACTGATTCCTGCAAATTTTTCGACATAACTATACCATGGCGCTATGTCCTTATATCGAATCGGCCAGTCAATCGCAATACCTTCTTTGGCGTTGGCTTCAAAATCCATCTCGCTCCAGCGCTGGGTCCATCGACCCCAGAGCAGCGATTTGCCGCCTACCTGGTAACCTCTTATCCAGTCGAAAGGTTTGGTCTGTATATAAGGATGTTCTTTATCCTTTACAAAAAAATGCTCTGTGGCCTCATTGAAAGCATAACAGCGGGAAGCAATCGGATTCTCGTCCCGGATTTTTAGCGAAAGCTCGTCGCGGTGTTCAAAACCCCAGGGTGGCGTCATAGCTGTCGTATAGTCTTCGATATGTTCTATATTTCTTCCACGTTCCAGCACCAGGGTCTTCATCCCTTTTTCGCATAATTCTTTGGCTGCCCACCCACCGGATATACCTGAGCCGATTACGATGGCATCATAAGTATGGTCGTTCATATAACTTTATTCACTTCCTGTTCCCATCCCGTTTCTTTTAATGCGGGATCATTTTCTTTTTTCAGGAAATCGGCTTCAGAAAAAGATTCCGGTTTCCTTTCGAGAATGGCTTCGTCAGGAACTGTATTGACCGGCGTTTTCCAGGAAGTGGACGTTTCGTTATACGCCAGGTTTGACTGCAAAGAATAGCAGGAGATGATGGACCAGCGTGGATAGTCTGAAAGATTAGCTTCTGACCGGTGAAGTATATTACTGTGGAAGAACAGGGCGTCGCCTGCCTCCAGCTCGGCATATACCAGATCCATTGTATTCAGTGCATTATTTACCATTTCCATATCGGCGCCCACCTGTTCACCGGAGAAGCCGTGATTCACGCGGCCCATTTTATGGGAGTCCGAAATGACCTGCAGGCAACCGTTGGCCTTATTCGCAGGAGTCAGTGCAATCATCACACTAATCAGCTGATCGGGAAACATGAACTGATTCTTGTACCAGTAGCCGTAGTCCTGATGCCACTCCCAGGCACCGCCCACCCTGGGCTCTTTCTGCATCAGCTTGGAATGAAAATGACAGACCTTCGAGTGGCCACCCAGCAATTGCTGCACAGCATGCACCATCTTTTCACTGCGCGTGAGATAACCAAACACATCGTTGCCGGGCGTAAACCAGAGAGAAAGTTTCGTTTTTTTGCCCGACTGATCATTGAGGTCAAGCGCATTTTTTTGCATGGCCTGATCATTCAGTGCCGTGCCATACAGTTTTTGAATTTCCTGAGAACTGCAAAATTTTTTGACAATTACATATCCCTTATCGTGATAGTGTTGAATTTGTTCTTTCGACAATCGTTTATCTGACATAGTTTTTGATTTAATGATACGAAAATACCAAACAGGTTTCCGGCAGGCTACCTGCTGGCTGTCCAAAACCGATACTTTTCTAACATCCTGACGCTATATGTACCGGAATGACTTAATATTGGGCAATGAAACCGGTATTAGAATATCTGCCCCGAAGTGCGGACGAGTCCTTCGTAACCCGGCATTTCGATTATTTCTATTATCCCACACCCTGGTGTTGAAATGGTCACTACAAATGCGGGATATGACCTGATCATTGCTCATTCTTCTGAAAGTTATAAAAAGGAAGCAGCCAACGCAAATAACCTCTTTCACAAAAGGGTAGATGGATTAATTGCCTCCCTTTCCCTCGATACAAAAAATCTGGATCACTTTCGCCCTTTTGCCGAAAAGGGAGTTCCCATTGTTTTATTCGACCGCGTGGAAAAAACGGACTACAACGCCGTCGTAGTGATAGACAACTACAAATCGGGTTATAAGGCTACACAACATCTTATTGAACAGGGATGTAAAAAAATTGTGCACGTCACCTCCAGCCTCACCCGAAACGTTTACATGGAAAGATTCAGGGGGTACAAGGATGCGCTGTTTGATGGCGGAATAGAGTTCGACGAAAAGCTTCTTATTATTAATGATTTAAGTGAAAAAGCAGGAATTGCTTCTGCGCAGCAGATAATGACCATGAGCCCCCTGCCTGACGGAGCATTTATTACCAACGATTTTGTTGCGGCTGTCTGTATGCGGACGCTGAAGGAAAACAACATCGTTATACCGGACGATATTGCCATCGTTGGATTTAATAATGATGCTATCGGACAGCTCGTGGAGCCGGCACTGACAACAATAAACTACACAGGTAAGGAAATGGGAGAAATAGCGGCAAGAATGCTGGTCAATCATCTCAGAGGAGAAAGCCAGATACAAAAGATCGATTCCATCGTAGTCAATTCAGAACTGATTATACGTAAATCTTCTCTGAAGAAGGGAACGGGAAAATCGGAAGCACTGTAAATTTTAATTTTTTGGAAGAACCGTAATAAATGTTAATTTGACATTAATTACGAGGACCTTCCATATGCAGACCGATCCCCAGGTATTAGGTATAGATTTTGGAACCGATTCAGTTCGTTGTATTCTGGTGAATGCCCTCACGGGCGAAGAGACGGCTTCTTCTTTGTTTGCTTATCCGCGATGGAAAGAAGGTTCATTTTGTCATGCTTCGAAAAACCAGTTCAGGCAACATCCGCTAGATTATCTGGAAGGTCTTGGGGCCGGAATAAAACAGTGTCTGGCACAGGTTTCCGGAGAAGTCCGGAAAAATATCCGTGGGATCGGAATAGATACAACGGGCTCTACGCCGGTCGCTGTGGACCGCTACGGCACGCCCCTGGCCCTTCTTCCGGAGTTCGCTGAAAATCCAAATGCCATGTTTGTATTGTGGAAGGATCATACTTCCATACAGGAAGCCACAGAAATTAACCGGCATGCCGCAGGATTTCCCGTCAATTATCTCCAATATGTCGGAGGCATTTATTCTTCAGAATGGTTTTGGGCCAAATTATTACATATACTGAGAACCGATGAGTCTGTTCGAAATGCCTGTTATACCTGGGTGGAACACTGTGACTGGATACCGTTCGTACTTACGGGAGGAACGGACGCCGGTAAAATAAAACGAGGGGTGTGCAGTGCAGGCCATAAAGCATTGTGGTCGGAAGATTTCCAGGGGTATCCTCCGGATAGTTTCTTTAGCTCACTGGATCCTCTGTTAAAAGGATATGCGTCCGGGATGCCTGCGGGAGTTTTTACGGCAGACCAGCCAGCCGGTTACCTCTCGCCGGAATGGGCATCAAAACTCGGATTATCGACAGATGTCGTTGTGGCCACCGGCGCATTTGATGCGCATATGGGAGCCGTAGGCGGTCAGATTGAACCCTATTTTTTAAGTAAAGTGATGGGCACTTCCACCTGTGATATGCTTGTTGCGCCAGCCGGCGATATGAAAGGGAAGCTGGTGAAAGGGATTTGCGGACAGGTGAACGGTTCCGTAATACCGGGAATGATCGGTATGGAAGCCGGTCAGTCTGCTTTCGGTGATGCCTATGCATGGTTTAAAAATCTCCTGAGCTGGCCACAGCGGCAAAATTCCCTAAATGATTCATTCGATGAGATACTCCCCGCATTAAGCCGGGAGGCGGCGAAAATCAATATGAAAGAAGATTCCGAACTCGCGGTAGACTGGTTTAACGGTAGACGGACGCCGGACGCCAACCAGGAATTGAAAGGGGCGATAAGGGGAATAAATCTCGCCAGCGATGCTCCCCGCTTATTTTACGCCGTGGCCGAGTCAACCTGTTTTGGTGCAAAAGCCATTATAGACCGTTTTGTATCCGAAGGAATTCCCATTCAGGGATTAATAGGGTTGGGCGGAGTCGCAAAAAAATCGGCTTTCATTATGCAGTTGCTGGCAGATATAACGGACATGCCTATCCGTATTCACCGGTCCGAACAGACATGCGCCCTGGGTGCTGCCATGTTTGCCTCGGTGGCATCGGGTGTGCATAAAAACATTTCGTCAGCTATGAATATCATGGGTCCCGGTTTTGAAAAAACCTATTTCCCCGATTCATCCAAACGGGAACTGAACGAAAAAAGATATTCTTCCTACAAGATATTTGGACATTTTTTAGAAAGTCATACGAATCTCCAATGAGTAAATACAACCAGATAATGGAAGAAGCCTGCTATGCAAATAGTCAGTTGCCCTTACTGAAACTCGTCATTTTAAATTTCGGCAACGTCAGTGTCGCTGACCGTGCAGAGGGTGTCTTCGCCATCAAACCCAGCGGAGTTCCTTATGACGACCTGGAACCCCGGAAAATGGTTGTGGTTGATTTTGACGGCAGGATTGTGCAGGGCAATTTGAAGCCTTCGTCAGATACAAAAACCCACGCTGTATTGTATAAAAACTGGCCAAATATCGGATCCGTGGTGCATACGCATTCCACCTATGCGACAGCCTGGGCGCAGGCTCAGCGGGATATACCGATCTATGGTACAACACACGCTGATCACTATACAGGACCTATACCCTGTGCACCGCCCATGGCAGATCATATGATCGCCGGTGACTATGAATACGAGACGGGTTTTCAAATCATCAATTACCTGAAAGAAAAAAATATTTCTTATGAGGAACTGGAGATGATATTACTGGGAAACCATGCTCCTTTTGTCTGGGGAAAAAATGCTGCCAAAGCCATTCACAACAGCGCCGCCCTTGAATTCATTGCACAAATGGCCGCACTGACCGAACAAATCCATAGCCAGGTGGCCACACTGAAACCGGCGCTTATAAAAAAACATTTTGAAAGAAAACATGGACCGGACTCTTATTACGGTCAATAAAAAAACACATGGAAAATCTTAAACAGTGGGAGATTTGGTTTATTACCGGAAGCCAGCACTTATACGGAACAGAAACTTTAAAAATCGTTCAGGAACATGCAGATGTCATCGGCCGTTCACTGGGTGAAGATTCGCGGATACCGGTAACCGTTAAGTGTAAGACGATCGTCACCACAGCAGAAGAAATATTCTCGGCCTGTTCAGAAGCCAATCATCACAGAAATTGTATTGGTGTGATCATCTGGATGCACACTTTTTCACCCGCTAAAATGTGGATTAACGGTTTCAAAATCCTGAAGAAACCTTTGTTACACCTGCATACCCAGTTTAACAGGGATATACCCTGGTCTGCCATTGATATGGATTTTATGAATCTGAATCAATCCGCACATGGTGACCGTGAAATGGGTTTTATGATGACGCGTATGCATCTGAATCGTAAAGTGGTTACGGGTCACTGGAAGGACTCCGGCGTGATTGAGCAGATTGGCTGGTGGACAAGGGCGGCTGCTGGCTGGAACGACTGGCAGGGCGCGCGCTTTGTCCGCTTTGGCGACAATATGCGTGAAGTTGCGGTTACGGAAGGAGACAAAGTGGAGGCGCAGTTAAAATTCGGATACTCGGTCAATACCCATGGCGTCGGGGACCTGGTGGAATCCATCCGGTCTGTTTCCGATTCTGAAATCAGTTCTCTTCTTGAATCCTACGAACAGGAATATACGATCACTCCTGAACTCAGGAAGGGTGGTACAGCCTATCGTTCACTGTCTGATGCGGCCCGGATAGAGGCAGGTTTAAAAAAATTCCTCACGGAACGGAATTTTAAGGGGTTCACCGACACATTCGAAGATTTGCACGGCCTGAATCAATTGCCCGGTATTGCGGCCCAGAGACTGATGTATGCGGGATTTGGATTTGCCGGTGAGGGTGACTGGAAAACATCCGCGCTGGTAAGGGCGATGAAAACGATGTCAACCGGTTTGCCGGGTGGAAATTCTTTTATGGAAGATTACACCTACCATTTCGAAAAGGGAAATGAAATGGTGCTCGGTGCACATATGCTGGAAATTTGTCCGTCGATTTCCACTGAAAAGCCTTCCTGCGAAATTCACCCGCTTGGAATTGGAGGAAAAGGAGATCCCGTACGTCTGGTTTTTACAGGCAGCGCGGGACCAGCGCTGAATGCCACGATCATCGATCTGGGGAACCGTTTCCGGATGCTGGTGAACACAGTGGACGCCGTTCTGCCGCCGCAGCCTCTTCCCAAACTACCCGTCGCCCGTGTATTGTGGAAGCCCTGTCCGGATATGCAAACAGCCTGTACGGCCTGGATACTGGCCGGGGGTGCCCACCATACCTGTTATAGTCAGAATCTGAGTATCGGCTGTTTGTCGGATTTCGCAGAGATGGCCGGTCTGGAATTCGCAGTCATTGGAAAAAACACGGAGATCATTTCATTCAAAAATGAATTGAAGTGGAACGACCTGTACTACAAATTGAATTCCTGATTTTAAAATAAATTTAACCCAGCAGCAACCATATGAATAGTCAATTAGTGTTTTCAGATTACCTGATTTTTGTTCTATATCTCATTCTCGTCGGATCTTATGGTTATTGGATCTTTCACCGTCGTAAAAGCCGTGAGCATGATTCCAAAGGATTTTTTTTAGCCGAGGGATCGCTTACCTGGTGGGCTATCGGCGCCAGCCTGATCGCATCCAATATATCGGCCGAACAGTTTATCGGCATGAGCGGAAATGGTTTTTTTGTTGGCATCGCCGTTTCGGCCTACGAATGGATTGCTGCGCTTGCGCTCATCATCATCGCCGTCTGGTTTATGCCCATATATCTGAAGAACAGGATTTATACGATGCCCCAGTTCTTGAAAACCCGGTACAATGAAACGGTAGCGATGATTATGGCGATCTTATGGCTGTGTATTTATATTTTCGTCAATCTGACATCCATTCTTTATCTGGGTGCAGTGGCGATCAGCGGCCTGCTGCCCAGGGGAACCGGGATAGACTATCTCCACATCGTGATGATTGCGCTGGCTGTTTTTTCCATTTTTATTACGCTTGGGGGAATGAAAGTCATCGGATTTACGGATGTCATTCAGGTTACCGTACTGATCCTGGGCGGACTCGCCACGTCGTACATGGCACTTGATAAAGTGAGTGGGGGTCATGGTGCCGTTCAGGGGTTTTCCATACTTGTACAACAGGCTCCGGATCATTTTAAAATGATCTTTCCCAAACCGACTGCAGCTTCCTCACAACTTGAAATTGATAAATACCTGATTTTGCCCGGCATTTTAATGTATGCGGCTGGTCAGTGGATCGTAAACCTCAATTATTGGGGGTGCAACCAGTACATCACCCAAAGGGCACTGGGCGCGGATCTGAATACTGCGCGCACGGGATTACTGTTTGCCGCCATATTAAAACTGATCATGCCTTTGATTGTAATGTTACCCGGCATCACCGCCTATGTCCTGGTGAAACAGGGCCATCTGGCACCTCTCGCAAAAATGGATGAAGCCTATTCTTCAGTACTTGGCTTTCTGCCGGCAGGACTTAAAGGTCTTTCGATCGCGGCACTCACTGCGGCCATCGTAGCCTCTCTTGCGGGAAAAATAAATAGTATTTCGACGATTTACACGCTCGACATTTATAAAAAATATATCAATAAAGAGTCTTCCGAAAAAAAAATGGTAAGGATGGGCCGGATTGTGGCGCTGATTGCGCTCATCATCGCCATTCTGTTTACCTGGAAGGATGTTTTAGGTATCAGCAGCGCCGGCGGATTTACCTATATTCAAAAATATACCGGATTTATCAGTCCCGGTGTGTTTGCCATGTTCCTGTTGGGCATGTTCTGGAAAAGAACAACGGGCGCAGCGGCAGTGGTTGGGGTGATCACCGGATTAACACTTTGTATTTTTTTCAACGAAAGGGCACCGGCCTGGTTTGGAAATAATACATTTTTGTGGACGGCTTATCCCAATGGAAAAGGGGGGTTATGAAATACCCTTTCTGATCGCCATGGGACTTTCCTTCTTTTTCACCATACTGGTTATGGTCGGGGTCAGTTTCGCCGGACCTAAAATAAACGCAAAAGCTTTTCTTCTCGATAAATCCATGTTTAAGTTAAGCCCCGGAATTATTGCACTGATCGTCGTCATTTTATTATTGTTATCTGCCCTGTACGTTAAATTTTGGTAGGGTGGGTAAACTTTGAAAATTTGGTATTAGCAAAGGTTTAGCAACGGGGATTGTTTCTACATTCCCCTTTTTATGTGCCGCAGGTTAATTTTTTAATTCTTAAAAAATAAAATCGTCAAATCAATAAACTCCTACCATGTTCTCCAATAAACGAGTAGTAAAATGTATCCCATTCGGGGTATTAGCTGTTTTTTTGTTATTGAATACCCTTACGACTACGGCTTCGGTATTGTCTTACACGCGGGAACAGGGTGCTGTATTATTTACACTGGACAAAGGAACAATGAAACTGTTCATTCACAGCGGGGATGTTATTGAAGTAAAGTATACCCTCTCTGATGATCCGGATCCGCGACCTTCACTCGTGGTCATCAATACATGGGACCCTTGTGTTTTTGATATTAAGGAAGATCAAAATGCCATCATTATTACAACGGAAAAATTGAAAATATCAATTAATAAATCCAGCAACAACATTAGCTATGATGACCTTAAAGGGAATGCGATTACCTCAGAAGATGATAAAAGCATAACACCGGCAACTATTGCGGGAATACATACATGGACTGTCAGTACGCAGTTTAATTCGCCAAAAGACGAGGCGCTGTTTGGTCTGGGTTGTCATCCCATCGATAGTGGTTCTATAAATTACAAAGGCAGAAACCAGGATATGGCCGTTAAATATCTGACAGGTGCCATACCGGTATTATTGTCTACCCGCGGTTATGGTCTAATGTGGGATAACTATTCGGCATCCGGTTTTTATGGCGCGGAAGCAGATAACACCAAATTCAAATATGTTTCCGAAAGTGGCCGTTTGGTCGACTACTATTTTTTTTACGGTCCCGGATTCGATCAGATTATTAACCTCTATCGTACGGCCACCGGTAAGGCACCGATGTTTCCCAAATGGGCATTCGGTTTGTTCCAGTCGCAGGACAGATATATGAGTCAGTCGGAAATACTTTCGGTTAAAGAGGGTTACCGTAACAATCATATTCCCGTAGATGTTATTGTGCAGGACTGGTATTATTGGGATCCCCTGCCCATCGGAAGCCACGTAATGAACCCGGCCCGCTATCCGGATCCCGTTAAACTGGTTAATGAACTGCATAAATCCAATATCCATGGCATGATATCGATATGGCCGGTATTTGGTAAGAGGACCAATGATTTCGATACCCTGCAGAAAATGGGCGGATTAACGGATATAACCTGGGACAATGTGGTCACTCATACCTTCGACAGCTATTACGATGCGCATGATCCGAAAGCGCGCGAATTATATTGGGACATGGCCAGGGACAGCCTGGTGAAAAGATATGGATGGGATGCCTGGTGGGTTGACCAGTGCGAACCGGATAATGGGGCTCTGCTGGATGAGCGCCGAAAAAGTAATTTCAAGATAGGCAAAGGCATTGATTATTTTAATACCTATTCATTACAACATTCAAAAGGTTTGTACGAGGGCTGGCGCCGGGATATTCCGAACAAACGGGCGTTTTTCTTGATCAGGCAGTCCTTCGCGGGAGAACAGCGCAATGCCGCCGTACTTTGGTCATCTGACATTTCCTGTACGTTTTCATCGTTTAAAAACCAGATACCACAGGGTATTAATACGGGTGCATCGGGGATTCCTTACTGGACCTCCGACATTGGCGGATATCATTATAACTGGACGGCACCCGACTGGTCGAAACCGGAATTCCGCGAACTGTTTATACGCTGGTTTCAATTCGGCACTTTCTGCCCCATTATGCGTATACATGGCAAAGGGGAGAGAGCATTGTTTTCGAAAAACTGGGATGAAAGCACCCGTTCCATCCTCCTCAAATTCGACAGACTGCGTTATCGACTGTTGCCTTATATCTATTCCCTCGCTGGAAAAACGACCCTGGAGAATTATACCATCATGCGTTCACTGGCGTTCGATTTTCGTACGGATTCAAACGTGTACAGCATTCCGGACCAATATATGTTTGGGCCCGCATTTCTGGTTAATCCCGTTACCGGAAAAGGGGAAACCGGGCGAAAAGTGTATTTGCCGGCCTCCTCTGCATGGTATAATTTCTGGACCGGTGAAAAAATAAACGGAGGCAAAACGGTGGATGCCGCAGCGCCAATGGAGATACTGCCCCTGTATGTGCGTGCAGGTTCTATTATTCCGATGGGCCCTGACGTGGAATATGCCACACAAGAAACCAATCGCGTTGTCGAACTATGTATTTATACCGGAGCGAATGGTCATTTCACATTTTATGAAGATGAGAATGACGGTTATAATTATGAAAAAGGACATTTTTCCACTATTGAACTGGAATGGAATGACAGGCTAAAAACATTAAGTATATCTGCCACAAAAGGAAATTTCCTGAATGAATTAAAGCAGCGCAGATTCAATATCAGACTGATTGACGGTTCGCAAACTTCAGTTCAGCCGGATGCCGGTGTGTTTAACAAACAGGTTATTTACAGTGGTGGGGCGATATCAGTGAATTTATAGTTCGGCAATAACCGTATGGATGATCTTCAGATTTTCACTTTAATCACCAGCTTTTGAATGTCTCCATTTCCGATCATGGGCGCATGAACGTCGTCCGGAAACAGAATCACAAACTGTCCGTCGATAAGTTGAAAAAACGTATCGGGAGGGTCATCATAGAGCTGCACGTCTTTTTCTGCATCATAGCCGCCCTTTTCTTTCCGGCAGGTTTCCCTCGGTTTCCATCCAAACTCTTCCTTTCCGTGAATACATATTTGAATGTCGATGTGCCGGTTATGACATTCAAATTCGGATACAGAATCTTCGCGGGTCATCCCCGGATTCTTCGAAAAGATGGCTCTGATCCGGTCTCCGTTGATGGGATAGTGGCCAGGCTGCACTGACGCCAAATGCAGGGAGAGTGTATAATCGAAGGCTTTGGCAAATAAAGGATGAACGCTGTAATATTTATACGCGTTTGTCAGCGTGTCTATGATCATATTTTTCTCTTTCTTTATTCATTCTCATATTCCCTTCCCAGGAGCTCAGATAAGCGAGTGGCATCCAGGGAGGCTTCCCTGGCTTTCTTATTGATTATTTTTAGCACCCCATAAAGATATTGGTAGTGTATAATAATAGCATTTACTATAAGCGGATCTTTTGATAACAGCTCCGGTTGCTTTTGGATAGTTGAATCCTCGGCGTTCTGCGCATTTTCTATCCATTTATAGATGGCCAGAAAAACGCGGCCATCGAAAAGTTTTTCATTACCTAAAATAACATCGTTGAGCCTTTGGCGCTGCAGGCCCGACCAGTAATCGAAAAATTTCTGTAACTGGTAATAACTGTTGATACTGTCCAGGTTCTTCTGATTTTCGATGAGCCGCAGGCCGCCGGTACTTTTGAGTTGCTCGAAGGTTTTGCTGTTGGGAGTAATGATTCCGGATCCGATAGTGAGTTTACGGGCCAGAAAATAAACCCTTCCGGTTTCTCTACCTGACCCTAACAGGGTAATCAGGGTGTCGATCATCCTGCAGTTTTTCAGGTTGATCATAATCGTGGAGTCATACATGGCTGCATCAGCACTTAAATCCTGTCTGAGCGATTGCATGGATTGCCTGACCTGCTGGCGGTCTTTAAGTGTCTCCCTTACGTTTTCGGCAAAATAGCCCAGCGTTACAGCCAGAAAGATCATGATAAACTCCAGGAAATATTCGCGGAAATATTTCTTTTCGTGATGCAGATCGGGATGATGATGAACCTCCATGGTATCGCGGGTTGTTGGGTGAGTCAGCGGTATTTAAAGATAGCGGATTAGATGTTCAGGCTCTGCCGTATTTTTTCAGTATGTCTTCGATCCGCGCATCGGCACGAGACCGGTAACGGTAAACAATAATTTCGCCATTCGGCAGTCTCGATAAATACCGTTCTTTTACGGTGCCCATCCCCGTGTTTTTACGGTATTTAAATAATTCCGGTTGTTTTTATTTTAATTCGTTTAAATTGTCTGACGATGATTTATTCCTCGGCTATTCCGCCCCGATCAATCCAGTGCTCCTGTCTCCGTTTTTAATCCAAACCTTTTGTTCTGCTTTCATTCTGCAATTGTATAGTCCACCTGATCAATCTCTAATCCCCTGCTGAGCATGCATAGGTAAAAATATGCGTCGGCCCCCTGGAGCCATTTTTTATACGGAAGTTTTGATCACTGAAAAATGTCAGGCTGATGAAGTCGGAAGTAAATAACGACCCTAAAAAAGAGCCCTTGTTGCAGGTAGCGGATCCCGCTCCCGATCGCGTACCCCTGACTGAAGCTTCCGAAAATCAGCCTGAGCCTTCAACACAGAAGAAAATTGTTCACAAGGAAAATCTCATCCGTCTTTTTCATAAGAGAGGAGAATTTATTTATGCCCGCCCGGATGATATCGTGATGGTGGAAAGTTCCGATCATCTCATCCATGTATATATCATTCACGAAGACAAAACAAAGAAAACCATACGCTCCAATAGTCTGAAGGATTTCCTGGCCCAGCTGCCCGAGAGCCAGTTTCTGCGTATCGGCCGTTTCTGTGTTATCAATTTAAAACGGCTTTCCGGGGGCAACTGCAAGGAACAAACCTTCGAGTTCGATTTTAAAGTCTCCATCAAACTGAAGCACGCCATTCCGCCTTCCTGGTTCAATGATATCGGAAAATAAAAGCGCCATTTTTCTTCACGTAAAAAAATCCGGCTTTCACGTGCTCTTTTTCCCTGTTCGCGTTTTTACACTTTTTTTAAGCTTCGGAACTTTTTATGTTTATCCGACAGATTGAAAAAATGAAATTCTTAAAACGCAAACTATGTTACAGGATTTCCACGAACGCGGCATTTATCTGACAGAAGACGAATACAGAAACGGACTGAGGTCTTTGTTTTCTGAAGACTATGAAAGTTTTTCCGATGAGGACCTGGAAGACATTCTGTATGACCGGATCTCAGGGATGAGTCCTGCCGAGGCAGAAGGCTTTTTTAATTCTGTCGGGGATTTCTTCAAGAAGCAGGTAGCGCCGATTGCGATCGCGGCCCTGCCGGCAGTTGCTTCTGTAGCCGGCACCATTATCGGTGGTCCCGCAGGCGCCGCAGCAGGAAACGCCATCGGTGGTTTTGCTTCCAACGCCATCAGTGGAGCTACCCATATCAAACCGAATCCCCTGGTGGCGAGTGTGGGTAACGCCGCTTCATCTTTAGCCAGCGGAAATATTCAGGCAGCCATACCCGGTCTCCTCAACGCCGGCAAAGACATTGGTAATGCCATCAAACCCGGAGCCGGAAATGTGGTGGCCGGCGTGGCCGGAAATTTAGTGCAGGCGGGTGCTTCCCTGGCCGGTGGAAATTATCAGGCAGCGATACCCGGTCTCATTAACGCGGGCAAAGATATTGGCAACGCCATTAAACCCGGCGCCGGAAACCAGGTGGCCGCTGTGGCCGGGGGAATCGCGCAGGTGGCGCAACCTTTTATTCCCGGTGGTCAGAATAAAACCGCGGCTTCTTCCCAACTGCTCGGGTTTTTACAAAGCGCTCCCTTTCTGCAATCCATTCTGTCTTCCATCGCTACAGGCAATACCGGAACGGGCCTGAAGATTCCGGCCGAAGACGGATCGTTTACGGATACCAGTTATATCGAAATGCTCGAGAGCCTCAAATACCTCACGGAAAATGCGATCTCGGAAGCAGACAATGCCGGTTTCTCCGGAAGGCTGCCCATCGAGTCAGAGGCTGAGCAGGAACAATATATCGGGGGACTGGTAGAAGCCGTCAGCAACTATGAAAATTCTCTCCTTCCCAATTACGACAGTATTTCTTACAACTAAATAAACAGCATATGGACTTCGATACGCTCATCACGCAAATGACGGCCCAGCGGCCCGAACTTGCTGACTCCCTCAAACTCATGAAGGAGTTCTCCAAAAAGCAGTCAGAAGAAAAAGAAGAGCCCGCCGTGGTTGCCCATTCGGATTCGGAACATATCAAAGAACTCGAAACCCTGCTGGAAAAGCAGAAAGCCATCAATCGAAATTTGCTCAAACATTTTGAGCATATCAAAGACAACTATTCCATGCTCATGGGACAGGTGGATGAAATGGCTCAGGCTACCGGTTCCTGTCCCGAATGCTGGGGTGAAGACAGTTCCTGCAAATATTGCAGAGGCAGGGGAAAACCAGGTTATTATTTTCCTGACGAACAACTTTTTGACTGTTACATAAAACCCGTTATTCAGAAATTAAAAGAAAACAAACCTCCTGTTAACAACTAAAATTTAATATTATGGCTAACTATTCAGACAGTATTTACGATTCATTTGGCGAGGGAATTTTTACGGATTCTTACGGCGAAGGACTATTCGATTCCTATGGCGAAGGATTATTTGATTCCTACGGCGAGGCAAGCGATAAAAAACGGCCGATCAAAGTGCCGCCTTCTGTCGGCAGGCCTTCTAATTTTGGAAACAGGATATCGCCATCGCCTTCTCCTTCAGGAAATTTTGCCACCAAGGCTGAGCTGAAAAGCAGCCTCAACAGCATTTCCGACCAGGTAAATGATTTGAAAAAGTCCAGCATAAATATTGCCAATTCCATTAAAAGGCTGGATGACGGTTACGAAAAAATCGTAAAGGGTATCGCCAGGAAGTCGCAGGCCCAGGACAATGTGATCAACAGCACGCCGATGATGACCCTGCTCGGAACTGTGATCAATAAGCCGACTTTAAATCCGAATGCACTGACGGTTGTCCAGGCAGACGACGGCACCCTTAAAGTAAATGCCACGCCGGATGCCATACAGGTGGATCTGACGAAAACATTCCTCTTCGCTATGTTACCCAGCATGATGTCGGGCAGCGGATCCGGAGGCGACAGTTCAATGATGATGATGATGATGGTCCTGCTGGTAGGCGCGGGTACTGGTACTTCAGGCGGTTCAGCACTGGGATCCGGATCTGACAGTTTGCTGCTTATTCTGGTCATGATGATGATGATGAACAAAAAATAATCCGACAAAACAGTACATGAATAGAGAGATGCTCCCATTTATTCTATTCCTATTGTATACTGATGATTTAAAAAATCAGACCGATAGAATAATCCTGGGAATAAGCAACGATCGCGATAACAAAAGCCGGCTGCTGGAGAGCAGGCTGACGGATTTGAAAAATCAGTTAACGGAGGAAGAAAGCCAGTGGTATCAGAAGCTGAAAGGCGACATGGAGAACCAGGGCCGCCTGCTCTCTCAACAAATCGCTGAGAGCAGCCGCCCCACTGAAGTGGCGGCTGAAATTATGGAAGCGCTAAAAACAAATGAATCTGATTTTTTCGACCGTGCTGCGAACTATGTATTCATGTATTATTCCGAAATCATCGATGAAATAAAAGCAGGCAACCAGGCTATCGGAAAAATCCGGGAGTCCGTTCTCGAACTCAAGGAAAAAATAAATGACCTGGGCAGTCATTCCTGATCAGCGCCATTCAACAGGATATCAGTGAACCATGGATTCCCGACTCAAACTCATATTAAAAGGTGATCCGGAAGAAATCATCCAGTTGTTGATCAGGCTGTCGCGCCCGGATGTGGTCGTGCCGAACTGCGAAGTGATTACCCGGTTTGGCGATATCATCACCTGCCGGGTGAAAAGAAAATATCTCCTGGAAGTGTATAATTCTCCGGATACTTTTTCGGTGAAGGCACCGCGACTGATTACCGCTTCACTGATGGTGAACGAAAGCGGAGAGTTGAAGACGGATAAAGAGGGAATCAGTGCTTCAAGAAGGGTTCAGAGTATGTATACGGGAGAAGGAATTTATTTTGGAACGGTGGACTGGGGTTTCGATATTGCGCATAAAAATCTGCGTAATCCGGATGGCACAACCCGGTTTAAATGTTTCTGGGATCAGAATGGTATTTACGATGGGAACAGTTACGGTTACGGATGTTTTTATTCTGCGGAAGAAATCAACCAGGCGCTCGCAACGGATACGCCTTATCAGACCCTGGGGTATCATTGCGGAAAGGAAGATTTCCGTGGCGCGGGCATGCACGGAACCCATGTCATTGATATTGCCGTCGGGACGCGGGCGATCGGAGAAGGCGGCGTGGCAGAGAAATGCCGCATCGTGGGCGTGCAGCTCGGGAATAATTTTGTGAATGGTTCAGATCTGGCCCTCGGAGATTCGGTTAAACTGGTGGAAGCCCTTCATTATATTTATTCTTCCACCAGCGATGCACCCTGCGTAATCAATATGAGCCTCGGCAGTCACGGGGATTCCCATACAGGATGTTCCCTGGGAGAAATTGCTTTCGATCATTTTCTTGAACAACATCCGGGTTACGCGATCGTACAGAGTGTCGGCAATTATTTTACGGCCCACTGTCATATTCAGGATAAACTGAAGAAGGATGGCGTATATGCCATCGAATGGAATATACCACACCGGAATCTGGCTCCCGATGAAGTGGAAGTCTGGTATCCGGGAACGGATGAATTTGCAGTGCGGCTGATTGCACCGGATGGCGACATTGTGGCGGAGGCCGAACCCTTTACCGATATACAGATTGCTTACCAGGGAGAACCCTTCGGATATATTTTTCAGAGGAAAAAAGAGCCGAATACCGGTCTCAATCATATTGATATTATACTGGACATTTCCATCACACGCGGGAAATGGATCATTGAACTGACGGGCAGAAAAGTACAGAACGGCGAATTTCATGCGTACTGCGAAAGAAATGATGCGAGCCAGTCGAGATTTTCACCGCACCAGACTTCATCCTATACCACGACCGGATCGGTTTGCAACAGCAAACATACCGTAACCGTGGGGGCTTATAATCATATGGACAGGAGCCGGCCGGTAGTGGCCTTCAGCAGCTCGGGACCTACCGTATTCGGACAGGGCAAAACCAGATTTACTGGCTCCGGGTTATAAAATCATAGCGGCCCGTTCGGCTTCAGCAAAGGAGTACGATGCCAATAATAAACTGACAGAAAAAAGTGGTTCGAGTATGGCGGCGCCGCATGTTGCGGGAACCATCGCTTTGTTATTCCAGAAATTTCTGCCACAGAGATTAACGATTGAACAAACAAAAAAACTTCTCTACCAGTCACTCGATCCCCTGCCGTCGGGACTTTCAAAGGCTGATCTCATTCGCTCGGGCAATGGCTTCTTAAACATCAATAAATTGTTAGAACCGGAAAAAATTATCTTTATGAATACATCCACCATCACGCGTCCCGTTCCGAGGAGATACAGTTACGAACCATACAGAAGAAATAACCGGATCGCCTGATGGACATGCACCCTTCCTGCATCCAGACTGCGACCATTGTAAGGAAGTGCTGCTGAATGAAATCCGTTACGGATCATGGGCCGGCCATAACGACCTGTTTGACCCTTTTAAATAAACTCTATTTCAAACTGGGTAACGCAAACGCTTTTGATCTGTACCGTCATTTTCATCCGGGATATGTATTTAATCATAGTCCCTACGACATGGGCTTTACGCCGGTTGCGCTGCCGGGGAAAATGCGCAGCGACAATCTGCAGACAGGCGATATTATCCTTTCACGTATTCCGCTCTCCGGAAAAAATACGGTAGCTATCGTCACCGGCCCTCAATTGCTGAGAAGGGAAGAACTGAATGGTCACTCTACGCCTTACGACAAAAGTGGTTTTTATGCCGAAGCTTTTGGAAACAGGTCAGGCGGCGGTAACAGCGGCATGCGGATGCGCGTGGCCGACCGGAATAATCTGACACCGGGCAATACAGTGGTTGTCCGGTCAAACCCCGGCTTTTCAGGTATTGACAGCCTCGCCCTTCCCTTTAGCGTGTTGGCCCTGTCCAACAGTTTTCGCAATACAGGTCCGGCATCGGACAGCCCTTCGCCTTCCACATCCGGAGGAACGGATGACGAATCCTTTGGCGAAGGAATAGAAGACACGGAGTGGTCGGCAAATCCCGGAATCAACAGTCGCTATTCCTCCGCACAAACGTATAAAACAGTGCGTGAACAGGTCAGCGGCTGGGGCGTCAGCGATCCCGGAACCTATATCGAATCGGCCATTCAGGACTGGAACGCCAATCCTTCCATCCAGGGACATTTCGACCGGAATTTTGACAAGAACCCGCATCATTCCTTTTTAAATCTGAAGCGCCTGTATCAGCAGAGAGGAATTGCTGACCCTGCCGGCTATTTCGCCACGAACATTGTTCCGATAACCTTCTTCAACAAAAACACCGTGGGGCATTTGGATCTGAAAGCCGTACTGACCAGCGCGCAAACCGCACTCACCGCAGCAGGTAATACTTTCACCCTGGGTCGCGGCACCTGGTCCTTTGTACCCCGCACCTTTAATAACAGCATCAACAAACTCTCCAATCACGCGCTCGGAAAAGCCATTGATATCAATCCTTCGGAAAATCCGCATGTGATTGCCGCAGACGATATCCTGGTCATTAATGGCGTATGTGCATCCCTGTTACCCAATGGATTTCTGGCAGAATCCGATCCCGATAATCTCATTGCCCTGAGTATTTATTTTCAGCAGAATTTCAATGAGGCCTGGATCAAACAGCAGACCGAAAAAGCCTTGCTGACGGCGATAAAAAAACGGAGGAGCGCTTTAAACGGATATGCATCCAATGGATTTCTGAATCTTCCTTCTGCATTGATCAAAGGCCTGCAGGCTGCCGGCTTAAGCTGGGGAGGTGCCTGGACCTCAGCGAAAGACTTTATGCATTTTGAACTGCCCAATCCGTAAAACCTTCTAAATAAAAAATTATGAACATCATTGAAACGGAAGATTCTCCGGTTGTACCTGATTATATCAATGTCAACAGCGATATTCAAACGGAAACTTTATATGTAAAAATAGATCTGGGTCTGCGCCGTGAGTGTATGCGAAAAAAGCCGCCAACCTATGCCTGTGTTCAATGGATCCAGCAGGATGTATCACCGGAAACCGGAATTTTCATTCCTTCAGGTTTCAAGCCGACACCCCAGGTGGATCTCCTTATTTATTTGCATGGACATAAAACGGGTTACGTAAGCCGCCAGGGTGTCGACTTACCGATCCACAGCTACTGGGATCAGAAAGTAATACCCTATTTCAATCTCCGGGAAATTCTCAATGCTTCCGGCCAGAATCTGATCCTCGTAGCGCCCACTATCGGGCCCCTGGCGCAGTCGGGCAGCCTCTCAACAAATGACGGCTTCACTGATTTTATTTCCAAAGTGCTGGCGGCCATAAAACAATACAGCAGCACATTCTCAGGCGTACCCTACGATCTCACACTGCGCAGTATTATTCTCGCAGCCCATTCCGGCGGAGGCGTTCCGCTGCGGTCGATCGCGCAACTGGCGGCGACCAACAGTATGGCCAACAAAATCAAAGAATGCTGGGGCTTTGACTGTACGTACAATTCTGCAGATAAGGACTGGTACGACTGGGCGAAAAATAATCCGGACAAGTCACTTTACCTGTTTTGTCTGCCCGACTCATCTCCCTGGTCCACAGCATCCATTGCCGCATCTATACAGAAAGATAAAACGACGCTCTCCAATATTCATATCGCGACTTCCCGCACACATAAACATAATGAAGTGCCGGCCATGTATATGCGCGAAAGGCTGACGGCCTTGTCCGGCATGTCGGGCAGTGGCAGCACGGAAAGTATTTCCGGTTCTTATGGAGAAGAAGCCACTCCGCTCGATAACATGCGGTTTTTTACGGATCTGCTTTTATTCAAGGTGCCCGATGATATTGTGGCCTATCTGAAAAGCAGAAATATGACGGTGCAGTATGCACACAATGAATCTTACAGCAACGACCTCAATACGGATCTCTACCGGCTGCAGATAGAAAAAATGCCCACCTACCAGGGAAAGCTGTTTACACAACAGCGCCTGGCAGAATATATCCGCAAAGTGATGCTGGTGAATCTGCCTTCCGACAATGGAAAAATGTTCAGCATATACGATAACAATCTGGACACACCCATCTGGAACAGCTCGTCTTATCTGAAGGCCGTGATGAAAATTGATACACCCGTCGACAAAGCAGCAGTGGTGGTCAGCGATGCCGGCGATATCGGCTGGAAATTTTCAACGATCACCACCCCGGTTACAGGTCGTCACCCGGTAAGCGGCACGCGGGCCTTCAATGTGAAAAGAAGCCAGGTGGATCCCTCGAATTTTATTTTCGACATCAAAGGAGTCGACATGTTATCTACCGGCCTTGCGGGCATGGGGGCTCCATTTGGTGGTGAATACGGCTATGGCAAGGGCGATGAGCTCTGGCGTCTTTTTCAGGGGATCGTGATGGACTTTATTAATTCCAATGGCGGCAAGGCCAAAGTGCTTAAAAATTATTCGCAGCGTATCGACTGGCGCCTGGTGTATTACCGGTATAAAAATGAGCTCGAGAGGGTGTTCGGCCCCGGCGCTGGTAGCGCGGAAAAGAGTTCGTTTTTCACCTGGTAGATTCAGGCTGTAACAATCTGACCGTCCCATTCTCCGCCCGAAGGAACAGATGCATGCTGGTGCACCAGCAGCCAATCCGTATTTATTTTTTTAAAACAATCTGTTTCCCTGACAAATAAGGTTTTAACGGCGTCATTGAGAAATATTATATCCACTTTTTGAACCGTGCATACGATGCCCATATCGTTACCCAAAAAAACCTCGGTGCTCAGAATAGCAATGCGGAGTGATTTGAAAGCACTGAATACGCTGTCAAACATTTTTATGGCTGGTGCGATTCCTTTTGAAGCAAAGGCGGGGATGTCGAACCATAAAACATGGTCATCCCAGTGTTTGGTGCTTTGAGCTCCTGTAGTAGATTCGGTCATTTCCTTAACAATTTGGATCAAAGCCGCCTCATCCTTTTTTATATTTTCCTGGTTCTGTGTTTGCATTAAGATTTATTTTACGAATGCCCATGATTTTACTTTAGCTTATGAAAGGTAGCGTTTCCTTGCTTTTTTTGCTATCCCGGATTTTAAAAATCAGTAAGAATGGTAGGTAATACCGTAATCTGTATTATAGGCGTTTGACTTTTAAAGCTGAAATTTGTATTGAATATTAATTACAAATTATGCAAAAAAGAAAATTAGGAAACAGCGGACTGGAAGTATCCGCATTGGGACTGGGTTGCATGGGACTGAGTTTTGGATACGGTCCCGCAACGGAAAAACAGGCCGCAATCAAACTGATCCGCACGGCATTCGAAATGGGTGTAACCTTTTTTGACAGCGCGGAAGCTTATGGACCTTATAAAAATGAAGAATTACTGGGGGAGGCGCTGGAACCCTTCCGCGATCAGGTAGTGATCGCTACGAAATTCGGTTTCAAAGACGGTGAGCCGCCCAAAGGCACCGATAGCCGTCCCGAAAATATTCGCCGGGTGGCAGAGGCTTCCCTGAAAAGACTGAGGACCGACCGCATTGATCTGTTGTACCAGCATCGCGTAGATCCCCATGTACCCATGGAAGATGTTGCGGGTACAGTAAAGGACTTAATTCAGGAGGGCAAAGTGAAATATTTTGGCATGTCCGAAGCAGGGGTTAATTCTATTCGTGCCGCTCATGCGGTGCAGCCTGTAACCGCCCTGCAAAGTGAATATTCGCTTTGGTGGAGAGAGCCTGAGAAAGAAATTATGCCTCTGCTGGAAGAACTGGGTATTGGTTTTGTGCCCTTCAGTCCGCTTGGAAAAGGGTTCCTGACCGGTAAGATTGATGAGCATACGAAATTCGATTCCACTGACTTCCGCAATATCGTTCCTCGTTTTTCGGAAGAAAACAGGAAAGCCAACCAGGCCATGGTGGATATGCTGGGCAGTATCGCTAAGGAAAAAAATGGAACGCCTGCCCAGATCGCCCTTGCCTGGCTGCTGGTACAGAAATCATGGATCGTGCCGATCCCCGGAACAACAAAGATCAGCCGCCTCGAAGAAAATCTGGGAGGCGCTGCCATTGAACTT
Source organism: Puia sp. (assembly GCA_965214575.1). Classification (GTDB taxonomy): domain Bacteria; phylum Bacteroidota; class Bacteroidia; order Chitinophagales; family Chitinophagaceae; genus Puia. The sequence continues at coordinate 91,696 of CBDCCE010000037.1, forward strand.
TCTTCCGGCGATCTGAAGAAGATAGAAGAAGCTGCCGCGCAAATCGAAGTGCAGGGTGCAAGATATCCTGCCCAGATGCAGCAGATGATTAACCGATAAGCAGGTTAGTGAATATTTTTCCTGACAATCGTTACGGGGGCTCCGTCGGGGCCCTCATTATTTTCTGTCCCGGCTCTGCTGCCATCAGAAAGACTAATCCCTGAAAGGCCCTTCAATGGGAAAGCTGGTCCGCCGCGCATTCCGTTTATATTGACCTGATCAAAATGACGGATCTCTATCCCGTTGCTGAAATAGGGTTCCAGTCCGGGTTTCCAGTTCAGCACAAACCCGGAGATGGTCAGATTCTTTACATATTGGGCATAGAGCCCCGGAATATCATGTTTGCTGATTCCCAGGCTGGCAGGATAGATGGGCTGAAGATCGAAATTGCCACCAAAGGTTTTTGCGAGTTTACCGGGCTGTATGGTCAGACTCACTTTATCAAAATAAATGTCTTCGATTGAGCCTTCGGGACTGCCATAAATGATAATGCCTGTTTCCGCCGTGGCAATAATATTTGAAAAACGGATATTCCTGATCCGCCCCCCGTTGCCTGTGCTTTTGTCTTTTACTGCCGAAATATGAATCGGCTCTCCCTTTCCCCACCAGTTCCCTGAAAAAATGCGTGTATGCATAATGATATTGGAAAAAATTACGTCTTCGATATCACTGTTATTTCTGGCAAAAATTCCAATGCCTCGGTTGGAAGTTTCCATCACGATATTATCGAAAACCAGGTTTTTGATCAGCCGGGTGCCGTCGCCGATGCGAATGCAGGAGGAGCGGGAAGATAAAATACAATTGCTCACGGTTACATTGCCGGCCATGTCAGAAATATTTCCAATCGAATCCTTCTCCTGATCCCTTTTTTCATAACCGTTGATGGCGATGGCATCGTCACCGGTAAAAATGCTGCAGTCTGAAATGCGGATATTGCTTGAACTGGTACAGTTGATTCCGTCGTTATTGGGTATCAGGGGATTATTCTGTATCCTGATTCCGCGGATATTCACCTGGTCACAGTCACCAATACGCATGGTCCACTCAGGGGCATCTTTGATTACGATATCCGTAAGATGAATATTTTCGCAATGATCAAAAGTGAACATCATCCCCGGGCGGTAATCATAGGAGAGGGGCCCGTCTGCCGAAGGGCTGCCTTCTGCCATATAGGCCAATCCCTGCCGGGTAGCTTTTCTGTCGAGTGAAAAGAAATTATTCACGCGACTGATATCGTGCATGAACCCCGTGCCATTGCCATTGATTTCACCGGTACCCGTTATGGAAATACTGACCGCGTTTTTCGCATAAATCATTCCGTAATGCGTGTACCCTTCACTGAAAAGCGCTGAAGTGAGCGGCAAGTAATCGTTCGTGTCCTTACTGCCTGATAAAACAGCGCCTGGTTCGAGATGAAGATTAATATCGGATAACAAACGAATGGTACCGGTCACGAATATACCTGCGGGGACCAATACGGTTCCGCCTCCGTTGCTATGACATTTTTCGATGGCAGCATTGATGGATTTTGTATTCAGCATTTGCCCGTTACCGATGGCGCCAAAATCGAGAATGGAATAAACAGAAGACTTTTGAGCCGTACAAATTCCGGAAACGAGCAGCAACAATAAAGAAATCCATGATCTGTATCTGAAGGAAAATATTTTTTTCATGATTGTAAATATAAATGCTGTGCCTCATTTTACAAGAGTTTTCAAGTCGTTTCATAAATGTTTACCTTTCCGTAAGACAGTTTCGCCACGGAAGTCATAACAAAAATGCATGAATACAAAAGTACTTTTCACTCTCCTGCTGGCACTGGGAGGCTGTTCCTCAAAAACAGAAGTGCTTGAAACCTACGGGAGCGGTGCGAACAAACTGGTTATTGAACACCGGGATAAAAATCATTATTCAAAAAAAGCCTATTACGAAAATGGCCGCCTGCAGGAAGAAAAGTTTTTTTCTTATGGATTGCAGGACAGCTTTCAGTACAACTACAATGACGCCGGAAATAAAATCGGGGAAATGCATTTTCATAATGGGGACCGCAACGGTGTAACCCATGAATTTTATTCCGACGGACGGATCGCGTTTGAAGGAGTCTGTGTAAATGGCCGCTTTGAGGGTTTGTCGACCTGGTACTATCACAATGGAAAAATTGATAATGCCGGATATCGTTACAGGGACAAGGATACCGGCCGATGGAATAGCTATGATTCAACGGGGATATTAAAGAGGGCCTCACTGCGTTTTGCGACCGATTCTGCCATTTACTATGACGGTAAGGGCAATATCATTACGCATGTACAATGGGAAGCTATTCATTAGGGCTTCTATTACATATTGCGCCAGACTTCCGCCCGCTCCGATGATTACGACTTTCTTCAATGGTTAAATTTTTCTTTTCGCTGTTTGTTTATTTCGGAGCGAGTTCTCCGTACCAGTAAGCTGCAGTAACACCACCGTCCATTAAGAAATCGCTTCCGGTAATAAACGCGCCATCCCGTCCCATCAGGAGAGCGCCTACAACACCGACTTCATCCGGCGTACCGGGCCTTCCGGCGGGAGAAATATCAATCATTCTTCGATATCCGTCGCCACGTGGTCCGGTCAGTTCATCTTTTGCGAGTGGGGTAATGATGATTCCCGGACTGATGGTATTAATGCGCGCACCCCGTTTACCCCACCGCACGGCTTCTGCCATTACTCTTAATGAATTTCCTCTTTTAGACAACTGATACGCATGTAACGAGTCTTTGATCTGATCCGGTTGAAGGAACGAAAGCGATAGGATCTGGTCAGCCGGCGTCGTAGCCAGTGCTTTATTCTGTTCAGCAGTAAGTGCCGGCAAACGATGTCCTGATTGGGAAGCAATGACCACCCCTGAGCCGCCGTCCGCCATAATATTTCCAAATTCTTCGAGCACGAGCGCCGTTCCATATAAATCAACTTTGAGTATAGTCGATGGAGAAGCCTGACTGGGAGAAACGCCTGCAGCATGGATCAGCCCTTCGACGTTTCCAAGCGATAAGGCTTTGCTTACCAGCGAACGAACCGAATCCCCTGAGGAGACGTCCACCACAGCTGTACTCACTTCGAAGCCTGCTTCGCTGAGTACTTTGGCAGCGGCTTCACTGTTTTCGATTCGAAGATCGGCAAGAAGGATATGCCGGCCTGCACCGATCCGGCGCACAATAGCCTGACCAATGGATCCGGCACCAATAACGACAATGACAGAATTATTTTTCATTTTGTAGTTTGCTGGCATGCATAGCCAGAAGTTTCCAGACTTGATCTGCGTTTGCTCTTGTAAAAACCTCCATATATGAGAGCCTCAATTCTATATGCTGCCCAGAACTGGTCACAACAAACCTTCCCGTGCCAACAACGGTAGCGGTATTGTCTATAACGGTGGCCGTATTCTGTTCCACAATGATACTGTCGTGAACAAAGTGGCCGCTTTTTAATAATGAAATGTACTGGGCCTTTGTCTGACTGATACCCGATGAGTTAACAACGACAAACTGATCGTGAAAGATATTTTCGAGAAGACTGATTTTATTCTCTGTTTCCCATTTGAATATGTCGGCAGATAATTTCAACACCTGGACTTCCGCAGGCGATTGCCCGGATCCGTATAAGACGAGCAGAAGGGCGGCAATGGATAAACATACTTTCATGATTCGTTTTATTTAGTCTTAGCCTTTTATTCAGACATCGATAGCAGGACCTCGTCGGGCAGTTTACCCGGAACATTCGTTATTTTCAGAAGCAAATCCCGGAACTTAATAGGACGGCAAAGGTATATAGATTACTGGTTTTCATACCCATATTACTGATGCGGGTTTCTGCATGGCGATCGTCTGGCGGGAATGTTTAAATTTGTATCAGCAATACCATCACTATGGAAGAAATAATCAAACTGGAAACTGTTGCCGCATACAATACGCTGCGGGGTGCGGAAACCCTGCATCCCCTGGTTACCGTACTGGATTTGTCAAAAGCAAAGCCCATGCCTGCCAAAACATTCAATTTCGGTTTGTATGCCATTTATTTAAAGGAATTGAATTGCGGGGAACTGAGATACGGCAGGGGTCACTACGATTATCAGGACGGCACCCTGGTGTTTATTGCTCCCGGTCAGGTGATGGGCGTGCCCAAAGGCGTGAGGACCTTTGAACCGAAAGGATGGGCCCTGTTATTTCATCCCGATCTATTAAAAGGAACGCCATTGGGAAAACATATTCACGACTATTCTTTCTTCTCTTACGATGTGAATGAAGCCCTTCATTTATCAGACAAAGAACGCCAGATGGTGTTGGATTGCTTCAGTAAAATTCAATACGAATTGCAGCACTCGATTGATAAACACAGCAAGACGCTGATTGCCTCCAATATCGAATTGTTCCTGAATTATTGCACGCGTTTTTACGACCGTCAGTTTATTACCCGGGACAATGCGAACAAAGGGATCTTAGAAAAGTTTGAGGACCTGCTCAACGGCTATTATTCATCCGGAAAGCCGGTTGATATCGGGCTGCCCTCTGTGGCCTGGTGCGCTGATGCCTTACATTTATCGCCCAATTATTTTGGTGATCTGGTTAAAAAAGAAGGGGGAAAATCCGCGCAGGAATATGTGCAGGCCAAAATCATCGAAGTAGCCAAGGAAAGAATATTCGACTCCAATAAATCGGTCAGTCAGTTAGCTTATGAACTCGGCTTCAAATATCCGCAACACTTCACCCGGCTCTTCAAGCAAAAAACAGGCGTTTCTCCCAATGAATACCGGACGCTGAATTAAGCCGTAGTAAACAATTCAGTTCCGTTGATGTCATCATAGAATTTCGCCATGGTGACATGGAAATAAGGAATCAGCCAGAGAAACCCGATACCGAGAGTCAATATGCATAATAGGGCCAATAAGAAAAACCGGAGAGAGAGATAGAATAATTTCAGTTTGTATCCATTCATCATGGCCTTACTTTTCTTCATGGCATCCTGGCCTTTGAGGGTCGGATCATCCGCAAGTATGTAAAACGTCATGGAATATCCTAAAGCGGCAATGATGCCGGGAACGATCAGCAAAATGGACCATAATAAAACATAAAGTAAAATGAGCAGATAGGCAACCAGCGCATTTCCAAAATAGTTAAATCCCTGAAAGAGTTGACCGATCGTGGCTTCTTTTCCGCGCGAAATGGAAAGGGCAAAAAAGGCGGCACCCAGGGAAAGAGGTCCGGCAATGATGAGTACAAGGATCGAACCCGGCGCAAAATAACTGCCTTCGGGACGCACGTAACCCGGTCCGGCAGTTAATAGTGAATAGATTAGAAATGTGCCGATGGCCAGTCCCCAATGGCCTTTTAATGACTCGCGGGAGGACTGCATCAGGGTTACATTTTCTGCATTCATGGTGGTTGGGTTTTATTAAAAGGGTTTACCTGACATTTTCCTAAACAAAATACAAATAAATAAGTAGAATTGTAAAATGAAAAGGATTATAGTTATCGGGGTGATCAGCGGTATATCGATGCTATTGTTTCAGACAATCAGTTTGTTCGTACAATATCAGTACTTAAAAACGGAATACTACGTTGCGCTGGTGGCTGTTACTTTCGGGCTGGCAGGTTACCTGATGAACAAACGCGGTCAGGCAACCGCACCACTAAATCCTCCCGACCTGTTGAGTAACAGGGAAATGCAGGTATTTCACCTGATACTTCAGGGTAAAACTAACAAGGAAATTGCAGCAGAACAGTTTATCGAAATCAGCACGGTAAAAACTCATATCAATAACATGTATTCAAAGCTGGGCGTAACCAGCCGCAAAGAAGTCAGGCAGAAATTCGGATCCACCCTTTTTCCACCCCGGTTTTTTTGATTTATCTGAATTTGCGATGCAACTTCGGATGATGAAGATGTATCAAAAATATGGCATCCGGACCGGCATTGTCAGCGGACTCTGGGGCATAGTCAGTTTTACTGTTGTTTACTGGCTGGATACTCACCTGCTTCATTTACATATTCCGGCAGAAAATATCCGCAGTGTTTCGGGCATACTTAGTCTGATCATTTTGCTTGTCGGCATATATAAAGGGATGAGCAAAGATAACCGGATCAAAACAGGCATGGGCATTTCGCTCATTACGGCTATTATACTTTCCTTTTTTACACTTATCTATTGCAGGCTGATCAACCCGGGGTATGCCGATTTTATGGTAGATCAAATCCGGCAGACGCTGGTCGCGGCCGGCAAAACTTCCATAGAAATCAATTCGCGTTTAGATTCCGCCCGGAAAGAATTCTCTACCGGTGCTCAGGTGATGATGGCTTTTGTGGGCCAGCTGGTTATCGGAAGTCTCGCTTCCTGTATATTCTATTATATTCTTCGCAAACCAAAAAAGAAATCATGAAAAAAGTCCTGCTACCTGTTATTATTTGTTTTTTCGTATCTGCAGTCCGTGGCCAGTCACCCACAGATTCGGCTCGGCAATTTCTGCTGATCGTCCGCTACAAAACGGATATGAAAATGCCATCAGCAGACGCCTTAAAATTAAACGGGCAACACTGGGGCGCTTTCATCGGACAGCTTGCCAAATCCGGAAAGCTGGTCAGTGCGATCAGGCCCGAAAACAGTGGCAAAACAATTGAAGGAAGGAACCAGAAATCAGAAGGCAGCCCATTCTCCGGTTCCGGCGAAACAGTGAGTTCCATTTTTGTTATCCGGGTTTCTGATGAAAACGAAGCGGAAATTATTGCGAAGCAATGTCCCATATTCGAAATGGATGGTTCTGTTGAAATCAGAAAGGTCCAGAATATGCAATAGCTGTTGGAATACCCCATTGACTACTCTTTGGAAACCGGATGGGTATCTATTGGGTACCCGAATTTGATATACGAGTCAGGGGCTGAGCCATCCACAGAAAAGTATTAGTATTCAAAGCTGGAAACTTCATTCTCTTTCAAACCACGAATCTCCCGGACTCCGATCATACACCCGGTATCCGGGTCCCAGACTTTTAATTTTAAACAGGCGATAATATCCCTGGGGTGAAGAGAAGTTCTTTTACAATTATGTAACTGAGGTACTTTATTCATGGTTTCCGGCAGGCGGTAAAAAGGAATTCTGGCGTTGAGATGGTGAATATGATGATATCCGATGTTGCCGGTGAGCCATGACAAAATCGGGGGCATTTCCATGAAACTGGAAGATTCCATGGCCGCTTTTTCATAGGCCCAATCATTATTTCCTGCAAAACGAACACCGGGGAAGTTATGCTGTGCATAAAACAGGTAGGAGCCGGTGGCAAAGGCAATTAAAAAAGGCAGAAAGAATAATAGAAGCCAGGTCAGCCAGCCAAGGAAAATAAAAATCATCACAGATGCACTGAAATGCAGTACAAGTGCCAGCAGGGAATCCCAGTGTTTTTTTTGATTGCTTATGAACGAAGCCACACACATCCCGAAAATAAACATCGTGAAATATCCCAACGCAATAGTCAGTGGATGCCGGGTGGCCAGGTATTCAAATCTTTCAGTCCCGGACATCTGTAAATATTTTTGTTTTGTTGCCACAGGATAAGATCCGATACTCGCCGAAAATAGTTTAGAGTTGTTCTTGTGATGATGGTCGTGAGAGCGTTTCCAAATGCTGGATGGGGAAAGAATAAAAATTCCAAACCCCTTCATGATTACTTTGGCCAGTCCCGAATTCTGGAGAATGGCGTGGTGTTCATAGTCATGATAAATTATAAACATTCTTACCAGGAGCAGACCGGTCAGAACGCTACAAAAGACTCTGGTAATCAGAAATGGAAGCCAGAGAATTCCGGCAAAAGAAAGGAGCAGCAGTAACAGGGTCAAACCGGTTTCCCGCCAGCTTTTGCCACGGATTTCTTTTGCGTAAGGTTTGGTGGCTAAAATAAGTTCTTTCCCGCTTAACATATCTGATGGATTTAAAATGGGCAATCTTTTAAATTCAAATACCTGACATGATATAGTAAGACAAAGAGATCAACTCATCAAAAGACCGTCAAAAATAATAAGGGGAAACATAAAATTCAAAATAAATTTGGTGATTTGATATTCGATTTTATATTTGTAGTCTTCGCCAGTATACAGGTTAATTATTTTTATTCTGCCCATTAACCTTTTTTCGAATATCGTTGATAACTCAGGGCCCGGATTTGTATTTGTTTAGATTCAGTTTTAGGTATTTCATTTTTAATTTATTCGTATTAAAATTGATTTGTATGAAACTTTCTGAATTTATTATTTTGTCCAAAGATGAGAAGAGACTGCTTGTTCTGAAAGAGGGGATTCCTCTCGCTAAAAGACGTGTTTTTGAAAATATGGTATTTCTCTTTCAGCTTCCCGAATATTACGTCGAAACCTATTGCAGCATGGTAAGCAAGGAAATTGAGGAATTCAGGGTGTTTCAAAATCCGGGATATCTGGAACCTTACCTGAAAGAGATTAAAATTGACCGATTGTTTGAATAACAGATCTGCAGCTGATATACCTGTCGCCGTTTACCGGGAATATTCTTTATATTAGATATATGAGAAAGCTGTTTTCTTCCCGGTTTCTTAGGCTGGCTTTATTTTGCGTCAGCTCCCTTTCGCTGATTAGCTGGGACCGGGTGACGAAGGATATGGCAAAAGAACATCTGAGAGACAAAGCATCGTACTCTTATTTTCACGACAGTTTCCGGCTTCTTTATGTCGAAAATACAGGCGCGGCAATGAGTATGGGAGATGGTTTATCAAAGACAGCCAGTTTCTGGTTATTGTCTGTCCTTCCGCTCGCCGTTCTGCTGGTTTTTCTACTATACATTGTAAAGAATTCAGACAGGCTGTCCTATGGCAGACTAATTATCTTTTCACTCATCTTTGCCGGAGGGATCGGAAATATAGTGGACAGATTATGGTTTGACCGACACGTGACAGACTTCATGAGCCTGGGGGTTGGGAGTGTCCGGACGGGTATTTTCAATTTCGCGGATGTATGGATAACAACGGGTGTGATCGCGTTGATGTTTTTTGGCAAATCGTTAAAACCCTCTGCGGTCACCTGACTTTAATAAGTTAACGTTATTCCGGCTCCGAATTTCAGGTCGCTGTCATAGTTCGTGGAAATGGAAAATGTTTTCGTAATGATGTATCGGGCTCCCAGCATATATTCCTTGTCCGTATTAACCATGAAAGCGAATCGTAATCTGTTCGTAAGGGCTATATCCTGGCGGCTCAGCTGCAGTCGCAGATTACCTTTCATATCCACCCGGGCATCTGCAATGATCAATAAAGGCAGCAGATATTGCACACCCGCAACCGCTACATTTCTGTGGTTGGAACTGTTTGGCTGACCGAACATATTTTTGCTCACCGGATCGTTTTGATGATATTGAAAATCCCATCCTATATAAGGAAACCACCATTGCATTTTCCCGAGGTATCTTCCAAACTGTCCCTGGCTCTCATAACCAGCGCGCTGATTAAATCCAACCTTCCACTCCGTCTGAAACCGGTAACGCGTAGTGGACAGGGAAATTTGTCCTTCTGTTCCATTGCTCTGCAATGCCGCCTGTGCGGCCGGATGAATCATACGGTCATCCATGTTCACCATTTTCATAGCCATGGCCGGGTCGGGCACTTCGGGATTCGGAGGTGAATTTTCATAAGAAAATATTCTTCCCATGCCGCTCATCATATGATAGAGTATATGACAATGGAAAAACCAGTCACCGCTTTCTGTAGCCGCAAATTCCAGGGTGTCCGTTTCCATGGGCATGATGTCGAGTGTATTTTTTAACGGAGCGTATGCACCCTGGCCATTCAATACCCTGAAAAAATGTCCATGTAAATGCATGGGATGCCGCATCATCGTTCCATTGTACAGAATGATCCGTACATTTTCGCCTTTCCTGATCAGAATTTTGTCGGTCTCCGAAACGGTTTTATTATTGATGGTCCATACATAACGATTCATATTCCCCGTCAGATCGAAATGAAGGGTTTTCACTGGAGCTGCTGTGAGGGTGGTTGGCTTTGCTGCGCGAAGCATGGTATATTTCAGGATGACCATTTTTTGCGTATCAGCAAATATTTCCGGATACATCACCGCATTCATATCCATCAGCTGGTCGTGCATCTGCATGCCCATATTGTCCATGGACCCATTCATTTTCATCATGGAGTTCATCATCTTCATGCCTTTGAAATAATTCAGTGGGGCCAATGTTAGCGCGGGCGTCTTCATTCCGGATCCGAGCCAGAGGGAAGTACTTTTTGTTCTGTCCTCCGTAGTGGCTTTGAACTCATAGTTTCCATTTTCCGGCAGGGTGAGTTCGATATCGTAGGTTTCAGCAACGGCAATGATCATCCGGTCCACATCGACGGGTTGCAGGTCCATTCCGTCATTGGCCACAACGGTCATTTTTCCTCCGGCAAACCGGAGCCAGAAATAGCTCGAAGAAGATCCGGTTCACGATATGCAATCTGATTTTATCTCCGGATTTTAACGGAGGACCCTGCCGTTCCGGCTGCCCGTTCAGCAACACTTTGTCGTAGGCCACATCACTGACATCCATCGGCACCATCCGCTTCCATTCACTGGTCAGTTTTGTTTTGAGATAACCCTGTTTCCATGCCAGGCCATAGTCCTGCGTGGCGCCTTTTTTTATCGCATACCAGTCCGTCGCGGCATGCAGTCGCCTGTCCACCTGGTAAGGCTTTTCATCAATCCAGTCGCTGAGCACCAGGGTATATTCTTTTTCCGGCGCAACATCCTTCTTTCGGAAAATCAGCGCGCCATACACACCCGATTGTTCCTGCCATTTCGCGTGGGAATGATACCAGTAGGTTCCGTTTTGAACGATGGGAAATTTGAAGAGATGTGTTTCACGCGGTTTGATGGGCTGTGTGGTTAAAAAAGGCACTCCGTCATATTGATTTGGAAGAATAACGCCATGCCAGTGAATAATGGTTTCTTCCTGAAGACTATTATGCACATAAATTTCTGCTGTATCCCCTTCCGTAAAATACAGGGTAGGTGCCGGAATGGATCCGTTAATGGCCATGGCCTGCCTTGTTTTTCCGGTATAGTTCACCAGGGTATCGGCGACATCCAGGTGGTAGACCACCGTTTTCTGTGCGCCTGCGGTGACAGCCAGCAAAATCAGAATAAGTAAGGAAGCAGTTTTTTTCTTCATCAAAAACGGAATGACCTTTTTCAACAAAACCTAAGGAATGGTGTTTTTGATTTCACCACAGCCGGGCATTTCGTTCCCGTAATAAGGATTCTTAATTTCTGCATCGCTGCTTAACCAGTAAGCTTTTTTCATCGGACAGTAATCTTCGTACACGGGTTTAGTGCTCAGATGAACGGCTTTTGCCAGGGCATACATATTCAGCGAAAGACTGGCAAAATGTTCCCGCTGGTGGTCGATTTTCTGAACTTCAGAAATGTGCCGGGCATCAAAACTCAGTTTGCTTTGCAACGACATAAAAGCGGCATGATCTTTTTCTGAAAGCGCAGTCGTATCCACACTGTTAATGGCTTTCAATAACAAACCCGCTTTGGCAGCAGCTTCCGAAGCATTCGAATTAAAAAGTGCATTTTTTACATCATAATACAGGCTCAATAAATCCGGGAGCGTAGACTGTACCCGGTTTTCCGTAATTAAAAAACCAGCATGGGTACCGGCTCTTACAGAAGATAAAGTCATCAGGCCACTGATCAGCAGAAACGAAAGTTTTTTCATTTTAATGAATTTATAAGGTGAACAGAAAAACAGGTTACGGCGGACAATTGTCCGTTAGGCCTCAGGCAGGAAACTTGAAGAGACCATCAGAGTCGAAAATTGCAGTATAGAATATTACGGGAAAACGTATCGGAATAAGGAGGGGAGTTCGTAGCGGGGAAGGCAATGGAAAATAAAATCTTCCTGAAGACAGGACTGATTGGCCGATGCAGGGCGATATCAGAAGAGAGCCGACTAAAATCCGTAATCGCTGAAGGTGACAGTTTTTGATCTGAGCCTGTTTTTATCTGTTTGTGTTCGTCCCTGCAGCAATTCTTTTTGGAAGAAAGGTTTTGGGAGTTCGTTTTATTTACCGGCATTCCGCATTGTGCACAGGTGTTGCGCTCGTGATTGATCAGTCCCCAGGACGCGAGTCTTCCCATGCAGTAATGCAGATGAAGGGTTGCCCCCGTGGAAGTGGAGAGATATATAAAAGCGAATATGGTAGCTAAAAAACGTTTCACTGCCTTCCGCAAAGGTAGCGTTTTTAGCCCGCTTTGGCCGTTACCGGGACAGCTCCTCTCAGCCCATAGGCCATGGCAGCGACGGAGAAAACCATGGTCAGGCCCACGGAAATGAATCCTGCATTGACCATATTTTCCATCAGGGGCGTTGCCAAAAAACCATGACCGGTTACGGGCGACATGGCATAGGCTCCGGAACAGGCAGCGATCAGGGTGATAAACCAGTTCACGAAGGTTCCATAAATCAGCGTGCGATAAGCGGCCGTTTTCATACCGTCCAAAAGTTTGAGGTCGTTCCATATCAGTCCCGCGGCAATCAGAAAAATTCCATTCATGATGCCTTCCAGATGGGCGGCGAGGCCCATTCGGGGGTTTTTCATATTCGCAGTGGCAAACCCGGTGATCAGCCCGAGCAGAAACAAGAACATGCCCAGCATTTTTAGTCTTCTGGAAAAGGAGGAATTCATCGGAGTGGTTGTTTAGAGTGACAGCAATGTGGTTAGAACTTAAAGGAGTTGAGTAAGGTACGCGAATTAAATTATCCTGTCTTGGAAAAATTTGGAAGTGAATTGAATCTATCGTAATATTGCGTTATATAGATCATGGGACTTACCAAATCAGAAATATTTTCGGAAAAACAGAACAGGCTGGCCGCCATGATGAAGGCTTTGGCTCATCCTGCGCGGATAGCGATCATTCAGCATCTGGTGAAGATCGATACCTGCATCTGCGGCGATCTGGTTGAAGAACTGGGACTGGCACAACCCACTATTTCGCAACATCTGAAGGAGCTGAAAAATATCGGACTGATACAGGGGACGATTGAAGGAACCAGCGTTTGTTATTGTATTGATCCGAAAGTATGGAAACAGTTCAGGTCTTCTTTTGAATCCTTCTTTGTACATTTTAGCGAATCGGAAAAATGCTGCTGACTATTTTTTTAAGCAACTCAATCGTAATATTACATTTAAAGCTCAGAATATGTCCACATCCAAACATCGCGTATTGTTCGTTTGCATTCACAATTCAGCAAGAAGCCAGATGGCGGAAGCCTTCCTTAAAAAATACGGAGGCGAATCCTATGAGGTGGAAAGCGCAGGATTGGAGCCTGGCCGTATGAATCCGAATGTGGTGACCGTAATGAAAGAGGCGGGTATAGATCTGAATAATAAGGGAACGCAGGGCGTTTTCGATCTGTATAAAAAAGGGGCTTCCTACAATGCGGTCATTACGGTTTGTGATGGAGCCAGTGCAGAAAGATGTCCGGTCTTCGCCGGAGGAGGCAAAAGAATAGCCTGGTCCTTTGAAGATCCGTCCTCTTTTAAAGGCACACAGGACGAAGTACTGCAACATACCCGTAAAGTCATGGATGATATTGAGCAGACCGTGTTGAATTTTATAAAGGAAGCCGGTGCGTTAAGCTTTTGGATTTAATGATAAAAATTATTCTTCATATTAAAACTTTGCAAAAATGGAAACCCGGGAACAAATAAAAGAAATGGTTCGTAGAAAATATACGGAAATCGCAGAACAGGACCCGGATACCAATGCCTCTTCCTGTTGCGGTTCGGGGGGATGCAGCACGGAAGTATACAATATCATGACGGACGACTATTCCGATTTGAAAGGTTATAACGCAGAAGCAGATCTGGGTCTCGGTTGCGGATTACCTACCCAATATGCCAGGATTAAAAAAGGGGATCTGGTTATTGATCTCGGCTCTGGTGCAGGAAACGATGCATTTATTGCCAGGTCCGAAACCGGTGAAACCGGAAAAGTCATCGGTATTGATTTCACGGAAGCCATGATTGCCAAAGCAAGAACAAACGCAGAAAAACTGGGCTATCAGAATGTGGAATTCAGGCAGGGAGATATCGAAAAGGTGCCGGTTTCTTCCGATACAGCAGATGTGATCGTGAGCAATTGTGTATTGAATCTGGTGCCGGATAAGAATGCTGTATTTAAAGAAATCAATCGCGTCTTAAAACAGGGTGGGCATTTCAGTATCTCGGATATCGTATTAGTTGGAAGTCTTCCGCCTAAAATCAAAGAAGCCGCAGAAATGTATGCAGGTTGTGTGGCAGGTGCCATTCAGAAGCAGGCTTATCTGGAGCTGATTGAAATTAACGGTTTTAAGAATATAACCCTGCAGAAGGAAAAGCTCATTATCGTTCCGGATGATATATTAATCCGTTATCTCTCCGAAGAAGAAATAACTCTGTTCAAAAACTCGGGAACCGGTATTTACAGTATCACGGTATATGCAGAAAAATCAAAAGAATCCTGTTGCGAACCCGGATGCTGTTCAAAATGACACCATGATCAAAAGATTGGGCGGGGAATTTTTGGCCAGTTTTGGGCTTGTATTTTGTGGCACAGGAGCGATTATTGTCAATGAGGAATCAGGAGGAACAGTTACTCATTTGGGAATCGCCATAACCTTTGGATGCATTGTTTTGGCTATGATACTGTCTTTTGGGCACATCTCTGGTGCCCATATGAACCCTGCGGTAAGTCTGGCACTTTGCCTTGCGGGCCGATTCCATAAACAATATGTTATCCCCTATATTCTGACCCAACTCGCAGCCGCATGTTTCGCGAGTTTAATTCTCCATGAATTATTTCCCGGGAATGTTTTTTTGGGAGCTACTTATCCAAAGGGACCGTCTTGGCAGTCATTCGAACTGGAGTTTATACTCTCTTTTCTATTGATGGTGGTTATTTTATCCACCACCCGAAGAAAAAATCATGAATTGTTGATGCCGGCGCTGGCTATTGGCGCTATGGTGGGACTCGAAGCGCTTTTTGCAGGTCCTGTTTGTGGTGCTTCCATGAATCCGGCCCGGTCGCTGGGGCCTGCCATAGTAAGCGGGCACTTTCAATCGATATGGATTTACATGATTGCTCCGGTTTTAGGAACAGTTTCGGGAGCCTTGATTTTTAAGTTCGTATCCTGGTAAATAATTTTTGCCATTGCAGAGCAGGGGATAGTCATGCTTTACCAAAAAAACTTTCCGGAGTATCGCCTGTAAACTGTTTGAATTCTTTGATGAAATGGGCCTGGTCGTAGAAACCCGCCTCGTACCCCAGATCAGTCAGTGACTTATTGCGGTCGTGGCTATGAATCGTGTATTTAAACCGGACAATGGATGCGAATTTTTTGGGACTGGCTCCCACAACCTGACGAAATCTTTTTTCCAGGGCACTCTGACTGATATGCAGTTCGGTAAGCATTTCTTTGATCCGGATATTTCCCCTGCTTTTGTAAATCATAGAAATCGCAGATACGACCAGCAGATCAGGAAGGGTGGAATTCATTTTGGAGATCAGAAATTCCTCTACCCGATTTATTTTTTCGGGATCCGTTTTCGAAGCCTGTAATCTTTCTTCCAGAATCAGCAGTTCGGAGCGCAACATGAACTGGTCGAGTGAAACACTTTCCCTGAATAATTCATGAATCGGTTCCCTGAAAAAAGAAGCCGCTGCTCCTTCTTTGAAAAATACCAGTACGGAACCGATCTCTGCATCGTGACTAAAAACCCGGAACTGATCCATCAGTCCCGTTAGTCCCGAACTGGCCAATGGAAACTTTTTGCCTTCCGTGCTGTAGGCCAGCTGCCCCTTGTATTGAAAGCCTATCACGAGTTCGGTACCGGGAAGCACTTTATATTGACTGGCCATTTCCGATTCAGAAATGGCCAGTATTCTGATATAAGGTTTCAATATATCACAGGGGATATAAGAGTCGAATTTCACTTGTGCGGCTATACCTAAATATACAACTTATCCATGCGCATATTCTCTGGCATCGGGTATCGGCTCCCCCAGGATTTCAGTGCCTGCCCGGTCATAGTAGGTGCACATCATTTTTTGTATATCAACGATCCATTTTTCCACGCCCGCTTCGGCCGAATTTCTGCAGAAAGTCAGGTAGTCGGTCTGGCCTGCCTGGTGTATCCTGATTTCCTGTTCCAGTCTTTCTTTTTGTCCCTTTACAGCAGGAGGCACGGCCTGCCATTTAGGAGGGGCATCCAGAGTAAAACGGGACGAGCCGTAATAGGTAATATGACCATCGGTTACAAAATGTTCGTAAGAGCTCACGCCAAGTTTTTTGATCTCCTGAATATACGCGGGGAAATCGGCGCCGCTCCTGACCCGCGCATGGGCTTCTCTGATCTGTTCAAGTGTAAACATGGTATTTATTTTTTGTACCACGAAGCTCAGATTATCCCGGTCCCTGTAATTGTAATAAATCGTTTATTTTGTTTTAAGGCTGTTTGTATTTAGCTGTACGCGCATCATTAATTACCCCGTTCCAGTTCATTCCGAATCCAAAATGATATTCGTGACCCTCGGCGTCTTTATAACATTTCATATCCAGCGGAAGATCCTCGGCCTGCGATTCCACCGCCTGCATGTCGGCAGGCATTTGAAGAGGCAGCAGGGCAGAGGGTTCGCTCACACCCGTGAGTATGTCCAGCATCGCCTGATCCTGCACACCGAACTGAACCAGAAGTGCATTGGCTTTGCTTTCGAATTCTCCAAAAACGGTGGGGTTATTCAGCATCACCGAAACAATCACGGGCTTGCCCTTCATTTTTGCATAGGTGTCGGATACCATGGCGAGATCACTGGTGTTGATCGCTGTTGACATTTTGTTTTTATAAGAACGGTTCGTAAAACTTTCCAGTGGATCACCTCCGGCAATACTGGTGGCCCTTGCGCCCACTGCAGTATACGGTCCGTATTGAAGACTGATTGGAACATAACCGTTTCCACCGCTCTTCACATCCTCCGCGCTATACCCTCCATAGGAGGCCGGACTTTTAATAAATACCAGCGCATAGTCGGCCTGATCCGGATCATCGGTTACGTTGAAATATTTTTTAACGATATTCATATTCACCGGGTAATCCAGTTTTTCTTCAATCGGCATACCCAGGTAATTATGTCCCGCCGGTGTAAATTGTTTGGGAACATAAACCGTTTTATTTTTTGTCAGCGGCAGTATATGATGTTGGTTTTTCAGCAATACAACAGAGGCAATCTGCGCCTCGTATCCTGCTTTCATAAACTCAGGCTGACCCACAATTGCCTGCGTTTGGTCTGTATCCAGATAAGGATTCTCAAAAAGCCCTACCCGGAAAATATTCTTCAGCAGCCTGACGGCTGATTTCTCAAAGCGTTTGCGCATAAAGGGTTCGCCAAATTCTTTTACACCCATTTGATAAGCGCTGAGCACGGGAGCCGCATCACTGTTGCCGCCAAACTGATCCACACCTGCCATCAATGCTTTATAATGACGTTCGGCAATACTCTTTTTTTCTACGCCCCAGGATTTGCCGGAAAGAAACTGATCGATTTTGGTTTCATAGGCGGTCACCAGCCAGTCCGTACACACCACTCCATCGAAATGATATTTATCCCGAAGCAGGTCCCCGATAATATATTTATTATAGCTGTTGCCTACATTTTCTCCGTTTTTGGTATCCTGATTAAAGGAGATGGTATAATAGGGCATCACGGCCGACGCGCTTCCCGTTTTACCGTTCAGCTTAAATGCCCCGTCGAGAAAGGGGATCATGGCCTGGGAAAAGTTTTTGGCGGGATACACGGCATATTTTCCAAATCCATAATGTGCATCGCGTCCGCCTTCTCCGGAACCTCCGCCCGGCCAATGTTTCACCATGGCATTCACACTGGTATAACCCCAGCCACCGGCGATTTCGTTGCTGCCTTCGGAAGTCTGGAAGCCATTGATATAGGCCCTGGCCATATCTGTAGAGAGCGCCGGGTCTTCGCCGAACGTACCGCTCACACGCATCCAGCGCGGATCGCTGGCCAGATCGACCTGGGGAGAAAGCGCGGTGGCGATGCCCAGCGCGCGGTACTCCCTTGCCGCAATATGTCCGAATTTTTCAGTCACCGAAGGATCGAATGTTGCCGCCATTCCCAGTGATCCGGGCCACATGGAAATCTGTCCCCCGGCTCCGGCGTTATATTCGGAAGAAGAAACGATTCCGTTTCTCGGATCACTGCTGTTGTTTGCCGGTATGCCCATGCCTATCCCTTCGGCCAATGCCTGTACATTATTGTTCCACCGGGCAGCAATCACGGGCGATTTCACGGACGTGATGAGTATATGACGCACATTATCTTTTGTCAGAAAATCCTTTTGCTGATCCGAAAGATCGGATGGATCTGCGTTGCTCTCCGTAAAAACCTTTCCGTTATACGTGCCTGCAAAAGGACCGTTTGCGGGAACCGGAATCGGCTGGTGCCGGCTGTATAGCATCAGTCCTGCAATCTGTTCCACACTCATCTGCGTTGCGAGATCCATCGCCCTTTCATCCACCGGCAGGCGCCAGTCCTCGTATTTGTCCAGTTTTCCATTCTTATTCAAATCCTTAAAAGCAAAACCGTCAACGACTAAAATCTTTACGCCGGAGTTCGCAGAATAACCCAGGGTTTGACCGCCGGTATTTGTTACCAGAATATATTGTCCGGTTTGTTTGCTGGTAAATTTGTTTTGAGCGTAAGCGCTGATAACGGAAAACAGGAAAATCATTCCTGTCAGACAAAGAAATTTCATAATGGAAGCATTTATTGATTCAGAAGCGAACCGTAAGGTAAAATAATTTCAGCATCCGCCTGCCGGTTGAGTTCATATTCAGTCCCCTTTTCAGGGTATTTTTTCGAAGGGCTGCCATATACCCGTTTCAGGTGAGCTCTGCGTTTTTCAAATGGGTTTCCTTTGATTCATTAAAACAATCAACATGAAACTACTTATCCTGTTCTTGCTGATCCTCTCCCTCCCCATACTGGTCAGCGCACAACTGGGACTCAAAGCGGGTCTCAATTTTACCAATGTAACCAGCGTTTCCTCTGTGAACAACCAGAGCAGTTCGGGATTCAACGCAGGCGTTTTTTTTACCACCCCCTATAACCGGATCCTGGGTTCGAAAACGGAGCTGGTCTTCTCCCGGCAGGGATATAATTATGAAACGGGTGCCGTTACGGGGAAAGTCAACCTCGACTATATCATGCTGCCCACCTACATGTGCATCAACATCACTAAGTACTTTCAGATCCAGGTGGGCATGCAGTTTGGCTACCTGATGAATGCCACGGCAGATAGTATGAGTAAGAGTATCCCCTCCATACCCGGCTACTCCGGTTCCATCAACAGTGCGTTGAATTATTATAACCGGTTCAGTTATAGTATCGGCGGCGGCGTGGAAGTGCATCCCTATAAAGGTATACTGGTCGGGGCCCGGTTGAACGTGGGACTGACCAATGTGTACAAAACGCCCGATCCCAACGCGCCGGTCACCCCGCCTTCCTTTATTCCTGAAGTCAATGTAAAATCCAACCTGCTGCAGATTTATCTGGGTTGGAAATTCGGGCATTCCTGATCGAACACGGGTACCCTGAAAAGGCGATTTTCAGGGATTGCTTGGTAGATTTCTGAAGAAAGACAATATTTGATAAGAATCCTTTACATATGGATCTGCGTCCGGGTGGTCAAATTGTTTTTTTGCTGATGGCGATGCTGACCATGAACACTTCTTTTGGTCAGTCGGTGCCGGACAGTCTGACGAAAAAACTGAATACTGCTCCCAATGATTCAGTGAGGGCCAGAACGATTCTCGACATCGGCGAAAACATTGAATCCAGAGAGACAGAGAAGAGCCTCACTTACTACCGTCAGGCATATGAACTGGCGCAAAAAATTCAAAACAAACGACTGATCCTTTCTTCTCTGGGAGATCTGGGCATTGGAAATATGGAGAGCAATCACCTCGATACCGCGGTTGGATATTTCAACCAGGGACTTCAGGTGGCCGCGAACATGAAGGATACGAACCGCATGGCGGTGATGTATTCGAATCTGGGCAATGCCTACCGGTATAAAAAAGACCGGGTGCGTGCATTGGAAAATTATCAGCGGGCAGAAGACCTGCTGGAAATAAAAAAGGATTCCCTTCGCCTACCAGCCGTATATCAGAATATCAGTATTTTTCTCAGTGAAAACAATGATTACAGGCAGTCTATAACCTATAGTAACAAAGCTTACCTCATGGCCATGGCACAGGGCGATGATTATACTTCCTGCAATGCGCTCATCAGTATGTCGGATGCCTGGTTCAGTCTCGGTGATACCGGTAAACAATTCGATCTGTTGCAACAGTCGCTGGTGCTGGCGAAACGAACGGGTGATCTGGAAGAAGCCAGCACCATTTATAATAACCTCGGTTCTTACTATTTCGAAAAAAAACTATTCCCCAAAGCCCTGCCGCAGTTTATTCTTTCTTACCATTATGCCGCGCAGATGGGTAATCATTTCCATCTCTGTGATGCCAGTATCCGGATGGCCGAGGTATACAATCAACTGAATCATCCCGACAGTGCGCTCAGCTATATAAAAAAAGCGGAGGCGCTGGCCAACGAGATCGGGTCGCGCTCAGATCTCAAAGAGATTTATCTGACACGCGCAGAAATAGAAAAAAATCTCGGTCACCCTGCCCTCGGTTATGATTTTCTCACCCGGGCCGTTCATCTCGGCGACTCGTTGTATACTACAGCAACCAGTGATAAAATTGCCGAGATGGAAGCCCGTTATGAAAGCGAAAAAAAACAGCAGCAGATTTCGGCATTGGAAAAAGACCGGCAGATCAGTTTGCTTTCCTTAAAACAAAAAATTCTTTTCAACTGGCTGATGGCCGGACTCGCGTTGACCCTGCTGGTGGTAACCTTCCTGATTTATCTGAATCTGCGGCGAAGCCGGATGCTCGCAAAACAAACAGACAAAATACAGCAGCAGCGAATTGTGGAACTGGAAAAAGATCATGACCTGCTGGTGGTTCATTCCCTGCTGAAGGGCCAGGAAGAGGAGCGGGGCAGGATGGCGCGGGATCTTCACGACGGACTCGGCGGATTATTATCGGGCGTAAAATTTTCCATGCATCATATGAAAGACAATCTGATTGTAACCAACGAAAATATGGCGGTCTTTGAGCGGTCGCTCGACCTGATCGATACTTCCATTGCTGAGTTGCGCAGGATAGCGCATAATATGATGCCGGAGGGACTGGTTTCCTACGGACTTGACGAAGCCTTAAAACAATACTGCAGTTCCATCAATACCAATGGGATGCTGAAAGTGACTTATCAGTCCGTCGGACTCTCAAACCGAATGCCCGATGCCGTGGAGATAACCGCGTATCGCATCATACAGGAATTGCTGAATAATGTGCTGAAACATGCGGAGGCCACAGAAGCCATGGTACAGGTGATCCGGGAAGAATCCCGGTTGAATATTGTGGTCGAAGACAATGGCCGGGGCTTTGACATGAATTCACCCGATGAAAAAAAGGGAGCCGGCTGGATCAATATCCGGGCGAGGGTGGACTATCTCAAAGGCCAGCTGGAACTGAATTCTGCACCCGGGAAAGGCACACAGGTAAATATTGAATTCAATATATGATCCGGTTATTTATTGTGGATGATCATCCGGTGGTGATTGAAGGCATACACGCCATCCTGCAGCATGAAAAAGATTTTCAGTGGGCAGGTCAGGCGATGAATGCCAACTCCTGTCTGGGTTTTTTCGTGAACCATACCGCCGACGTGGTGCTGATGGATATTCACCTGCCCGATATGAGTGGCGTGGATCTCTGCGTGATCATGAAAGAAAAATATCCTGCTGTAATTATACTGGGCCTCAGTACTTCTAACCAGGGACTGGATATAAAAAAAATGGTAGAGAATGGTGCATCGGGATATATCCTGAAAAACTCTTCCAAAGAGGAAATGATCCGCGCCATCCATGCGGTCAATGACGGACATATTTATTTCAGCGGGGAAGTGGGACTGGCCCTGAAGGAATATCAGAAAACTTCCTCTGCCTCCCTGCCGGTGCTGAGCAAAAGAGAAAAAGAAATTTTGCAACTGATTACCGAAGGATTGACGAATGGGGAAATTGCAGATAAATTATTCATCAGTCATTTTACCACAGAGACCCATCGCAAAAACCTGCTTGCGAAACTGAACGTGAAAAATACCGCCAGCCTCGTGCGGGTGGCGATTCAGGAAAAACTCGTGTAACTAAAGAAAAGACAGCCACCACTGCGAATGTGTTCTCTTGTAATGTCCATACCAGCGGCAGGGATAATATAACATAAGTGCAACCGCTATCCAGATGAGATATACCTGCCACAAAGGAATTCCGAAACCCTGAACCTGCCATACGATCGGCGACCCGTCAGATTTCATCGGCAGTCCGGAGAGAAGGGCAAGAACGATATTGAGCAGTCTGAGCAGACTCAGGTGAATAATAAAATAAAAGTAGGGCACATGCCCATACACTCTGCAAAATTCACCCAGGCGGTTAATCGTTTTTTCAGTAAATGATAGTAACAATAGGATTGGCCCAATCGTCATCAGCAAAAAAAGAAGAGAAGGCGATTGCTTGGTTGTATTTAAAAAAGACAATATCGTGTGTGCCGTGTTCCGCTGTGTACTCCAGGGTGAAGGATCTCCATAATAATTAATGAGACGCAATACGATAAATAACAGAATGGCTGAAAAACCCCAATGACGTAATATGCTTTTACGTTTACTGGCGTCGTATCCGTTTTTGTACAGCGCGCCAAAAGAGTAACCCAGTAATAGGATAGCACTCCAGGGTATTGCGGAATATAACACAACGATTGCCCGGTCAGCGCTCAGAGGAATAAAGACGTCCGGGGCAGTTAAAAATAATTTCACTAAACTGCCCGTTAGGCCGTCTGGCGGCAACTGCATGTAGTCGAGTGCATTGTGGCCGAACAGGATAATCATGGCCACAGTGGCAATTACCGCCATGGGCGCGCGAAGCAGGAAACCCAGCAGGATCATACCAAAGCCGGTCGCCCATAAAACTTCAAGAATTAGCATATGGTAACGCAGGTCAAAACTAAACAACAGGCTGACGATCAGCAGATCAGAACAAATCAGCCAGGCACCCCGTTTTAGCAGAAACAAGCTCAATTCGTTTTTTGTACGTCGCTGACCGGCCAGGTAAGCCGAAACCCCACTTAAGAATACAAATCCGGGCGCGCAGAAATGGGTTATCCATCGCGTAAAAAAAAGGAAACCCGTAGTCGTTTGCATATTGAGGGGCGGGTTACCCGGGTAATGCAAAAAATCCCGCGTATGATCCAGGGTCATGATGATCATGATGAGTCCGCGAACGATATCAATGGAATGGATCCGTTCTTTCATATTAAATGATTGTTTACAAATTACGTGATCTTATTATTCTTTGTAGCTTCGGAAAAAAAACATCATGACCATACAGGAAGTAGCCGCCAAACTCGTCTCTTATTGCAGAGAGGGTAAATTTGAAGATGCCCAAAAAGAATTGTACGCCAACGATGCACTCAGCACGGAACCGCCCGGATCTCCTGGATTCCAGACTGTTAAAGGACTGGACAAAATCGTGGAGAAAGGGGAGCAGTTTAGGGCGATGATTGTGGAAGTGCATAGCGCTTCGGTCAGCGAACCCATATTTGCCGGCGATTATTTCAGCATAGCTTTTTTATTTGATGCCACGCTGAAGGGTATGGGCCGCGTCAACATGGATGAGATTTGCGTGTATTGTGTAAAAGCAGGCAAAGTGATCTCCGAGCAGTTCTTCTATTCGACGATGTAGTTCCCGGATATACCCGTTGCCTTGTTAGAAACTTAGGCAAGCCTTTGATTACATTTTGTTAATCTGTCACAGATGTAAGATTCCCGACATCCGATCGGGCTCCTGCACCGTACATTTGGTCAAAATGAAACCATGAAAAAGTTCTTTATACTGCTTGTTTTTCTCCCCTTCCTCAAAAGTGCTTCTGCTCAAAACCAGGAACCAAAAGTGGTGGGAGAGGGTTATAATTACCCGATGACATTTACAGAAGCCCAATGGAAGGCAAGATTAACTCCCGACCAATACCATATTCTCCGGGATCGTGGCACGGATCCGGCATTTCACAACAAGTATGATCATTTCTTCCAAAAAGGAACTTACTATTCCGCAGCCTCCCTGCAACCCCTTTTCAGTTCTTCAGCCAAGTTTGATGCGCATAGTGGCTGGCCGAGTTTTTTTCAGCCCATTTCTCCGGATGCCGTCATATTGGTAAAGAATTCACTTGACGGAGAGTCGTATGAGGTGGTGGACAGCAAGACGGGTTCCCATCTTGGTGACCGGTTCAATGACGGTCCCAAGCCAACCGGTAAAAGATACTGTATGGATTCCAATGCACTTATTTTTGTACCTGAAGGCGGAAAACCACCTACTTCTTCAAAAAATTAATATTAAAAAATCAATATGGCAGGCCGCCCTGCTGATGAGCGCTTTTGGGCTCTTCAGCTTTATGGAACTTCCCGGAAGCCGCAATTCTAAACTTAACCTGATTCCTCAGCAAAAAGAAGCGGTAGCCACTTTCTCAGAAGGATGCTTCTGGTGTTCTGAAGAAATATTTCAAAGTCTGCAGGGTGTGCGGGATGCCGTTTCCGGATATTCCGGCGGAATGCAGAAAAATCCCACTTATGATGAAGTCAGCGATGGAAAAACGGGGCACGCAGAATCTGTGCAGGTGTACTATGATCCTTCAAAAATCAGTTACTCTACCCTGGTAGCTGCTTTTTTCGCAAGTCATGATCCCACTACTTTAAACAGGCAGGGGCCGGACGAGGGAACGCAATACCGCTCTATTGCTTTTTATAGAAACGCAGACGAAAAAAGAATCATTGACAGCAGCATTCGTGCCCTCAATGCGTCTAAAAAATTCAGAAATCCCATCGTTACTCAGGTCGTGCCGTTCACTGTATTTTATGAAGCTGAAAAATATCACCAGGAATATATTAGCAGACATCCTAATGACCCGTACGTGATGAATGTAAGTATTCCCAGATTTGAGAAATTTAAAAAAGAGTTTAAAGGACCGTATAAAAAGGAATAAAAATTTACCTGATTCAGTCCATACAGCCCTATGTTATCGGGATTGTGTTTGTTTTGCTCTATCTGGCAGAACATGTTTTTCCCCAACGTAAAATTCATGGCAGGAACCGCCATGACATTAAGAATTTTCTGGTGGGAGCCTTTAATGCCGGAATCAGTTTTCTTGGCGGTTTTTATTTCCAGAAACTGATCAGTTGGTTGAACGGACAGGATTACGGATTGTTTAACTGGGTTCAGTTACCTTTTTACCTCTCTCGCATCCTTCAATTGCTTCTGCTGGATCTGTATATGTACTGGTGGCACCGTCTCAACCATGTTAATTCCTTTTTGTGGAGATTTCACCGGTTTCATCACCTGGATGAGCAAATGAACAGCACGACCGCATTGCGGTTTCATTCGGTGGAATTACTGCTTTCTTATGTTTTTCGATTGATGGTATTTCCACTTTTCGGATTTAGTATAACGGCAATTGTGGTGTACAGTCTTATTTTTTTCCCGATCGTGATATTGCATCATTCCAATATATTCGTCACGGACAAAGCCGATAACCTGTTCAGGAAATTATTTGTCAGCCCCCTCATGCACCGGATTCATCATTCCAATAAAAACGACGAAACGAATTCCAATTACAGTTCTGTATTTCCCTGGTGGGATAAAATGTTCAGCACTTACCGGAACAAACCCAAAGAAAATATTCAGTTCGGCGTGGAATAGTCAACGTGTAAATGCAGGGGTGAATGATTGCGGCGGATAACCGCACGCCATTCGATAATAATAAAACTAAAAAGCAGGCTGTATTCCAGCAGGATAATCCACATGTTTTCTTCATACAGTCTCAGGCTATAAGGAAAGTACGAAAGTGGAATCAGCAGCGAAAAAATAATAGGAAACCTGTATCTGGTAAATACGCAGAGAAGAATCAGGATAGCCGGATACCATGGATGCACCTATTGGCGCAACCGTGGGGCTCGAAGCTTTGTTTGCCGGGCCCATATGTGGTGCTTCTATGAATCCGATCCGCTCCTTAAGCCCTGCCATAGCCGGCGGCCATTTTCAATCTGTATGGATCTATATTGTGGGACCATTCGCGGGCATGCTCCTCGCGGTAATGGTGGACAGACTGATAAAAGAGAAAACTATCTAATGAGCTGGTCAGGGGTCATGACGCTTACACCGCCTGACATGTTCGTTACATTTTTAAATCCATTCTGGGTCAGCATATAACAGGCTACCGCGCTGCGGTGAGCGCGTGAACAATAAACAATAATCCTCTTTTTTTTCAATAGGCCAAAGCGGGCAACCTGCTTTCCAGTTCCTGTACCGGAATGTTAATCGCATTTTTCAGGGTCGGATAATTCGGATCTGCCTTCCCTTCAAACTCTTCCTTCGTACGAACGTCCAGCAAAACCACATCGGGATGTCTGTTCACATAAGCAGCAAGGGCCGAAGGACTGATGGTTTTAAAATGAACGGTTGCCTGATCGACCAGTCGCATATGACACATGGAGCAAATGCCAGGAGTGTCCGACAGGGTATGGTCGCAGGCTTGTCCGCAGGGCAAACAAACAAATTTTATTTTTTTATTCCCGGAAGGCTTTGAAGTCTGACTTTGAACAGGCTGGCAGAGAGTAATAAACAATATGCTTAACAGAACCGATAGTTTTGCTGGATATAATATTTTTTTTTGACTTATAATCATTGGCATTCTCCATCAAGGTACAGAAACAAAATCAACTAATTGGAAAGCAGCATGAATAGAACACGGATCCAATGATTTGCATATTATTCATATTCTTTAATCAGCGAAAACAATTCCGTTCTTTAACGCCGTTTCATATTTTTCTTTATCGAAGCGGTATAAGAAAGGCGACCGGTGCTGGCCTATTTTTCTTTTTTCACCCGTTTTTACCAGTATGCCGAGGGACATGAGTTTGGTGGGAAAATTCCGGCGGTGAAGCGTTCTGCCCAGAATGGTTTCATAAAGCGACTGAATTTCGGGCAGGGTAAATATTTCAGGTAAGAGATTATAACCAACAGGTTGATGATAGAGTTGAAAGCGCATGGTCTCCAGTGCTTTCATCACCATTTCATTGTGATCAAACAGGAGCCCGGGAAGTTCGGTAACGGTGTTCCATGAAAATTCATCATACATGATATCGGGCCGGATATTCGCTTTGGAAAATTCGATAAGGGCATAATAACCGATGCCGATGGTTCGTTTCAGCAGCCAGTTATCTTCACCGTATTCTTTGATAAACTCCGGATCAAAAATCTTTGACCTCCAACCCAGCACCCGGTCCTCATTGTCGCCGAAAGTATAAAACTGCTGCAGGAAGATATTTTTCAGGGTCGTGCGTTCTTCCAGAATACGTGCCGCTGCCTGGCTGAGCGATTCCTCCTTTTTAATAAATCCGCCAGGCAGACCCCAGCCGTTCAGGTCGGCATATTTTGCCAGCAAAACCTTCAGCTCCCGGTCGTGATAACCAAAAATCACACAATCGATCGACAGCTGCGAAAGGTGGGTCAGGTGTCCATTACGGATAAAATCATTGTGTTTTTCGTTGAATTTCATGGGTTTACCTATTGGCTAAAAATAAGGCAATAAAGTTTTTTCGTTATCCTGCTTTAGCTATACCTTCATTGCCTCAAAATCAGGCAATACAAATCTAGACGATTTATCCGGAATTGCTGCCAAACCACTTTTATCATTAAAGACTGCATATGAAACCGATTTGCTCCCCTGCCATGTTATTCTTTTTTACCCTGCTGATTTCTCTTTCTTCTTTTGCCCAAAACAATCTCCCGCAATTAGGGAAAGCTTCTGTTGCCGATGTGCTGAAAGCCATGACGACGGAAGAAAAGGTAAAAATGCTCGTGGGTTTTGGATTTAAGATACCGGGTTTGCCGGCGAATTTCCTTCCGGCCACGGATCCGGCGGATGATTCAGTGAAAGAAAAAGTACCCGGCACATCGGGTCGTTTGCATGGGGTAGCGCGACTGGGCGTTCCGGTACTTACGGTTGCCGACGGTCCTGCAGGTGTTCATATCTGGAGCTTTGATGATGGTCCCGGACAAACTTATGCTACTGCACTACCGAATGCGACTCTGCTCGCAGCGACCTGGGATGAAGCACTGGTAACCAAACTCGGCGGAGCTTTCGGAAACGAAGCCAAAGAATATGGTATTGATATCGTGCTCGGACCCGCTATGAATATTCAGCGTAACCCACTGAACGGAAGAAATTTTGAATATTATTCCGAAGACCCGGTACTCAGCGGAAATATATCTGCCGCCATGGTTAAAGGTATTCAGGATCAGGGCGTAGGTGTTTCGGTGAAACATTTTGTAGCCAACAACTCCGAAACGAACCGGAACAAATTAAATACCATCGTCAGTGTGCGTGCACTTCGTGAAATCTATTTAAGGGGTTTTGAAATTGCGGTAAAAAAATCGGATCCCTGGACGATCATGTCTTCTTACAATAAAGTGAATGGTGTGTATACTTCGGAAAGCAGGGACCTGCTGACTACCATTCTGCGCAACGAATGGGGATTTAAAGGATTTGTGATGAGTGACTGGTTCGGCGGTACCGATGCCGTTGCCCAGGAGAATGCCGGCAACAATTTGCTGATGCCGGGTGGACTGACCCAAATACAGTCCATCATGAGCGCCGTTCAGCACGACAGCATCAGCGCTAAACAACTGGATGAAAATGTTACCCAGATTCTCAATATCATTCTGCTGTCACCTACATTTAAAAATGTTCATTATACCAATCATCCTGATCTAACCGCCCATGCGGCCCTGTCAAGAATGGCAGCGGCCGACGGAATGGTGTTGCTGAAAAATGAAGACCATACCCTGCCACTAAAAAGTTCGAACAGCGTGGCCTTGTTTGGAAATTCTTCCTACGATATCATTGCGGGTGGAACGGGTAGTGGCGATGTGCATAGAAAATATACGGTTTCCCTGATTGATGGTTTAAGCAACAGCGGCGTTCCAACGGAAACTGCGCTGACCGGTTTATATAAAACATATATCCGGACAGAAAAAGCAAAACAGCCCAAAGCGTCCATCATGTCCATCATGAATCCGCCGGCGCCAATAAAGGAAATGAATGTGTCGGATAGTTTATTTACTGCATCCCTGCAACATGCCGGCATCGCTGTATTTTCCATTGGACGCAATGCGGGTGAGGGCAAGGACCGCCAGGTGGAAAATGATTTCAACTTAAACGATGCAGAAAAGAATACGATAAAAAAACTCTCTGAGGCAGTACACGCCATGCATAAAAAACTGGTGGTGGTGATCAATTCCGGCAGTGTAATCGAAACCGCCAGCTGGAGGGATTATGCCGATGCGATTCTGCTGGCCTGGCAACCGGGTATGGAAGGCGGTAATGCCATGGCCGATGTGCTGACCGGAAAAGTGAATCCATCCGGCAAACTGCCCGAGACATTCCCCGTAGTGTATGCGGATGTTCCTTCTGCCAAAAATTTTCCAGGCAAAGAAACCGGTGAACCGAGTCCCAAGGGATCCATGATGGATATGGCCAAGCCGGCTGTAGTTGCTTATGAAGAAGGGATCTATGTCGGATATCGGTATTATGCCAGCTTCAAAGTGAAACCTGCCTATGCCTTCGGATACGGATTGAGCTATACCCAATTTGACTACAGTGATTTAAAACTCAGCAGTGAAAGTTTTCAAAATCAGCTGACCGCAACCGTTACGGTTACCAACAAAGGCAAAATAGCCGGAAAGGAAGTGGTGGAATTATATCTCACGGCACCTAAAGGTTCACTGGATAAACCATCCCTTGAATTAAAAGCCTTCGCTAAAACCGGCCTGCTGAATCCGGGTGCTTCAGAAACGCTGACCCTGGTTCTGAATCCAAAGGACCTTGCTTCCTTCGACACGAATCAGTTATCATGGATAGCCGCTGCCGGAAAGTATGAAGTAAAAATCGGTGCATCCAGTGAAGACATTAAACTGTCCAAAAGCTTTAAGCTGGATAAGGAATTGATTGTAGAGAAAGTGACTAAGGTGCTTGCACCAACGGTCGTGATTAATGAGTTGAAATAAAACGGTCGTTCAATAGTCGATTTTTGCCTGCCTTTCGTCGATTGAATGTACAAGCGGGGTGATTAAATGGGAGATTGCTGCAAAATCTCTCACATGAAACGTTTATCCCTGCTAACGGTTCTGGCCACTGCGGTCCTGTTTTTTGCATCCTTCGTGAACAACAGCCGTGCCGCCAGGGTTGGTTCCGGGCAGGACGGCGAAGGCAGCCTGGCCTATACCATCGACGGAACAAAAGTAGTGGTCAAACGACCAGCCTCCAGCATTTACCTTAACGAGGTCAGTCATAACCCGGACAAAGCTTCGGTTAGAATCAAAGTGACGATCTTTCCGTCAGGCGAATTATTCAATTTCCTTGTTGCCGACAAAGGAACCACGGATATTATAAACTATAAACCCACGTTCGGTGAACACAAAGTGGAGGCTGTTTATCTGTCGCCCTCAGGCCATAATTTTTATGGTGATCATGTGTCTGTCAGCATCCGCTCTCTGGACGCCGTTCACGTGACGGGTACATTTTCAGGAACCTTCGCTGCAGAAGGTAAAACCGTGACCATCAAAGACGGCATTTTTGATCTGGCTCTTCATGCCAAAAAATAAGCCCGGACGGCTTCTTAAAAAAATGCCTCTTCAAACAGGTTGAAAAGGCATTCCGCCCAGGGATAAGGTATGGGAAGGTTTAATGGATCAGGACAAAGACTTTATTTTTTCAGACTGAATGAATAAAAAAGTCCTATTTGAAATACGCTGTTTTTTAGAGTCAGATGATAGCTATCGTCTTTAATGAGATTCAGGAAGCCCAGATTATATCGAAAATCAACACCCAGATTTAAGGGCGAAATATATCCAACGCCAAATACAGCAGAAAAGTCGGTCGTATTATAGTATGACTTTATGTCTGAAGTCGACTGATTCGTCAAATCATGCCGCTTCGCACTCATGACAAATCCAATCTGCGGACCCAGTTCCGCAAATACGCCAACAGAACTCGTATATTTTAACAGCACGGGTACATTGAGATAATAAAAATGGTTATCCGTGGTATCACCATCTTCTTCGGGTTGGTTTGATCCCTGGCCCGAGTACATGAGTTCCGGCTGAATGGTCAGGCCTTTAGCGATTGGAATATCCGCAAAAATGCCGGCATTAAAACTCGTTAACGATTTGAATACGTTGCCCGCAGAAGGTGTGGGCTTTAAAATCTGGCTGGCTATATTTAATCCGCCTTCAACTCCCAAGCGGATCTGGGCTGACGCAGTCAAAACCATAATAAAGGAAGAGACTAAAAGCAGGTTTTTTTTTCATACTGGTTTAAATAGATGGTTAACTGGGTTGAAATTATTGAACGGATCAATGGGAATAACCGCTTTTTAAGCAACGGCGGCAGGTTTCCTTTTAACGGCAGGGAAAGTCCGGAGATTTCTTCATTCAATCGTTTACTTTTACTCAGTTCAACAAAGACTGCGGAAGCTATTATGAAGCAATGTCTAATTTTTCTGATGGTATTCATTTTCCCGGTCAGGATCATTCATGCACAAAATTTCGAGGAGACCGGGTTTACCTTATTCACCAAGTCAGATGGTCTTTCTGCGAATTATGTCACTTCCATCACTCAGGATTCCACCGGATATATCTGGATCGGTACGGTCAAAGGCCTCAATCGTTTCGATGGCAAGTCCTTTATCAACTATTACAGAAATTCCGCCGATTCCCTGATTCCGGGTAATCTCATTTACATGTTGCGTATACAAAATAATGGAGAGCTGATTGGGGCGACCAACAGCGGCGCCTTTTCCTATAATCCGGTTACCGGATACCACATGCATTTTATTATTCCCGATACAACCATTTACTACTGGACAAATTGCGTATTCGATGCGGCAAGAGATCCTTATGGTCATTATGTTCTGTCCACTAAAACGGGATTATATGTTTTTAGCCAGTACGGAAATATGATATGCCGGTATGATCATCATTCCACCCGGGACGCGGGACTCAAAGAAATGTGGTTCGGAAACTGGTTAGAGGTACTTGGAAACCATACTGTATTTCAGCAAAATGGCCTTTCGGGTTCCTTATATGATCCTATAAAAAACCGCATCGATACTTTTTATTTTCGAAGAAAAGAGAAGGAAATCAAATATCATTCCTATTTAAAAGAAGGAGACAGCTCCAGCAGTTTCAGGGGAACTCAGGACAGGATTTTTATAGCCAATCCGGTCAGAAAAGCAATCGACGTGGTGAATCTCCGGGACGGAAAACTGAATTCATTATTTGTTGATCAAAAGCTGTTCAATGAGTTTAACTGGAAAAGTAAAAGTTTTTTTGTGTCTGATGATTGTATCGCCCTGACGGCAAAAACGGGTGGCTTTTATCTTTTGTTTTATGACACGGCGGCGAAAAAATATAATTGCAGCGGCATAAAGTATTTTCCATCCAGATATTGCAGTTCCATTTTCAGGGATAAGGACGGAAGGTTATGGATCGGAACGGATATTGGGTTATATCAGCAAAATCTGCGTAACCCGTTTTTCCCGACAGAAGATATTTCTCTTCAGCTGCCTTCCATAACAGGTACTGCCATTCAGAGTATTCTGGTAAAAAAGAATATTCTGTTTATTGGCCTGAAAAACGATGGAGGGCTTTTATTACTCGATGAACACACAAAAAAAATAAAAGACAGGATCAGTTTCCATACCCTGGGTGAGGGCAGCAGCAGTATTTTATTTATGCTGGATTATTCGAGGGATACGCTTTGGCTCGGAACAGAGAAGGGCATTATCTGGCTCAACACAAACAACCTGACGTATGGACGACCAAAGATCAAAACCGGGCAGTTATCCTGGATCGGAAGTGAAAGATGCAGGGCAGGTTTTGTTGATTCCCGTAAGAATATATGGCTGTCATTTGGCCGGCTGAACAGCGTGGTCATGTATAACCGGTTACAGCAGAATTTTGAAGAAATCAAAGGGCCCTCCCTGAGGATTACCTTTTGTTTTGCCATCAAAGAAGATATAGCCGGGAATATATGGATGGCGGGTGACGGTCTCTGCAGATGGAACAGACAGAAACAGGCCGTAGACAGCTTTCTTTATTTTCAAACGCCCGCAAATCTTAAACTCCATTTCTTTGAAATCCTGTCCACCGATTCCATCGGTAATCTCTGGTTATATAACGGAAATGAAATCATAGAATATAATGGCATACAAAATAAAACGATAAACAGAATCTCCGAGAATAAAATACTGGACGGAAACTTTATGACCAGTTCGCCCAGCATCAATGGAAATATCTGGATCTGCCTCGAAAACAGTATTTCAGTTCTCAATACCCGGGATTTATCGCTGAGGTTATTCAATTATGCAGACGGCCTGCCCCGCGCTATCAATACTTCTTCCAGGAACGGCAGTTTTTATGACAAAGAAAATAATATATTTTATTTTGCTGCGGGTCAGTATCTGATTTCCCTCACGCCCGATATTTCCTTCCTGAAAGTACAATCATCACCCAGATTTCTGATTGATATCACCGGAGCCAGTGCGGAACCAATTGTCACCGGCAGCGCGCCCATTTCACTGCCTTCATACAAAAACAGTCTGCAACTGAGACTGGGGGCAATTAATTTTACCGATCCTGAAGACAACCGCTATGCCTACCGGGTATTGGGCAGCACGGATACCAGCTGGAGAGAACTGAATGCGCAAAGCCCTATTCTGTTTAACAATCTTCCTCCGGGTAAATATGATATCCGGGCGAAATTATTTTCTGTCACAAACCGCTGGCCCGAGCAGATCCGGGACGTACGCATAGTTATCAACCGGCCGTTCTGGAAAAATCCATGGGCTTTAACGCTATTCTGTCTTTTGCTTTTGATCGCTGTGATCGTTCTCTACCTGAGGCGGATAAAAGCCATCCGGCAGAAAGCAGCTATCGATCTTCAAATGGCCGATCTGGAGCTGAAAGGCCTGCATGCGCAAATGAATCCTCATTTTATTTTCAATTCACTCAACAGTATCAAGGAGATGATCCTTGAAAAGGACAGTAACAATGCCAGCAGATATCTGAGCAAATTTGCGCAGCTCATCAGAACCAGCCTGGAGCAATCCAAACAGGCTTTTGTTTCCGTGCATCAGTGCATCGACCACCTGGGTCAGTACCTCGAAATGGAAAAGATCCGTTTTGAAGATTTTAGTTATTCCATCGAAAGTGCTGAGCGTATGGATACGAGAGATATCCGCATTGCACCGATGCTGCTGCAGCCGCTGGCGGAAAATGCGATCTGGCACGGACTGCAGCAAAAACCCGGAATGAAGCAGCTCCATATCCGGTTTTACATTCAAACGGAGACCCTGGTATGTGAGGTGAAAGACAATGGCATCGGTATCCTGCAGTCAGAAAAAAACAAACCGGCAAGAAGGCCCACACACCGGTCCATGGGCATTTCGAATATCCGGGAGCGTCTTTCTATTCTAAAAGAAAAGTACGGATTGAATTGCGGATTGCAGATCATCGACAGAAGTTCACTGCCGGAAGAAAAACAGGCATCCGGTACCCTGGCTATTTTAAGAATACAAATTTGAAATGAACGCCATGATTAAAACCATATTGGTAGAAGATGAAATCAGGGGATTAAATGCTTTAAAACGACTATTGGAAGAATATTGTCCGGAGTTAAAAATAGTCGCCGAATGTACCCATGCGGAAATGGCTAAGGAAAAAATTGAGTTGCTTGATCCGCAGCTCGTCTTTCTCGATATTTCTTTACCGGGAAAAAATAGTTTTGACATGCTTGCTGAAATGGAGAATATCCATTTTGAAATCATCTTTATTACCGCATACAATGACTACACTTTACAGGCTTTTCGGTATAGCGCCATTGACTATCTGATGAAGCCGATCAATGAAGACCTTTTAGTGGAGGCGGTTAAAAAAGCCGTGAAGAAGATCTCTCTGAATTCCGTCAACGAGAACATGAATACCCTGCTTTATAATCTGCAGAAACCTTATGCGAAGAAGGAAATGAAACTGTGCATATCCTCCCAGAAAGGCTTTCAGGTAGTAGAACTGAAAAATATTCTCTACTGCGAGGCAAACAACAGTTATACTCATTTCCACCTTCTGCAAAAACAAATCATCTGTTCGTCAAGAGTTATCCAGGAATATGAAGAATTACTTTCGGATGCCGGATTTATCAGGATACACAAATCCTACCTGGTGAATCTTTTGCACGTAAAAGAATACCAGCGTGGGGAAGGTGGAACGGTCATTCTTTCGGATGGGCAACAAGTGGAGGTGAGCAGAAGAAAAAAAGAATTTTTTCTTCAGAATATGCGTGATTTTTACAAGTTTTGATCCTTAGTTTTTAAAGATCGTTTTACCTTCTTTGATCGTCTCGAGGACTTTTATTTCCTTTATTTGCATCGGTTCCACTTTTAAAGGATTCTTATCCAGAATAACCAGATCTGCCAATTTTCCATTGGACAGAGACCCTTTGCTGTCTTCTTCGAAATACTGATAGGCGGCACTGGTGGTAATGGCCTGCAGAGCCTGGTAGGGGGTAATGCGTTCATCCGGACCAATCAGTTTTCCGCTTCTCGAAACCCGGTTGACTGCTGTCCAGACCACAAATAACTGGTCAATCGGACAAACGTTGAAGTCTGTATGGTTGGTCGGATGCAGCCCCAATGCAATCGCCGATTTCATCGGACTGATGAAATCGACTTCAGGGGTGGGGCGGCTCTTGAAATAGATGTCGGCAAAGAAAAAACAGTGCTCGGTAAAAAAGGAGGGGATGAGATGGTATTGTGCATATTTTTCCAATTGATCCTTCCGGATAAACTGTGAATGAACAATCACGGTTCTTCTTGGTTTGGAGGGATCGCTTCCGGATGCAAATTCGTGTGCTTGCAACGCCATGTCGATCGCTGCGTCCCCGTTGGCGTGCATTAATACGGGCAGATTTCTGCCGTAGATATCTTTCAGCCAATGATTAACCATTTCCTGCGGAAAAGTGGGTTCGCCCTTCCAGTTTTTTTCACCGCCCGGACCGCCATTGAGATATGGTTTTGTAAAAAATGCCGTTCTGCCCGGGCCGGATCCATCCAGGGTAATTTTGATTCCGCCCAGTTTGAAGTGGTTAACGTATTTTCCAAACTCATTGGCCCTTTTAACTTTCATGATGGTATCATATTCCGTGATGAACGGATAGGAAACGATATCTATAAATAATTCATTGTTTTTCGCGGCATCGCCCAGTATGCTGAGTTCGGTCAGATGCGATGCACCTTCCTGCGCCGTGGTAACACCAGCAGAAGCATATAAGGTTTGTCCATCCATTAACTGCTGCTTTATCTGATCCGGTGTAGGCTTTGGAAGATTGCTGAATATGGGGAGGAAGGCGGTTTCCATGATCAGACCAAAAGGTTCATTCGTGCCATGCTTCCGTACAATTACGCCGCCCGGAGGAGTGACTGTTTTCGCTGAGTATCCAAATTGGGCAAGCGCCTTTGAATTTAATACCGCGCCATGCAGGGAAAAATGCAGAACAAGAACAGGATTGTCCGGAAACGCCTTATCCAGATCGTCCCGGTTCAGTGTCGTTCCGCCTGGCATGGACGTTTCATCGTAGCCATAGCCCATAATCAATTCTCCCGCCGGAATATTTTTTGCTGTTTTAAAATCCTGCAGTGCCCTGATAATTCCCGGAATATCATTGGAATGACCCACGGGTGAAGGCGAGC
Source organism: Puia sp. (assembly GCA_965214575.1). GTDB lineage: Bacteria > Bacteroidota > Bacteroidia > Chitinophagales > Chitinophagaceae > Puia. The sequence goes on from CBDCCE010000037.1 coordinate 128,806, forward strand.
AATTGGCCTGATGGGTAATAGAAAGCGCGTTGATAAAATGACTATGGGGATCTATAAAACCGGGCAGCAAGGTTTTGCCCTGAAGATCATGAAACACGGTACTGTCTCCTTTGAGTTTATCCGCTTCTGTTTTATTGCCAACAAAAACGATCCGGCCATTTTTAACAGCTATGGCTTCTGTGTAAGAAGCGCTGTCGCCTTCCATGGTAATCAGATCGCCGCCAAAATAAATGGCATCAGCCGCGCTGATATTGTCTTTCGGTGAAGGGATGGAATGACAGGCGGCAAAAGAAAACAATAGCAGAATGCGGAAAACATGTCCGGGCTGTTTCATAATATTCATCTGTTAGGTGATGTATATTACAAAAAATTGGGAGAACGGGGCATTAAAACAGGTCGTGGAATAGCAGAAACTCTGTTCTGCATTCATAAAATGAGTTATTTTTAATTCCAAAACAATACCGGCTGCATGGAATTTTTTCTGAGGTCATCAATAAATAAAACAATCGAAAATAAATTCATGAAATACAATAAATGGATCTTTTTATTATGGATTATCATTTGTAGCGCTCCGATATATGCACAGACACATGTCGTGCAACCCCGTGCCGGAGCGGTGGGTTCCTGGCGTTTGCTGGGAACGGTACAGGCCAAACATACGGCAGATCATGATGCGATCATCGTGGCGGGCCCATATGATTATTTCAGGAAACTGAAATTTAAAGTCACCCATGCGGGTTTGAATATGCAGCGCATGATTGTGCGTTATGACGACGGAGGTGCGCCGGAAAATATCGATATCCGCTTTGATATTCCGGAGGGCGGCGAGAGCCGGGTGATTGATTTGCGTGGGGCGAGAAGAAAAATAAAAGTGGTGGACTTCTGGTATGATACCAAAGGATTTCTGAATGGCCGTGCAAATCTGACATTATTTGGAATGAAGTAAATCGTCTATGCGTTCAAGATATATTTTCCTGAAATCTGTTGTATTCGCCACACTCATCTTGACCGGTTTATGGTGCCGGGCACAGAAGGAAGAAGAAAATGAGCCTGCGTTCCACCCACATTCGGAGGTCGCACTGGTGCTGAGTCATGCTGAAGTATTTCAGGGAGCAAATGAGCAGGGCAGGAAAGAATTGCTTTCTCTTCCTGCCTGGGGGCTAAACTATAATTTCTGGTTTCATCCGAAATGGGCCATCGGCTTGCATACTGATATCATCGTGGAGAAATTTGAAATAAAAAAGACCATACCGGGAGGAGAAAGTGAAACCATCGAAAGAAGTCATCCGGTAGCTCCCGCTTTGATGGCGGTGTTCCGGCCCAACACCCATTGGATGTTCGAGCTCGGCATGGGAGGGGAATTTTCAAGCGAAGAGAACTTTGTATTAAACCGGGCAGGTTTGGAATATACAGCCGAGTTAACAAAAAACTGGGAAGTATTTGGCACACTGAGTTATGATTTTAAATGGAATGCCTACGATACATGGGTGATCGGTATCGGAATCTCTAAATCTTTTGGCCATTAGTTCGTTTGCCATTTCCTTTAGGTGCAAAGAAGTTTATGATTCGATTTTTATTTGTAGGTGCAATATGTTTGGGATGTCAAATTCCCACGCGGGCGCAAACAACAAATCGCTGTGAAGGTCCGTTTATTTCATACCGGAATGGAAAAGCCATTGTTCGAAGCATTAACGATAGCGGAAAGCTGGTACTCTATCGTTTCTACGAATCGGAAAAACAAAACAAGACTGTTTCTGTTCCATTTTCCCATCACGAAGACTGGAACTTTTCTGTACCATTGAAATCCCAAATTTTACCAGAGCCTTCCACCTGGCCGGCTGCGGACAGCATTGTCGCATTTTCAGATATTGAAGGTGAATTTGAGCCTTTTCGCGATTTACTCATTTCGAACAAAGTGATGGATAGTACTTATCGCTGGACCTTCGGAAAGGGTCACCTGGTCATTTGCGGGGACTTATTTGACAGGGGACGGGAAGTAGTGGCCCTCCTCTGGCTGCTGTATAAGCTGGAAGCCGAAGCAGTCGCTGCCGGCGGATATGTTCATACCATTCTGGGTAATCATGATATCATGAATCTGAGTGGGGATTTTCGATATGTGGATAAGAAATATTTCGGGAATGCCAAAATAATGGGTGTCCGATACGCAGATCTGTTTAATAAAAGCAGTGAACTTGGCCGCTGGTTACGGAGTAAAAACATTACGGAAATCATCGGACATAATCTGTTTGTTCATGGGGGCATATCTTCTGAAATTCTGGATAGGAAAATGTCTGTTGCCGGAATAAATAATGTATACAGGCCGTACTATGACAAGGGCCTGAATCCTGAGTTTTTTCCTGAAAAAAGTTACGTGGAAGTCTTTGACAACGACAATAGTTCACCTTTCTGGTACCGGGGTTATTTCAGGAATCCAAAGGCGAGTCAGGCTTTGGTTGACAGTACGCTGGCTTTTTATAATGTCAATAAAATCATTGTGGGTCATAATATACTGGAAAATGTGGGTTGTTTTTATCAGGGTAAAGTGATCGGAATTGATGTCAACGAACACGCCGGAAATTATCAGGGCCTTTTAATGGTAAATAACAGGAGCTATAAAATTGATCTGACGGGAATAAAACAGGAGTTGCCCTGTAAATAAATATCACACTGTACTGTTATTACACCGATACTTAAAACCCCAGGGATTTCATGGCTACAAGAAGCCGGCTGATGAGTGAATGATCATGAAGAAAAGTAGAAAGAAATGGTTCCAACAGGGACTGTATGTAAGGGAAATGCTCTCGGATATAGGCTGCTTTTTTCTCTGCGATTATTGGTTCTCCCATATAAAAATGACAGGTAGCTTCCAGAATATGCTCCCACGGGATGTGAGGCATATCGATTTTTTTAGCCCAGATCAGCGCTTCATTATAGTTTACGCGATGCAGGTAATAGAAGCTGATGCCTGCATTTAGCCACCATTGATAATAGGGATTTAAAGAGATGGAATCATTCAACATGGAAAATCCTCTTTCGTAATGGCCACTACAGATCAGGCAAAAGCCAATGCCTCCTTTTATACCTGATGCGTTTAGATTCAGGGTCGACCAATTATCTGCAATTTTGACAACTTCTTCTTTCCGGTGTAAGAATAAATTGGCTAACGCGAGAGTCTGGTATCCATGCTGGCAATGAGGATCTAATTTGAGGCTTTTTTGTCCATAACTCAGGGCGTCTTCCAGCAGGTTCTGACTTCTGGAGCTTTTAAATCCCATAAAAAAAGCGGCCACTTTCATTTCGCCGAGCACAGCCCAGCCGAGTGCGTATTCGGGGTCTGCCTGAATGGCTTCGTGAAGCGCTTCTTCGGCAGGTATAAATATTTCCTCATTGGTTTTGCTGACAAAATGGTAGTACCAGAAAATGGCATTGTGAATTTTGGAATCCGTGTTAAAGGTCTTTGTTGTTTTGATCAGGGTGCGGAAAATGGCACCAAAGTGACCGGCCACCTGACTAATGACCTTACAGGCAATTTCGTCTTCGATCTCCAAAAGATCCCCGCTGGTAAATACCCTGTCGATTGATTTTGCCCAGATCTGTTCTTTGGTTTTACAGGAGACCAGGTTTATCCTTACCCTTAAATGACCCATTTCCGTCTGCACGGTTCCTGTCAGAATAAAGTCTGCTTTAAGCAGTTTGGCTACTTCGTCTATGTCGGTTATTCTCGAGGCCAGTGTCCGGCATGAATAATAGGAAATGATGGATAATTCGGGATACTGTGTCAGATCGGTGCTGATATGATCAGCCAGGCCGTCCGCGAAAAAAATATGGGGCGAGTGGGGATTGATATTGATGAAAGGTAAAACAGCAACAACCGGTTTTGCCTGCAGAGCATACTCTCTGAGCAGGGAGTCTCCGCCCTGTTTTGACGGCCGGTTGAAAACCGGCACATAGGATCCCTTCGGTACGGATATGGTGACGGGGTCATTTTTGCCTTCATCGAGATAGTAATCGCTGAGCGCCCTTCTTAATCTGCCGGCATTAATTCTTACAATAGGATCAAATTGCGGATTGAAATCGGAGGGCTTGGAAAAGACATTGAGGGCAATGACATATTCTTTTAGTTTATCCTGCCGGCCCTCCAGGGTCTCCCGCACTATGAAATTCAAAAAGGAGGTGATGGTTCCTGAATGAATGAAAAAACGGCTTTTTAATATCCGCCCCAGCTGTTCGTTTAATTCTGAAGAAATGAAATTGTTTAACAGAGCCTCCGCCATGGTTTAGGTCAACTTTTAGGACTGGGTATCCGGGGTGTTACGGTATGTTACTTATCTGCAACTTACGCACACGTTAAATTACAGCCGGTAAATAATTCAAAATAAAGTTAGGTAATTAAACAACGGTGGGAAATAGTTCTTTAACGATTGAATGTCAAAGTATTGTGCGGATTTTATGGGTCCCCTTTTTATTTCTGCCTTTAAGAAACCGGGCTCAGGCAGAACCGGCCGATCTGTTTAAAAATACCAGTCCGCCGGAACTAAAATTAATATTCTCGCGAAGGCAGATCAGGGAAATAAAAAAAGATACCTCCTATCGGTATCATATACTTTATTACCAGGGGTCAAAAGACCTGACGGATTCGGTAAAAATAAAAATCAGGAAAAGAGGAAATTTCAGATTACGGGAATGTTACTATCCCCAGCTGAAAATAAAGTTTCCGCAAAAGATGCACCGCGATACCCCTTTTGAAAATTACCCGGCTTTAAAACTGGTCCTGCCCTGTAACAATAGTTCAGGTAACGATCTCATCATCAAGGAATATCTGTGTTACAAAATGTATGAGCAGATTACGCCGCTGTCCTTTCACACGAGACTGGTTACTATTCGTTTTCTGGAATTAAATGGAAAGAAGAGAAAAGAAACCGTTTTGAAAGGTATCCTTATTGAAGACATAAGAAAATTATGCAAAAGGGTCTCGATGAACTATATGCAGGGCGCCAGAGTATATAGTCACTATATGGAAGATACCGCTGCAGCGCGGCTTTTTCTTTTTCAGTATATGATTTCCAATACGGACTGGTCGACCTATTTTCAGCACAATATAAAAACGGTAAAAAAAGCCGGTCTGTATTACGCATTACCCTACGACTTTGATATGTCGGGTGTTGTTGATGCCCCGTATGCCGTGGTTTCTGAAATTAACGGGGAGAAACTGAATGCAGAAACGGTTAGAGACCGGGTATACAGAGGAAGTTGTATTGCCTCATCAGTGATGGACTATGTGCGAAAGGAGTTTCTGCAGAAAAGAGAAGCTATTTCACAGACCATTACCGATTTAAATCAGGAGTTGCCAGCATCTGATATCTCCGGAATACAAGAATATATCGACGGGTTTTTCGGGATTTTATCCAACGAGCGAAGTTTTCATTCGCGGATTGTGGAAGACTGTATTAGCCATCATTAATAAGTATAAAAAAGGAATATGCACAACAGGTTCATTCGCGTGGGATTATTGATTGTCTTTTTATTTTCAAAACTGTTTTTGTATAGTCAGTCCGAATGGCCGAGGAAAGTGGAACTGGGGAAAGAGTCCTCCGTTACGATTTACCAACCGCAGCCGGAAAAGCTGGAGGGCAATATCCTGTCCGGCAGGGCAGCCATATCCATTAAAAGAAAATCGGGCGATGAACCGGTATTCGGTGTTATATCGTTTACCAGTTCCATTGAAACCAATCGGGATAACAGGATGGTTTTGTTTAACAGTCTGTCGATAACCTCTGTCCGTATGGCAGATTCCGGAGATAATGGAGAGCTGGCCAAACTGAAGTCAGCACTGGAAACGGATTTTTTAAAATGGAAAATCAAGGTAACCATCGATGATATCACGGCTACGATACAACAGGAACAGAAAAACGGGGTATTAAAAAACGATCCGCCTAAAATCCTGTTTACAACAAAGCCTTCCATTCTGGTCACGATCGACAGTATGCCGGTATTGAAAACAGACGACAAACTAAAAATGAAAAAGGTCATTAATACCGCTTTTTTAATCGTTCAAAATCCCGGGGATCAGAAATATTATCTCTACGGAGGGAAATATTGGTATCAGTCTTCCAAAATTACAGAGGGCTGGAAGTATATAAAAACATTACCGAAGGAAATTCAGGCACTCGATCAGCAAATAAAAAAGAGTGAGCCGGCAGGTTCAAAAACCGATTCTACGGGAAAAGCGGAGCAGCCGCCTGCTTCTGTTCTGATCAGCACCGTGCCGGCAGAACTGATACAGACAAAGGGTGATCCGAATTTCTCCACGATTGCAGGAGCAGATCTCTTATATGTATCCAACAGTGAAGACGATATTTTTAAAAATCTGACGGACAACCAGTACTATATACTATTATCGGGAAGATGGTATTCTTCTCTTTCCCTACAGGGACCCTGGGCATTTGTTGATCCGGCGAAATTGCCATCCGGGTTCTCAAAAATTCCTGAGGGATCGGCAAAAGACGATGTGCTGGCCAGCGTACCCGGAACCGATGCAGCCAAAAATGCGGCCATGGATGCGGAAATTCCTCAAACGGCTAAAGTGGAGAAAGCGACTGCCAGCTGTAAGGTAAAATATGATGGCACGCCGGTGTTTGAACAAATCGAAGGCACCCATCTATTCAGGGCATCGAATACCGCCAGTACCGTTATTCGGGACGGAAACATTTACTATTGCGTGGATGCCGGGGTGTGGTTTAAGTCCACTGCGCCGACAGGCCCCTGGGTTGTTTCTGAATCAAGGCCCGAAGAAGTTAAAAATATTCCTCCGTCAAGCGTGACGTACAACGTAAAATATGTCCAGATTTACCAGGTAACACCCAGTTATGTCTATGTGGGATATACCCCGGGCTATACAGGCTGTTATGTCATTGGCGGCGTTGTAGTCTACGGAACCGGTTATGTTTATTATCCATGGTATGCAGGGTATTACTATCCGAGACCCGTGACTTATGGTTTCAGCGTCAGGTACAACCCATGGACCGGTTGGAGTTTCGGTTTCCATTATAGTACGGGATATTTCAGCTTTCATTTTTATACGGGAGGTCATTATGGTTACTGGGGACCCAGGGTCTACCGGCCGGTGCCTTATCCGGTTTACCATGGAGGAATGTATGGAAGAAACAGTATCCATATCCACGGAGATGTACACATTCATCAGGGAAACAATATGTACTTTAACCGCAACGGGGTTAGAACAAATGATATTCAGCGAAATAATAATCGTCCGACAACTTATGATGTGAAAAACAAGGCAGGTCAGGGAAATCCGAATACTATGAATAACTCTTTTAAAAGGGACAATGTCTTATCCGATCCACAGGGCAATGTATATCGTCAGGATGATAAAAATCAATGGCAACAAAGAGATCGGGGTAAATGGTCGCCAGCTGATAAGTCCAAAGAGGCGATGTTAAATAAGGAACTGAATAATCGTGAACGTGCGAATACCATGGATAATGACTATAGAAATTCCAGTCGAAACCGGGAAGCCCCATCAGGCCGCAAGAGCAGTTCAGGCAGACATAAATAATAGTTTTAAAATAGTGGATTGGCTAAATCAGTTTTGATAATCACTGCATTTCTGTCGGCATTGGGTTCATCTGTCCGTGCGCAAAGTGTAACGGGACAGTTTTGGTCGGATTTTACTTTACAGAAAAATATTTCGTCCAGGTATTCTTTTGAAAATGAATTGGGTTTGCAGACGGGTTTGAATTTATCGAATGGCTGGTGGAGTATAAGCACAACACCTGAAGTGGAGAGATCGATCGGAACGCGATTCGGAATTGCCGGTTCTCTGGGTCTTGCGTATACCCGTCAACAGGCTTCTTATGAAACCTGGGAGATGCAACCGGGAATAACCGTTAAGTATCTGCCCATTGATAAAGAAAAGATTCTATTGAGATTGCAGGCCAAATACGAATATAGAAATCTTTGTAATATAGAAACCCATCAATGGGAACAGGATTCCAGGACGAGATTTAAAATGGAATCTGTTTTTATTGTTGGGGGCGAATCCTTACGAACGGACAGATATACGTATGGAATAGTATATGCTGAAAATTTCTGGACGATGGATCAGATGGTGGAAGAAAGATATGCCAACAGGCTCCGGCTCAGTGGCGGAATGGGCCGCCGGATAAATAAAAAATGGAGTGTGGAAGCCAGTTATACATACCAGTTTTCTAAAAATACCATCGAAGGTGAAATTCAGGATAATCAGCAGCAGATTTTCAGACTCAGAATTAAATATCGTGCGGACTAAGTAAGCCCATTCACAAAAAATAAATATGTACAACAACATGAAAATCAGAAAAGTTATTTTGGCGCTCATGGTTATCACAGCCATTATTTTTTCCGGTTGTCAACAGGCAGAAAAGAAACAGGAAGCGGAAGCGGTAAAACCCAATATCCTGATTATCGTAGCCGATGATCTGGGTTATTCGGATATCGGCCCGTTTGGAGGGAATATTGAAACACCGGTACTCAATGCGCTGGCAAAAGAAAGCCGGCTTTTTTCCAACTACCATGTTTTGGCGACCTGCTCTCCAACCCGTTCTGCCCTGCTAACGGGTAATGATAATCATGTGGCGGGACTCGGGATTATGGAAGAAGTGGATTATCCGGAACTACACAAGCAGCAGCTGCCGGGATATTCAGGGCATCTGAGTAACCAGGTCATTACCATTCCGGAATTACTCAGGGATTCCGGTTATCACACCTATATGACCGGCAAATGGCATCTGGGAGAAGGGGAGGGCAGAGACCCTTACTATCGGGGATTTGAACAGACGTTTATCCTGGGTACCGGCGGTGGCAGTCACTGGAATGACAGAAAACCACTGGCGCCCCCGCAAAGAGTGAATTATACCAGAAATGGGAAGGATGTTCTGCCGCCGGTAGATTTTTATTCTTCCAGGAATTATACGGACTCGATGATTCAGTTTATAGACAGAAACAAAGGAGACAATAAACCTTTTTTTGCTTATCTGTCGTACACCGCCGTACATGATCCTTTACATGTTCCCAAAGACTATATTGACAAATACAAAGGAAAATTTGATATGGGATGGGATTCGCTCTGGACCTTGCGCCTGAATAACCTCAAGGCACTGGGCATCGTTCCGGCGGATATGAAGACATTTAAGAATCCCGGCATTCCGAAATGGTCAGCGCTTCCCAAAGAGCTTAAACAGGAATTTTCCAGGGATATGGAAGTTTACGCAGGCATGCTCGATTATATGGATATGAGCATTGGAAGAATCCTGAGTTACCTGAAAGCGAATGGCCTTTACGATAATACGATGATTGTATTTATGAGTGACAATGGGGCCAACGGGGCCATGGCCACATCCTATCCGGGGAATGCCGATCATGTATACTTAAACAGCTTTAATAACAAAATGGAAAACAGGGGACTGTTGAATTCCTATGTGGAGCAGGGTCCTGGCTGGGCACAGGCTTCTACCTCGCCATTCCGGTTCTTCAAAAGTTTTGCAACGGAAGGCGGAATTAAAGCGCCGTTGATCATAAAGATGCCGGGAAAAACAAAGGATGCCGGTCAGTGGAATAAAGGTTTTGTACATGTAACCGATATTATGCCTACGATACTGAATTTGGCTGATGTTTCTTATCCGGTGGAATTCAAAGGCAAAAATATACATCCCCTGATCGGAAAATCGTTACTTCCCGTGTTGAATGGCGATTCGGTTACGGTTCATTCCAACGATGGCATGGGCTGGGAATTATTTGAGATGAAAGCATTTATAAAAGGCAAATGGAAAGTTCTGCGCCTGCCAAAACCTTTCGGAACCGGAGAGTGGCAATTGTATGACATAGAAAATGATCCTGCCGAAACGACGGATTTGACAAAACAATTTCCTGAAATAAAAACAGAGCTGATGAGTGAATGGAATAACTATGCAAAACAGAATGAAGTGCACGATCACAGGGGACATTTTGACTCTCTGTATCGGGCAAACTACCGTCCTGAAAATGATGATGACTAATGGATGTTGTATGTAAAAATTGCGGTTTTTCTGTTGAAAACAAATACTGTTCACACTGCGGACAAAAAACGGCGACCGCCAGATTCTCTTTTAAATCCCTGCTGCATGAGTTGATCCATGGCCTGTTTCATGTTGACCACGGGTTGTTATTTACTGCCCGGGAATTATTACTCCGGCCGGGAAAAATGTTAAAAGAATATCTGGCGGGTCATCGGGTCCGGTATTTCAACCCGTTTACCTTTTGCCTGATTATCGGGGGCCTTGATGCCCTTCTGCTGCAAAAAATACACTGGTCGGGTATTTTTATTGATTTGGACATTTTAGAAAAGCAGGAAATCAATCAGTATGTCTGGGACGCTTCGTTGAAATATTTTGCTTATCGCCTGCTGCTTTCCGTGCCCGTTATTTCAATGATCACCCTTTTGTTCTACCGGAAAAGTCATTACAATTTTGTTGAACATCTCATAGCGAATAGTTATCTGAGGGGAGAATTCTGGCTGCTTATGCTTTTTCTCATACCATTTCAATTTCTAAAATTACATACTGTAGCCGTGATTTTCCGGCTGCTGTTTTTACTTGCCGCCTGCATGTATCTGGGATGGGCGTTTGCGGGATTATATAGTGTGCCTGCTTTGACGAAAAAGTCCATAGTAAAAGGATTTGCTGTCGCGTTCATCGCAACACTGTCTGATATGGCAGTGATGTATATGCTTGTGCGTTTGTTCTGAATTAACCAGTCTCGAAGTTGACCTGCCTTATTATGGTCCTGCGTGTACAGATCAGTTCAGATGAAAACCAATTCGAAGCTGAGGCCCATATTCTTCCATATCATAGACTAAGCGGTCGCTTCCGGATTTTCCGTTATTATAGTCTATGGAGATGACGCGGTATCCGAGGCCAATCTGCAACAAACGGGAGGCACGATAGCCAACCGTGGGCTGTAGCTGCCAGGTAAACTGCGATCCCATGCCGAAACCACCGATATCCGCTTTCATGGAAAGCATCCATCTGGGGTTTATCCATTTATGTACGCGCGCTACCAATAGCGGGTCTACCCACCCATTGGATTGGGTTCCCGACTGGGAAATGATGCCTCCCGGTGTTATTGAACTGAGGGTCAACGCTGCTTTAATGCTGTTGTATTGTAGTCCTGCACCGGCTTCAAGCCATGGACTCAGTTTGTATAGTCCGTCGGCTTCCCACCAGAATTGTTTCAAATCTGCCGTCCCGCCGATTATTCCATTTTTACCCGAAACGGCCGAACTCAAATCAGCATAAAACAGATCGGTGCTAAAGGCAAATCGGTTGTTATGGACTTCGGCGAACAGCATGCCTCCGATCTGCAAATGTTTTAACAGATCGGCAGCCGGAATGCAGACAAAAGCCTCCGGTAAACGACCTATTCCCGAGGTGCCGCTCATAGATGGTGCGAGGAGATAGGGTTCCAGAAATACATGATATCTCCTTGATGAATCCGGAGCCTGCGCATGAATATTCGTTATACCTGCCATAAAGAAAACGATGGCTAAAACGGTTCCTGTTCTTTTCATAACGTATTTATCGAAGAGCAATGATGTCCATTTTCATATATGGGTAATAAGGCAGGATGGAAAGTTTCCTGTTCGCATCCATTTTATCGTCAGCCATCAGGATCAGATATATTCCCGCAGTTTCCTCTTTTATATAGGATCCCAACAATTCTCCCTTACCCTCCCAGGTTTTTAATATTTCCAATTCTTTGGGTAATAATTTTAATCTTGTTTCATTGTCTATGTTTTGTAACAGAATATCAATCATAAACTTTTGCACAGCGGGAATGTTTTTGAGATGTATAATAATGGACAGTGACCGGCAAATTTGCAATGTTTATTCCCCCCGAATACGTTACATACGGTAACAGGCCTGTAACAATGGACACGATGAGTGGTTTCCACGGCTTACATGCCTACATTAGCTGTGTCTGGCCCTTTTCATCCCGACTCCTGTACGGAATTAAACGATTTAAATGAAAAAGTACATTGTATTTGCCTTGGTTTTTTTCAGTGTTATAGCCGGGTATTCGCAAAAAAAAGATTCTCTGGTTGCGCCCTGGTGGGTTGAAAAATTCAAATTAACTGCCGGACTATTTGTTCCGGTGAACAGCACAAAAATTCAGGTTGCTGCAAATGGGTCTGCAGCGGGAACAGATATTGATTTTCAAAAAGATTTGGGTTTTGATAAGGCTTCCGCCACTTTTCTGGCGAGCGCCCAATGGCGGATATCGCGCCGTTCGCGCATTAACCTGGGTTACTATAATATCCGCCACAGCACAACGCACACCCTGCAAAAAGATATCCGCTTCGACAGCACCACGTATCACGTGAATACTTCGGTGGATACCTATTTTAATACCGCGATTTATCAGTTCTCCTATGGGTATGCCATCATAGTGAAACCGACTTACGAAGTGGGCGTGTCGGTTGGAGCACATACGGTAGGTGCCAAAGCCGGGATGGCAGCCAGTGGGGCGAACGCAGGCATTTCAAAAAGCGGCAATTTTGGCTTCACCGCTCCGTTGCCTGACCTGGGCGTATGGGGAGGTTACGCATTCAGCAACAGGTTGGCCGTAAATCTCGATTTTAGTTATCTCTCCCTCACCATTGATCAAATCACGGGACGGATTATTTCCTACAACCTGATTTTCTCGTATAAATTAATTCCTCAGCTGGATCTCTCCCTCGCCTATACCGGGCTGAATTTTACTGTGAACACCGCGAAGAGGAACGTCACCGGAAATTTCAGATGGGGTTATAATGGCCCGACTGTAGGTGCGACTTTTTCCTTCGGTAAAAGATCATGGACACATTCGTAAATCCCTGATCGTCATTACTTTTTTAATTCTTCAATCGTTCCATAATACGAAATGGGCTGTCGCGTATTACTCATGACATTAATACTGGTATAACCAGATGCCCCGGTTGAAATATATATTTTACTGGCCTTCTGCTCATTTTTCGGGACGATGGTTATTTCCCATCCTCCTTTCTTCGTCGTATCCATGGAGTAAGAAAATTGATTGGACTTAAATCGCAGTGACACATCCGATGATCCATAGGAAGAGGTATATGCCCGGCCATAATATGGCAGATCCAACTGAAGACTGTCCCCGTTCACAAGGAGAAAATAATCGCTTGTTAGCTGAATGGTCTTACCCCGCTGCGACGTGGCCGACTGGGCATGAAAACGGTATTGTTTCGAGCTGATCCAATCCTTTAGTGAAGTTTTTTGTGCATTAGCCGTGCTGTCCTGTGCGTGTCCATGAATAGAACAAATGAATAATAAACCCAAGGCAAGCAGTCGCCGTCTGATGGTGAACATGATGTTTGTTTTTAGAGTGTTTTGTGTTGGTACATGAAGCTACTGATTTCCACCAAAATGGCAATCCGGTCCGGACCCTTCATGTGCCCGGTACTGTATATCTTCTTGGCCGTTCGAAAAACATAAAAAACGTTTGAAAATAAGTTAAGTAAAAAGTTAAATGGTATTTCAAGGTCGTAAGTCAATTCGAGTTAACCGTAAATGACTACACCAGGGGTTGGCAGGACAACACCTTCAAACCAACCTCATGCTTCTGAATCTCAAAAAACTTCTTTTTACACCTGCTAGTTGCCTGAATATTTTTCTTCTTGGAGATCTGCTATACAAAAAAGATATTTTGCACTACAGGCATCTACATGGAAATTACGTTTTTTTACCCTTTACAATTATCCGAATTATTTATGGAAAACCGATTCACGATTCCAGTCTTTCTCCTGGATGATAATGAGATCTGCCTGAAAGTATATAAACATATGCTGGTTGAGCTGGGGTATACCGCCGTTGAAGTATTTACCACAGTGGCCGCGCTGTTTGAAGCTCTTCCTCAGTTACCTCAGGTGATATTTCTGGATTATAACATGGATAATTTGAATGGTATTGAAGTATTAAAAAAAATCAGGCGTCAGGATCCCAATATTTTGGTGGTATTTATTTCAGGGCAGGAAGATATTGAGGTGGCCGTAAATGCACTGAAATTCGGCGCCCTGGATTATTTGACAAAAGAAAAAATATCACTGAATTCGATGGAGAAAATAATGCAGAAAGTTGACCAGATTACAGTGATGGCCAAAAAACGACCACCTTTCTCGATATTCAGGCGCGCAGGATAACATTTATGGCAGGTTCTGCAATTAACAGCATCATAAATAAAGCATGCAACCACCGGCAGGCGCATCCAGGTTCTTTATCTCGATAATCGCTTTAATATTGGGAGGGCTTACAAGCCTCGCTTTTCTTTTTTATTTCCAGTATACAAGAAATAATACGAATCAGGGCTGGGTGGAACATACCCAGGAAGTGTTATACCGTGCCGAAACGATATTAGTGACTGTAATTGATAACGAAACGGGCTCGCGCGGATACCTGCTTACGGGCGACCGCAGATTTCTTGAGCCTTTGTTATATTCAAAAGAGGCTATACATGATCAGATAATCGATCTAAAAGCACTAACGAAAGACAACTCGCATCAGCAGGCGCGACTCGATTCGCTTCTTGCCTATTCCAATCGACGCTTTCTCTTTTCAGACAGCACCATCGAGGTGCGAAACGATCATAGTCTGCAATCTGCCATACAGCTCGTTGCCTCTGGCAACGGCAAATATCTGACCGACCAGATCCGGAATATTATCCACCAAATCGAACAGGAAGAAACTACCCTGTTACGAAAAAGACGGGCAGAAACAGCTGTAATGGTTAGCCGCCTGCGGACCGCTGTGCTGATTTTGTTTCCGGTTTTGGCAGTTATTATTACGTCCCTTTTCTGGAAGGAGAAAGTGATTGAATCGAGGCTGATTAAACTCTCATCGGAGCTCCTGAAGAATAAAAAAAGAATGAGTTATCTGGCTACAATAGCAGATAATATCCCGGACCCGGTGATTTCCACTTACCTCGACGGGTACGACAATCCTGTCATTACCCAATGGAATAAGCCTGCGGAAAATATGTTTGGCTGGACCATTGAAGAAGCGGTCGGACAGCCTTTCGGTAAAATCGTGCATGCGGAATATGTCGGTATAGAAAATAAAGATTTACTGGAAATATTGAAACAGACGGGTACTTCCTGGCAAGGGGAAGCTGTTTATTTTACCAAGACGGGAAATCCCGTAGATCTGCTCATAACAGCTTCCAGCCTGAAAGACGAAGACGGCTGTATGAACGGCTACCTCATTTTGGCCAAAGACATAACGGAAAGAAAAAAAACAGAACGGGAACTGGAACTGCTGGTCTGGCAGTTAAATCAATCGAATGATTCGATTTATGTCCTTGATGCTAATTACAATATCATCAGCTGGAATCTTGGAGCTGAAAAACTCTATGGCTATAGTAAAGAAGAAGCCATGTATAAAAACTCCAACGACCTTCTAAAAACCGCAATTACAAAAGATGAACTGAATGCCATTCTATTGGAGACCAGCCAAAATGAATATTGGGAAGGCGAAATTCAAAGAGAAAAGAAAACGGGTGAGGTTATTTTCGTTCATGCTTCCCTCACCCGGCTAAAAGAACGGGACGGTCGTATCAGCGGTTACGTAACGGTTAGTTTTGATATCACTAAAGCCCGGGAAGCAGAAATCAGGATAAAAGAATTTGAACATTTCTTTAATAACAGCAATGATCTTTCCGGCATCGCCAATACAGATGGATATTTTGAAGTCATTAATCCTAATTTTAAAAAGATACTGGGATATGATAAGGAGTTCACCGAAAATGCCTTTATTAATTTTGTTCATCCGGATGATATTCCGGCCACCATGCAGGAATATGAAAAGCTGAAAGCCGGCGAGCCCGTTATTCATTTCATCAACCGTTACCGAAAAATAAACGGCACCTATTTGTGGTTTGAATGGAACGCAACTCCAAATCCGGTTACCGGAAAATTATATTGCATCGCCCGGGACATCACCGCCCGAAAAAAGGCAGAAGATTCCCTGATGAGTTTAAACGCGGAACTTGAAAACCGGATATTGGAGAGAACTGAAAAATTAACGGCCAGCGAAACCCGCTTTCGTTCGTTAATAGAAAATATTGATGAAGGCATTGTGCTGTCTGATAAAGACTTTCACACCACATACCGAAGTCCGAGTTCCGAAAAAATCACCGGCATCATTCCGATGGGGGACACCAGATATCGAACACATCCGGAGGATGTGGAAAGAATCAGCGAAATCCGGAAATTGGTGGTGAAGAATCCCGGCGTTCCGATCGTTTTCCAGGGCAGGTTTATGAATTCGCAGGATCAATACGCCTGGATAGAAGGCACATTCAATAATTTATTGAATCTAAAAGGCGTGAATGCGATTGTAACCAACTACCGGGATATTACCCAGCGAAAAAAAGCCGAAGAAACCATCGCCCATACACTGAATGAAAAGAAAAATATTCTGGAGAGTATTGGAGATGCCTTTTTTGCAGTTGATAAAAATTGGGTGGTTACTTACTGGAATCACATTGCAGAGCGGGATTTACAAATGCCTAAAGAGCAAATAGTTGGCAAAAATCTATGGGAAATTTTTGCAGATGGCACCCACTCCGAGTCCTTTAAAAAATACAACGAAGTCATGGTTTCCAATAAAGTTGTCCTTTTCCAGGACTATTTTACACCTTTAAGTAAATGGTATGAAATAAGCGCCTATCCCT
Organism: Puia sp.; assembly: GCA_965214575.1. Classification (GTDB taxonomy): domain Bacteria; phylum Bacteroidota; class Bacteroidia; order Chitinophagales; family Chitinophagaceae; genus Puia. Next base: position 145,570 of record CBDCCE010000037.1, read on the forward strand.
CTGAATCCGGTATATCTGTTTATTTAAAGGATATATCAGAAAGAAAGGCCATCGATAAAAAGCTGGAAAATATTAATAAAGAACTGGAAGAACGAGTGGACCGGAGGACCCTGGAGTTGAAAAAATCCAATGAGGAACTTGAATCATTTTCCTATTCGGTATCACATGATTTGCGGTCTCCCCTCCGCGCCATTAACAGTTATGCGCAAATATTGGAAGAAGATTTCGGCCCGTCACTGGACCCTGAAGCCGGTAGAATGATACAAACCATCAACAGGAATGCTAAAAAAATGGGACAACTGGTGGACGATCTGCTGGATTTTTCCCGTATCGGACGAAAGGATCTGGTTTACAGTATGCTTCCCATGGATCGTATCGTGAAAGAAACTTGTCTTGAATTACAAAAAGAGAACCCCGCGAAACCCATTGACTTTAAGTTCGGGGAGATATTGTCAGCGGCGGCAGATATGGTAAGCTTAAAACAGGTTTGGGTAAATCTGATTTCAAATGCAATTAAATATTCAGGATTAAATGAAAAGATCGTTGTTGAAATCCATTCTGTATGTACCCGGGATGAAATCATATACAGTGTCAGGGACTACGGCGTTGGTTTTGATATGCAGTATGTAAAGAAGCTCTTTAAGACTTTTCAACGGCTTCACTCTGATCAGGAGTTTGAAGGCACCGGTATCGGCCTGGCTATTGTAAAACGGATCATTGACAAGCACGGAGGCAGGGTTTGGGCTGAAAGCAAATTAACCGAAGGCGCCTCATTTTATTTCACGCTTAAGAAAGTATGAAATTGGCGCATACCTTGGGATGCAGAAATAATTTATGCGGGTTGCCTTCGATAGTTGCATCATGCAAATTTAATATACTGAATCCGTCTGTCTTTTTTAGCAGACTGTCTGCATCCAGGTTGCCTGCTGCACTTAAAAAAAATACCGTGTTTATACGGGGCCGGCAGGGGGTGTTTTCCCGGTATTTTATGGCAGACTACCTACGGTCACCAAAAACAGGGAAGAGATAATTACTTTTATATAATAGATAGCCTGACGGGTTCCCGGAATTTTCAACTGCTCCTGTTAGGTAATGCTGTTCTCTTTTAGTATTCCGTTCTCTGGCCTTTCACATCCTAACCGGCATAAAAATAAATATATGGCAACTCCAAATGGAAATAACGGATTTACTGTTCGTCTCTATCAGGGTGACGCAAAGACACTGCTCGCCTTCAACCTGACAAAAAATAAGACGAAAAAGCTGGCTGGTTTCACCATCCGGTGTACGCCGGGTAACCAACCTTCTTTTTATTTGTTCAACAACCTGCATTTTGCTGATCCGGCCGGACACGTACAGAACGCAACAGAGCCCGCGAACTCGAGTATCAATGCACCTTTCCAGACATTCCGGTGGGTTCATGTACCGGGAAACTTTCATCAGACAGGAGGTGTTTTTTTTGGATCCTACACATATACGGTGACGCCGAGATATTTCGATGCCTCCGGTCACCTGCTGGCGATTGATCTCACCCTTTCCATCTCTGCGAAGATTGACGTCCGGCCATTTGTGAAGGGAAATCTTGAGCTGGGATTTACCCGGGGCTTCGTCCAGTCTCAGGCCTTTGTGCATCATTTCGGGCCAAAGGCGATTTTCCGGCCGAAGGCAGGATCACTGACTTTTAATACTTCACAGACCGCGGGCAAAGACAACAATGGCCATGCCTATACATTCGCAGATGAATATGTCTGGTCCGGGTATACTGCCCGCGAAAAAATATTTGGCATCATTAAGGATCTGCTTGCTGACAAAACACTATCCCTGGACGTGCTGGCTTACGATTTCAATGAACCGGATATCATCAGCGATTTTCTGACCCTGGCCTCCGAGGGCAGGATCCGTATGATACTCGATAATGCGACGCTGCATCATAACAAGGCGGGCACAAAACCCGAAGACCGTTTCGAAGCCGAATTTGCAAAAACGGCAAAAAAACCGGCTGCCCTTATCCGCGGAAAATTTGCGCGGTTCCAGCATAATAAAGTCCTGATTGTAAAAAAAGGAAATACAGCGCTGAAAGTTCTTTCCGGCTCAACCAATTTTTCCATCACGGGCATGTATGTGAATTCCAATCATGTTGTCGTATTCAACGACCATACCATCGCCGCAGCTTATAGTGCCATGTTCGAGGAAGCATGGAATGACGGGGTGAGTGAAAAAGCCTTTGTAACAGCTGCACTGTCCGGGAAAATTTTTCCGTTTAACCCGGATATCCGTATTACCTATTCACCACATGCTCCCCAATTTGCGCTCGGCACGCTCACCCGCATTGCCACCCGGGTGAAAGCAGAAAAGAGTAGCGTGCTCTTTGCGATCATGGATACAGATCCAACAGTCAAAGGACCGGTGATTCCGGCGATTCTGGAACTGCATAAAGAACAAAATATATTCAGTTACGGTATTTCGGATTCAACCTCCGGTGTATCGCTGTATAAACCCAATTCCAAAAACGGCGTGCTCGTAACCGGGAAGCCGGGTACAACATTGTTACCGCCGCCGTTCGATCAGGAAGCCTCGGTGGGGATAGGCCACCAGGTACATCATAAATTTATTGTCTGCGGATTCAATACCAAGGATGCAGTCGTATGGTTTGGGTCTTCCAATCTGGCAGAAGGTGGAGAAGAACAAAACGGCGACAACCTGATTGAAATCCGGGACCAGGATATCGCCGCTGTCTTTGCGATAGAGGCACTCGCACTGGTGGATCATTTCGGTTTCCGGGATAAATTCACGGCCAAAGGGAAGACGGCCAAACCGCTGCCGCTGATATTAATGACCGGCGATGGATGGACCACGAAATATTATGACGTCAACGACCTGCACGAAGAAGAAAGACTGTTGTTCGCCTGATATTTCCTTGCCGGCAGCCTTCAACTGATTATTCCCAGTGCCCGGCGTGAACTGCAAAGAACTAATCCCTTCCTGCAAACAAACACAACCCTGGGCGACAGTATAAAAATGAATCTAGTATATAGCATAGTCTCCCATCTTGTCTGATACATTTAATCTGATTTACCGGTTAAACGAATAGCCATCTTAACTGCATTATAAGCATTAACTATCCCTCCGCTGGCCGACAAACTCTTAAAGGGAACGGCGATTTTGGTTTGTGGTTTGTTCACCATTTGATCAGGTACAAAAACGGAATTTAATAGAATTGCTTTCACTTGTTCCATAGAAAGTGAGGGAAAGTAAGAAAGTAACAAAGCCGCAACACCTGTCACCACTGGCGCTGACATACTGGAACCCGATTTCTCATCGTAGGTATTGTATGGTGTGGTAGAGTAAATATCGCTGCCAGGCGCGAAAAGATCAACGTTGAGGTGACCAAAATCAGAATAGGGATGCGCCAGGCGATAGTCGAATAAAGGCCTGCTCCATCCAACAGTAATAAAATTAGTAGCTCTTGTCCCGTTGCTGTAGATGACAATTGGATAATGATAATTGGCAGCGCTATCGATGTTCATACCATCATTTCCGGCTGCATGGATGATCAAAACGTTATTCTTTTCCGCGTATTGAATGGCGGAGTCCACTTTTAATTTATCAGACGAATACATTTTTGAAAAACTCATGTTGATTATTCCCGCACCATTGTCAACCGCATAGCGAATGGCATTGGCTATATCCTTATCGCGCTCATCACCCACGGCGGTGGTTGCTACAATCGGAAGGATAAAAATGTTATCAGCAATTCCATCAACACCAATATGATTGTTGCGAACGGCACCGATAATGCCCGCGACATGTGTACCATGACTGAGATTGGGTGAAAGGCGGATATAGGGGCTTCCGTAGTAATGGTTATTGGGGTCATCGGAATCATGTAAAATGAGATCACCTGAATGATAATGGATATTGTAAGCGAACAGTAAATCTGATGAATCTTTACTTTGCAGCTGACTGAAATAGGTTTCTTTAGCTTTTTTGTATATATAAAACGCGCCACCGTCAACCTGCGAAAAGCCAGGGGTATCTGGATTTTCGAATCTGGATTTCCAGGCGAGATAATATTGCGTTGATGCCGCCTGTTCATTTTCAATGATCGTCCCGTCTTTGGCTCCTCTGAAATTCCAGCCATGAATATCATCGATATATCCATTGTGATCATCATCAATGCCATTATCCGGAATTTCTTTTGGATTAGTCCAGATTACTTTCTTCAGATCCTCATGTGAAATATCAAAGCCATTATCTATAATAGCCACGATGACCGGATGAGACTTTCTGCCCCGTAATAGTTGATAGGCTTTATCTAAACTGATGCCCGCCAGAGAATCAGAAACAGGATCTTTGGTCTGCCAGCCTTTCGGAATGGGGGCCAGGCGTACGGGTTGACTAAAACCCTTAAGGCAGAATAAGAAGAGAGCCAGGAGTATAAGTATGAACTTCATGCGATTTGTCATGTGATTGGGGCTTTCAGTACAAGCTGTCTATTCGGTTCTCAGGCTTTTTGCGGGATTTTGCATTGCTGCCCGAACAGTATGAATGCCGATAGTCATCACGGCGATCAGAATAGCAACAACAGAAACGAATACAAATGTCGACGCCTAGTTTTTTAGCATACCCGTTTATTGATATGTTATTAGTGCGAACCTGATGCCAGGTGTTTATCGTGTTGTGAACCATCGGGTTAAGTGTAATAGTTAGTAGTTGATCCGACAGTTGAGGATTTTTTATTTCAATTTTCAAAAGGGTTTGGATTAAATAGTTAAGCGGCGGTTGAGGTTTGGTTCAGCTGCTTGTCTTTGGCTAAGGTAAGAGATTCGAGAAAAGTCTCGAAAGGGGTTTTGCCAAAACAATATCGCCCACTGTGAGTGCGCTCCTGATTGTAATGCACCATCCATTCATCAAGATCTAATTGCAGAGATTCCAAGTCTTGATAAAGCTTTCTGCGGAACGTAACAGCGTAAAACTCATCTTGCATCGTCCGGTGCAATCGCTCGCAGATCCCGTTGCTTTGGGGATGACGCACCTTCGTCCTGCTGTGGTCGATTTCTTCGAGTTGCAGATACAGTTCATATTCATGGTTTTCTGGTCTGCCATTGAACTCTGTTCCCCGGTCGGTAAGCATTCTTAAAACAGGTATTTCATACTGATCAAAGAAAGGTATTACGCGGTCGTTGAGGACATCTGCGGAAGTAATAGCATGCTTGCTGGTGTAGAGTTTTGCAAAGGCTACGCGGCTATACGTATCGATAACTGTTTGCTGATAAATGCGTCCCACGCCTTTGATCGTTCCGACATAATATGTATCCTGGGCTACCAGGTAGCCGGGATGTTCCGTTTCAATTTCCCCAAAGGCTTCCTGCTTTTCTCTCTTGCGTTCCATCGCAATAATCTGGGCTTCGGTGAGGATCAGGCCGTCTTGGGCAACACGCTCTTCCAAAGCCTTTAAACGCTTCTCAAAGACTTCCAAATTGTGGCGCTGCCAAACACAACGAACACCAGCTGCTGAAATGAAAATACCTTTCTTACGAAGCTCGTTACAGGCGCGGGATTGTCCGTAGGCCGGAAACTCAAAGGCCATCTTTACGACTGCCTCTTCGACATCGGATTCAACCCTGTTTTTGGGAATGGGTTTACGACGGCTGATTTCCCTCAGCGCATCCTCTCCACCGGTGTTATAGAGCTCTTTAATGCGGTAAAAGCTATCCCGGCTGGTGCCCATGAGTTTGCAGGCACGGGTCACATTGTTTAATTGTTCAGCTAAATTGAGGAGGCCAACGCGGGATTTGATTAACTTAGTTTCTGAGTTCATGATCTGACATTTTGGGTTTTTAAATAAGTGTGGTTACTTAAATTTAATCCCAATTGTCAGATCAACTCTTAACTTCTACAGGTTAAGAAACGATCAATAATTTCTATTGTCCGTTAACGGACAGAGGCTGTTCGATATTATTATTTATTTTTGAAGATACATTCAGCCTGTCATGGAAGCAGGCGTGCTGTATCAATTCTTTTACGGTACCTGCAACGTCTTCAATCGGTATATTTGGGTCAACACGGTGTTGATACAATAAATCTATTACTTCTATATTCAATCTTTTTAAAGAACCCTCTACTGCCTTCTTAATATGATCCGGCTTGCTGGTCACTCCTGCCATTTTTCCATCCTGAATGTTGAAGCCGAATTTGGTAGCAATTACTACTTGTCCCTTGAACGGTGTTAATGCTTCGCCTACGATTTTTTCATTGGTAAAAGGTCCATAAACTTCGGCGGTATCAAAAAAGGTAATACCCCTTTCTACTGCTGCACGAAGTAATTTAATTGCCTCTTGTTTTTCCAAGCCTTTTCCATAAGAGAAGTTTAAGCCCATACAACCAAAGCCAAGAGTTGATACTTCAAGTCCGGCTTCTCCTAATATTCGTTTTTCCATAGTTATATATTTATTTGTTGAATTTTGTTGAGTTTGTAATCTGTAAAGTTTCATTACTGACTGAATTGAAACATGATGCGACTACTTCGGCAATTTTGGAATGGCATTGAGAGAAGGTCTACTTACCGAACTAACTGAATTTTTTCTTGCCAGGCAAAAGTTGCTTTTCTATGAGCAATTAGCCAATGGTTGCCTTCGAGTACAAAATCGTCATGATAATAAACGCCGATGGAAGTTTTCATTTTTTTACCATTTTCTGTACCTATCAATGTGACGGCGCAATATGAAATACCGGAAGCTCTAGTTCCTTCTAATGTAAGTGTTTGCTGCCCGTTGATATGGTAAACCGTTTCGAAATTATGCAAGAAGTTAGCAAAGGCATCGCCAATTTGTTTTCTTCCTTTTAAGGTAGAAACTACCTGACCGTTGATGTATGTTTCTGATGTGGCATCTTCTGTAAATAGCGATTTTTGCTTTTCAGTTTCTTTCTGATCCGCTAATATTGAAAAGGTATCAACGAGATTTTTAATAGCCATTCTGTTTTCTATTTCAGTAATTCTTATGGTTAACTCTTTCATATTTTGTGCTTTTAATGAGAAATAGAAAATGGATACTACAATTACTAAGGCTGCCTTTTTCATTTGTTCTTTGTTTTACGATTTGAATAATTTATTTAACTTTCCAGTTTGTAGCCGCTTAGCCGTTTGACCATTAGAGGATCACGGTGGTCGAAGAAAAGGCTTTCTTTTATATCAAGGCTCTTAATTTCATTCATGTCTTTTTCACTTAACCGGAAGTCAAATATTTTGAAATTTTCTTCTATTTTTTCTTTACGTACTGATTTTGGTATAGCTGCGACTCCCCTTTGTGTTAACCACCGGAGTATAACCTGTGCAGCACTTTTATTGTATTTCTTGCCGATTGAAAGCAACAACTCATTTTGAAAAATCTTCTTTTTTCCTTCAGCAAATGGACCCCAGGATTGAATTTGAACACCATTTTCCTGTAAAAAACTTTGTGCTTCAATTTGTTGATGGAAAGGATGTGTTTCAATTTGATTCACAGCAGGAACTATTTTGTGGTTCACAATAAAGTCCATTATTCGATCTGGCGTAAAATTGCTTACGCCAATGGCTTTGATTTTACCCGCGGTGTATAATTCTTCCATTACTCTCCATTCACCATATACATCACCATAAGGTTGATGAATAAGGTATAAATCGAGATAGTCCAACTTTAGATGGTTGAGGGACTTTTCAAATGCTCTTTTTGTATTCTCTAAACCATTTCCCTGAACCCAAAGTTTCGTGGTAATGAACAGTTCTTCTCTCGGCACACCACTCCTTTTGATAGCACTGCCTACAGCTTCTTCATTCTGATAAGCTGCTGCTGTATCAATCAGGCGATAGCCTGCTTCTATAGCTTCGTAGACGCTTCTTTCACATTCTTCTGAATCCGTTATCTGGTAAACACCAAAACCTAAAATTGGCATTTCTACACCGTTATTTAATACGACTTTCTCCATCTGCTTAATTTTATAATGCAAAGGTATCCTGCGATATTCAGGGGGCTGCTACCTGGATTACTGTTTTACCTACCTCCTTTACAGATTTGCTGCCAAATACACTGTATGGCGTCCTGAATATGATAACTTTACTCGGCAAACGACTAACCAGAATGAAGAAAGTAAAGAACATCAACACAGTTAGTGAATATAACGCCGCTGTTGACCATACAACATTACATCCGTTAGTAAGTGTCATCGATTTGTCTAAAAGCAAGCGAAGGAGAAGAGATGTAGAAACAGGAGCATTAAGTTTTGGTTTCTATGCTGTGTTTTTAAAGAACGATAAGCATTGTGATATACGATATGGAAGAAATACTTATGACTACCAGGACGGTACATTGGTATTCATTGCGCCGGGACAGGTAGTAAGCATTGAAGCCGATGAAGAAGACTATCAACCTTCCGGGCATGTTTTGTTATTTCATCCCGACCTGATAAGAGGTACATCGTTGGGACAAAATATGAAAGACTACAGTTTCTTTTCTTACGATGTACATGAGGCTTTGCATCTATCTGAACATGAAAAACAAACCGTTTTTGAATGCTTTCGGAAGATTGAATTTGAGATGCAACACGGCATTGATAAGCATAGTAAGAAACTGATAGTAGCAAACATTGAACTTTTCTTAAATTACTGTGTCCGTTTTTATGACCGTCAATTTATCATCAGGGATCATGCTAACGCCAGTGTAATAGAAAGATTTGAACGGTTGTTAAATGATTTTTTTGGATCTGATAAGCTGCAAACAGAAGGCATACCTACTGTTGCCTATTTTGCCGGTGAGCTCCATCTTTCAGCAAACTATTTCGGTGATCTTATGAAGAAGGAAACAGGTAAACCGGCATTGGATTATGTACAAGCTAAATTAATTGATGTTGCTAAGGAAAAAATATTTTATCCAAATAAATCTATAAGCGAAGTTGCTTATGAACTTGGTTTTAAATATCCGCAACATTTTACCCGCTTTTTTAAACAGCAAGTTGGTGCAACACCAAATGAATTTAGAGCTTCGATGAATTAATTATTAGGGGTAAAGTTTGGTTTGTTGTTTAAAGCTGCTTGAGTGAAGCCATGAGTAATGTCTTAGCACCTTATAAACTGGATCAATTTGCTAAAACAGCACAGTAGTTTTTAATTCACCAAAGTGAGAATAATCGAACGAAAACGACACTGAAAAGTGTGCTGAAATGTGACAAAAAAACGAACAATAGCGGCAAAAAGTGTGGATAAGGAGACGCATAATAAAAATAACACCTTGTAAATGTATGATTATCAAGGTGTTATTAGTGCCCGGGACTGGATTCCTTCCATCCTGGGAGTCAATATCTTATAAGTTCTGTGTGTCAAAATTGGGTCATGAATTTTAAACTTTATCAAAATAATGAGTTTAATATTCACTTCCTCACGCTTCTTTTCGTTTTCAAATCAAAGATATATTTTTCTAATGGATATTGGATTTTGAACAGCAGACTAAGTAAGGACGATCATAAATTGATATACTGCGGTTGCATTAAATCGGGCGAATTGAAAGATGCCAAATACGCTACTGTGGCAATATTTATGCAAGATCTGACTGGTCTAATGAGAGAAGTAAACGTCGGCTGTCATAAACTTGAGTATTAACCCCTGTGAGATTAAGAACCAATTAATCTTAATGAAAAGGGCCGCCCCTCAAAGCAGCCCTTCCGTATTTGTATCTTGTGCATAGTTAACTAATAAATGGCCAGCCCTGTAACAGCTGCATTTAATCCGGAGACGGTTCCGATCAATTCCAGGCCACCGAAAAACTTACGACGATATTCACCAATCGTTCCCGATTTTGAATTCAGAGCGTATACATGATAGTTATTTTCTGCAACTACAATGTCTATCGGCCCATTGTCCGTAGTGGCTGCCGCTTTGTCTACCAAGAGAAGGTAGCCTCTCGGAGCTACATAATAAGACGATATTGAATTACTCGTTGTATTTGTCACAAAAGCAAACCGTCCATGTTTGGTTGTGGCAACCCAGCAAGGCGCAGCTTGGTAATTGGGAACTGCCCCGTTTACGTCCTGAGGTACACCATTGCCGCCGATACGGTATGATGTTGCAGAACCAGCGCCCACTGCTCCGCCAGCCGCATTGGAAACGATCATAAAATCATCCCTTCCAAAATCGAACCCAAATGGAGTCTGGCCTGTAGAAGCGGTGACGACATCCGACCAAACGGAACCATCATTCTTCAGTTTAAATGAGCTGATTTTATTAGTAGCTTTTTCCGTAACAATAAGCCAGTCACCGTTGGGTGTAAAAGAGATCTGAGGGGGCACTACACCGGTTCCACTCAGGGGTTTCGTAGATCCGTCGATGTGTTTAAGTATTCCGCCTTCTTCAACTTTAAAACCATGTATATTATCGCTGGCGAAATTGAGAACATATAAAAGATTTTCATGAATACTCACACTTACGGGCATTTTTCCTTTTGAACTTTCTGTACACGACAGAGACAGACTTCCATCATTATGTACTTTGAAAGATGAAACGGAATTACTGCCTGCATTCACGGCAAACAACCATTCATGGTCTTCTGACAATACAATGGCTCCCTGGGAGCCAAGTCCCGAGCCCGTTCCGGCTCCGCCTGATACTGTTGATCCCTGCCAGTAGAGAGATCCGTTACTGCTAACCTGATAAATATAAATTTGATTGGCACCTGCTTCATTACTTTCAGAATATAAGTAATGTCCATTAGGATTTCTGTGTTTTTCGGCGGAATTGGTCTCTGTTAATACTGCCTTTCCTTCAGCAGACGATGTCATCATGATCTCATCGGGATTTAAGCCATTTTCTGAAATCATATCTGATAGTGTTGCTTCCGGCTGTCCTGCTTTCATTTCTGTTTTTGACGCTTCCTTGTTGCAGGAAAACATGGCGAAAATCGTGGAAATAGAAATCCCTAATAAAAAAAGTTTTGTTTTTTTCATCTGCTGAAATTTTAAAAATGATAAAATGAAATGTACCGTATCAGAACCCGGTTCAGGTTTTGTTATTTTGAGTCTTCATAAGAATAAAAAAATGATTATTTTATTACAGGTATTGTAAAGCCCAGGTTTATTCCTGCGCTCTGCACATGCATTGAACCCATACCAGTCGGTTTTACAGGAATGTGGAAATATGGTTCAATTCTGAGATTAACCGTTTTACTCACTTTATCTTCATATCCCACACTAATATTCACGGATGCAGCAAAATAACTATGATGTGTGGGATAATTGCCCGTCATGGTTTCGTTGTTTCCGTTTAGGGAAGCCTGATATAGATTCTTTTCGCTTGTCAGTATATAAGATGAAAATCCGCCAGAGATAAAAAAATTGGATTTAATATTTTTAAGCAAGTCATACTTCAAATTCACGGGAATTTCCAGTACTTGAGTTTTGCTGCTGACCTGAATGATATGCATTCCGGGAGGCATGGAAGCTGAGATTTTACTGATGTCAAAATATTGTCCTGCGCTGGAATATTGTTTGTTAGTGATAAGAAATCCAGTCTCAAATGCCAGCCTTTTACTGAGGTGAAAACCCAAAAGTATGCCAGCACTTAAACCCGCATTACTGAAGCTTTGTGCTTTGGTTTGGCTAAATTGAGGGCCTGCCAGTATGCCTGCATAAAATCTTTTTTCAGCTGATGGATCTTTATTTTTTTCAATTTGTTTTTCAAAAGCATTTCCGGATTTAAATGATTGACTATCGGATTTCGTTTTTTCTAAAAGGCTTGTTTTTTCGAAAGACGCTATATTTATGGTGAGGGAACTATATTTTGAAAGTTCTTCGCTTATCGGAAGATCCTGATTCATTAAATTTTCATGAATTGGGAAAACGCTTATTTCCCTAATTTCCTTTAGCCGGCGCAGGCTTCCGTTATTTTTTAACATACTGGTTACGGGTGAAGCAAAATGGGAATCTTTTTCTGTTTTTTGGATGGCTGATTCAGTTTTTCTCAGTATCTGCATTTTAGTAGACTTACTATCTCTTGTTATCAGAGGATTTAAAATTGTAATTCCGGTTACGATAGATGCAATAAGCAGAATGCGTTGAAGATGCCCGTCAATAGTTTTAGATTCTGGAACCTGGCTGAAAGACGACTCTTTTGAGAGCCTGCTTTTAATCAAATCCCATTCGTCATTTGCAGGTTTCAGCCGGATATCGGTTGAGGCCTTTAGAAATAATTCACCCATATCATCATCTAAATCCGGCATAATCCAGTTCTTCTATTCTTTTTATTTTTGCTTGTAAAATGGCTTTTGCCCTCGACAGGTTTGATTTGGATGTACCCACCGGAATTTGAAGCAGATCCGCGATTTCCAAATGATTATACCCATCTATTTCATACATATTAAAGGAAATCCGGTAAACAGGTGGCAGTTCTTTGATCATCAACAGTACCTCTTTATAGAGCATCTGTTGATCAGCATCCTGATCTTTCATCGTGAACCCCCAGACATATTCCGGTATACCACCTATTTCCGGGGACAATTTTCCTCTCCTTAATTCATCGATAGCAGTATTGATCATGATCTTCTTGATATACCCCATCAGTTTTTTTCTATTTCCTTCCTGTGTTTCAGCAGTCTTAAAGTGTTGGAAACCGTTGAATAGTTTTACAAATCCGTCGTTAACAACATCTACCACCTTTTCATGACGGTAGATATATCGAAATACGATATTCATGGCAAAGCCCTGATAGACTGTATAAACCATTTTTTGGCATATACGCTCTTTGGCAATACAACCTTTTATGAGGCGGTCTATATGTTCCAATGTTTGATGCAGGCTTTAGCTTTCTTTTCCGGATCATTGCTATGAATATACTTACGAACGAATGGGAAAAGGGTTGCAAATAACTGAAATATAAAGGAAATCAATAAGAGCCTGCAGTGGAGTCATATTGCTGGCACTTTTTTTACAGCTTTGTCCCACAGGGACCTAATGACAATTTTCTAATTTATTTTACTTCAGTTTTTAGGAAGAGGTCATTGAATAGTATCAGAGATCCTGGCTGAATTTCTCTACCTTTAGTAAAATCTGTTTTATGGCCAAACATATTACACAGAAAATAACCTTCAAAAAGACCAAAACGACCGAAACTGGTAGTCATATATGAGATATATAAACACCACAGTTAATTTACTTATTAAGACCCGGTTTTTAACCGGGTTTTTTGTTTCGTAAAAATGTATGAAGCACGGCTTCCTAATCTGTCGACCCGACACCAATTACCTTATCAGGGTTTGGCTTAATAGCGGGCAGGGTGATCACAAAAGTAGAACCTTCATCAATTTTACTTGAAACAGTGATAGATCCGTGATGTATGTCTACAATTCGTTTACAGATAGCCAGTCCAAGCCCGGAACCATCGTATTCGTGTTTGCTATGCATTTTTTGAAACGCAAGGAAAATTTTTTCTCTACCTTCTTCTTCAACACCGATTCCGTTATCCTCCACATAGATGTCCACCTGAGAACCACTTTTTTCTCCCCAGATACGTATGGCTGGCCTTTTTTTGCAAAATTTCATAGAATTGCTGAGGATATTTAAAAACAAATGACCGAGATAAGAAAGATTTCCATAAACATCCGGGAGAGTTTCTACTTTAATTTCTGCGCCCGTTTCCTTAATTCGCGTCTCCAGGTCTAGTAATGCAATATTTATTGAGTCGTTCAACGAGACCGTAGTCATGGATATTTGATCTGTGTAGACTGAAAGAGTTAGAATATCGGTCGTCATCGTTTGCATTCGGGAGCCTGATTTCATGATCTTTGCAACCAGTAGTTTGCCTTCATCATCCAGTTTTTCGGTATAATGATCTTGCAACTGACTGGCAAAAGTTCTGATTTTTCGAACGGGTTCCTGCAAATCGTGAGAAGCGATATAGGCAAAAGACGTTAGGCTGGCATTGGCTTCTGCCAGACGTTCTTCCGCCTGTATTCGCCGGGCAACCTCTCTCTCCAATTCCTCGGTCGTTTTTAAACGGAATGCCAGGGGCAAAATTTTAATGAGGTAATAAACAGTTAAGAGACTTACGATAGCCGTAACTAACCTTATTAAAGCATTCAAGCGGTACATTGGAATCCAGAACATCACAGCATCCAAAAAATGGGTCATACCGCAAAAAAGTATAAAAGCTGCAAAGAGTAAATATATTTTTTGAAACTTAATTCCGCTTTTCTTTTTACTTACGTAATTGATAATTATCAGGGGAATCATAAAATATGCAATCCAGATGGAAAGGTCGCTTATGATGTACAGCCATCCATGAAAACTGCTCCAATTTCCGCAGTGCCAACGGGCAGGCCACTGGTCTGTTGAAAATAAGCCTTTGAAGAAATCGACTACTTGCTGCATTGTCAAAATATTTATATCATATAAAGATCGTGAAGTATGAATATGGAATATCTTTTTATATTTCTAAAAGCAATGTGGGATCCAAATATACAGTTGAACATGCAACGAGATCAATTGATGATTAGATGGATTTATTATTTGTATTAACGAATGATTTTTCGAAAGTTTTAACTGCTTTATCGATCCAGTGAAGCTCTTCCCGAGCTTCCTTCTGTTGGCGGAATAAAATCATAAGTCGGTCATAAATTTCCTCATTCAGTGTATAAGCTATCACCATCCTTTTTATACTGCGCAATGGAAGAATCCCTGTTTGATTTTAAGAAGTTTCGTTTCGGGAAGCCAAATTCTAATTTCCCGCTTTCCACCATATTTACTGCAGAAGGCTGTTTTGATGCGGGAAATGTTTTATTAACAAGCCCTCCAGCTTCTGTTTTAGTGCGTCCGGACAATTAAGATTGAAAAGAAAATGTGGTGGATCACTTTCAAAGTGATAACACTGACTGGCACTTAAAGGGCTTCCCTCAAGATCTCTCCATTCTTTATTTAGTCGATCCAGGTCATCCCGGAGTTCATCAAGTGGTTGTTTGAGAAGGTCCATTATTTGTTATGATTTAAGTATATTATTTGGTTAGCAATTTTGTATGTATATTATGTTTTTAAACCTCAAAAACAACTGCCATGGGAAATCTATTGTATATTATTGCTGTAATATTAATTATTGGATGGGCTATTGGGTTTCTCGGCTATCATGCAGGCGGAATTATTCATATTCTTCTTGTAATAGCTATAGTCATGATAATTCTTAAAACTGTCAGAAGAGGCGTTTGACTGGAACCCAACGTTTATTTTAATCCACAATTTTAATTTGTGACAATTCTCAATTCCAAAACTTTGATGAATTCTGGGCAGTCTCTTTGCCTTTAAATACCAGATCTTTCCCCTTTTCCACGAGATTGTTGATTTCATCCATGGCCTTACCTTTTAAGTCATCCAGGCCATCTAGCACCTTAGTCCAGGTTTCTGAGCCTTTGTCCGGAGCGATCAACAGGCCTACAGCGACGCCGGCCAAAAGAATTATTAGAACTTTTTTCATAATTATATTTTTGAGATCGGGATCAATTCCCGGGCCATGGGTCCATTGAACATTCGTTAGCCTTATAAAGTGATTGAGCGTGGCATCTTAATTGAAAGAGTTAGTTAAACGCTTTTATGAACAAGACGATGTTGACTCTTTTATTAGGGATCGGGATAGGTATTTTGGTGGCACCAGCGAAGGGCTCGGAAACCTGGAAAAAATTGCTTGCAAGCATTGATGAATATAAGGATGAGTTATCCGATCAGGCTGAAAAGCTGGTGAATGAGGGTGAAAACCAACTTAATAAGGTAAAATCAAAAATAAAAACTGAGACGAACGATTATGAAGGAGGTACAACATTTAGTTAATCAGATACTTAAAATAAAATTCAATTTTTATTATCCCCTACGAACTGTTGCCGATTAAATATCATAATCATTATATGCTGCCCAAGCCGAAATGTTATCGAGCTCTATCGTTTTCAGAAAATAGAATTATGCGTTGCTCATGCTAAATATTCGAAATAACTGTCCACTCCTAGTTCAACCATCCGAAATGATTTGCAAATAGATATCAACCGTCACATCGGCGCAGTAATGGGGTCTTTTTTCCCCGTTTTGCCCTTTGCTAAAGCGTATTATTGTGAGTATTTTGTTGGAGATTTATCCAACCCTGATACCCATGAAACGAACTTTACTTCCCGGATTATTGATCCTTTTGTTTCTTATCCTATTATTATTCGCGTGTAAAAAATCAGTTGACACGATCTCGCCGATTCTCCTGGCGCACCAGGACAGCACGCGTATTTTGTCCCAAGTCCCATATCCGTTGTCCGCGTTAGAAGAATGCAGCAACGCACCCAATTATGGCGATTCCATCGTATTCGTGCAACCGACCGGCGCCGGCGACTATTATATCTATCCGCAAGGTAATCAGGGGATAGCCGGAACCTATTTGTCCTGGCCACAGGGTCTCAACATGGATCAAAAAACCGGTATCATTGACCTGACTTCATCAGAAACCGGGCAGCGATTTTCCGTGGGTTTTGTAAAGGCTGGCACAACGGACACATGTATGTCGCAACTGATAGTAGGCGGTGCTGCTTATATGGATAGTGTGTACGTGCTTTCACAAAGCGACACAACGTCCATACCTTATTTTAATGCAGATCCTTACCAACCTTCGCCTTGTACCGGTAACGGTGGTCCAGGAAAAGGATGCCAGTTTGATTACAATGATTATGCGAAAAAACAGGGCATCATCATAGATAAAAAAACGGGTTATATTGATTTAAAGAAAACGACCGCAAAAATAAATTTTAATACACTTATCAATGGACAGTCCCTCATCACGAATATTTACTATAAGCTGAACGACAAAAGTAACAATGCTCCGCAAATGATTCAGGTGAAACTGATGTATTATGTTCATAAATCAGATATTCCGGCGAATATCCTAGCACAGGTTTCACAGAACCTGTACAATACATTGAATGACCTGCTGATCTCAAAAGGTCCTTCAGCCCGGCCACCCCTCATTGTAATTGTTCGTAGTA
Source organism: Puia sp. (assembly GCA_965214575.1). Taxonomy (GTDB): domain Bacteria; phylum Bacteroidota; class Bacteroidia; order Chitinophagales; family Chitinophagaceae; genus Puia. Next base: position 162,585 of record CBDCCE010000037.1, read on the forward strand.
ACTAATCAAATTATTTGATTCTAACCATTGTTGCTCCACTGGCATCCATGCGACGGCCGGTACAACTGTCTTCAATAACTTGTGTTGCAAAAGAGTCCGGGGTGTAAAATGTCTCCTTATACTTTCCCTAATAGTTAACGCCACAACTGGTATCACTAATCAGGCAGATATTTCCATCTATTTTGTAGTGCCCGCCAACATTAAAATGCTGGTCAGGAAATCGGGCTTCCAAACTGCCATCATCGTTGAAAATGGTGCTTCCTTTCATACCGTTGCCATAGGTGACTTTCCAATGTCCTACAATATTGGTTTTTGGAGCTGCAAAAGCCAGAAAAAGAAGCGCTATCGCATAAATTACAACAATTTTTTGTTTCATGTTTTTAAGCTTTAGATACAAAACTAAAGAACAGCTACAGGTTACGATAAATAATCGTCCGGGAGAGTCTGAAAATCGACAGAATTGCGTTCCAGGTTTTTTGTAGCTTAGAATATCAAATTAAAAGTATGATCAGAAAAAATTTCTTAAGAAATATCCTTCCTTGGCTTGGCAGTGGCTCCATACGAACAATGAAAAAGATATCCAACGATCATTATTATTACTATTGTCGTTCTTATTATAGTTGTTTATTTAATTGTCTTTTTTAAAGAGATATTTTTGAGAAAAAAATAGTAATAAAAATTCGACTCCATGTTACGATGTATGTGTTCAGATAGTACGAAAATTTTGAACATGAATTATAGTTTTTGGGCGGTAATTATACCTGCTTTTCTTTTTTGCTCCTGCGAGAGCCTGAAGGAATCATCCAAATATCAATTTGTTGAGGGATATTATAAAGTGCCGATAAAAGGGCGAACGGAAAAATTGTATGTTCTGACCGGTAGCGATACCATTAAAGCATACAGCGAAAAAGATGTTCGGGCGGATAAAATAGATACATCCCGGGCATTTCTCTTTGCTTTCCCTTCCATCCGGCCCAACGACTTTAAAGGGTATACTTTTACACGAAATACGTTTGATTTTGATGTCCTTACCATTCTATTTAAATACCGGTTTCCTGTTCAGGGGTTTCCCCCGCAGCTGAACGCTAGTTTTAATGGAGCTGTTTACATTGGATACCGGACCGATGTATATAGGCTTTCTTACAAAACGACTCCCTTACACTATACAAAAAGGTCCATCACACATATAGGCTACAGCGTGGGCTTTTTCACAGGTTTCGGAACGGCCAGAATTGATGAGTATGATACCGAAGGAGCTTTAAATTATGAATATGATGGGCTGGTGAATCTGACAGGTATCGCAGTTATTGCGGCATTGGATAAACTCACTGCCGGGCTGACAATTGGAGTAGATCATCTTTTAGATAAAAATAGCAGTGTGTGGATTACAATGCAAAACCATGGATTGGTTTAAGTTTGGGCCTAAATCTGAATTAATATCTTCTTTTAATTTCTTAAAAATAAATAACCATGCAAACTGAAAAATCGACCCATAGCGCGAGTTTATCAGAACGTTTTGCCGTTGGCGTCACCAAAGCGACTGGTAGTACTGCAGCTTTTATCATTGCTTTTATAGTCGTACTGGTGTGGGCGGTTTCTGGTCCATTTTTTCATTATTCGGAAAACTGGCAGCTGGTGATTAACACCGGTACCACCATCATCACTTTCCTGATGGTATTCCTAATACAAAAAGCACAAAACAAGGATTCACTCGCAATCCAGCTAAAATTGAATGAATTGGTTGCCGCACATGAATTTGCGAGTAATCGTTTGGTTAACGTCGAAAATATGTCGGAGGAAGATTTGAAAGTCATTCAGAAATACTATTCCGGCCTGAGCGCCATCACAAAAAAAGAGGAAAGCCTTCAGCAGTCACATTCTATTGACGAGGCAAAAAATATGGATCAGTTAAAAAAAGATCGTGAAGAAGGTATAGTGGAAGATCTTGGCAAATAGGCGGGTAATATTTTGTATTTCCCTATTAATTTATTTGTTATTCAGGAAGTAAAGTGTAAGTTTCAAATACTGATTTTTAATAGAACTTTTGCAAAGTCTCAGGGCAATATGTTAAGATTTAAACCCGGATCAATATGGAGCATGCATATGAGGAAGGAGATATTGTGATGTATAAGAAAGACAATTCAATATACAAGATCATTGAAGTGGTACAAACAAATAATGTGGTATCTGGTAGCATCACAGAATCTTACACGATCAGTAATGATCATAAAAATGTGCACTTAGTGCCGTCCAAAGATCTTGAATTGCTATGATCTTTGGGAAAAACGACTGGCAAAAGCCGGTTTTAAAAGAGGTTCGGTGTTGCTGGGAGTATGGTTAGACCTCAAATAGTATTATTTAAAATACACATGATCATTAAGCAGTCTTTTATTTTTGCGCTGATTTGCCTGGCATCATTGGGTTCATTCCAATTCCGTTATCCGAAATGTGAATATAGACAATGAATTTTTTTACTTCTCCCGTAATTTCTATCATGGGATTACTTTTGAAATTTAATAGCGTTGCTGATTAGATTAAAAAATAGTTGGGTTAAATGGACTTTGTTGCCCCTTACCAAAGAAATCTCACCGACTATTATTTGTGCGTTTCTTTCTGATATTTTTATCTCAACATTTTCTTTTACGTCTGAAATTATTTCGCCTATATCAATTTCTGACATTTCGAAATTTTCTGGAATGGTAGCCAGAGTTAATACGCTTTTTACAAGCGTATGCATTCTGTCCGTGGATTTAATAATTTATTTGGAATATTCATGACTAACATCATCGAATTTTCGGAATTATTTTCTTGCAGTAATTGCGAGAATGTTTTAGTCTTATGTATTGGCTCCGAAGGTCTTGAGACGCTACATAAACAAACTCTTCCATGTCTTTGTTTATTTGGGATAATCTAAACTCAGCCTGTTTTCTGCAAATAATCTCATTTTCCAGTTCAACGTTACTCTTTTGTTTAAATATCTCCGGAAGAACTTTTATTAATTGATAAAGCCTGGCCAGACTCACAACAGCTGTAAATAATCTGATAAGCGGATTTAACCTGTACATTGGAATCCAGAACATAGCAACGTCTAGCAGATGTGAGGTACCACATAATAAAATAAATGATGCGACAAAAGATAAATAGAAGTAAATTTTATTTTTTGTTTTCTCCTAGACAGGTAATTAAATATTATTAACGGAATCAGGAAATAAGCCATCGCAATAGCGATATCGCTTAATAAGTACAGCCACCCGTGAAAATCAAACCATGAACCACAGTGCCACCTGGGAGCACAGGCCGATGTATCAAATTACCCCTTGAAAAATTATAAACTGCTTTCATACTCAGCAGTTTAATTTAATGTGTACTTCAAGGTAAATCTATGCAACTTCCGAAACGTTTTCGGTATTGTTTCAAACGTCCCAAAAAATATATCCACCTCAACAGTTAGTTAATCCTTTGATATATAACATATTGTAAAAAACTGCACTCGGGATTCTTTTTTTTCCAGCCAAATAATTTATTTTAATTTCAGTTTAGTTTTTTAATGCGCTGATTATAAATGAAGTATCGAAATATATTACTTATTGATGACGATGAAGATGATCAGGAGATTTTTATGACAGCTTTGAGCGAGCTTAATAGTTTAATAAAATTCGAAGGGCTTTATAATGCGCTCGATGCTTTGAATAAACTCAATAAACAAGAGTTGCTCCCAGATGCGATTTTTCTTGATCTGAACATGCCTGTTATGAACGGCTTTCAATTTTTGGAACGTGTAAAGCATAAAGATTTTTTAAAAGATATACCAGTGATAATTTATAGCACATCTTCTCAGATAAATACGATCAAAATTGCCAAAGACTTAGGTGCCCATGAGTTTATAACTAAGCCAAGCAAATACCAAGACCTTGTAGATATTCTCCGTACAATACTGACTTAAAAACATTCTTTAATGTAAGTTCATGGATACCTTAGTCGAGACTTCAAATAAACTGTATTTCCTTGAAGGCGGAGGAGAAATGGGTGAATTAATAAGGGCGACCAATTGGGAAGAAACGCCTCTAGGAAATCCAGCATACTGGCCGCCAAGTCTTCGAACAATAGTTGCTGTTATGCTGAATAATCCTTTCGGTATGTATATCGCATGGGGTAGGGAATACATCCAATTGTACAATGATGGTTACCGACCCATTCTAGGCTTAACCAAACATCCACGGGCTCTTGGTATTAGTACGAAGGACACCTTCGCAGAAATTTGGCATATCATAGAAGATATGTTTAATGGGGTTATGAAAGGAAAGGCTGTAGGATTCCCCAATTTTATGTTGCCTTTGAACAGAAATAATTTTATTGAAGAATGTTATTTCGATTTTTCTTATAGTCCTATAAAAAAAGAAGACGGGTCAGTAGGTGGTGTTCTGGTTACCGTCATTGAGACAACGGCAAAAAAAAGGACTGAAAATGAATTAAAAGAAAGTGAACTGAGATTTAGAACCATGGCCGATAATATTCCGAATCTTGCCTGGATGTCCAATGCGGACGGCTGGATATTTTGGTATAACAAAAGATGGTATGAATATACCGGAACCGTACCTGAGCAAATGGAAGGGTGGGGATGGCAGTCCGTCCATGATCCCAATGAACTTCCCAGGGTATTAGCAAAGTGGAAAGAGTCGATTGCCAGCGGAAAACCATTTGAAATGGTATTTCCATTAAAAAGGGCGGACGGAATATTTCGGCAATTCCTTACACGTGTTTTGCCCGTCCACGACGAAGAAGGAAATCTTAAACAGTGGTTTGGATCAAATACAGATATTTCCGATAGGATAAAAGCAGAGCAGGAAATCAAGGAAAGCGAGCAACGTTTCAAAACCATGGCCGAGGGAGCAAACGTGCTTATTGCTATGAGCGATGAAACCAGTAATGCCGTATATTTTAATAAATCCTGGACAGATTTTACAGGTCGTTCAATGGAAGAATTAATTAATTTCGGTTGGACCGACCTCATTCATGATCAGGATCGGGAGGCTTTCCTGAAGTTATATCTTGATGCATTTAGTAAGCAAATGCCATGGGAAGGTGAATTCCGGGTTTTAGATAAAGACAGAGAATACAGATGGATGCTTGCGAAGGGGGCCGTCCGAAGTCCGTCGGATAAAACTTTTACGGGTTATATCAGCTCAAGTATCGACATTACCGATCGGAAAAATTCTGAAAAAGCGATTTGGGAAAAAGAACAAAATCTTCGCAATACGATTTTGCAGGCACCTGTTGCCATGTGCATTTTCAATGGACCCAACCATATTGTGGCACTTGCTAATGATCGCATGTTTGAACTCTGGGGAAAACAGTCAGACGATCTAATGGATAAACCCATTTTCGAGTGACTGTCAGAAGTTAAAAATCAGGGTTTTGAAGAGTTATTGGACGGTGTTTACACTTCTGGCAAATCTTATTCAGCTGAAGGCGTGCCAGTAACGCTGCCCAGGAAAGGTAAGGTTGAGCTTGCTTATGTAAATTTTGTGTACGCCCCATACCGGGAAATCAACGGAAAAGTATCCGGAATTATGGCAGTTGCAATAGATGTAACGGCACAAATATTGGCCCGTCAAAAGATAGAAGATATTGTTAAAGATCGGACCGAGGCTTTGGCAAAAGCAAATAATGATCTGCAAAAGTCTAACGCGGAACTGGCGCAGTTTGCCTATATAGCATCACATGATCTCCAGGAACCCATTCGGAAAATAAGTACGTTTTCGGAAATGTTAACGAATAACCTGAGGGATAAAATTGATGATGAATCCATCAGGTACCTATACAAAATTGGCAAATCGGCTACCCGCATGATTACTCTTATTAAAGGAGTTTTAAATTATTCGGAACTAATAAAAGAAAATGAAATATTCGAGGAAACTGACTTAAACAAAATAGTAGAATCAGTATTGCTTGACTATGATTTATCAATTGAACAAAAAGAAGCTTCTATTCAATTCACAAGTTTGCCGATCATTCAGGCAAACCCTTTGCAAATGTCCCAACTTTTTGGAAATATTATCGGCAATTCTTTGAAATTTGTGCGGGAAGGCCAACAACCTGTTATTACAATTTCTGCTACAGATCCTACTGAAGAAGACTTGAATAATGCTATGCTAAGAAAAGATCTGGCATACACCAAGATTCAATTTTCAGATAATGGGATTGGGTTTACAAGCGATTATTCAGATCAAATATTCGGTATTTTTCAAAGACTTCATCGCCGTTCTGAATACGCTGGTACTGGCATTGGACTCGCGTTATGTAAGAAAATTGCAATGAATCACCAGGGCACAATTAATGCACAGGGAAGTAATGAGAAGGGTGCAATTTTTAACGTCATTATTCCCAAAAGTCAGGATACGAAACCAGAATCGCATCGATAGCATTGGATAAAAAGAATAGAATTTAGAATCTTTTGAAGTAATAGTATAGTTTAATCAAATTTTGAATAAGCACAAGTTAAATTATTTCAAAATGGCGAGTTCGTCACAGGATAAAGAAAGCCTTTCTGTCAATGAATTTCCAGTAGTAGGTATTGGTGCTTCCGCAGGTGGCCTGGAAGCCTTTAAACGTTTTATGAATGTGGTTCCTGAAAAATCGGGGATGGCATATGTATTTGTTCAACATCTTAGTCCCGAACACGAGAGTGCGTTACCTTCAATTCTGAGTAAAATTAGTAAAATACCAATCCAGGAAGTCACCAACGAATTGAAACTGGAACCGGATCATCTGTATACAATCCCTTCCAACAAAATGCTTACCGCGGTGGATGGGGTCTTGAAACTCGAATCCCGCAATGCAGGAAATAATAAAATTAAAATTATTGATCATTTCTTTTCTTCTTTGGGTGTAGTTCATCAAAGTTTTGCTGTCGGTGTAATTTTATCAGGTACATTAAATGATGGAAGTCTGGGTTTAAGCGTAGTGAAAGCAAATGGAGGCCTGACGTTCGCTCAGGATGAAGAATCAGCCTCTTATGCAGATATGCCAAAAAATGCGGTTAAAGCAGGCGTTGTCGATTTTGTTCTGCCCCCGGAGAAAATTGTTGAGCGTCTGATTGAAATAAATCATCCTTTTGAAGCAAAAACACAGCATATTACAACGCCAAAAAAACCTATCAATGAGGAAGAAGTTTATAGAGCGATTGTTACTATTTTGAGAACTAAACGAGGTGTTGATTTCACTTACTACAGGGAACCAACGATTAAGCGAAGGATTGTTCGCAGGATGGCTCTTAGTCGCGTCGAAGATCCGGAGAATTATCTAAAACAGTTAAAAGAAAACAAAGAAGAGTTGGATCTACTCTATAATGACATGCTGATTTCGGTCACGGGATTTTTTAGAGATCCGAAAGTTTTTGCGAGAATATGTGGCGAACTTATTCCTTCCATCATTCAATATAAGCATGCAGAAGAACCCTTTCGGGTGTGGGTGGCTGGATGTGCCACAGGCGAGGAGGCCTATTCCATTGCAATATGTCTACTGGAAACTTTAGGTAATCGGGCGTCGGCCATAAAAATTCAGGTTTTCGCTACAGATATTTCTGAAAAAGCTATTGCCAAAGCAAGAACCGGAATTTATAAAAAAAGTGAACTTGAAGGTGTATCTCAGACGCGTCTAAGTACTTATTTCACAAAGTTGGATGGTGATTATCAGGTAAACAAATCTGTTCGGGAAATCTGCATATTTGCTCAGCATAATTTTCTAAAAGATCCACCTTTTTCCAGAGTAGATCTCGTCAGTTGCAGAAATGTGATGATTTATTTAGAGCCGATACTGCAGAAAAAAGCCTGTACCACCTTTCATTTCTCATTGAAAGAAAAAGGATTTTTGGTATTAGGTAAATCTGAAACTGTCGGTATAAGTAGTGATCTTTTTAAAACTTATGGTGCAAATGATAAAATCTATTCGAGACTTGGCATGCCTGTCAGATCAATGCACGTGGTCTCAACGCGCAGCGAAGGTCAAATAGAGGAGAACAACAAACTAATAGATAATATCTTAAAAGATACAGATATATATAAAAAAGCTGATGAAGCTATTCTTTCAAAGTTTTCACTTCCCGGTGTTTTGGTAAATGAACATTTTGAAATCATTCAATTTCGTGGCGTAACAGATATCTGGCTTTCTCCTTCGCCCGGTAAAGCCAGTCTGAATGTCCTAAAAATGGCCAGGGAAGGACTCTCATTTGAGCTTCGCAATATTCTTCAGCTAGCCAAAAGCAAAAACATAGCTGTAAAAAAAACTGGCATTCAGTTTAAATATAATGGTGAATCGCAGTTTGCTACCATTGAAGCTTTCCCCTTAAAAGAGGCAGCAGAGCCACATTATTTGGTCATGTTTACAAGCCAGAATCAAGTTGATCCCAATAATGATCAAAATAAGCTGAGTTCAGTCGCGTCTATAAATAATGACAAAGACTCCAATTCAAATATCCGTATTGAACAATTGGAGAAGGAACTTTTGCAGAACCGGGAGGATATGCGAAATATTACCGAGGAACAGGAAGCTGCTAACGAAGAACTTCAAAGCGCAAATGAAGAATTGTTATCGAGTGGTGAAGAACTTCAAACATTAAATGAAGAGTTGGAAACTTCAAAGGAAGAACTTCAAAGTACAAATGAGGAATTGACTATCGTAAATCATGAACTTATTGACCGCAATGAACAACTCAATAATGCCAGAAAATATTCAGAAAGTATTACTAAAACCATTCGTGATCCGTTACTACTTATAGATTCCCAATTTATGGTAAAAAGTGCCACAGAAGGTTTTTACAAAAAGTTTGGAGGATCGGAGCAGGAAACAGAAGGAAAGCTTTTTTTTGAAATGGCCGATGGACAATGGAATATTTCAACGCTTCGGCAAATATTGGAAAGTATACTAGCGGAACGAGGTGAATTTGTAGATTTTAAATTGACGAGTGAATTTACCTCAATCGGCCACAGAAGTCTCTTGCTGAATGGACGAATAGAATCGATAAACGGTCGGGATTTTATTTTACTTGCTATCGAAGATATAACGGATAAGAATAAAGTCGAAGATGCGTTGTCAGCTCTTCAAAAAATGAATGCTAATCTGGAATATTCAAACCATGAATTAGAGCAATTTGCGTTTATCGCTTCCCACGATCTTCAGGAACCGTTACGAAAAATCGTGACTTTTTCAAATCTGATTGAGGGAGACAAAAATATAGGAAGTGATGAGATACACATGTATTTGCAAAAAATTATTACAGCTTCCCGGCGTATGGATAAACTGATAAAAGATTTGTTGACATTTTCTAAAGCGAGCGACAATACTTTGAATATAACAAAAATATTGTTGAATGAAGTTATTGAAGACGTATTAATTGACCTGGAACTTACCGTAAAAGAGAAAAAAGCGATAATCAATATTGATGAATTGCCTGCTATAAAAGGAATTCCACTTCATATTCACCAATTATTTTACAATTTGATTAATAATGCACTCAAATTTACTGGCGTTGACAAAATTCCCGTTATAGAAATTAGATCAAAACCTTTAAGCGAAGATGATTTAACTAAATATCCGTTGCTGAATAAAAGTCTAAAATATAGTGATATTACTTTGACAGATAATGGGATAGGGTTTGATGAGGAATTTGCAGAAAAGATATTTGTAATTTTTCAACGATTGAAATCAGGACCTTCGTATCCAGGCACCGGAATAGGCCTTGCTCTTTGTCGCAGAATTGTCCATAATCATTCTGGAGAAATATTCGCCAGGTCAAAGGAAGGCGAGGGATCTGAATTTCATGTTATTCTTCCTGTCAATGAATAAAATGGTATTTGTTCAGTTCATTTTTTAATTCAAGTCTGGTTTAATCTATTGATTGACAAGTTAGAAGAGAAAATCAGAAGATACAAGGAAGGTTGGCTAATTTTTAAATTCGATCAACCTTCAGTTCTGTATCTACTTACTTTTTCTTCCTTATGTCCGACCGAGAAATGCATATACCTGCGGCAATAGGCAATCAGGTCTCGCGCCCCTGCAATGCTTCTCGTATCTTTTTTACTAATGAAAATTCACTAAATTTTTTCTTCCCTAACCTTGTACTCGTGCTTTTAAGTGGATTGGTTTCCCCGAAACTCACCGAACCAATGACCCGATTGGCTAATATTCCCGCTCATTATCGCGGTGGCGGGTCACACCTTCCAAACCGGTTCAATAAAAATGAATAAAATGCTGGTGAAATGAATTGCAGATTGACTGTCCACTTTTTCCTTAATCATGAGCTGTGCTGGTGTAAACAGGTTTAGGATGTATCCGCATTGCCGTTTTCCAAACCTGCAGGTAAGTATTGGAAGTAGAGGTGTTTTGGCGTGAATGGTAATCGACTCTTGTTTCTAGCAAATTTTCCGGGTTGGTTAAAATACATAAATTTCTAACTAAATCGCTGCCGCCCAGGCACATGAATTGCCTTTGAAAAATATGGACTCGAAAGATCTGGTTTTGATCGATGATCAAACATTAAATCGGATAAAAAAAATCCTGATTCGTCAACGGGAGACGGTTTCCGTAGCCGAAAGTGTGACTGCGGGGATTATTCAAACTGCTTTGGCTTCAGCGGTTGATGCTTCCAAATTCTTTCATGGCGGGATAACTGTTTACAATTTAGGTCAAAAAGCACGGCATCTGCACATTAATTCAATTCATGCAGAAGACTGTAACTGTGTTTCCACCCAAGTTGAGCAGGAAATGGCATCAAACGTTTGTAGGCTGTTTGCCAGCGATTGGGGAATCGGCGTAACTGGATATGCGACGATAGATCCGGATATTAAAAATAAACAGCCTTTTGCTCATTTTTCCATTGCATATAAATGTAAAATTATTAAATCTGGAATTCTAAAGCACGATGAAGGTGATCCTTCACTGATTCAATACTTCTATGTCAGTGAAATTTTAAAAACATTCTTGCAGATATTATCGTCAAAACGCAAAATACTGAGACCATGAAAGAATATCAGACCAAGCAAATCTCAAATTTCGTTGATTCAATATCATATAGCTATTTGCCTCCTGATATTAACGACCAATTGAAGCGACATCTCTTGGATGCCGTTGGCTCAATGATACAAGCTCAAAGCAGCCCAACAATTGGCAAGTTTGCTGCGCAGATCACTTCACTTGAATCGAGCGGTAAATGTGAAGTTCCAATGCTCGGTCTTTTGCCGGTGGACCGTGCCGCCCAATGGTATACCGCCCTGATCCGCTATCCGGATTTCATGGATAATTTTATCGGTAAGGAAGCTACCTGCCATCCGAGCGATAATATCGGACCGCTGCTCGCTGCATGTCAGCAAATTGATGGGGGCGGAAAGGATTTTCTACTTGCCATGGCAATTGCCTATACCATCGAATGCAGACTGGTAGAGGATATTCCTGTGATGATTAAAGGATTTGATCATCTGGCTTTGTATGCCTATTCGGTAACTGCTGGTCTTAGCAAGTTATTTAGATTAACGCCTGATCAAACCGCACACGCACTCGGGATAGCCGGCTCTAGTTTTATGCCCCTAGTTACCAGCCGGGCATCATACACCTATGAATGGAAGGGCCTCACATCCTCCCTTGTAGCCCTGGGTTGTATGAATATTGTCCTGATGGCCAAACAGGATTTAACAGGACCGATCTCTATTTTTGAGGGACCTAAGGGTATTGCTCAAATCATGGACATGAAACTTGAGCATCAATGGACGCCGGATGATGTAAGTATAATTCGCCGTTGCGTGTTAAAATCTTTTAACGCCGAAGTGCATACACAATCTTCTCTGGAAGCTGCTGCGGATCTAAAAAATGAATTCGGTTTTGATCCTGCTGAGATTGAATCTATAGAAATCACGACTTTTTTGACAGCTTATCACATCGTCGGCGGCGGGCTTTACGGCGACAGAACAGAAGTAAACTCCAAAGAACAGGCCGATCACAGCCTTCCTTATGTACTGTCGGTGCTATTGCTCGATGGTGAATTATATCCCGAGCAACTAATGCCCGAAAGAATCCAGCGCCAGGATGTACAGACGCTGTTGAAGAAAATCAAAGTGGATACCGTTTCCCCTTTGCATAAACCTTTACCATTCGCTGGCCTGCTGGATCCCTATACAGATGCTTATCCGGAGAAATTGAAAACCAAAATGGTTATCAAAATGAAAGACGGGAATAAACTGACAAAAGAAAAGTCTGACTACCACGGATTCTACACGCGGCCTTTCAGCTGGCAAGATACGATAGCCAAATTTAAAAAACTTACAGGAAGTCTCGTCGATGACCAAACCAAAGAACGGATTATTGAAATCATAAAACATTTTGAAAATTATCCGGTGGAAGAATTAACTGGACTATTAGAAGCAAAAACACGAGCCCATTCAACTATCCCATCTTATTAATTTCATACAAATGAAAAAGAGCTTTTCTGTATTTGTTAAAACCCGAAAGACCTTACTAATCGTACTGGGATCCATTTTGGTATTGTTGATCGCCATCCGGATCGCCTTACCTTATATTCTGTTGAAGCTCGTTAATAAAGAACTGCAGACTTTGCACGGTTATACCGGACATGTCGATGATATAAACGTGGCACTTATACGAGGAGCTTACAAAATCAAATCCATCAAGCTTGAAAAAACAGGCGGAAAAATACCTGTTCCATTCTTTTCAGCTCCCTTGATCGATTTGAGTATTCAGTGGGCATCGCTTTTTTATGGACGGATCGTAGGCGAAATTGAAGTGGATCAACCCATACTGAATTTTGTAAAAGGTCCAACAGAAGCTACGAGTCAGACGAAAATTGATTCCAGCTGGACAGATGTAGTCAAAAAGCTAATGCCTTTGAAACTGAACAAATTTGAAATCGTCGAGGGGCAGATCCATTATCGTGACTTTCACAGCAAGCCAACCTTCGATATTTTCACCAAACAGGTTAATATTCTCGCAGAGAACCTAAATAATGCAGAGAAGAATAAAGAACTCCTGCCATCAACGATCACGGCGTCCGCGGATGTTTATGGAGGAAAGGCGACTGCCAGCATGAAAATGGATGCCCTGGCTAAGACGCCAACATTCGATGGGAAAGCGAAGCTGGAGGGTCTGAACCTGGTCAATCTGAACAATTTCATTGATGCCTTTGCAAAGTTTGATATCAAGTCCGGCGAAATCAGTATTTATACGGAAGCAGCCGCAAAAGATGGCAAGATTACCGGTTATACAAAACCAATCATCAAACATCTAAAAGTGCTCAATTGGGAGAAGGATAAAGACAAGCCGGTAAAAATAGTTTATGAAGCCGTTGTGGAAGCCGTTGCCTGGATATTTAAAAATCATAATAAAGAACAACTCGCTACTAAAGTAGAATTCGAAGGAAGTATAAAAAACCCAAATATTGATATCTGGCAACTCATTGGTCAGGTTCTTAAAAATGCGTTCATACAGGCTTTATATCCTTCTTTAGAAAATTCCGTTAGTATCAATGCGGTCGGCGGAAAAGGAGGTGGTAAGGATTCCCCTGTCCAAAAAGAAATCGCAAATTCAGGCGGTACGTTGAAAAATAAAACACAACAGAAAAAATCAAAAAAGGAATTACGCAAAGAAAAACGGGCGGAGAAAAAGGCTGCAAAAGAAAAAAAGGAGAAAGAGAATAAGGATAAAGCTGCTAAAAAATGATGACCAAAATACATGTTATAAAAGGGAAATTTCTTACACGGTTTTTCTTTTTGTGAAAATCTTTCATCGATCACGCCTTTCGAGCAGTTAAAAATGATTAGTATAACGAGGAACGGTAATTGAGTTGTTGAAAGCAAATCAAACAGTGAGTTATGAGTGAAAATGATAAAATAACGAGGAGGCAAGCGGTCACAGGACTCGGAGCAACGGTAGCCGCTGTTGCGCTTGCCCCGGCTTCAGCGGTGGCTGGAGATAAGTCTGGCGGAAAACCGGCAGCCAAACTGGAAGATCCCACCACAAAATATCCTAAGGCGCCTTACAAATATCAGCCACAACCCTGGCCAGGCCTGCAGAGTAAAATGGACCCGGTGCCAGATTGCGGCGAGAAAACGTACAAAGGATCAGGCCGGTTAGAAGGCAGAAGGGCGCTCATCACCGGTGGAGATTCTGGAATGGGGCGCGCTGCCGCCATTGCGTATGCCAGGGAAGGTGCAGATGTTGTCATCAATTATTACCCTACTGAAGAGCCGGATGCCCAAGAAGTAATTGCACTTATTAAAGCAGCGGGTCGAAAGGGATTCGCTATTCCCGGCGATCTACGGGACGAAAGTTTTTGCAAACAATTGGTGAATAAAGCCATTGCCCAGATGGGTGGGTTGGATATTATTGTAAATAATGCCGGACGCCAGCAGGCGGCTTCATCCATTCTGGACGTTACGACAGAAGATTTCGACTCCATCATGAAGACGAATATATACGCACCATTCTGGATCATCCGGGAGGCGCTTCCACATTTACCTCCGGGTTCGGCTATCATCGGCACCACGTCCGAGCAGGCTTACGACCCAGATGCCTGGCTCTATGCGTATGCGCAAACTAAGGCGGCTACGATGAACTATGTGAAGTCACTTGCAAAACAATTGGGTCCAAAAGGGATAAGGGTGAACGGCGTGGCACCTGGTCCGGTATGGACGGCTTTACAGGTTAGTGGCGGAACTACCCCTGAAAAACAGCAGACCTTTGGAAGCTGGACGCCATTGGGGCGCGCAGGAATGCCAGCTGAACTTGCTTCGATTTATGTTCAACTGGCAGCAAGCGATGCAAGTTTTGCAACTGGTCAGATTTACGGTTCATCAGGCGGGATTGGACAACCTTAATAAAATCAAATTTTATGAAACTGATTAATGCACTTTGCGTGTTCACTTTTTTCTCATCATTTCATGTGCAAGCGCAGGATAAAAGCAATGATACGACGGCCCGGTATTTCATCATTCAGGCCAGCATCGGGAATTTGCAGGAGATTCAGATTGCCAAACTGGCCTTACAAAGATCTACGAACAGTGAGGTAAAAGCCTTTGCTAATCGGATGATCGCTGATCATGGTACGGCGCAGGCTCAGCTGATGAAGATCATTAAATCCCGGAACTTTCAAATTCCTGCGGCAGCCACCGATACGCCAGTAGATGATCTGATGCTTAAGAATTTGCCGCAAAAAGATTTTGACCGCATGTATGTGCACATGATGGTTCCCGATCACCGGCAAACCGTTCTATTGTTCGAAAGTTATGCTTGGACGGGCAAAGATCCGGAAGTAAGAGCTTTTGCAAAACAAACGCTGCCAACATTAAAAGAACATCTTAATGCTATCGTCGCGATAGATAGTAGTATGAGTAATTCGAGTGCAAGTTTTTAGTTAGTAACAGTACTAAAGGACTATGTTTATTTTTTCGTGGATCAGGATCTTAAACTTACTTGTGATGACCTTACATCTGGTAGATCAAAAAAGCTGATTACAAAAACATTGGGTTTAATGTTGATAAGAAATTGCCAGAGGCGGGCGGAGAAATGTCATGGTGCAAACTTCCCTCTATTACGGTCGCTGCTTTAGTAAAAGGATGTTCTTGTGTTTTATCTTTACCCATGATATGCATTACAGTCCATCCATTTACTTTTAAATAGTCGGACACCAACGAGCGGTGACAACTCCACCAGACCGCTTCTGTGCACATAAATACGGAAAGTTCAGCGAGTGCAATTTTTTCAAGTTGCAAAATCGAATTTTTAAATGAAGATGTTTGCATATAATCCGCATAACCCCGAAAACCTTTGACCCTCCAGGCCGTATTGACCGAGTCGGGCATGGGATTGCGTCTACCTCCCAGTGCTTCCAAATGGGTGTATTTAAAACCTTTTTTTTCAAGGGATGAGGTAAGTATTTCTTTGTTGTAATGTGGAAATCTTTTTGATCCCGGATAACGCCGGATGTTAATGACATGGTTGATTTGAAAAGCTGTCAGCAGAGATATGAAATCTTCAAAAGGTCTTGTTGAATGTCCAATCGTCCAAATTATTTTAGCGTTATTCATTTTTCAAAATCTTTTGAAAATTTTAAAAGCCGTTAGTGTAAACAACTTATGCTGAAGAAGTGCAAAAATCCTTTGATAAGTCATCGTTTAAAATAATAAACCATAGTCATTGCTTAAGATTAACTGATAAATCTACGTATCTTCTTTTTAGCAGTGACTAATGGCTATTCTTTTGCGCTGTTTTTTTTCACACTACTTCTGGAGCAGTCGCCTTTTCTTTTGCGGTGTGTATTACCTTACGAATATGGTTATGGCCGTTACCGGCATGAATCGGACCAACTGGATCATATGATTCATCGTTGCGGGAATCTTCTTTAAAAAACAAGTACCAAATGCCCGCACTCACGATTGCGAGACTTCCCAAAATGGCGAGTTTAGTTTTCATTTTATTTTATTTAGTGATTGAAAATATTTTAGTTAACGGTTATTTGGTCAGAAGGCTGTTCCTGTTCGAGTATGAATGCTTCTAGTCCCTTGGTGCTGGGTCCGGTAAGTATCCGACCATCAATTCCATATCGTGCACCATGACAGGGACAATCCCAGCTTTTCTCTGTTTGATTCCATTTAACAGTGCATTTAAGATGGGTACATATGGAGTGCAATGATGATACCTGCCCGTTTTTATCCTTGTAAATGGCGACAGAATGATTTTCATATTTTACCAGTTTACCGTGGTCGTTTGGAATTTCATTGAGAGATTCCAGTATGGGCTGGTTAAGGCGATCACCGATCAGAGAAGAGACTACATCGGTGTTTTCTTTTATGAATGACGTGAAGCCAGCAATGGGTTTTACCCGCGATGGAGAGAGCACGTCGTTATATAGTACCTTGTTTTCTGTAAATAGGCTTTTAAAATAATTTGCAGTGATATGACTATAAGTCATCCCATTGCCCCCAAATCCCGTAGCAACAAAAATATTTTTGTCGGCACCCGGCAAATGTCCAATATAGGCAAGGCCGTCCGTTGGTTCAAAATATTGAGATGACCATCTGAACGTTACACTCTTTATTAGAAAAATTTTGCGCAGATGTTCTTCAAGTCGGACAAAGGGAAGTTCTGTATTTTCTTCGTGCCCGGTTTTGTGATCCTCGCCACCTGCGATCAGCCATTTTTTCCCATTGGTCTCATGGGTGCGGTAATAATGATATGGATCCATCATATCATAGGCAGGACTTTCGGGATAGTCGCCGCCTTCTAGTTCTACTCCCAGAACATAACTTCGATAGGGAGCACAACGCATATGAAGGAGGTTAATTCCCGGAGGGATATGCGTTGCATAAATCAACTTTTTAGATTTTAACAGTCCAAAAGGTGAATCGACGTGAAGTATTTCACCGGGATCTACCTTACTTACAAAACAGGATTCAAGGATTACACCTCCTATAGCTTCAAACTTCTCGGCAAGCGCATGAACATATTTAACCGGATGAATCTGGCCCTGACCTGGATAAGCAACCGCTTTGATGAAAGAAGTAGGTATCGGGATACTTGTTACGTATTTAATGGGGATTCCTGCCCGGACCGTTGCGTCGTAGATTTTCTTAAGTTCTTCCACCTGCTTTTCGTCCTGGGCGAAAAGGACGCCGTTACCTTCCGCATAGTCACAATTGATCTGAAGAGAATCTATATTATATTGGTATAATTTTAGCGCGTCCCTCGCAGCTGTAGCCATTTGCCCCGCACCTTCTTTCCCGAAATCAGATTCTATTTCTGAATAGGTTTTATCAAAGAAGTTATTCAGATGTGCTGTAGTTCCCCCGGACGTACCGAAACAAAGGTTTCTGGCTTCGACAATCAGGCATTTCTGACCCGCCCTTTGCAATTCCAGGGCTGTTGCAACTCCGGTGACGCCGCCACCAACTATAATTACATCAAAAATTTCATTCAAATTTGAGGGTGTTGAAGGTGTAAAAGCAGGAATGTCAGACTGCCAAAGGCTTTGATTAGCGCCGTCACGGTTCATAAAACTTCCTTTCGTTTATTGTTAGATAATCGTTAACGCAGCAATTTCAGTTCCAAACGTATGCCATCACTGGACCTCGATTTCACAATATAGGTGGCACTCCTGGCGGGACGATTACCGGAAAGTGTTGTTAAAAATTCTCCTCCATTTGAGAACACAGCTAATTTTCGCCCTTTAATGAGTGGAAAAATCTCAACCAACCCTGTACAATCATGGCACAGAAATACCCTTCATCGAAATTATTTAATAAAGAAAACGAAGCAGAAGAATTACGGATGGTAAGTGATGGGAGCCAATGTGGGTTCCGAAATCAAGAACGGAATTTATAGGCGTTTTTAATGTGGAATATGTTGCTCAGATAGTCATGTAATTGTTTTGTCAAAAAAAATATACCGGGTGAAGAATCCTCATTTTATTGGCAAATCTTTTGATGGCAGATAATAAAATTTAACCATGAAACATTCCAAAATTTTCATTTCCGCCATGGCTGCCGCTACATTATTATCATCTTGCGGGAACGGTTCTGGGACCGATACAAAAGCA
This sequence comes from Puia sp., assembly GCA_965214575.1. Classification (GTDB taxonomy): domain Bacteria; phylum Bacteroidota; class Bacteroidia; order Chitinophagales; family Chitinophagaceae; genus Puia. The sequence continues at coordinate 181,180 of CBDCCE010000037.1, forward strand.
AGCGCCGACAGCGCAAATACGGCTAGTAATGACAGCGCAAAATTAAAAGATACATCGTCTGCGAATCTGGTACATATGACAGACTTAAAACAGGATTCAATGTTTGCCGTGGCTGCTGCAGATGGCGGCATGCTGGAAGTGGCGCTGGGTAAGCTGGCTGTTAAAAAGGCAACAAATGCATCAGTTAAAAAATTCGCTGCTCAAATGGTGACCGATCACAGCAAGGCGAACATGGAATTAAAGACCCTGGCGTCCGAAAAGCACCTGGTCATTCCAGCATCCATGAGTGACAAGTGCCAGAAAGTACTTAGTGATCTGGAAGCAAAAACCGGAAGCGATTTCAACAAGGCATATGCCGATCAAATGGTAAAGGACCATAAGGATACCATCGATCTTTTTCAGAAAGAAGCAAAGGATGGAAATGATGCGGGGGTAACGGCATGGGCAAAAAATACCTTACCCACACTTGAACATTATCTGATGATGGCTGAAGATGTTCAAAAGCAATTGGAAAAGTAAATGTTCATTAATAGCAGTTTGATTAAAGAATTAGAAATTAAACGGATATCTCAGGGATGCAGTGATATTGCACTATGTCAGTATTGTGCTTTTGATAATTTTTAATTCATGATCCAGCCCAAAAATATTCAATTTACTGAACTAATTAAAGCAGGTGGGAGGCTTCGTGAATTTAACTTCCGCAAAAGTCAGGGATTAAATGATCCGATGTTTACCATTGATGTAGCCAGTGAAACAGGTGATCGTCAATATATTTTGTTCAGGCAGAAAAACGGGCGATGGAAACTTGAGAATAAGCAGCTGAGTTCCTGGGTTGAAGAAATATTGCCACGTATCGAGGAAATTATCCAAGCATATAAATAATGAAAATAATTCAAAATTTAATGGGTGGACTTGCGGGCGCGGTAGTGCTTACGGGTTTGCACCAAACCCTTACCTATCTGTTGAAAGATTCGGCGCCCAGACTTGACCTGGTTGGAGAAGAGGGAGTTTTAAAATTGTCTAAGGCAACTGGAATAACCGAACCCAAAGACGACCATTTATTCGCTATAACGATTGTTGGTGACTTAATCAGTAATGCGTTTTTTTACAGTTCGGTTGGGCTATCAAAGAAGAAAAATCTTTTGAGAAATGGAATCGCTCTCGGGGTGACCGCGGGAATTGGCGCCTTAAAGCTCACCAGGCCCCTTGGCCTGAATGACCATCCGGTTAACAAAAAACCAACGACTCAAATCCTGACCGTATCTCTATACCTCATTGGAGGTTTCGTTACTGCATTAACGATTAGGGCGTTGAGAAACCGGGAAAAACGTGCCCGCATTAAATAATACATATATTAGCTGAATATGCCCTGGTATACTGGAGATTTCCCACCCTCATATAAAAATCAGCCTATAAAACTGCGTAAAAAAGCAGTTGAGATCGCCAATGAGTTACTTGGCAATGGGATACCTGAAGGAGTAGCTATTGCAACAGGGCTTAAACGGGCGAGGCTCAGTTTATCACATCCAAAAAAAGCGAAGGGTGGGGATACCAATGTACACACTTCAAAGTCTAATGAAAGGTTATTTAAAGAAATTTATGATGAGTATCAGGACTTCCAGTTTAAAAAACGCTAGTATAGCAAGGCGTTGCATGTTTTTCATGATCATACAGAGGAATATAACAGGATAATTGATCGATTACCTGTAAAGGAAATGGAAGAGTGGCGAAAAGAGTTTTTGCAGCAGGAAAGAAATTTTCATGGTGTCATGGATTCTTTTGACCGCGCACTTGAAAGTTATTCAGCGTTACTTAAAAAAGTTAAAGCGAAGTTGAAAGACCCCGTTAGGTTTACCTGGCGAAAGAAAACCATCACTATTAGGATGGTTGGGGAAGAATTGGAAATCAAGGAAAAGTAAAGGGCCTGACCTGGTGGTTCGGCCCTTTAATTTACCATGCGGTTTTTGAACTCAAGTTGTGATTTCAGGCTACCATTCATTGGCCGTCTTTTTGGCTGCGTTTGCAGTTTCATTGGCGGCGTCTTTCCCCTTTCCAACAAGATCCTTTCCTTTATCAACCACATCATTAATATGATCCATCGCCTGATCTTTAAGATCATCAAAACCGTCCTTTATTTTCTTCCAGGTTTCTGATCCTTTATCAGGTGCGATTAGGATTCCAATGGCCACACCGGCCAAAATCAAGTACAACGCTTTTTTCATTTTTTTAATTAGGATGGGCAAATCTCAGGCCCAGCTTACTGGCCTATCAATTGATATACTCTTAACAATCCGAACACTCATTTCTGCGTACATAGAAATGGGTCTCTATAAAATGAAAATAAGATGAAAAAGTCCGTACTGGTGATCGATGATGAAAGCGATCTGTGTGATTTGATTTCCATGGTGTTGAACAAAGAAGGGTTTTTGGTGTACTGCGCCCATAGCCTGGCTGAAGCAACCCAAATGTTGCCCAATAACCCGGATATTGTGTTGCTGGATAACAACCTTCCCGACGGAGCTGGCCTAGCCTACCTACAGATGCATCCAGTTGAGTTTATGAATAGTTATGTGGTGATGATATCTGCCGATCCGAGCATAGAATTACAGAAAAAGGCATTTTATGAAGGAATTCGGAATTTTCTTCCGAAGCCGTTTTCGATGTCAAAGATGAAGGAGATCCTCAAAGCGGTTAACTAAGTTCGTTATTGTTCTTTTTTTTGTACAAAACGGCGAAAAATGCGATTGCTGCATTGATTACGGCGCCAAGACAATTGGCAATTAATATTATGTAGTCTTGTTTTAGAATACCATAATATATCCAACCACAAAGTCCAACGAATAGGATAATGATCCACAGCAGGGAAATATTTTCCGCTTTTTTAGTTTGAATAATTTTCACAAGCTGGGGTATTGCAGCCAGTGTCGTGAGTGCGCTCGCTGCTAAGCCGATCCCTGTTTGACTGTCCATACATGGTATTGGCAAAGGAAGTGCCGGCGCCGTTCTGCAGACTGGTCAGGTATCGGATTTGAATAGCTCAGAAATTATCCTAACCGTATAAACTTATTTCAAATGTTATTTGAAAATATTTCTTTTGCCGAGAAATTTCTTGTAGATGCCTTATCCGATTATGAGGGAAACGGTACCCGGTATGAACCGGCCGAACGGCAGGCACTCATTGACCTGATTAATGAATTGCATGACTTAAGAACAAGGTTGACGCTTTTTATGGCTAATCTCCCGTACCTGGATCACCATCCGATTGATACCTCAATTGAGACCAAGTCCGGCCCTGTATCAGTAGCCGATATTTTCGAGGTGTTAGACCGTGGTAAGTATATATCCCCTGCCGGACCTATTATCCACAGCGTTGCTTATCAGTCACTAAAGAAAATATTTGAAAATACATCCCTTACAGTGATTGAGGCGCAGCACCTTTTGCACCGTGAAAATAGCAATTGATCTTATCCTTCGTTTCGAAATTGTTCTTCATCTTTTTTTTCTTTGTCACTTGCTTCCTGATCGCGCGGGCCATTTTCAGTCTTCTTATTTATTTCAATGCCCTTTTGGGCATCCTCCAGCGACTTTTTTGTTCTGTCTTCGATTGTAGTTGTTTTTGATTGATTTTTAGTTGTGTTCATTGTTAAGATGTTTTATTCGTTATAGACACAACTATGCCAATCATAAAATAACAACACCCGGACTCGGTGTGACGCTTGCGGCAGCCACTGTATTACCTGCGTCGGTTCTCCTGCAGGAAAATCAAACCCAAGAGAAAACTATCCTGTTCAGCTTTTACAGGACCCAACGTCAAAATATCCCAGGCCACCTTATCCTAGTCGAGGCCGGGTCAACCTGCTGAACTCGCTTCTATTTATGTGTAGTTAGCATCCAACAGTGGAGTTACGCAACAAGTCAGATTTATGGCTAGGCTGGTGGCGCTCGTCAACCATAAGCCAAATGTAATTTGCGGCTTATTTAATTGCCTCAAGAACTTTCTGCATATTAATCCCTTTTCCGAGAACGGGTTTGAATATATCCCCCCTTTCACGGATTTGGGATAATGCATTAAGCATCGTGAACTGAGACATTTTAAGTCCTTTTTTTACTTCGGTCCAGTCCAGGGGCATGGACACGGTTGCGCCTGGTTTCGGGCGCACCGAGTATGGCGAGGCGAGGGTGGCTTTTGGACGGTTTTGTAAAAAATCAACATAGATTTTGCCTTTCCTTTTCACCGTCATTCTTTCTATACTGGTCATATCGGGCAACCGGTTATGCACCTCACTCGCAATAATTTGAGCAAACATTTGGGATTCTTCGTAAATATATTGAGCGCCAAGGGGAATATAAATGTGGATTCCCGTCGATCCTGATGTTTTAGGATAGGAGGAAACATCTATTTCATCGAGCACCTGTTTACAAACCAACGCGGTTTTTATCACCTGTTCAAAAGTATTTTTATCTGACGGATCCAAGTCGATGATACACCAGTCGGGATTGTCGGGCTGTTGGATTCTGCTGTTCCATGGATTCATTTCAATGGCGCCGAGGTTAGCCATCCAAAGAATACTGGCTGTGTCTTCCACTACGAGGAAATTTTTATTTTCGCCGTTTGTCTGATACGGGAACTGTTTGACCCAGGAAGGCGCGGTTGCTGTTACATCCTTGTGGTAAAAACTTTCTCCGTTAATGCCATTTGGAAAACGGTTCAATGATTGGGGACGATCCATCAGGTATGGGAGAATATAAGGTGAGACCTGGTAGTAATAATTCAGCAGTTGTCGTTTCGTAAACTTTTCTTTTGGCCAGTATAGTTTACTCAGATGTTTAAATGTTAATGCATGGCTGTCTACTTTTATTTCTTGGGTGTCATCAGAGTCGTTGAGTATGGGCTTTAATTATTTTTTTGAAACGACTGTACGTTTCTTGGGAAATGTTGCTTTTACTTTTTTGGGTGTCTTTTCAATTTCGGTGGAGTCGGTATCCACAAACTCATTGGGTTTACTTTTCTTTGAACTGCTTCTGTTACTTTTCCATTCCGCGGCTTTGGGATCGGCCGCCATTTTTTCAAGGGTTTTTCCTGAAATCACGGATTTGTCTTTTTCGGTAATATCCGTTTCTACGGCATATTTGTCCCGGTGTTTGATGAGCAACCAGTGATTTTCGCCGCGACCTGCAGTTTTGACCAAGGCAAATTCTCCTTTTAATTTTTTACCACGCATCGAAAATTTCAGTGAACCGGTGTATAGTTGTTTCGTCAATAATTTCTCCGCTTCTTTTTTAGATGTCGTTTTTTCGAGTGGCTCATAGGTCCCCTCGTCCCAGATGATTACGGTTCCAGCTCCATAATTGCCTTTTGGAATAACGCCTTCGAAGTCTTTATAATCGTAAGGATGATCTTCGACCATCATAGCCAGGTGCTTTATCTCAGGGTTCATAGAAGGTCCTTTAGGCACCGCCCAACTTTTCAAGACACCGTTCATTTCAAGGCGAAAATCATAATGAAGGTGAGATGCGGCATGTTTTTGAATGACAAAAACAAGTTTGCTTTTAGAAGCCTTGCCACCTGTAGGCTCAGGGGTATCGCCAAAACTCCTCTTCTCCTTGTATTTTTCTAAGGCCATAAAATGCAATTAATTGTATTTCAATCTTTTGATTTGAACCAGATCATCGATTTTGAATAATACAAGTATCATACCCGGCATGATTTTACAAGGTGTAGTTGTTATGAATGAGTTTGTAATAGATTTTAGTTACCGGGGTGTCTCCTATAAAGGCCTTATTACTCCCAAAACAGGGGATAGCGATGGTGGATTCAAGGTTATATTGGAAAGTGAAAATCAGGAAACGCATTTGGATATTGTTGTTAATCCCTGCGGGGAAGGGAAAGTCGATTGGTGTTTTGCGGGGGAACCCGAGGGAGGAGTTTACGATAAAGATCTTTTGCGCGAAATCGGGGAAGCCATTGAGAAATACCAGGCACAGAACAGTTGATTTCCTTCCACAATTTCAATCATATGTATCAGGTATAAGGCAGCGAGCGTTGGCATTCCTTTTTCAGCCATAATTTATTAAATAATCTAAAAACGATTTTATGCCACAATCAAATCAGACTGGATCAAACCGGGATAACGGTTCCACCAGTAAGCAGTCGAGCGATAAGCAGCGGTCTGCAAATTCTGAAAAAGGTAAATCCGGACGGACCAATTCAGGATCTCAGGGTTCGCAGAGAGAAAAAGGGAAAGAGGGTATGCAGAAAGGGAAACAAGGAAACCAACGTAACATTTCAGATAATAACAGCTCCGGAGGTGAGGATCAGGAATAAACGATTTGTCCAGGTAGTTCAAAGTAAGGGCAGCGGTAATGCTGCTCTTATTTTTTTAAATGAATGATCAAGGATTGAGTTCTCCCAAAGGAGGCAGATCAGCCCATTCCCAAAACTCGTTTTTACCTTTATCATCCGGCCGGTGGTTTAGACTTCTGATGGTAAATACTGGGATATAGTTAATTTGATCAGAGGCCATTTCAAAGTCAAGGATGAGTTTGTGATTTTCAGAGGTGAGTTCTCCATAGCTGATCCACTCCTCAGCCATCGCACGAGGAAGGAAAAGGGGCATCCGGTTTTTATTGTCACCATTATTATGAATGTTGGCCATCACCGTATTGGCCGCCCAGGTAATTAAACTAAATGTATATCGTTTCAGCATTTCCCCTGTCTGAATATCAGGGAGTTCACTGACCGAATAGAGGCCGGGAAGAAAAAACAGGTCCTGGTCTATTAGGCGGATGAAATAAGGTACTTTTTTCTTCCAGCCCTTTACCGCCCGATGTTCATATATGCCATTTACGGGGATAAGGCAACGCTTGTTTTTTATTTTATTCCAGAACTCTTGGACTCTTCCATTATGCGTTCACTTCTGGCATTGAGCATTGATGCACGTTGCTTTAAAAATAACTTCTCCTCCTTAACATAAAAAGGGATGCAACCCCACTCCATTGCCTGGCAAAGCAGTTTACCCTCTTGGATCCTATACAGGATCGGGTGACTGCCATAGCTGTGCCCATAATATAAATACCTCCGTCGAAGTTGAGTTCGAGTTGAGCGTTAAAAAGCGAGTTCCGGAAAATAATCGGCGAGTTCCTCGACTTTTACGGTATAAGAAATATCGTAACACCTGGTATAAGCTATTTATTAACGATGATTAAAAACCTTGCTAATTGTTTGAAATTCAAATATTGTAGAAGTTGGCGGTACCTAAAGTCAGGCGGCAGTCAGGTTGGCACGAGAATTTACGCATATGTGAGAAGATAAAATCGGTTTTATGGAACAAATGAAGGTGCCTGAAACGGCGATTGTGGAAATCAACTATGACGATCAGTCATTGCCCTTGTACCTCCAGCAATTTAAGCCTACTGTTTTTCGTGAAGGGAATGCTTTTTGTGTTATTCTCGGACCAGACCCGCAAGCAGGTGTGTTTGGATGTGGAGACACGGTCCAGGAAGCGATAAAGGACTGGGATAATCACATGTCGGATGAAATCAGTAACCCAACGGAAGGCAATGAGACAACGAGATATATCCTGGATAATTTAAATACTTTTTAATATCCATTAACGGCCTGAAAACAATTAAATAATTGCCAAAAAATAACATTGAGAATCTGATTAAACTCGGAAAGATGTCAAAAATTCCGGATTCGGTTGAGCCGATGCTTTGTACACTTACAAAGGACGTCATAGAAGACGAAAAATATCTTTATGAACTAAAATGGGATGGTTACCGGATCATTTCCTCAGCGAGTAAAGGAAAAGTTAGAATGGATTCCAGGAGCTCGCTGGATTACACGCATAAATATCCTGTTGTAGCAAAGGCCATCGCCGGCCTTAAAAGAGATGTAGTGCTGGATGGTGAGGTCGTAGTATTTAATGAAGACGGGTTGCCGGATTTTGATGCCTTGCAAAAGTATGACGGTCACGATTCACCCATTTCTTATTGTGTATTTGATGTTCTTTGGTTGGATGGATATGATTTAAAACAATTGCCGTTGGTTCAACGCAAACAGATTCTGGAAGCATTATTAAAAAACAACAAGGTTTTGCGATACAGCGATTCTTTTGACCAGGGACAGGTGTTATATAATTGGGTCATTGAAAGAAACATGGAAGGCATTGTTGCCAAATTAAAAGATAGCGCGTACGTTCCCGGGCAACGGGGGGATAGCTGGCTGAAGACACCTACCCGGAAAAGGCAGGAGTTTGTAATTGGCGGCTGGGCAGAGTCAGATAAAAGCAGGTCATTCCGGTCTTTGTTATTCGGGGCTTATAAAAATGGTAAACTGGAGTGGATTGGCCGGTCGGGTGGGGGATATAAGGAAAAGGAGATGCCTGAAATATTAAAACAGCTAAAGGCACTGGAAATAGAGGAGTCACCTTTTGAGAATAAAATACTCGATACCAAGGGAGCGAAAATGCATTTCGTCAAACCGAAGCTGGTAGCGAATTTTGAATTTGCAACCTGGACCAAAAGTGGTCGTATTCGAAAGCCAGCCACTTTCCTTGGGTTTAGAAAGGATAAAAAGCCTGCAGATGTGGTCAGAGAAATTCCCAAATCCACAGCAGTTATTGAAGCAGAGACCACGCCAGGAAAAAAACTTAATCGATCGACATCAAAAATGTATGTCGTCAGAAGAAAGTGTACTTTTTGCTAGCGAGTATTTCTCTTGTTTAAGTTAATAGATATTTTTTAGTTTTTTAGGGTTAGGATTAAATTTTATTCAATTTTTCGGTGGCGTACAAGGCTCTTCGCATCTTCATATTCTGGATTTTGATCTTTTCTCTTCTTCTAAGGATCTGCTCTTTCTTGCCCCAATAGACATCGGCCGGAGTTACATTGTCAAGCGATTCGTGATAACGCTTATGATTGTAATAATGAACAAAATCACCAACGGCGTCAATGAGTTCGTCGGGGCAGAAGTAGTGATTGAGTTTGACAATATTTTTCATGGTCCGGTGGTAGCGCTCAATTTTACCTTGCGTTTGGGGATGGTTGGATCTTCCATGGATAGGTTTAACGCCTTTGTTACGCAGGTATTCTTTAAATTCAGCAGCAATATAACAGGATCCATTATCCGACAACAGTTTTGGCCTTTGACCGTTCTGAAGTCCGGCAAGGGCAAGGGCTTTTTCTACCGTTCTTTGAACGTCTTCAACCTTCATAGTTTTGCAAAGCTCCCAATGAATGATATAGCGGCTATAGTCGTCAAGGATCGTGCTCAGGTAATACCATCCCCATCCCAGTATTTTAAAATAAGTAAAGTCTGTTTGCCAGAGTTCGTGAACAACCTTGGTTTTGTTTTTGAACTCATTGGAAGCGGCCATCAGTACATAAGCCGGCGTGGTGATCAACCCTTTCTGTTTTAAAATCCGGTATACGCTGCTTTCAGAGATGAAGATTTTCTGTTCATCGGTAATTTTTACGGACAATTCCCTGGGCGATAATACCGGGTGATCCATCGCGACATCCACAACCAGTTGTTTCTGTGCTTCGGGGATAGAGTTCCACTGACGGCGCGTTCTTTTCCTCGGTAAGAGGCCATCCATACCCTTTTCGACAAAAACCCGGTACCACTTGTAGAAAGTGCTCTTATGGATACCCAGTTCCTTTAGGGTTCTGTTTACACCCAGTTCTGAACGCTCAACCAGCTGAATGATTTCCTGTTTTTCAGATGAGGAGATTCTCATATACTTTTTCCATTTTTCACTTATTCCAAAATGTTCAAGCTTTTTTTTACAATGTCATAGCGGATCACCAGATCGGCAAGGGTTTCTTTAAGGCGTTGATTTTCCTTTCGCAGCTGGGCTACCTCGTCGGATGTCGCTTCCCTGGTGGTATCACCGGCCAGGCGTTTCTTGCCAGCTTCCAAAAACTCTTTATTCCATCGGTAGAACTGAGCCTGGTGAATGCCATACTTTCTGCAGATTTCCGGAACAGGGCTTTCGCCCCGGATGGCTTCCATGACAATGAGGATCTTTTGTTCGGAGGTAAATATCCGCCTGGTTTTATTGCGGATATCCTTTACGAAGTTTTCTGTAGATGATTTCTGAGGTTTCGTTTCCATGTTCTAATTTTTAATAGTTAACACTTGAAGAAACACTCGCTTAATTTACTAAATTACTGGTACACTTTAAGCTGAAAATTTACACTAGGCATGTGAATCATTTTAAAATGTAAATTAATTACTAATCAAATATAAGGATTATTATATAAACCGCACATAGATACTTTTTTAAGACTTAAAATTGACTATTTTAGCTGTGCGGTATTAGTTAATAATAGTAAATACCGCACAAGCATATGAATGATAAATATATCGTTGATCTGGTCGCGGCGGGTTTGGAGGGCAATACATCCAAAGTGGAATTGATCGCTTCAGAATTGTACCGTTCATTAAGAAAGGAGAATCCGTCAGTCTCTAATCAGATCAAACATGTATTGAGCGAATTTTCTTTTCACGGGCAAAACTTTATTCGCAAGAACGCACACACGGCGCCTCCAATGAATGCTGATACGCATATGGACCTTGTGAAGATTTTACCACCCAATCTTGATATGCATGAGAGGCCGGTATTCAACGAAACGATCAATGCGTTTATCGACGAATTCATTGAAGAAAGAAATAATGGGGATCGATTGATGTCCCATGGGATGAACCCATCAAACAGCATATTATTGATCGGACTTCCCGGTACCGGGAAAACTATGCTCGCACGATATCTCGCATCAGCTATCAATAAACCATTGATCACTCTGGATCTTTCAACGAGTATTTCGAGCCTTTTGGGAAAAACCGGCGAGAATCTTAAGAAGGTATTAGACTTCGCTAAAAATTCGGGAGCGGTGTTATTGCTGGACGAATTCGATGCGATTGCAAAGAAACGCGATGACGTATCTGAACTGGGAGAAATAAAAAGAATCGTCAATGTCCTTCTTATGGAGATGGAAAATTGGCCGGCCTCTTCGGTACTAATTGCCACAAGTAATCATCCGGAACTACTCGACCGTGCGGTGTGGCGGAGGTTCGACCATGTGCTGAACGTGCCGATCCCGGATTTGAATCAGCGGACATTTTTACTGAATAGGGAGCTGGACGGGTTTTTGAAAAATAAAAAAGACGGAGCCGTTGTGAAACTGATGGGGGAATTTCTTTCCGAACGGAGCGCATCGGATATATGCCGGATTGCGAAGAATATAAAGCGAAAGATCATTATTAGGGAAGAGACCTTTCAGCAAGCAGCGATACGGGAGCTCTGTGCCGTTGGCCAAAAGAAAGACCGGGGACGCATTGCTTCGATAGCGCGGGATGTGTTGGGGAATGATATTTCTGTGCGAGAACTGGCAGACTTAACCGGACTAAGTTCATCCGGTGTACAACATCACTTGAAAAAATAACCAGCCACATGTCCGATAAACGCAGGCCTATCTTATACAGGGGCGAGTCCTACAGCAAAAACGTTGACAGAAGCCCGACCGTCATTCCTAAGGAACCGGTGATATCTTTTGCGGATGCAAGGGAGATTATTTTCCGGGATATCACACAGGTCGCTCGGAAAATATCGGAGATTCCGGCCGAACTTAGAATGCCACACGAGGCGATCATGAGTTTTCAGGTACAGGAGGAATATGCCGCTAAAAGTTACTACCCTGGTTCATTATTTTATCCTTCGATAAAAGGATCTGATTTGCACGAAGTGGGAACGAGGTTAAAAAGAGTCTTCCGGAATGATTTGGATGAAGTTATATTCGAAAAACACTTTTATATCCGGACAACACAGGCAGGTATTGACAGGTTCACGAAGAAACTGAATTCTAAAGCGACCACACTCGCAGAAGCTTTTCAGATAGATATCCGCAAAATATCTTCGGTACAATTAATCGCAGGAGAACAAAAGATTAATGTCGATGAAGAATGGAAAGAGGGGCGACTGGAAGTAACCCTGCATCCGTTTAATATCGATCACGATTTATCTATTAGTCATTTTAAAAGTTTACTCGCGAAATATGAAATCGATCCCGATAAATTAAAAATTAAACAGTATTATAAAGGTGGCCTTACGTTTATCAGCATGCCAGGAAACCGCGACATATTGCCGGTGCTTGGAGACTATAATCCGCTTAGGTCAGTTCATCCCCTCAGATTCAGAAATACGGAGTATGTCCGAACTGTGAATCTTCCGGGATGCCCAGCAGTAGCTCCGTATACAGCAAAATCTAGTATCGTTGTGGGCGTGATTGATGGCGGGTATAAATCAGGGAATGCTGCCCTCGACCGATACACTGAAATTGTTGCTTCCGTCACCGGCGTTGCAGACGATAATGATGCGGACCATGGAGCACTGGTTACCAGCGCGATTCTGCACGGGACTTTAAATGAAAGAGATAATACAGATATATTGCCAGAGCCAGATTTGACCGTACGGAATTTTAGGGTATTGTCTGAACATTCAAACGATCCGGACTTATACGATGTCATAGATGCGATTGAGCTGATTGTTCCTGCAAATAAGGATATTTACACCTATAATATCAGCATGGGTCCAGTCGGACAAATCATCGATACCGAAGTACACCGATTCACGTACGCACTCGATCTACTGAGTAGGACGTATAATGTACTCTTCAACGTTGCGGTCGGAAATAAGGGAGCTGATGTGGGATATAACCGAATTCAAAGTCCTTCGGATCTGGTAAACGGCATGGGAGTTGGCGCCTATACAATAAGGTACGGCGCGAACCAGCGTGCGGACTATAGCTGCGTTGGACCTGGGAGAGAAGGAAATAAATTAAAGCCGGACATCCTAGCGTTTGGCGGATGTGAAAGGGTTCCGATTCAACTCTTATCTCCAGAGAACAATGTCAGATCATATACTCGAGGAACCAGTTTTGCAACACCGCTCGTGACTCGAGTTGCAGGTCGGCTGATTGGCAAAAGTAGCGGTGCGATCAATGCGCTGACTGCGAAAGCATTAATGATTCATGATGCTAGTAAAAATTCCGGAGTGATACACAACCGGGAATCCGGGCATGGGTTTCTGACGGAAAATTTAGACGTTATGATGGATTGTGCGGGTAACAGTTATACATTAATATATGAAGGTGAACTGCATGGCGGAAATTACAGATCTTTCACAATTCCGTGGATCGCAAATACAAACAAAGGGAAGATGACAATTCGGTATACGGTTGCCGTGCAGACTGCTGTGGATTGCAATTCTCCGGAAGACTATACTACCTCTTCGGTTGAATTGATTTTTTACCCAAACGCCCATAAATTCAATTTTAAGAGCCCAGATCAAAAGAAAAATAAAAGACTGGATATTCAGGACAAACCTCAAGAAGCTGCAGTCTTAGAAGCAGCTGGTTGGAAACGTACGGAAACACCGACGTCCGAGTCGGGTAAACGGCCGTTCATGGCAGAAGGAGAATTGCGGAAAGAATTGAGATGGGACACAGTCGACACCCGAACGACGAAGAAAATGACTGCAAGCCTAAAAGATCCGACTTTTCAGATACATGCTTTTGACCGGGGCCATAGAACATCAGATGAAAAAATAAAATTTGCCGTGATTTTGTCAATTGATGTGACCGGACAGACGACAAATTTATACGACAGTATAATCGCTCAGTATGATGCTCTGATACCCGTTACATTACAAATAAATAATACAGTCCAAGTATCAGTATAACATTTTATTATATAGTCTTCAAATTTTTCTCAAAAATAACGACCTCCCGCCTATTCGAAGGAAAAATTTCTTTCAGCTTGTAGACTCGTTTGCATTTCAATCCATAGTAAGCGTTCATAGTCACAACCATGCACAATAGCTTATTCGTAGTATAATCCGAGGATTAAATGTTATATAAATTCTGAATTGATTCTTACCGATCTTGGAAATCTTGAAAAGCGTTTCATATCTAAATGTAACAAAGGAGCAGTTTATTCGGTTTCATAAAAAAACACCTTATTGTTTACATATAGAAACGTCCCCAAGAACCAAATAATTGAAAAAAACAGTGAAAATTGGATTGAATAATTTCTCATTTACCGTTAATATACAATTTATCTAATATTCAAATAAATCGTACTCATACATTTGCGTTGGCTTTTCTGCTATTTACAACAGACCTAAGTAAAAACCCCTATCTGCCAATTATTATTTTACTTTTTTTGTCAAAAACGTTTTTCAGATATTTGTAATTAACAGATAGTGCGTTCAAAGATCTAAATAAAGAACCTGGTATTTATTTATTATTTTTCTATTTTCTATTTCGCTCTTTTTTTAAGTTGAAATTAGGGATCAAGAGAAAAATTGTGCAGTTATGTTTCCCCATTTTGAACATCCTAATATTTTCGGATTTAAGTTGACTCCATCGTTGTCTCCTGAATATAAAGGGTTGATTCTACAAGGGGCAAGATCATTAACTGCCGCCGGGGAATCAGGGACTATTACTTTTCAGGATATTATACAACCAGAATATCAGATACACTTTCAGGACTATAATTTGCTTAAGCCTATACGTATTCCCGCCATACAGGAAAAATCGTTTCTGGTAGCCTTCCTGTCATTGAAAAATACAATACATTATTTTATCAAAGGTCTTGGTCAATTCAAACTGAAACAGGGGCAGTTCGCTTTGTTTCAGACCATGGATCAACAGGTTATTACAAAATTTGATAAAAGCGGTAACTATCAAAGCCTTGAAATTGCCTGGTCGGAAGCTATCGTCAAACAAGTATTACCATATTTTCCGTCATTAAATCCACTTTTTTCTGAAGCGGAAAAAAGAAAATCATACTATCTCTACCAACCCGGACAAATAGCCGGTACTCATGCTTTGGACATTATTCAATCGCTACTGAAATCTCCTCATAATGATGCAGTATCATTACTATTCTTTCAACATAAAGTTCAGGAATATCTATTATCCATTTTAACAGAGACCGATAAAGTACCAAAATATAAACTGCCATATACCGAAGCCGAATACGAAAAAATGATATCGCTTGCGGAAAACTTGACGACTCATACAAATCAGCATTTCCCGATTGCAAAATTGGCCAAGGAAATGCAAATGAATGAAATGAAATTGAAGCAGGTGTTCAAGAAAATATTCGGAATGGGCATCTTCGAATATCAACTTGAATCCCGCATGAAAGAAGCTCACCGACTTTTAGTGGAAACAGACCTGAATACAAAAACTATTGCTTCAATGGTTGGATATGAATTGGGAACCAGCTTTATCACCAAATTTAGAGAATACTTCGGCTATCCGCCAAGCGAAATTGGCAAAGGCAGATAAAATCGATCTCTTTGCCAAACTAATACTTCCATTTGCCAATACCTTTTATTTGGATGTCTATTCTTGAAGGCGACACCTTTGTAATCAACCTTCAACAGACATGCCGGCTTATACAAAATTCAAAAATATATTTATCGAAACAGTCTCGGCACTAGTAGTGTTTCTTTTTATTTACGCTTCTGTTAGTAAACTTGCCGATTATCAGAAATTTCATGTTCAACTTGGACAGTCCCCCATCCTAACTTCCATAGCAGGTTTTATCGCCTGGTTTATCCCCGCCATAGAAATCATTATCTCAATTCTGATCATTTTCCCCAGATATCGTCTGATCGGATTGTACGCAGCGTTTAGCCTGATGACAGTCTTTACTGCATACATTATCGTGATAACAAGATATAGTGAATTCGTGCCATGCTCATGCGGAGGTGTATTGCAACACATGAACTGGAATCAGCATCTCCTTTTTAATTTGGTGTTTTTTGCTTTAACTGCCGGCAGCATATAGCTTTACCAAACAAAATCTAATAAATCTGTTTTATTGCAATAAAATCAGGGTCAGCCGAAAACCTGTAAACAGAGTAGGCATTTTTATTCATTTAAATATTTTTTTATGAAAAGAACTAAAATAGTAATGGCGGGCGCTTTCGTACTTGCCATTGGAAGTGCGTTTATTACCAAAGCAGCATCTAAACCATTTGCGGCACAATTTCAACAAATAGGCACATCGTGTGTTTCAGCAACAACTGCTTGTGGAACTGGTTCCAAAGCTTGTAACGTCACAGTTTACTCGGTCAGATTAAATGCGAATACCTGTTCATCGTTAATCACACAGATGCCATAAATCGGTGGGACTGAAGGATTTTAATCCTTCAGTCCCTTTTTAAATCCGTAAGTGTATCATGCATTTTATTTTCAAAAGAATATTATTCCTTTCTTTCTGTATATTGGCAAGTACCGGGCTGGTCTTCTCACTTTTTCTATATTCTCAAAAGGTCAATCATCAGCATAATAGTTTTACGCGGCTATTTCCGCCTCACTTTCTATCCAGGCCGCGATTAATCGAATTATCTTTCAATTCATTTTACCTAGCGGGTTGTACCAAAACTAGTATTTTTCTGGGAAATAGAACGGCAGCAGCTTTCGTAATGCAACTAAACTATTCACTTTCCGACACCCAACACCTAATTTTTAAGGCACCCTCTTCAATACCCATTGTAGCTTCCGCAATTCGGGTAATTGTGGACTCGCCAGACGTATTCATGCTTGAGGGAATTACGCCGCGAAAGTTGTCTGGTAAATTCCAAAATTTGGAAATGAAAAATGACTTGTACAAGGGACCATCTTTTAACGCTGTTGCCCTACTTCCAAACCGATCTTTGTTAATCAGGTCATACGACGATTCACTGCATAAAAACATTTTGGTCAAGTCAAATTCAATCTCAGAAGTGAACCAGCGCTTTACAGATATCCTAGAACCGATGGGAGACGGTGTTTTTTCGCTTGACGGAAACCTATCAAGGGATCCAGTTACCGGCAATTTGGTTTATGTATATTTCTATAGAAATCAGTTTTTATGCCTTGATTCCAATATTAGAGTTCTTATTAAAGGACATACAATTGACTCCATTCTAACACCACACATTAAATTGTCTCAAATTGCCTCAGATAGAGCGACAACTTTTTCAGCACCGCCGTTAATGGTAAATTATACAGCCTGCGCAAATGCTGGCTACTTATTTGTTAATTCCAAATTGAAAGCCAAAAATGAAGACGATGAATCTTTCAGTGAAAATTCTGTAATTGACATATATTCCTTAAAGACCGGCGAATACTTATATAGCTTCTACATACCCGATCACGAACATGGAAAGATTAAAAGTTTTCAGGTAATTGATCACAAACTAGTCGCACTTTATGATCACGCATTATTGACATTTTTGATGCAGTTTTGAAATATTAATTTACCGCTATCTTTTTAAAGTTAGGTTCAGTAATGACCAGCATATTGACCAAATGATCTTCCAATCGAATATTCAGTTTGTATTTTAATTTTACAGCCTCTATTACTGCATTCGCGTCATCAAAATTGATATTGTCAAGCATAATATCAATATTAGATCTCATATGAACCTCATTAATAAACGGATAAGGGCTATTTGAAAATATATTATAGACAAACCGGAAGCAAAGTTCGGAATCGGGAACATTTCGAATGGAGACCGTAAAATTTTCGGCTGACATTTCATTTAAAAGATACCCACCTTTGGAGAGTAAAAGAGTGGTGTCTTCTGCTCTCATTACCCAGCACTTCATCATTCGTTTCTCCATATGCGCCTCTACACCAAAATTCCGCATTAAATCTTGTTGCATCAATTTTTGCAACGAATCAACAGAACGATATGGCGCAAAGAGTTGATAAGCAAAAAACTTATCCCATTGGGTGACTCCTTTAATTTCCCATACATATTTTACCGTATCTGCCACTTGTAAGACCGTTCTGTTGTCCGGAATTCTAAGACCATTTAAAAAATCATTGAACGCTACCTGAAACATTCCAACAATCGGATAGGAATAGGCTACAATAGCGCTATTGCTGTCGCCAGGAGCCGTATATCCTCCCATCACTGGCATGTTCTTAATATGATGAGTTAGGATAGAATAATACAAGATAGGAACACCATCGCCGCCGTTTCCATTGACAAATAAGGGTTTGTAGATCTGGAAATCCAGATCGCTATCTGCTTTTTGTTGCATTTGAACCGGAACGTGATCAATTACCTTCTCGATATTTTCTTCTGTTACATCATAGCCTTGGGTTACATATTTTGCTATGCCTTTTTCGTCAATCCAAATATAATGTGGATAAGACGGAACCTTGAAATATTCAGTCAGAGATTGCTGATTACAGGATATGGGTAATCGTAAGTTCAACCCTGTAACCTGCTTTTGTCGTGCTATAAAGCTTTGAATAACTTGTTTTGTTTGATAGGTTACAAGGATTACTTTTAATTTTTTTGGAAATTTCTCCTGCAATTGTTGAAGCTTAGGAAAAGCTGCTATACAAGCAGAGCAGCGCGTATGCCAGAAATCTAAGATCACTAGTTTTCCTTTTAACGAAGCCAAATTCAGACTTTTCGATGGAAAATTTATGGTTTCAGTTAACCGAAAATCAGGTACAGATTCACCGAGAACCATCTTTTTGGCATACTTCGCTTTTGCACCTTTTAAACCTGCTAGAGTTTGCCCAATAGTCTGAAAAATACACACCTGAAGTATGATATAAATTATAATACGCGCCTGCATGATTTGATTTTGTTTGCTGTGAAATTAATAGCCGGGATTTTGGGCCAGATTGGGGTCTTTTTGAATATCCGGTTGTGGTATTGGATAAAGCGTATCTGTCGCTTGCCAGCCGGATTTAATCTGACTTAATATCTGCGTCGCCTGACCAGTTCTTTTAAGATCCAGCCAACGGTGTCCCCATTCAGTAAATAACTCTACCTGCCGCTCCTGGTAAATAGATTTTAATAAAGAGGTCTGATCATTGGCTGAAACATCATCTAAATCCGCCCGGTTTCTAATAACATTTAAATCCTCTTTGGCGCCTAAAATATCTTCCAACTCTGCCCTTGCTTCTGCCCGAATCAGGTATTGTTCCGCTAGCCGTAATACCATAGAATATTCTGTCACCTCGTTGCTTGTCTTAACTTTATATTTAAAAGCAAAATAATAGATGTTCGACCCGAACGTCGTGTCTGCCACCCAACTTTCTTTTCTTTGGTCACCTGGCTCAAAGGCGTTGATCAAATCGGGTGCAAGCGTTGCATATAGCGGTTCAGAAGTCAAAATGTAAATATTCCCCTCTCCGGTATTGTTTCCAGGTCGTGTTGGCATCAGCTGCCAAATGGCTTCACCACTATTTGCCAGAAAAACGCTGTTTAAGTCGGTAAGAATGGTATAGATTGAACTTTCATTAATCACATTGGTTGACTGCGTTTCTGCATCTTTCCATTTGCCCCGATATAGATATACCCTTGCCAGCAAGGCAGCTGCTGCCCAGGAATTCGGTCGAACCCGCTCTCCGTTTGAATAGCTGTAATCATTAGCTAATGAACCCTGGGCACTGATCAAGTCTGAAACAATAAAATCATAAACTGAATCGGTTGGGGCGCTGTAGGCTACCGAATTCTTTTGATAATCGGTAGTCGTAATTAGTGGAACATTCCCAAAAAGATTGGTCAAATAAAAATAGCAAAACGCCCTTATGAATTTCGCTTCCCCTATCAGCTCGGCTTTCAACGTTGTACTAACATTTGCAGAAACCGCCAAGCCTTCTAAAATACTATTGGCCTGATAAATACACTGATAGGGTGCCTGCCAAAGAAAACCGTCCAGTTCCACATTATTTGAAGTCAAGGCATTTTGAAAAAATTGTATCTGGTATTGGTCAGTGCCGTAATTTGTTAGTTCATCGGCGGATAAACCAGCTAAAAATCCTACACTCCCTGTGCCCCCACTTGCAAACCCTTCTGTACTTTCCATATAGCTATAAAGCCCATTCACAGCCGCAAGAGCGGTCTGATCATTTTCAAATACGGACCCTGACACCAATTGCGTAATGGGAGGTGGTACCGATATGAATTTTTCACATCCTGTAAAGTGTACAAGTATAAAAAAACTCAATACAATTTTTCGTATTCTCTTCATCACTTTTAATTAAAATGTTATTTGAATACCACCGGTAATGACGCGTAACGGCGGCAAAGAATAACTCGACTGATTTTCAGGATCCATTCCAAAGTAATGGGAAATGGTAAGTAAATTCTGACCCTGTAAATACAGCTTTAGATATTGCAAATGCCATTTGGTAATTGTAGTCGAAGAAAAGGTGTAAGAGAAAGACACAGTCTTTAACCGTATAAAAGATGCATCACTCAACGTATTGTCACCTGAAAACGCTGAATTCACCAGATAACCATAATACGCTGAATCATATGCCTGACTGAATTTCTGAAAAGTTGCATTATCCCCTGGCTTTTGCCAGCGGTTCATTACCGCTGCAGGCTGGTTACCCAACATGCCGGGTACCGTGTAATAATTTTTTATATAATTCCAGCCAGTTTGCTTTGTAAATTGAAAAAAGATATCCAGCCGCCATCCTTTGTACTGAAGACTATTCTGCAGCCCACCAAAATAATTGACGGCTACTTTTTTAATAGCTTTAAAATCATCAGGATATACAGGCGATAAAGTGGGTGTACCTTGACTGTTTAAAAATTGATAGATACCTACTTGCGGATCGACGTTCAGATATTGAAAAGATTTATAAATACTCAAAGGCTTACCGACTTGGTAAATATTATTGTAGCTACTTTCAGCTAAACCTGGATAAGACAGTAATACATTTTTAGGGAATGAAATATTGGCTGAGATATTCCAGCTAAATGTTGAAGTTTTTATCAGGGCGCCGCTTAACGTGAATTCAATTCCTGTATTTTGAACAACAGCGGGTAAATTCTGTTGAACGGTTCCAAAACCTGTAATACCAGGGAGCGGATAACCGACAAGTTGGTTAGAGGAATGATTGTTATAATAACTGGCCGACAACAAAAGCCGGTCTTTCATAAATCCAAGTTCCAGGCCCACTTCAAATTTCTTATTGATTTCCCAGGCATAGTCCGGATTATACAAACTAGTGGGTACAAGTCCGGGTGCATTTTGATATGGGTATGGCGTGGGCGAATACGTACTTAAATATTGATAGTCTCCGATCTGATCGTTACCAGTGGTTCCGTAACTGCTTCTGAGCTTACCAAAACTGAGAAACGACAGCGAACGTTTGGAAAAAGCTTCATTGGAGAATATCCATGCAGCACCAACGGACCCAAAACTTGCAAATTGATTTCCCGGACCGAACCGGCTGGAACCGTCTCTCCTTCCGGTAAGGTTCAAAATATATTTTTCATCTATATTGTAATTGAGTCTTCCGAAGAACGCGGCATATCTATACTGGGAATAATTATTATTGTAAATATGTGTGCTGGAAGCTGCAGCGATGTTTTCCAATAGGGCATCACTACTAAACCCATATGCATAAGTCGTCTGAGCCGTTTTTGTATCTTGTTCTGCTGTACCGCCAATCAAAAAATCTAATTTCCCCTTCCAGATTTGTTTTTGGTATTCCATCTGGGGTTCGAGTATCCAGGTTTCTATGCTACTGTTTGAAAAAAAAGTATAACCGGATGTTTCGTTATAGGCAGGATTAATTGATGTCAGAGGGTTTATCTGCATTTCATTCATCTGCACATTATTATATCCCATTGCTAGCCTTATTTGCAAGTCGGGAATAATTCGATAATTGATCACTGCGTGGCTGATGAGGTTATTTGTTTTTCCCTGGTATCTGGCTTCCAGGTAGCTATAAGGATTATAAAAACCCGAAGGCCAGTTAAGTTTTCCAACGCTGTCATAAAGAGGAGGAGCGTCAGGAGGTAATGACATTGCTTGAGAAACAAAATCAACCGGAGGTAAATTATTGTTTTCAACTCCGTACGTTACAGACAGATCAATTTTCAACTTGTTGTCATTGGACAAATGATTTAGTGTAAAATGAGCCGAGCCCTTTTGATCAGCATAATTTCCTGGAAATACTGGCGTTTCCCTGTGAAATCCGCCGCCCAGTGAAAATTGAGTATTCGAACTCCCACCTGAAATATTGAGCTGTACATCTGAAATGCTGGATTTATTACCGATTAGTAGCCTTTGCCAGTCCGTATATCGTGTCGTGTCCCAAAGAAGCAGGTCATAGTCTCCATTACTTAAGGAGGGGGTTGTGCCATCATTTTTAAAAGCTTCATTACGCATAGTCAGGTACTGCTGTGTATTGAGCAATTTTAACGTCCGGTCAACTTCACCACCTCCGAAATAGGTATTGAAATCTACTTTAGTTTTTCCAGCCTTTCCCCTTTTAGTGGTAATTAAAATAACGCCATTAGCACCTCTGGACCCATAGATGGAAGTCGCATCTGCGTCTTTCAAAACATTAATACTTTCGATATCTGCCGGATTAATTGTGCTGAGCGGATTCCCACCAGCTATCACTGAACTGGTATAAGTCGACGCAAGTGAAACAGAAGGATAAGGAACACCATCAATGACATAAAGTGGATCATTGCCATTGGCAATACTGTTTTGACCGCGAATCTGAACAAAAAATCCGCTTCCCGGCGCGCCAGAATTTTGCGTTATAACCAGACCCGCTACGCGGCCTTCCATTGCTGCTAGCGGATTTGATACCGGTTGTTCTGCAATCGTTTCTGCTGTTACGGTTGAAACGTCACCGGTATTCAGTCTCTTTGTTGTTGATCCATAGGCTATCACCTGAACTTCGTCAAGTTTATTAATTTTATTTTTCAACGTGACGATTAATTGTGATTGTCCATTAACGGCAATACTGCTGGTTTCAATATTGGCACCGCTAAAGACCAATAGAGCATCGCTCGATACATGTTCCAATGAAAATGTACCATCTGCCTGTGTGAGCGTAGCCCTGGTGCTCCCTACAACACTGACAGTAACACCACTAAGTATTTCTCCCTTTTCGTTTTTTACTTTTCCGGAGACGTCAATGGCTTCTATTTTTTTGGTTACATCTTTCCTATGAACAATAACGAATTTATCTTCTAAAGAAAATTGAATTGGCTGATCCCGAAAGCATTGTTTGAGTACTGATTGAACACTCTCTTTATTAACCGAAATAGTAACCAATTTGGTTCCTGTCAACTGCTCCGTGGTATAAACAAATCGATAAGTGGTTTGAGACTGAATAGCCGAAAATACAACCTGCAGCGAAACGTTTTCAAGAGACAGAGTAACCTTGTCATCATTCTGAGCAAACACAGATTCTGATGAGCCGAGATTTAAAACAATCGCGACCGAACATAGTAATAGATGGAATGCAATGAACCGCATTAACTAGTGGTATTAACGTGAATAAAATTGATGTCCCAGCAATCGATTGGCAGACAGCGCTACTTCATAACCGTAATGGCTTTTTCTTCTATTTTAAAGTGTACACTTCCTGTAGCTTCTAACAAATGAAGCACCTTACTGACAGGTACATTTCGTGGAATGCGCGCATTAAAATGTTCCGCTATATTATCCTGGTAAATAATTTTTGCGCTATACCAGTGTGAAATCTGCTGCATAACAGATTGTACTGGCGTCCCATTAAAAATAAAGAGTCCGTCTTTCCAGGCCAGAGCAGCTTCAAGATCAGCCTTAGCAACCAAAATATTTCCTGCCTGATCTACTGCTCCGGACTCACCTGGTTTCAGAGTGGTTTTCCCGTTTAATCTGATTGAGCCTTCCGCCAGTGTTACCACGGTCGTTTGATTGTCGGAATAGGCGTTAATATCAAAATGAGTTCCTAATACACGGACCTGATTAATTCCCGAGTTTACAATGAAAGGATGCGATGCGTCTTTGGCTACTTCGAAATATCCTTCTCCCGTAAGCTCCACTTCTCTTGTCTGTCCTTGAAAGGTTGTCGGATATCTAAGGGCGGAAGAAGCATTAAGCCAAACCTTCGTACCGTCGGGCAACTGAATCCTGTACTGACCCCCTGCGGGAACCGTGAGCACATTAAATTGTTCTTTTTTATTAATGTCTGAAGAGCTACCGTTAGTATAGCTGAGAAGGCCGCTATCGATTTTTATAATGTTTACGTTGCCCTGTGAAGCCAAAGAGCCATTCTTAGCACTGTCCAGGACTATCTTTTCGCCATTGGTAAGTGTCAAAACTGCCCGATTTGAACCCGGTTCTATATCCCTGACGTTTATTTCCTGAGATATCTCGTTTTTACCCCCATGCTGACGTTTAGTTTCAAAATATACACCTGCTAACAGGAGGACGCAGACCGCCGCCGCATAAGGCCAGAACGAACGAATTAAGCCCCTTTTCCTTGGTTGGTTGAATACTACCCTACTTTTAAGACGATCGAGCACTTCCCCGTCCGGTAATTTCTCCCTCCATTTGATCCAGGAGTCCAAATTCTCAGGATCGGTCAGATTTTCAAAGATTTTCTGATTATCCATACTGGCACAAACCCAATTATCAAGCTCCTGATGTTCCTCCGCACTAAGGGTTTCCTTTATGAACCCTGCTATCAGGTAGGCAACCCGATGTGCAAGTTCATCTTGCCCCCCCCCCCTAATAGGTCCGTCCTCGTTCATTATAGTAAGTTAAAAAAATATTTTCACCTTATTTCCATACCATAAGATCCCCAATACTCCCAATTGGTCTAAAAGATCAGGGTATTTATTTTTATGACGGTCACAAAAATGGGCGTTGGGACTCCAACTTTTGAGGAAATCGTTGAATTCTGACGATCAAAGCGAGAAAGAATTAGTGATTCAAGCGAAAATGAAAAAAATGCGTCTCTATTATCAAGCAAGACCAGTTTCAAGATGTCTCAGATTCAAAATATGCACCGATAGGGAACGGCTATTAGGAGACCTTAAAAAGAAATTGGGCCAAGGGAAATATATTTTAATGTAAAATAATCACACCTATGAATAGTAGTATTTTTTAAGTTTATTTAAAGCGTTAGCTTTTTGATTTTTTACTGTACTCAGTGATAGTCCCAATTCATCTGCTACTTCACGAGCCTTTTTGCCATCGAGAAAAATCATTTTTACAATCTTTTTTGATTGGTTTGGCAGACGCTCTAAAAACGAATGCAATTCGCGAAATACTTCAACCTCAATCATCGCTTCCATTCGATTTTTATCTTGTGAAGAAACATCCGTTGTATCTCCAATACAGTGAAGTTGAATCGTTTTATTTTTTTTTAGCCACGTAAAACTTGCGTTCCTTACGATGGTGTACACATAAGATTTAAGGACATCAAATTGGTAAAAAGATTCTCTTCTATCCCAAATTTTAATAAAAGCTTCCTCAGCAATATCTTCGGACGTAAGCTGATCTTTCGTAATCCGAAAAGCATAATATGTCAGCGATGGAAATAACGCCTTAAATACCTCCGAAAATGATTTTTCCTCTCCCAAACGGAAGCCTTCCATCATTTCGGTCTCGCTTTGTATTTCTCTTTTTCGCATCCCGAATAATTTGGGAGCGGTTCTATAACTATCGCAAAAGACTTTTTATCTCATGTAATTGATTCCATAAAAAAGACGCGGAACTCAACTTACCGCTATTGAGGCCGTAGGAAGCCTGGAAACGAATAAGTGAGCCCACGCCTGAACGTGAGCCCTCACTTATCATCCCGTTTCCTTTTGAAATTCCTACGTTTCAATAGCGAGACTCAAAGCAAATGCTTCAATTAGTTATGAAGAATCGCAATGTAAATAATCAAAACCCAAGATAAGGAGAATTATTGAAAATGTGCTTATAACCCCATTTTATAGGTAGAATATAGGTTGAGTTTTCCATTTCAATAATTGATATGGAACCAGAAGAATTTAATCAGGAATTGAAAAAATTGGGGATAAGACTCCGGCAACTCAGGAAGCATAGAAAACTTAAATTACTGGATTTAGAAGTCCTCTCTGGAATCAACGACAGCGACATAAGTCGCTACGAAAGTGGCAAAGAAAATATAGAATTTATCACGATTTTTAAATTGGCTAAAGCTTTAGAAGTTGAAGTAAAGTTTCTAACAGAATATGATGGCCCCTTGCCTGATAATGCAAGATTTAAAGGTCTAGGTAAAATCAATTCTGGAATATACCGACAAAAAGGTAAGTCATGATCATCTGCTCTTGTTAACATTTCTATATTTCGGTTTGAATACCTTGACGTAAATATCTTACGATTTCACCGTAACATCATCTCTCCAAAATACTTCCATTTGCCAATACCTTCGTTCCGATTGCCAAGCGTTCTCAACCTAAATTTACAGTTCAATTATTCTACTGTGACTGTAAAGCCGTGCCCTGACCCTTCATTGGACAAAACCCGGAAGCTGTGGCGTACAAACTGGAACATCTCGACCGACTGGTAACGACAAACACCCTGAGCAACCTGGGCGAGCAGTTCATTTTATCGGAAGTAGACGTTACAAGGATACTTCATGAGACGCTGGATGAGACTGAAAAATTAAAAACACTTTTAGTTGAGGAAGTTTTCAGTTTTACCAAAGAAAAGGAGATCGAAGTCTACATCAAAACCTACCAGGTATCCCTTACGCTTTTACTTGATCGTTTATTCAGTCAGGAACAGCAATTAAAAGATCCTGGCGAAATTAGCAACCGGTTTTATCATAATCTCTTCAGGCTTATCCAGGCTGTTCTTTCCTTTATTGAGGAAAGGTTTTCTAAGTATTTCGATAAAGATGGGAAAGTACCGGATGTTTATCTGGCGCTGACCAGACAGGAAATACACAAAAAATTACCCGTTCTTCTTAGAATTATTCACAAAGACTTCCCAGGTGATTTGGTCTCCGATCAAATAATGAAAAGGGTGGCAGCATTCTCGGACACCCCCAAGACTTCATCGCTTACTTACCGTGATATCATGTTTTATAAGGAACTGGTCAAAGAACTGGAAGATCTTGACCAATGGGTGAAAGGCGAAAACTTGTATTCCGGAATACATCAAATGCTGATCTACCTGAATTACAATGACAAGGAATTTATCAATGCGATGGTTAACCAACTAACTAAGGAGCTTCAGGGCGTAGATGACCTCAACGACAAAATAGACCGGTTGTTGATCTATTCAAAGCAGATCAATCAACTGCAGCTGAAACCCGATAGCGGCTTTCTGAGGCATCACCCTTCAGTTAAAAATCAGCTGAGCAATTGGTTTTCAGAAGAACTGGCATATCTGGAACGTAAAATCCAGGGACTTCAAACAACCGGTCACAGTTCCATGCCAAACCCAAAAAACACAACCCCCAAAATCGTTTGTAATTTGCCAGTCGACCAGATTAGTATCTTTTTCCGGGCTGCCACTGATATGCAGCTCATTTCATCACCTTCCCAGAAAGCCCTTTTTGACCGTATTGTTCCCTGGCTATCAACTCCTCACCGTGTAGACTTATCTGCCGAAAGCATGCGTTCCAAATCCTATTCCCCTGAAAAAAGGGATCAGGAAGCGTTAAAGGATATCCTGATGCAGTTGTTTCGGCAAGTAGGAAAATATTGATTTTACATAGCCAGAAACTGTAGTGAACTTGATTAAGGTTTTTCCCTTTTAAAATACTCAAATACCATTTATGAATCAGATCATAGCTATTTCCAAAATCAGAACCATATTCGAACTCGTGCTATCGGGTGTTGTAAACATCAGAGGAACCGCAAAGTCTCTGAAGGTATCAAGAAACACGGTGAAAAAATACCTGCATGAACTCAAGACATTAATCGTCTTTTATCCCGACCGTCTGGATGACTTTAATTTTATGCTCGAACGTCTCCAAAAACCTTTTCATCCTGGTGAGAAAGTAAACTTTCTGCAAACACAGTTTCCGGTTATTTCAGAAAATATCCTAACACAAAATTCGACCCTTCTACTGGAATGGAATAAGTACAAGAATAATAACCCGGATGGTTTTCAACATTCCCAGTTCAACAACCATTTCACCGAGTGGTGCGCTTCGAATGGTGTCGTACGGTTGACAAATAGATGGAGAGTTTCTGTAATAAATGAAAGAGACATGTCAATTCTAAAAAAATGGCGACGTTGTTCAAACAGAGTGAAATGGGAAAAAGCGGTGTCTATTCTTGAATCGCAAAAAGGCGCTTCGCTCAAAAAAATAAGTATCCAGATAGAACGATCAACGGACAAAGTGAAGGAATGGATACAGGTCTATTCAGAAAATGGTATTCCGGGAATGAAAGGAAAGCCAAGGAGGCAAAACAATCAGATAATCTTAAATATAGAAAATAAGAAAGCGAACCTAAACAAACTCATACATGAAACGCCGAGACTCCATGGCATCAATCGGGCATCCTGGAGTATATTAACCCTGGCAGTAGCATATAGAAAACAATATGCTACTAATATATCCTGCAGTAGTATTTCTGAATATCTTAAAGCCGGCGGATATTCTTTTCGCAAAGCCAGGGAAACGTTAACCAGCCCAGATCCGCAATTCAGAGAAAAACTCGCCAATATAACCGCCATATTAACAAATTTAACTCCCCAACAAAAATTCTTTTCAGTAGATGAATTCGGCCCTTTTGCGATTAAAATAAAAGGAGGAAGATCATACGTTAAAAATGGACAACTTAATTCATATCCCCAGTTGCAAAGAAGTAAGGGATGTATAATTTGCACCACAGCACTTGAACTTTCCGCAAACCAAATTACCCATTTCTATTCGAAGAAAAAGAATACGGAAGAAATGATCAAACTTTTGAATGTCCTACTAGATAAATATAAAGGACAGGAAAAACTTTTCTTCTCATGGGATGCCGCTTCATGGCACGCCTCTAAAAAACTCTAAAGCAAAATTGAAGAAGTGAACAATGAGGAATTTCGATCAAATAATAATACTCCACAGGTTGAATTAGCCCCATTACCCTCTTCTGCACAATTTCTAAATGTAATTGAATCTGTTTTCAGCGGTATGGCAAAAGCAATCATTCACAACAGCAACTACAAGTCAGCAGATGAATGCAAATCGGCTATAGATCTGTATTTCAAAGAAAGGAATGAGTATTACATCCAACATCCGAAAAAAGCCGGAAATAAAATCTGGGGAAAAGAATTGGTGATACCGGTTTTTGATGAAACAAAAAATTGCAAAGATCCTAAATGGCGGTGATTTATTAAGTACTCAGTCCCTAACTAACGAAAGAACAGCATTTCTGTCCAGGAAATTGATCAATTCATTTAGAAGGTGCTGGCTGAAACCGGTAAACTCAAACCATTCCTCCATTGGGCGATCAATTAACTGCTGCATATTATTTAAGTTGTTTAATTCAAACAAATGCAGGAGAGCACGGCTTTTATCCAGATTGTGTATATCGCGGATAAGCAAATCAGATGTTGCACTTTCCATATGCAGCTATTAAAATGTCCAGTTAAAAAGGAATACAATCATAGGCAAATTATGGCTATTTACCTTTCTGCCAAACACTATTTATAAAGGTACAATGCACACTGCAAGCCTTGCAAATTAAGCCTGGCCGACCTTAAATATATTTACCCAATTCTTTAAAATGCAATAAGTTACAAAGGGTACAAGTACCCTCTGTACTTGTAAACAGTGAATGATCGGTGTACTTTACGAACCGATGAACGAAGAAATCCTGCTTCCATCATATTCAGAATTACTTAATCGCATTGAGCGGTTGGAAAAGTATTGTTTTTCAAAGTCCGTCTCAGGTCCAAGTGCAAATCCCAACGCCATTGTCCTTCTTCCTCTTTCATGGACCGCATCAAAAGCAGATTTGATTGAGTTAATCAATTCCCTTCAGGCTGGAGGCGCGTTTAATAATGGGAAAACGGGAATCAAAGAAATAGCCGAAACGTTTCAGAAACTTTTTCAGATTGACTTGGGGAACTACTACAATGTTTTCAACGAAATCAGACTTCGCAAAAAGAACCGAACCGCTTTCCTGGACCATATCAGGGAAAAATTAATTCGGAAAATGGATAGCCTCGATGAAAAATTAAGCAAATAAAATACCATTTTTATTTTATCATCAATTCTTCCAAAAGTTCGGCTTGACACTTCGGGCGTCCAGTCCGTTCGGCATAAACACATTTCCCTCGCGCACGGCCCTCATTTATTCCGCCTGCGATCCTGGTCTTGCTCGTGTAAAGCCTGTCACTATTCCATAATTGATTTTTAAAAATTAAAAACAAAAGTTATGGAAAACAGTCAAACACCGAACTGGAATAAGGTAGAAGAAATTGGTCTTGTTTACAAAACGTCCATCAAAGCTTCTCAGAGACCCTTGTTAAAAAGCTCAGCGGAAGTATACGCGCTTCTTTTAGCCAACTGGGATAAACATACCCTAGACCTTTTTGAAGAAGGAAAACTGATCCTCCTGAACCAAGCGAACCGGGTATTAGGCCTTTATCCTTTATCTAAGGGAGGCATCACCGGCACCGTAATGGATCCGAAACTCATCTTTACGGCAGCCCTCAAACGGGGCGCCTGCAACCTCATCCTCTCCCACAATCATCCTTCAGGCAACCTCAAACCCAGCCGGTCTGATGAAGAGCTGACGCGGAAAATCAGGGAAGCTGGAAAATTACTGGATATCAATGTCCTTGATCACATCATCATTTCCAGCGAAGGATACCTCTCCTTTGCAGATGAGGGGCTATTATAGCCCCCCATATCCTACCCTATTCCTGTCTATTCATTGACTTCTTTGAAATACCGTTCCACTTCACCCCTCGGAACATAGATCTTTCGACTTTTCTTTAAGGTCCTGATTTTACCCGTGCAGATGAGGTTATTAAATTTCCACCGCCGGATCCGGACAGCTTTCATAAATTCAATGGCCGTCAGATAGGGCGTTACGCCATTCACATACTGATTCGAAGCCCGCTCTATCCGTTCCAACCGGTCAAGGATCTCCTGCTGGCCTTTTTTTATTGCCTCTAAATCCTGTCTGCCGATCAGCATTATTCCTTCAAACGGATTCATTTCATTTTCGTTTTAACAGGGGCTCACCCGATTTGATTTCAGAAAATCTAACCAAACTGCCTTTGTTATGGTTTACAGAACGACTATACTCGATATATCCGAATTCATCCAGTTCGCCGATGGCTTTATAAAATGCGTACAGGCTGGTCACCTTACACATATCCTTGATGTCATTCCTAAAAACAGATAGATGAGCAGGTTCACCAGCCTCCACCCACAGCTGCCAAAGGCTGACGTATATTCTAATATGAGCCCGTGAAACCCTCGGATCATTTTTGACCCGATTCATGAAATCCCCGATCATAGCTTCATCTTTTGTTTTTTGGGTTTGGACGGCGACTCCTCCTCACCCTTACCAGCTGCCAAGTCCTTACCTTCTTTATCATTTCCAATTTTGGAAACCGTGACGGCTTGCTCCGGAGCCAACTCTTTTTGAACACCCTGTTCCTGGGCTGTCGTTTTCAGGGAACTTGCCATGATCTTTTTCATGCCTTCATCATAGAAATTGACGGACTTGAACTGGGGCGAGGCTTCGATAAAAACTTTCTTCTCACCGGTACCCTCTCCATAAGTCACCTGCTGACGGTTACCTCTTTCCAAAGACTCCAGCAACCGGGTAACACTTTCGTTGGTCGACAGCTCCCGGATCGGATGCTTGTGTAAGGCCGCTTCCAGGTCATAACCATAATTGGGATGAAACTGTTTGAGTTTGAACTGGCCGTTTTTATCAGTCTCCTTGAAATCCAACTGCAGCCAGGCATTGTATTTCTCGCCTTCCCTGGGAGTATGCTCTTTTTGAATGGCCCTACCACTCAGTAAATTATAGGCTTCCTTCAGGGTAATATTATCCTCCTTCGGATTAATATAAAAGGTTTGTTTCAAAGCCTCATTCTTTGGGCCGCTCTGAACGGCCACGTCATACCGGTTAAAAAAGTAAAGGTCGCTTTGATCGGATTTTCGAAAGTGCATGTTCGCACTGGCTGTATCCTTACCAAACTCCTGGCGGTGAGAAAGCGAAAACTCAGCCACGCCAGACTTCATTTTTTCTTTTAAATCATTAGCGTGACCATCCCCGAAACCGGAAAACTTGATTTGCCGGCTTAAATAATCCAGATTTTGTTCATTCATAAAATTGTTTTTAAATGGTGAGTGAATTGTTTATTCTTTTGTTTTTATCATCCTTAATAAACGCCTACCCTTGATGCGCAACACCAGATCCCTGGATCCATTCCTTTCTTTCATATCGATAACGAGTTCCTTTGTCTTTGGAATCGTAAACTGTTTAAATTCAAAAATAAATTCAGTACTGCTTTTGGCCGGAACAACCGTTGACACAAAAGAGATCAGGGGTAAGATCTCCGTCTCTTGCACCGCTGTCCGGGAAACAATATGACGATCCCGGATAAAAAACTTAACATATTGCGGCGTATAACCGAGCAGTGACCGGTTAAATAGGGCCGTTTCAAATGAAAGCGTATCGTTTTTTATGATAACCGAATAGAGCTTGAACTTGATCCCGTCTTTTGTTGCAGAGCTTTGAGAAAAGCCGTAGAAACTCATGATCATGAGAAAAAAGACAAATGATGTTTTCATATAAAAATTTTTATTGTTCGCTTTTTAAAAGGATTCCGTAACCGGCGGGTATCGTAACCTCTACCATTTTTACCTTACGGCTCATGAGTGTTTTCGCAGCCTGGATACCAGCATTGGCAGCCTGGGCGCCAATGGAAGGATCTACCGCCGTTAAACCCAGCCCGCTGATCCCCTGTTCTAAGGACTGCTTAGATACATCGCGGCTCATACTTCCGGGAATATAAATTCCTTCCATACCGTCCAGGTCATATACATTCAGGTTCACCTCGGCAATAGAATGACCGGTTCTAAAAGACCTGACCTGGATTTTAAGTCGTTCATTACTCAGCATGGCTGTGCCGTATATGAACTGACCTGGCACTATCGAGATTCCCGCAATCTTTGCACTGTCCATGATCTGAATCCGGATCGTCGCTCCGGAAATCAGCACCTGCTTTTCTGGTATGATCGCAGCGATGGCATTCTCTCCTTCCGTCTTTTCAACCGGAAGGGAACGCACTTTTACTTTCGCAGCTATGCTATCTTTTTGCATGTCCGGATGCTGGATGGCTACGATTTTATCAAGCATCTTATCGAGTTGAACCAGATCGGGGTCGACCGAAGCTTTACTGCCCAGTATTGAAGCTGCCTGGTCTGTTTTCAGAGATCCATCTTTCATCTTTTCATTATTGATAGATTTCCATGCGTCCGTGGGTGGTACCGGCTTGGCGTTTACCATTTCCTTCAGCCGGTTGATCTTTTCAGACAATTCCTTTGAATGATCAATGGGTTTTTTGCCATTAACAGAAATGTTCAATTTATCAAACCCATCACCCGGGAATTTATCCGCGGTTTTATTTAATATATCTTCTAAGGCCTGGCTATGTTCAAAGGACATCGATGATAAAACCGAACTATCCTTTCTATAGGGATCGTCTTTGACGGCTGACTTCCACCTGGCCGAATCCTCGTTCACTGATTCATACAAAGCCATCTTATTCGGATCTCTTTTTTTATTAAAGTGCGCGTCGGGAAGCAGCATATTAAGCCCTGCTGTTTTAATACTACCTGTCGAAGTAGTACCTTGTCCGCCCCCCAACAGAAAAAATAATGCAGTGACAAAAGGAATAATTAGAATAGGGAGTACCAGTAAAAATTTCCTTCTTTTTAAAAATTCCGGCGAATGATCCATTGTAAGCATAATGAACTATTTTATATTTTTTGTAATGAGAGAATCCAACAAATCCAGACTATCCCGCAAATGCGGACTCTCTTTTATCAACTTCTTATAGAGCATGGTATCATGCTTTGAAATACTATCCAGGTATATTTCACAGCCCCTCAACCTCGACAGTTGATTCCTTAAGCCTCCGCGTTTACCCGGCACTTGCGGAAGTCTGACCACTTCGCTTTTGCCTTTACTGAATTGATAAGTTTGCTTACCCTTCATGGCCCTTACAACTATCTCAAGCGAAACAGAAACACCAATGAGGATAAACAGCAACCAGTACAGACGGATTGTTTTTGGCGACCAGCCTCTGGTCAGTTGATTTAAATACGCACAAACCTTTTTTTGAATCCGTGTGGGTAACCCACGAAGCGGTCTTACCCACCTGGATGCTTGATCGCTATTTTTTGAAAGGAATTTCACCGGTTCTCTGTTTTAATGTCCCTATTTTCCAGAATCACCCAGCGCTCAATTAAAAATCCATGAGGGTTGTTATCCGAACGGGCGACGTTTCTTAAATAACCCTCTGTGACGAGACTCCGCGTGACGACCGAAGTCGTCCGTATCAACTTTTCATGTGCGACACAATGAAAAAAATAAGGGTAGTCCTTCGTGCCAACCGTTATTGAATCCATTTCTATTTGCTGGCTGATATTGGCAGTAATCAGGTTGGTATAGTACCCGCCTTCTTTTAAATTATCATATTGCTTTTTTGCTGACCGGTCAGCCAGGTACAGCGCCCGCGTGATATTGGCGTTGATTACTTTTTCATCCGGATCCAGGGTAAAGAAATCCTGGTGAAAGGTTTTAATATGATCTCTCGCCTCTACTTCAATATTGTCTTTCCGATCCGCCGAATAGGCTTCCATGATTTTACCGTTGGCGAGAATAAATATTCTGCCTTCAGATTTGGACACCATGCGGTAACTCATTTGCAAGGCAAACACGGTAATACATCCACAAATGACCATGACCAGCATGCAAAACGCCCTTACCAACTGAAAAGCACTGTCTATCGCCTTTGCTTTTTTAAACATCTTTAGTCGTTTTTCATTCCCGTTATCTTGTTTTCCAAATGAGAATTATTACTTGATCCTTTGCCCCAGTCTGTTGAACCGTAATTAGAGATGCTTTCTGATATCCTGGATGCACCCGAAGACAAACTATCCCGGACTACACCCATACCGGCATTGGAAGTCGAAACGATTTTTTGCGTGCCGCCGGCAAAAAGCGCCGTACTCTTGGACAGTAGGGAACCCGCACCACCCGCATTAATGATATGGTTGGCAATAGATGGCACGGTGAAATACCCAACGATACCGATCAGCAAGAAAATGAGATAGCCCGTATCCATAGATCCGAAATAGGTATCTCCGTTGGCGTTGATTTGATTGATATCCAGCTGGATCATATTTTGTTCGATCTTTCCGAGAATGCTTCCGAAAATATTGGCAACCGGCAGCCAAAGAAAAATATTGATATATCGCGCGATCCATACGCTGAGGGTATGATGCAGACCGTCGAAAACAGCCAATCCAAAAACCAATGGTCCCAGAATAGCCAGGACGATCAAATAGAATGTCCGGACAGTATTGATACAAAGGGACGCGGCAGCGTAAAACAGTTGAAGGATCTCACTTAACCATTCTTTGATTGCATTCCGAAAATTGTAAGAAGCTTTGGCCATCTCGAACTTGATGGAATTGCTGATACCAGATAATACGCCGTCATCGGCAGCTCCGGAATATTGCTCCCATTTATCGATGTCGCCACTGCCTGTCGGTCCGACATACATCTGGTAAAACAAGCTGTTTTGAACAGCGGCTTCCTTTTGTTTCAGGAGCAATGCGATGGCCTGATCAGAATCCGACACCATGCCACTCGTTGCTGTAACTACAGGCTTTAAAATACCGTTCATCAAAGCGATGACGGAAGGGAAAATGATGATGGCAAATCCGAGTACAAAGGGCCTGAACAAAGGATAAAAATCAATCGGCTCCGCATTGGCAATATGCCGCCATACCCGCACGGCGATATACCACGTCGCTGCAAAGCCAGCCAGCCCTCTGCCCACACCGATCAAGGAACTGCACAGGGGAAGCATCTGGTCATACACCGTATCCAGTACTTTCTGAAGGCCGTTCAGGCTATCTGTAATACCCGTTTGGGCGAAGAGCATTCCGGGAAGCCATGGCAGTGCCAGAGCAAGCCCAATTGACTTGATTTTCACTTCAACTTTTTTTGTGATTAATTTATCCCGTGCAGGTTCCGGATCGTTTCAATATCCCGGTCCTGGTGTTCGCGGCCTGCGGCGAGCAGATCGGTTCCATTATTGAACTGCCTGAGAAACAAAAACTGATCATTGGTCTCTCTATATATCCGGTCTACTTCCCGCAATCGCTGGGCATCATCCATCCGAAGTTTTCCAGCAGTTAACACGTTAATAAGCGCCTCCAGGTTTTTTGCAGACCGGTCAGCGAGGTTGATATAAACCCTGCTGATATAATCGAGCTCATCCGGATCAAATTGGCTAAAGCTTCGATATCTATTTTCTGCTGCTTTATATTCCTTCACAATCCTAGCCTGCAACACTATGATTTGCTCTACCCGTTCGTATTTCTGTACTACCGGACTTACAGCGAGCAATCCATCCAGGAAAGCTTTATGCAGGTTAAAACTGCCTTCTGAAATATCTTTGATAGCAGTGTATCCGGTCTTTAGGATCTCGTACCCTTTGTACAAGTCACTCAGGATATTTTTTAGCTGAGACAGCTTTTCGATATCCAGAATCAACCGCTCCAGTTCGTACGCCTGGGCTTGCGGCCTTTGCACAAATCCAAGCATGGATACAACAAGTATGGCTAACAGTTTTTTCATTATTGTAGATTTTTGAGGGTCTGGATATTTAACTCATCCCATACCCGTTGTTGAGAAACCATACGCGCTTCCCGGTTAAACTCCCGGGCGAGTAATGATTTATTTAGCATTTCATAATATATCTCATCGATCTTTTTGATCCTTTCGTCGTCGCTCATTTCGTAGGTATTACTTGTCATCAAATCATTTAACGACTGCAGGCCTTTAGCACACCCCTCAAACATGCCTTCTTTCACGGTTAATAAATAAGCTAGCTCTGCGGGCGATAAATGATGCAGGGATTCGATCCCGATAAATTCCTTTTTAATTGATTGAACCAGGTCCAGGACAGCTGCCACTTTGGAACACTTTTTTATAGCCGGGTTGACAGAAGACAGGGAGCTGAAAAAAACGTTGTTCAAATTGAAATCGCCTTTCTTGATTTCTCCGATCGTTGTTAAACCAGCCCGGGCGATCGCATACCCTTTCTCTATCCACCCGATATAGAGTTGAAGCAAGGCGATTTGCTTACCCTTACTTTTCAAGTCAGCCGCTTTCTGATTAAAAATGTTGCTTAACCCTTGTGATTGTCCCGCTGAATAAGTCATGATCATAATTGTTAAAATGAAAAATCTTTTCATGGAATACCATATAATTTTTTAATGCTTTGCTGGTCGTTCTGGTCAAACCCCCGCTCAATACTCAGTTGTATATTCTGTTGATTAAACCGCTGCAGGTCATCATAATTTCGTTGAACCGCCTGGGCTGCATGATCAATAATTTCCATCCGGTCTGCGTCCTGCATTTGCGTGACGAGCGAATTGACGACCAACAATACCTGGTCCACATTTTTCAGACTTTCTTGAAGGATACCCGTATAGACCCTGAACATATGGTCAATTTCGTCCGGGGTAAAATGCTTATCCTGTTTGAACAGACCATAAGCCCTTGTATATTCCGATA
The DNA here is from genome assembly GCA_965214575.1 of Puia sp. Classification (GTDB taxonomy): domain Bacteria; phylum Bacteroidota; class Bacteroidia; order Chitinophagales; family Chitinophagaceae; genus Puia. Next base: position 218,784 of record CBDCCE010000037.1, read on the forward strand.
CGATACGGGATTGCAGTTGGATGATCGATTTGACCTTATCATAGTCGGCAATAACCTGCTTTACCTGCCATAACTCGTTATAATAATCCTCGTAAAGTTTTCGCTGCTTTTCTACCCAATCTGAAATTTCATCGAGCTTTAGCTTACTCATCGTATTTTCCAGCTCTTTTTGAGCGTTTTGCAGCTCAATGGTTTTATTCTGCACCTGTTGAACGGCCAGGTCAATGGCGTTTATGACTTTTTTGATCACGAGTTTGATCACGTCGGCAATAATAAACTGCGCTTCGGCGTGGACAGGGATACAAAAAGTGAGGGAAAGACAAAATCCGAGGATCAGCATTTTCCTTTTCATGGTTTGCGGTTTTCTTCGTTTTTCAAATCGATCACGAGTTGCCTTACGCCTTTCTCTATACTTCCATATCGCGAAGCATACTCGTTCACCTTCATCTTTTCTTTTTCTTCTGTGGTATATACCCAGTATTCCTCCGGGGACACCTCCGTTCTATAAACACGGGAAAGCGTACCTCCCAAACTGATAAAGACTTCCTTGTATCTCTTCGATGAATCATTGGCCCGGTTGATGGACAGTACCAGTGACTTCTCTTTGTCCGTCAACCCTAGCAGGTCCTGAATCTGATCGAACTTATTGATGTACTTGGACTGATCGAGTAAAATCTTACAATCACTGTTATTGATAATGGCTTGCTTGACGACTGGCGAGGAAATAATATCTTCCACCTCCTGAGTCACCACCACTGCCTCGCCGTAAAACTTCCTGACCGTTTTAAACAAGTATTTAATATATTCAGCCATACCTTCCTTAGCAATGGCTTTCCAGGCCTCTTCAATTAATATCATCTTCCGGATGCCTTTCAGCTTGCGCATCTTGGAAATAAAGACTTCCATAATGATGAGGGTAACCACCGGAAATAAAATGGGATGGTCTTTGATGTTATCGAGTTCAAATACAATGAACCGTTGTTGCAAGAGATCCAGGTTTTGATCCGCATTCAGCAAATAGTCAAATTCACCACCTGAGTAATAGGGTCTCAAAACATATAGAAAGTTAGAAACATCGAAATCCTTTTCCTTTACCTGGTCTGTGGAGAGTACATGAACAAAGTCTTCTTTCAGAAAATCATAAAAACTATTAAAACAGGGAAAGATGTTTTTTTGGCGACCCAGCTTTTCATAATAGAGTTGAAGCGCATTGGAGAGTGCCACATATTCAGACCGGTTAAAAGTTTCATTGTCTTTTTTCCATAAAGCCAGGAGCAGGGTCTTGATACTTTCCTTTTTTTCAGTATCCAGGCCGTCCCCGTCGCCAATAAAAAAAGGATTGAACCGGATCGGGCTCGCTTCAGAATACGTGAAATAGTAGCCCTTGACCATATCGCAGAGTCCCCGGTAAGAATGACCCACGTCCACCAGAACGACATGCGTTCCCTGCTCATAATAGCTCCTGACCATATGATTGGTGAAAAATGATTTCCCGCTGCCGGAGGGTCCCAGAATAAACTTGTTGCGGTTGGTAATAATTCCTTTTTTTACCGGTTCATCGGAGATATCCACGTGCACCGGCTTACCAGTCAGCCGGTCCCCCAGCCTTATACCAAAAGGGCTGAGGGAAGACCGGTAACAGGATTCCAGATTGAAAAAACAGGACGCCTGTTCAGCGAATGTTTCAAACGTGTCGTTCATAGGGAAATCTGCCTCGTTACCCGGAATACCTGCCCAGTGTATCTGAGGTGCGCCGTCCATCTCCTGTTTGGGAACGGCGTCCATCTGGGCTAGTGCCGAGGAAACCAGATTTCTGATATCTTTTTGCTCCCCTTCTTTATCTGTCCATACCAGAATATTGAAATGAGCCCGGATCGGAGTCCTGCCGTCGCTGACTGCTTCATTCAAAAATTCATTGACGGCGTCCCGGGCTATCGCATTTTCCCTGGAATAAGCAGCTAAGGATTGTAACCGTAACTTTTTACCCTCCAGCCGGCGGATAGCCTTATAAGTGTCTTCAGTAAATAAGTACTGGTTATAAATGTGGTTGCAAGGCAGAAGTTGACCTAGAGTGGATGCAAATCCTACAGAAAATTTTGTCTTGTCCGTTGAATACCGGTCATAATTGATCCTTGATCCACAGAGTGGGGACAGATCCCCCGGATTGGAAAGGGTAAAGAGTTGACATAGCTGGTTACCTACCCGGATACCTCCTTTGAATGATATATCCCGGATGGCTAGTTTATTATCTTCTAAAAGATAACAGTACCGCTCGATCACGCCTGCCTTACGCTTCACACTATGGATTTCATCATTGCCTAGTCTTCTGAACTGTACAAACCCACTAGATTCCATGATGGATTTAAATTGACCTGCTATTTCAACAAATTCCTGCCTGAATAGTACATTTAAATTTCCCGCCGGGACGATGGATTTACGCAAGAGGCTCGATAAAGCTGATGACGATGATTTCCGGTTTACCGGTTTGCGCGTAAGAAACAAAAAGCAACTGTGATCTAAAAAGGGCCGTTCATTAAAGAATCTTTCACTGCTGCGGGTCAGAAAACTTCCATCTTCCATCGAAAAATGCGCCTGATGCTTTGATTCCGTAAACCAGTCCTGTTTATGAAACACCGTCTGATTTGGCAATATCTTCAACGCCTTGATCCAAGTCTGGTGAAAGGACTCATAGTCATCGTTACTTAAGGTAAATATTTCCGGTAGCGTGAGCTCAAAGGCAATCGTGACATCACCCTGCTTTGAGAGTATACTGTCGTGCTCCACATCGAGAATAGGCAACAGATCGTGTAACCAGGTATTCATGCTTTGTATTTTATAAAATGTTCTCTTGTATTTGACTGCAGCACGGTTGGAATGGATCGTTTGGATACTTTCTTCATCAGCCCGTGTTCACCGTAGGTGGCGCTCATCTTAAATACATAAATAAAGAGAACTGTACCTGCGATAAAAACAAACCCTACACAGACAAACGAATTGACGCCGATGATATACAGTATGGCGAAGAGAATTAAGAGGATAAGTACACCTATACCGAGATAGCCTATATATTGCGCTTTCAGTCCTTTGAACTCAATGCTCTTATTGATCCCCCGGTTTATTTTATAGACACTACTGGCCATTGTATTCATTTTTCTATATCAAAAAAGATATTTCATAGTCATTTTCCTGCCTAGGTTAAAACACCCTTCGCAATTTGATTTTTTTACGTATGCGGGGTAAGCGTTCCGTGGTGTACAGACGCTTACAGACCAAAGAATGATTTCAGCACGGTAGCCACGATCACCAGGAAAATACAGCTCCCAAACCAGGCCGCTGCAACCTTTCCAGTGTCGTGATCGCCGTGATTCCACTTTTGAAACACTTTAACAGCGCCGATCAAACCAACGATTGCACCAATAGCATATACCAGATTAACACCGGCGTCAAAATATCCCCTGACCGTTGTATTGGCCTGGTTGATACCGGCATTGCCGTCCGCGGTTTGACTATATCCTTTGATAGCAAGTAGCAGTGAAGCCAAAGCCACCAAGGTGGATCGATAACAAAACTTACCGCTCCACCGGCGTTGCTCTTTTCTTTTCAGATTCAAGTGTTTCATGTGCATTTTTTTATGTAATTATTGTTTGTGTTTTTTTTGATCTTTTATATCAGTCGTTCCAAATATTTTCAACATCAGCTTCTTCAAGTTTCATCGAACAGCGTTGAAGGACTTCATGCTTAATCAGGTTATCAATCGGATATTGCCATGGGGTTCCTTTGAAATCCAAAAAGGGAAGCATCGCGTTTCTTATTTCGTTCAGCAGGACGCCTTTGCTGGGCTGATCCAAGCTCGTACTCCGTATAGCCGATTTAAGTACAGAAGCGCACGCATTACATCTGTCGAACTGATCGTCATCGCTTGGGGGTATTGCACTGCCGTCAGCTTGGGACTGAATATTTGTTTTCCTGAAAAGGCCAACTAAATTCCTTTTGTAAAAAATCAGGAGGATAACCATCCAATAAGAAAGAAGAAATATTAAAACGGAAATCAGAAAATTGGACCATGAAATAAATCGCAGCATATATTTACTTTGTACAGCAAATATGCATTCCGCTGAAAGCGATATTTCAATAGTTTATCCCGAGTCGGGAAAAATAAATATTTATAGCGCGGAAAAAATAATGTGAATCTGAGGATTACCGCCTTTGAGCTATGCGGATCAATATGCGTAAGGCTTATTTTATTTGGCTCGTGCCAGACGCGCTTTTAGCAGATCTTTTCGTTTCTGCCATCGGCCAATAGGCTGGGGCCGGTAAAGTGCTTTTCCTTTTTTGTCCATGAGTCCGGTTGACTGGAGAATGGATTTGCTTAGTGATTTGACCTTCGCGCTCGGGCTGGTTTTACTGCTGGTCTGATGAAATGACTTTTCAAAGGCTACGATGGCTTTATCGATCCACCGCATTTCTTCCAGGGGTTCCTTTAATTGCCGGCATAGAATCATGATCCGGTTATAAATTTCTTCATTTACCGGATAGGCCACTACCATTCTTTTATATTCCTTGATGGCAGCTTCTTTATCCCTTTTTTCCAATTGCCGGGTTTCCGGTAACCATTCCCGTAGATCCCGGTTTACAGCCTCCTTATTCAGATATGCGGTTTTCATCTGTTGGAAAATATTTATCTATCAAGCCCTTTAATTTTTGCCGGAGGCTATCCGGACAGTTTAAATTGTATAGAAAATGAGGAGGATCGGTTTCAAAATGATAACACTGGTTGGCTGAGAGGTTACTGCCTTCTATATCCTTCCATTCGCGGTTCAAGGCATCCAGGTCATACCTTAGATTATCGATTGGCTGCTTAAGTATATCCATGGTTTATTTGATTTTGAGGTTTCCTGAAATGAATTCAAAGTACATGCCAGGGGACCGGGTTACCACTTATAGCTTAACAAATTGATTATTAATAACCTGTCATATGTGAAATGTTATAGGGCGTTCTGAGGTTTTCCCGAGTTCATCCCGAGTCGGGATATCGCGGGCAGAAAAATTTTATAAGCAAATCGTATTGGTTACCGTTTTGGCTGGCGAAGACATCAATATATACAGCCAGAATAAGTAAATATGTATTAGTTTTGGCTATATATAAAAAAATATAAACGGCCAAAACAGTACCTTCTCATGAGCAACATAAGCGGAAGAAAAGAAGAAATTGGACTTCTTCACCAGGCATTGGTATCCAAAGAAGCCGCTCTCATCGCCATATATGGAAGACGGCGGGTAGGAAAAACATTTTTGATCCATGAATATTATAAAGATCATATCGCCTTTGAATTAACGGGTATGTACGGCGCGTCCCTCAAGGAACAACTTCAGCAATTCAGTCGTTCACTAGAAAAGGCAACCGGTTCGGCACTGCGCCTTAAAAGTCCGGAAAACTGGATCGTCGCCTTTCAGGCATTGGAACAGTACATCATGACGAAGAACAAAAAGAAAAAACAGGTCATTTTTCTGGATGAATTTCCCTGGCTCGATGGTCGTAAATCCGGGTTTTTTTCAGCCTTCGAGCATTTCTGGAACAGTTGGGCGAGCAGACAATCCAATCTCGTTATCGTAATCTGTGGATCTGCCGCCTCCTGGATGATCAGAAATATTGTCAATAACAAAGGCGGCCTGCATAACCGCATTACCCAAAAAATCAGACTCCTGCCCTTTACGCTGGCTGAATCAGAAACCTATTTAAAAACAAAAGGAATTGATCTGGGACACTATCAACTCTTGCAGATCTATATGGCCTTTGGAGGTATTCCCCAATACCTGAAATCTATCCAGTCAGGGGACAGCGCCACGGTCGCGATAGAGAAAGCCTGCTTTGTCAAGGATGGAATTTTAAAAGGTGAGTTTAACAACCTCTACGGTTCACTCTTTGACATCGCTGAACATCATATAAAAGTAGTACGAACCCTGGCAGCAACACCCAAAGGATTGACTCGCCAGGAAATAATTGAAAAATGTGATCTGAGCTCCGGCGGCACGACCACGCTGCTGCTCGAAGAGTTGGAAGAATCAGGTTTTATATTATCATCCGTGCCTTTTCAAAAGACCTCCAATGATCTAATTTACCGGCTGATTGATGAATTTTCTCTTTTCTATCTAAAATTTATGGATCGGTTCAGGTCTTCAGGTAAGGACAATTGGATCAAACTAAGCACCACCAATGCATATAAAGTGTGGGCGGGGATGGCCTTCGAATCCGTTTGTTTAAAACATGCCCAACAAATTAAAAGAGCCTTGGGAATTGAAGGAATACAAACCCAAGAAAGTACCTGGCGATCGCTGTATCAAAATAACCAAGCGGGTGCACAAATTGATTTGATTATTGACCGCGCGGATAAAAGTATAAATATCTGTGAGATCAAGTTCTTCAACACCGAATTTGTCATCACAAAAAGCTACGCCTCGGAGATCGAACGAAAACTGGGGGTGTTTTTGGAAAAAACAAAAACAAAAAAAACTTTGTTCTTTACCGTGATCACTACTTACGGACTTTCAGAAAATCCGTATTCGCAAAAGCTTGTTCAAAAATCACTGACCATGCAAAATTTATTCAGCTAACCGGCAAATCCAAAATATCTGAGTTAAATTACAATCTCGAACGGACCATTTACTTTTCGATCATCTTTTTTAATTTCTCATTGAGGTCCGATAAACCAGCTTTCTGAAGTATTTCATTTGAAATATCCATCAGCTCATGGATAGTATCGGCCGAAATCAGATCCATCAAACCGGGCGATAGTTCATTGTCTTCTTTTCCGGTTAAGCCTCTTTCAATAGCACGGCTTAAAATCAACACATTTTTCAGTGGAATTTTTAAATCAATCCGCACCTTCTCATTCATACCAGGTATGCTTAATACCGTTTCATAGATGCGGGACAAATCTGTTTTAGCCATCATAACAAAATATTTTATTTTTTTTAAAATTGGATCAGCAAATGGGATATCAAAATTAAATCTAGCAGCTGATTTGATCCTATTCAAAAAATGAATAGGATCAACCAGGACTTCGCATCGACTGTAATCTGACGGTGATTCATCATTTTATCTAAATCAGATTTTATGTCATCTGCAAAAAACAAATTCAACTGTGCCCAGGCTAATGAAATGGATCTGGTCGATTATCTTTCCTCGCTTGGATTCAAACCTTCCAAAATCAGAAATACAGATCACTGGTATCTGTCACCTTTCAGACGGGAGGATACGCCCTCTTTTAAAGTCAACCGGCAGAAAAATGTTTGGTATGATCACGGTGATGGATCAGGTGGCACGTTGATCGATTTCGGATTACGTTATTTCAATTGTTCAGTACCAGATTTTCTTGAAAAACTATCTATCAATTCTCCTTTTCACCCGCTCCTATCAAGTTCATCTACTAAGTCACCCACTGCTGCTGCCAGCCCCCTGGTGATTACCGGCATTCACCCAATCAATTCCCTTGACCTTTTGCTCTATCTAAAAGACAGAAGGATCGACTTTTCGATTGCCATCCGGTACTGTAAACAAGTTGTTTTTGAAATTGACAATAAATTCAATAAAGCACTTGGATTTGCAAATGACCAGGGCGGCTATGAACTGCGCAATGCTTCCTTCAAGGCAAGCTCTTCGCCTAAGTCTCCAACCACCTTTCTTTCCAACGCTGACACGCTCCTGGTCTTTGAAGGATTTTTTGACTTTCTTTCTTATCAAATGATCAATCAAAATCAGGACAGCCAGCCAGCTGATTTTTTAATTTTAAACTCGACAGCATTCTTCGAAAAAAGCCGCCCGGCCATGGAAAATTATAGCTCTGTGAGACTATTATTGGACCATGATCCGACGGGCGAAAAATTCACCCAGCAAGCTCTTTCATGGGGGCCTAAATATGAAGACCACAGTAGCCTTTATCAAGGCCATAAAGATCTGAACGAATGGCTTCAGTCAGCCGGAAAATCGCAAGCAAATCAAATCCGCCCAAGACTTCGGTAGTTCAGAAGCTGCTTTTCGAGATAGCATTTATGTTCGACGAAAACGAAACATAAGAGTTTCTTCACGGGAAACGGCAAGATGTACGGTTGTATCACAACCGGGGTTTTTGACCCCCTTTTGCTCCGGAGTCGCGGGGTTTTTCTGCAGATTTCTTGTTTTCAAATCATTTCAAAAGGACTTTAGTGAAAAAGGAAAAAGATAATAGAAACCGGTGGATTCATATTCGGTTGAGTGAGGCAGAATTAAAAAAAATCGAGGCCGGATTTTCCCGATCGACCAACCGCAAACGAAGTGAATATATCCGTCATATCCTGCTCGGAAAACCTGTTACCATTTACACCCGAAGCAAATCTTTGGACAACTTTTTAGAAGAGATGATCACCCTCCGCCGGGAACTCAACTGGATCGGAAATAATTTCAATCAAACGGTCGTAAAACTACATACCATGTCGCACATTTCGGAGATAAAAACCTGGACTGCGGTAAACGAAAAAGATAAGGCGGATTTCTTTAAAAAAATACTGGAAATAGAAAATAAAATAACTCAAATCGATTATAAATGGTCGCACGAATAAATACCAATAAAAGTCTTTCCCGTACACTCAATTACAATGAACAAAAAGTAAAGGCTGGTACGGCAGCGCCCCTCTTTACCTCAGGCTTTATCAAAGGCGTTGAGAAACTCTCTTACTACGATAAAATCAGGCAGTTTGAACGCTATATGTCGCTCAATGAGCGATCGACCAATAAGACCCTTCACATCTCCTTAAATTTTGACAATAAGGATCAATTAAATCCCGAAAAACTCAACCGGATTGCCGAAGATTATATGCATCAAATAGGCTTCGGTCACCAACCCTACCTGGTATACCAGCACTTCGATGCCGGGCACCCGCATATACACATCGTCACCACCAACATTCAAAAAGATGGAAGCCGGATCGCAACCCATAACATTGGACGAAACCAGTCAGAAAAAGCCAGAAAAGAACTGGAACACAAATACAAGTTGATTCCAGCCGCCAAAGGGAAAAAAGCAGACCTGAATGAAACCCTGCCGATTCCCGCTCAAAAGATAACGATCGGCAAAATGGCGGTCAAACAGGCTATCTCTAATGTACTCAAAGAAGTGATTGATAATTACAGATTCAGTTCCCTTCCTGAGTTCAATGCGGTCCTTTCTCTGTATCATGTCAACGCATTCCGGGGGACTGTAAATTCCAACAGCTTTAAACACAACGGCCTCGTATACCGGGTACTTGACCCAAAAGGAAAACCCATCGGTCCCCCGCTCAAAGCCAGTAGTTTTTATTTCAAACCCACGATGGCCTTTTTGAATAAAAAATTTAAAGAAAATGAACCCTTGAAACGGTCCGCCGCTCAACGCTTTATGGTGGAAATCCAGTTCGCGCTCGCCAAAGCTTATCCCCCGTCCATGGAACATTTTATGAAAGAATTGGAAGCCGCCCGTTTCAGCATCATTCTTCGTCAAAATAAAGATGGACCCATCTACGGCATTACCTATATCGATCACAAAACAAAAACAGTTTTTAACGGGAGCGATTTGGGCAAAGAATATAGCGCCAAAGCCATTTTAGAGCGCTTCAATCCTGCTGCCGATTTAACAACGAGCCATCCTGTCAATCAACTTGCACCGGTGAACAAAAAAATAATGGAAGGTACAATTGATGTGAAAGGAACCTTGGTAGAGATTCTCTTGACCCCGGAACAAGAATACATGCCAGTTCCCTACCCACTTAAAAGAGAATCCAAAAAGAAGAAAAGAAAATCAGTCCGTCTTTAAAACAAATTTTATTATGAACACCGGAGAAAATGAACAGGGTCTTAGAAAAATCCTGGATATGACCCGCCTGATCGCTGTAACCTTGCTCGGTCTCCATCTTTATTATACCTGTTACCAGGCTTTCGCAAGCTGGGGATGGCGGTCAAAATTAACCGATCAGGTTCTGCTGAACATCCTTAAAACCGGTCTGTTTTCGCATTTTCACCGGGCCAAATGGATTAGCCTCGGATTTCTGCTGATCTCTTTAATTGGAGCCCGGGGCCGGAAATCAGAAAACATTCAATTCAGAAAGTCAGTTGTTCTGATTGCATTCGGTCTCATACTTTACTTTGGAGCCTATTTCATACTAAAGCTTTCTTTCGGAAATCTGACAGCAGCCACCCTTTACATGACCGTAACTTCCTCGGGTTTTCTAATCATCCTCCAAGGGGGAACCCTGCTTTCCCGGGTAATCAAAATCAAACTGGATAGATCCGATATTTTCAACAGTGAAAACGAAACCTTTCCGCAGGAAGAACGGCTGATAGAAAACGATTATTCCATCAACCTCCCAACCATCTATCAACTACAGAAAAAATTCAAAGCTGCCTGGATTAATATTCCCAATCCGTTCCGGGGATTGCTGGTGCTCGGTTCTCCTGGATCCGGGAAATCTTATTTTGTCATCCAGCATGTGATTCGCCAGCACATAGAAAAAGGGTTTTCCATGTTTATCTACGATTTTAAATTTGATGATCTGTCTTTACTCGCCTATAACCATCTGCTTAAAAACAGTAAACACTATCCGGTGACACCTGAATTTTATGTGATCAATTTCGATGACTTGAGCCGGAGCCACCGTTGCAACCCACTGGAGAAGGAAGCCATGATGGATATAACGGACGCCGCCGAATCGGCCCGAACCATCCTGCTCGGTTTGAACCGGGAATGGATCAAGAGACAAGGCGATTTCTTTGTTGAATCCCCCATCAATTTCCTTACAGCCATCATCTGGTTTCTCAGACGGTATAGCGACGGAGAATTCTGTACCCTGCCGCATGTTATCGAACTCATGCAAACCGAATATGAAAGACTGTTTTCGATCCTGCGCAGTGAAAAAGAAATTGAAGTACTGATCAACCCCTTCATCACCGCCTATCAAAACAATGCGATGGAACAATTGGAAGGACAAATCGCTTCGGCTAAAATCGCGATGGCCAGGCTCTCTTCCCCTCAACTGTACTTTGTTTTATCCGGCAACGATATGACGCTTGACATCAATAATCCGGATCATCCCAAAATTCTTTGCATGGGCAACAACCCGCAGAAAATACAAGTTTATGGCGCCGTTCTGTCCCTCTACGTGAACCGCCTGATTAAGTTGGTCAACAAAAAAGGCAAACAGAAAAGCAGCCTCATCTTCGATGAATTCCCGACCATTTACTTAAATAACATCGATAGTCTGATCGCTACCGCCCGGAGCAACCAAGTCGCAACCTGTCTGGGTATCCAGGATTTCAGTCAGCTAAAAAAAGATTACGGGAAAGATATGGCCGATGTCATCATGAACATCACGGGTAATATCATCTCCGGACAAGTATCCGGAGAAACGGCCAAACAACTTTCTGAACGTTTCGGAAGGATTCTGCAGGAGAAATCAAGTCTTTCAATCAACAGCTCCGATACCTCCGTAAATCGGTCCCGGCAGCTGGATTTGGCCATACCGGCTTCCAAAATCGCTGCACTGAGCTCCGGTGAGTTCGTGGGTATGGTTTCCGATGACCCTGAAGCACCTATCCGGCTAAAAGCATTTCACAGTCGCATCCAAAACAACCATGCTGCCCTGAAAGCAGAAACTAAGTCTTTTAAACCTTTACCAGTCCTGCGCTACGTAAACATCCAAATGGTCCAGATATGCTATCACCAAATCAAAAAAGATATCGAAAGCCTGGTCGACGCCGAATTTGGAAAGCTGATCATGAGTATGGATAAGACGCTGATCGTTACCAAAAAACACTGATGTCCACGACGTTTTTTACGTTCTCTTGTTTCGGTATTTGCCATTGACCGATTCAGGTTTGGTCTCAGGACTTTGTTTTTTCTCTGACTGAAAATACACTGGGGAAAGAATATCGTCGTAGTGCTCAAACTTGTTTTGTTGCTTCGCTTTTAAAAATTTCATATAATCAGGCGATCTTTTTGAAATCCGAACACAATCAAAAGAACTAAGTAAACGTCCCCATTTTCCCTCGCTTTTAATATGGATCATATGCCAAACCCTGTCCAGGTCAGTCTCCTCGAATTCTCTGACAACAGCAATCGATTTTCGTCCCCCGGGCTGGTCACTTTTCAGGGTAATGATTATTTTATAAAAGGGCAAAATGATTCGAATTAATCACCCAATATTACTAATTTATTTAGTATATTAGAGTAAAGTTTATTCAAACGTCTGTATGAGGACAAAACTGAACAAAGAAGAGGAAATTGTACTGATAACAAAAAAGCACTGGCTACCGACTTTGGCATACCCTACTGGCTGGTTGCTTTTTCTCATAATCATATCGTTAGAAATGCCGGCGTACAGCAAATATTTCGGCTATATGGCTTTGCCCTCAACATTGATTTTATTCTATAAAATTGCAGAACGGAATTATAATACATGGGTCGTAACCAATCTGAGAGTCATTGAGGAAACGGGTATCCTATCCAGGATAACGACAGAATGCCGGCTGGATAAGATCAATAATATCTCCTATATCCAAAACATTTGGGGACGATTATTCGGATTCGGCAACGTGGTTATTCAAACAGCTGCCCAGCATGGCGCAACCATCTATTTTAATGTAAGCCGTCCGAAAGCTTTAAAAGAAACCATAACCACTATGCAGGAGCACCATCATAAATCTTTTTGGAAAGATCAATCCAAGGTTATGTTGAATTCGCTCATTTCTCTAAATACGCCTAACCAAAGTCAGTCTATAGGGTCCGAAATCGAAAAACTTTTTGAACTCAAACAAAAAGGTATACTCTCAGAATCGGAGTATGAAAGCTTGAAATATAAAGTGGTTGCCTTTGTTCGGAATGTTTATGAAAATACCGACTCTTCGCATTGATGAACCTTCGAACAGCCATATCGGATTATAAAGAAAACGGACTTCGCGTTCTTCATGGTATCGAACGATTTTACCAGAATTTGACACTTTCCCAAGCGATCGAGTACGCGGCGTCCGGTGCCGACCCAAACGGAAAGATCAACTCCCACCAACGAAGAATCGGAATAAAACGCCTGAGAAAAAGCGCTGCCATTTTAAAAAGATACGCCTCTGAAATAAAAAGAGCCAGATCTTTTTCTGAGCTTTTTATTATAACAGAAGAAGTAAAAACAGCTAACCGAGGTTTGGGTGATCTGTGGAGTTACGATACCGCATTAAGAATTGCTTTTAACCGGGGACCAAGTTTTAGACCACAAGCCGTATTTATCCAGGCTGGTGTCACAAAAGGAGTAAAAAAAATATTTCCGCAAAAAAAGCCTGCAGGTCGTGCCCTACCCATTCAAATCTTCCCTAAGCCATTGCAAAAACTGGAGGCTTTCGAGATTGAAAATTTTTTATGTATTTGGGGCAGACAGAAAAAGGGGTAGGCACATCTTCTGTAAGTAATATCTTAAATCACGATGCCGTGATTTGCACAGCTCGCAAAAAAAAGAGCCCAGTTGGGCCCTTCCTAATTTATCTACCAGCGATTCTACTTGACTATCCTTTAGCGAAAGTCTTATTGAGCAGCAGGTCTGTTAAACCGATCGCCTTACCGATCCACATCGTCAAAGACACAATCCATACAATGCTCAAAGCCGCTGAAATATTGTAATTCTCGTTCAGATAAAGAACCGCAGATGTTGCACAAGTCGTAATGATCAAAAACAGGGTAACAAAGGTAGAGATCGCTTTCATAAATTTTCGTTTAGGGTATGATGAATAAATTAAAAAACCGTCGTTGGGGGTTCGTCAGGGATTGGACGGAAATTCATCAGGAGTGGATCTAAACGCGCCGACCGCATGGCCGGCTCTTCTCGTGGTTATCCGGTGGGTGACCGTAAAAACCTCATTGCTGATGCAAAGATGTACCGGGATTTCTGGAGATGCAAGAGTTTGACAAGCTATTTTTAAAACTTCCCAGCGAGAGAAACCTGGAAGGATCCCTATTGACTTTCAACGTATTGAAAACGTAACCATTTACTTTGTCAGACCAATGTATATGCCGAAAGCACTATTTCACTGCACGAATTGTAAATCCACTTATTAAAACAAAAAAACAGTCTCTTTTGGGAAGACTGCTTTAATCACTTGCAGCGTACGATTTAGAATTGGTTTCTAGGACGGACTTAGTTTTTTCGTTCGGATTGGACTGGTGGTTTTATCGGATATGGGATTTGGACTCGGACCTTGATTTCTTATGGACTGGATTTTATCTAGTTATGGTTCTTCGTAAGGATACTTACAAGAATTAGTAACCGCAAAGAATCATTATGTAACATTCTAACCCAACATTCGCAAAACTCTGATTTACTATGTTTTACAAATATCAATTGTCTTGGATAAGGCTTTCTCTTATAATCAGTCGATGATGCTGGTCAGTTTCTGAACAACAAAAGAATAGTCTTTAAACCGTAGGCAGAATAGCAGGCAATCGTCTTCATTATGAACGACTTTAAACTTAGTAATGGATTTTTCATTTACGAAATAGGTTATGACGATTATCATGGGAAAATGCAGATCTGTTGCCATCGTGTTTCTTTCAAATCTACCCATGTCATTACACGATTCCCGGGTGAAAACACCCTTTTTTTTACCGTTTTTCTCCTAACACTAGATATTATTTTCGATTTATTCATAGGACGGTTGCCCCACTGTTTTGAGATCGATCAATTTCAATTTTTTTTCTCATCCTACAGCTACTCAAAGGGGATTGTCCATACGAAATGTGAAACTGGTTTCAGATTCATCTGAGTGAACTGAAAGTTCGCCTGTGTGCGCCTTCGCGATTTCCGAAGCGATAAATAAACCCAGGCCCAACCCTTGCTGGCTTGGTCTGTGATCTTCCCGGGTAAAAGGCTGAAATATTTTATCAATGGCAGACGAAGGAATCGGTTTACCGTGATTGGTAATTGTCAGCTCAAATAAATTCAAATTAGTAACTGCACGTACCACCACCGGCGTACCGGAAAATCCATGCGTGATTGCATTGGCAAGTAAATTTGAACAGAGCTGGGCTATTCTTGGTCCATCACAATCAACCTGCCTGTTAATATTAAGCTCTCTTTTGATGATTGCTTTCGGCCAGCTAATCGCAATTTCATCAATCACATGTTGCAATATGGGCGCAAGGTCAGTAGATTTCCTACAAATATTAATCCCGCTACCCATTCTCACGCGTGCAAAATCCATGATATTGTTGATTAGCTCCGACATCCGTTCGGCGCTTCTGCTGATAATACTTAAAACCGGTTTATGCGGCTCAAGATCCGGTTCCTCTAACAGTATGGATGTTCCGGTAAGGATGGATGAAAGCGGATTGCGGAGATCATGGCCAAGCACCGCAATAAATTGTTCTTTCATCGCCGAAATCAACTTTTCATTTTTCAGTGTATTTTCTATTCTTGATTTTTCTTCTTTTAAATTCTGTTCATATTGCCTCCGGTCTGCAGCCTTAAAAACAGTAATCTGAACAAAAAATGGTTGATCGTCTTTATTGCGGCGTTCAAAGGCATTGATAAGCACCTGTTTTTTCTCACCACTTTTGCTATTCAATTCAACAGCCACTTCATCAAAATATCCCTGCATACGCAACAGAGGCCATAAATGGGTTTCATAATATATTTTACCACCCATGGTCAGCAGGTCAGAAAATCGCCTGTTTATCAATTCCTCCGGTGTACTGCCCATCCAGTTAGCCATACACTGGTTTGCATGTATGATTTTACCACCTGGCTCCGTAATCAGCATTCCGCAGAGGGGATGCTCGAAAAAATCTCCTAATTGATTTTTTAGTTCTGTTGCGTCAAATGCCATTCTGATAAGTATGATTTAATGGCCTCGATAGTCTCGTCCGGAGCACTCAGGTTAGGACAATGGCCTGTCGCTTTCATGAAAACGATCTTACTGTTGGGAAGTTGATCAAAAACATATTGACCGACGTTACTCGGTGCTATAACATCCTCGCTGCACTGCAAAATAAATGAAGGAATATGTACAGCTGGCAAAATCGCCCGGGTATCGGAGAGAAAGGTTGTGCGTGCAAATTCCTTTGCAATTTCGGGATCCGTTCTACAAAAACTGTTTGCCAATTCTTCTGACAGTTCTTGTCTGTCGGGATTGGCCATAATAACAGGCGCCATAGCCATAGACCAACCCAGATGATTGTTGTCCATGGATTCCAGCAATTCTTCTATTTGTGGTCGTGTAAATCCCCCATAATAGTCCTCCTCGTTAATATAAGATGGGGATGGTCCTACTAAAATCAGATTGCTGAATAACTCCGGATTCTTACTGGCTGCCACAATACCCATCATGGCAGCAACGGAATGTCCAACAAAAATTATATCTTTTAATTCTAAGTGCTGAATGATTTCGATAATGTCGTCGGCATAACCATCTAAGGTTTCGTATTTTTCTTTCCGGTAAGCATTCAGATCTGAATTTCCTGCTCCAACGTGATCGAAAAGAATCGTCCGGTATTCATTTTCAAATGCGGGAGCCACAAACCTCCACATGTTTTGGTCACAACCAAATCCATGAGCAAAGAGTATTGTTTTTTCCCCATTTCCTTTTATGACGATATGATTGCGTTTGTAAACATCCTCCATCACATAAATCTACACAAAATATCATGCTTTTATCAGGGAATTTAAGCCCTGTCCTAGGGGTTGTACAATGAATTTTAGGCTTTCAATCATAGAAACTCCTAATATTCGAGCCTGGATAAATTTGACGCTTCCATTTCACGGATTTCACGAAATCCGATCATGCGGCCACTATCCGGATCCCAAATTTTTAGTCTTAAACAAGCAATTATATCGCGCAGGCCCAGGGATGTTCTTTTACAATTCTGCAATTCGGGAATGTTGCGCATGGCTTCCGGGAGACGGTAAAATGGGATCCGCGAATTGAGGTGGTGAATGTGGTGATACCCGATGTTGCCCGTCAGCCAACTCATTATCGGATGCATTTCCATATAGCTGGATGATTCCATAGCGGCAGTCTCGTATGCCCATTCACCACCGGCCGCAAAAATAACACTCGGAAAATTATGCTGAGCGTAAAAAAGGTAGGAACCCATTGCAAAAGCAATCAGAAAAGGTAAAAAGAACAACAGCAGCCAAATTTCAAAACCTAGAACGATAAAAATCCAAATAGATAAACCTGCGTGTATGACAATTGCTACGATGGAATCCCAATGCTTTTTTGGATTACTGATGAATGACGCAATACACATTCCGAATATAAACATGGTAAAATAACCTAAGGCAATCGTTCCAGGATGTCGGGTGGCTAAATACCCGAATTTTTCTCTCCTGGACATCTGGAGATATTTATCCTTTGTAGCAACCGGATAAGATCCAATACTAGCCGAAAACAATTTTGAATTATGCTTGTGATGGTGATCATGAGAGCGCTTCCATATACTGGAAGGGGAAAGAATAAATAAGCCAAATCCCTTCATGAATACCAGAGCCAGTTTAGAGTTCTGAAGAATAGAATGATGTTCATAGTCATGATAAATAACAAACATCCTGACAAGCAATAAACCAAGAATGGAAGAAAAAGCAATTTTAAGAATGACCAACGGGATCCAAAGGATTCCTATTACCGAAAGTATGATTATAAAAACTGTAAAGCCTAGTTCACGCCAACTTTGATGACGAATTTCTTTTGCATAGTGTTTTGTAGCTAATATAATTTCTTTTCCGGTTAACATTCCTCAACATTTAATATTGCCGTCGAAATTCTCGTGCCAAAAATTAAAAGAATTTAGCACGGTATGATATTTTACTAGAAAATGAAAAGCCCATGAACAAGCATTTCATCCCCATTACTCTATATATAGTTTCTATTTTAACCTCTTGCCATTCTACGGAATCTAAAAAAGAAACTTTACAGGATACAGCCAGAAGGACGACTGCTGATACAGCTATAATACCTGGAACACCCGGTCCCTCGGGTACAGAGCCTAGGGCAGGTGATACCACCCAAGCCCACAGAGATAGCCTGCACCGTGCATCGAATATTTCAGATTCATCGGGAAAGGCAGGTAAATAATCAGCTCACAGGCTGTAGAATCCAGTCTACCTATTATTGTGGAATTTTCTACCTAACAACCCCGTAAAGACCATCTATGCACATTACTTTTCACGGAGCAGCTGGTACCGTTACTGGAAGCAAACACCTTATCACCCTTGAAAATGGCTATCAGATTCTATTGGATTGCGGCATGTTTCAGGGTTTGGGGCCGAGCACGCAACATTTGAATGATACCTTTGGTTTCGATGCCTCCCTTGTCAATCTGGTACTGCTTTCTCATGCCCACATCGATCATTCCGGGCTTTTACCAAAATTAGTCGCCGAGGGTTTCAACGGACGGATCATTTGTACCCGGCCCACAATTGAATTATCAGAAATATTACTCCTGGACAGCGCAGAAATCCAAGCACACCAGTTGAAGGACAATAATCAGACAGTATGTTATACCGTGGATTCCGTCCGGAAAGCGCTTAAATTATTTGAAATTATACACTTTGATCAGTGGCTGGCCTATTCACCGGAAATAAGTATACTATTCACTGAAACAGGACATTTAGTCGGAAGCGCCGCTATACACCTGAAAATTACAGAAGCTGGAAAAGAAACAATTATCAGTTATTCCGGGGACGTCGGACGGGCACGCCATCCCCTGCTCAAACCTGCCACAGCTTTTCCCCAGGCAGAATATATAATTCTCGAAAGCACCTATGGCGACAAGCATCACCAGGTAACGACGAGCAATGTAGATCAATTGTTGGATCATATCCAGCAAACTTGCATCAAAAAACAGGGTAAGCTTGTAATCCCTGCCTTTAGCGTTGGAAGAACCCAAGAACTGCTCTTCATGCTCAACCAACTCGAATTGGAAAAACGACTTCCTGATCTGAAATACTTTATAGACAGTCCGCTCAGCCTAAAGGCAACCCAAGTTATCAAATCCCATGTTTTGGAATTTAATGAACGCATTCAAAAAATCTTGGAAATAGACGACGATCCGTTTCTTTTTAACGGGCTAAAACTTGTCGAGACAGTAGAAGATTCTGTTCGCCTAACAGAATACAAGGAACCTTGTGTCATCATCTCTTCCAGCGGTACAGCGGATGCCGGCAGGGTAAAACACCATATACAAGCATGTATAGGCGGCGAAAATAATACCATTCTCTTTTCAGGTTACTGCAGCCCCGATAGCTTAGGTGGACAATTGTTTGGAGGCGCTAAAGAGGTATTGATTTTTAAAACCCCGGAACCGGTAAGGGCTGAAATCCAACAATTAAAAGGGTTAAGTGCTCACGGCGATTCAGATGATTTATATCAGTTTATATCCTGCCAGGATCCCGGATTGGTTCGAGGCGTATTTTTAGTGCATGGCGAAAATAAAGTTCGGGAAGTATTAGCTTCCAAACTAAAGGCAAAAGGCTTTTTTCCAATCATACTCCCACAAATACACGAGAGCGTAAAACTCAACCTGTCTAATCAAGTATTAATCGATACGGTAAACGCTTAAATAGTTATAGGAGTAGGGGTATTCCAATAACCAGGCAATATAGTATTGTCAAACATTTCCGCCATTACATACCCGACTTCCCTTCAAACATTTGTAAATGCATCTTCAACTTAGGTAGATACTTCGCCGCATATGCTTTAGCAGATGGATTAACACCACTGGCCGCTTCTTCTGTGAAAAGCGTTATAGCCACCTTGTGATCCATAATTTGGCTGGCCAAATAGGCGGAATCAAATGCCTTTCCAGTAAGCTTAGACATATCTTCAAGTGCCTGTTTATGTTCGGCATCCGGGCTCATGGCTATATTCAAACTTTGTTTTTTTGCCAGGTCGGTAAGCTCGTTTTCAGCTTTGGTATGGTCTTCCACCATCTGTTTCCCGTAACTTTTGACTTTGGAACTACCTTTTGATTCTGCCAGTTTACCCGCCTGGATTTCTGCCAGGTTTGCTTCGCTGGCCTTATTGAAAAATGGATCGTCTGCCTTGACAAAACCCAAAAAGATGAACGAACCGATTAAAATGAAGGCGCCGCCAAAAGGGACTAGATAGCTTTTCATGAATATTAATTTTCCAGATTTGATAGGTTATTAAATGGATCTCCTCAACTCGTATTTAATATCTGTGCCTACCGCTTATCAAAAAAAGGCTTCTTTTCAGAAGCCTATAAATTTTAAAAAATAAGCCAACCTCCTACTTGCCAGATTTCTTGCCGCTCAGTTCTTTTTCTACTTTTGCTCGTGAATTCCCGGCTGTCTTAATCGCCTTTTTAACCTGATCAGTTGAGGAACCAGATTTTTTGCTGGCATACTGAACTTCATACTCCTGGCCTGCAGCCACTTTAGATCTATCCTGAGATGTACCACGGGAAGTTTTTTTCTTTTCCATATACCTGTTTTTAAATTTTAAATGGGTTTAAAAAAATATCTAAAATATTATGCCAGCTTTATAATTATTTACCCATACGGGCAGCTTGCTCAACAGTTTTACTCGGAAGGTAAATTTGAAATCCAAAGGCGGCCCACTAAATTACTTGAAGTAAGACTCGAGCCGAATCCTATAATACCTTGATATTTAAGCAAAGCCTCAAGACCTATATTGGGTGTTACAAAGTAAGCCAAGCCAGGACCCACACCCAGACCCAGCCCATTAGTCGATTCACCTACTTCCGGATTACTGCCCTCAATGCCAACGTTAGCTTCAATAAAAAAACGGGCATGGTGAACGGGGTTTAAATTGGGATCATTGATATAGTATCTAGCCAATGGGCCAATTCCATAATAAATATCAGTTCCGTTCCCTTTCGAGGTGGAAATACGAAAATCCACATAACCACCGACAGCTATATTGTCATGAATAAACCAAGCGGCCTTTGGGTTCAGCTCGGCACTGAAGTTACTTCCTGTATTCAGGCTAAGATTTAAATTGGCAATGTCTGCCCCGAGCATCACATTTCCTTTTTGTATCTGCGCCTTTGCTGGTTGGACAACACTCATAAAACACACGCACGCAACCAGGTAATAATACTTGCTCATCTTCTGTTTTTTTAATAAGTAAATTTTAACTCTCACCTTAAATGGGAGGGATCAAAATATATCGTGTAAATCTCATGCCAATCCCACATCACCAACCTGTCAAATTTTGCATAGAGATAAATTTTTTGGTTTAGAAAGAAGGGTTATAAATGTCCTTCACCGTTTGACGGATTGGCAAATTTTTCACCGTGAATTATTTCACCGACATCTAAGGGTTTAAATTTACAGATCTGAATAATTTATTGTTTCGCCAGGTGAAACAAAACTCAACATTCATTTTATCAACGATAAAAATATTCTTAAGACCTTATTCGTAAAATGGCATTGAACAGTTTGCGGATCAGCAGCGTCGCCTTCTACAAACTTCGCAGATGCTACATAATCAATTCTTCCTTTACCGATAATATTTTTTTTCTTACTGATCGCATAATAGGCAAAAAGATTTTTAATATTTAATTCTGGGACTGGAGACGCATAACCGGTTACAGCCAAGCCAAACTGACTTCGAAATTTTTTTGCCACTTCGACTGCCATCTCACAGGCGACTTGCTCCGAAACACAATTACAAGCCATTGCTTCAATGGGATCCACTGCCAACAAACTCGTTTTTTGCCCTAAATTATACGTTGTTATTCCCCCCTGGAATATTTTCATTGCATCTTGAACTTGTGAAAATGCATGTTGAATCATACCAGAAGTAACACTTTCCGCAATCGCAACAGTGCATTTTTCAGCCATTAATCTATCTTTGATTTCGTCAAGTGTTGATAACTCATAAGAATTCATATGCCAAAATTATACTCTGGACCTTTTTCGCCTTAATGCCGATATTACGACAACAGTAATTAAAACGCCAACAGCTACTTTCTTCATTATGCCCCTCGGGTTGTGCTTCCATTCAGCATTCCACCCTTTTTCCTTAAATATATTAGGAAAATGCCCATGGCTTATATCGTCAATAATCCCTTCGACTACATTTACCCGGTCAGCCAGAAATAATGGCAACCAATGAGCATACTGACTTTCACTGTGTTTGAATGCAGCACGTCGAATAATGCCACTAAGAGCTATCGGGGGATTGGGCGTACCGTACACAGCCGTTACGAAGGGCCTTTCATTTGACTTAAGAATCTCGACATCAGATATTTGTAATTCAGGCCTTTCCCATCCGAGTCTTAAATGGTCATCTCCAGTATAATTTTTTATTGGATAGGTAGGTTCATTTTCAGGATCAACATCGATACCCCAACCATTGATATGATTGAATTTGTTTTTTAAGTCTTCAAAATTTCCCATACATCCCAGTTTATGAATTAAGGAATTAAAATCGTTTTAATACAGTTGTCCAGCTTGGAAGAAAATATATGATAGGCGTCAGCCACTTCCAATAAGGGAACCCTATGCGTTATAATTTTTTTTGGCTCGATACGTCCAGCCTGCACATGAGCTATTAACTTAGGAAGAAGCCGCTTTACGGATGCCTGGTTAGCGCGAATTGTAATACCCTTGTTAACAACATTACCAATCGGCACGAGGGTGTCGGTTGGCCCATAGACACCCACTATAGAAACGATGCCGCCTTTTTTTACTGAATTAATCGCCCAATGCAAAGCGGTGGCAGAGCCTCCCTGTAACATCATCTTCCTGCCCGTAATGGTTTGCATAGCACTCCCTGCTGCTTCGCAGCCTACTGCATCTATGCAAACATCGGCTCCAAAAAATTCTGTCGTCTGCTTCAAAAATAATACGGGATCACCTAAGGATTTGAAATTATACGCTTCGCACTGCGCGTAATTTTTCACAAATTCTAACCGGTAGTCAATATGATCTATTACGATAACACGGCCAGCACCAAATAACCAAGCGCATTTTGCTGCCATAATACCTATTGGACCTGCACCAAAAACAACTACAGTGTCACCCGGTTTAATGCCTCCCATTTCTGCCGCCTGATAACCGGTTGGCACAACGTCAGTTAGTAAAACGGCGTCGTCCGGATCCATATCTTCCGGAATAACGGTCGGACCAACATCTGCATAAGGGACACGAACGTACTCAGCCTGCCCACCATCATAGCCACCTGCAGTATGGGAATAGCCAAATATCCCGCCTACAGCTGTTGCTTCCGGGTTTGATTCATGGCAATTTCCAAAGAGACCTTGTTTGCAAAATGCGCATTTACCGCAGGCTATGTTGAAAGGAACCATGACCTGATCTCCTACCTTCAACTTTTGGACAGAAGATCCAATTTCTTCCACAATCCCTATAAACTCATGACCGAAAGTCGTTCCAACCCTGGTATCAGGAACAAGACCGTGGTATAGGTGTAAATCCGAACCGCAAATACATGAGCGTGTAACTCTCACAATGGCATCATGGGGATGCTCTATCTCCGGAATGGCTTTATTCCTATCCGCACGTACCCGGAAAGGGCCTCTGTAATTCATTGCTATCATATACTCAGTTTATTTATTGCTGTTGCCTCAAAAACGTCGTCCCCACGTCAACTGGTTATAGCCTGCTTAGTATTTAATGCCTGCCAAGCAAATTTTTATAGGAGATCTTTTCTTATCATAAATAACTATACCATTTCATATCATGCGGTGATTTAATTGAGATTAGTGAAATTAGACGTCCCTTCATTTAAAATGGATTTCAGCAATTTTTCCCACTGCCTTTGATAAAACCGGTTTTGCACTAATAACGCATACACAATATTTTCAATCCTCGCTTTCATACCTCCGTTTAACTTGACCCCTCGGTCCCTGGTATGGATTTGAAGTTCAACTAAATGTTTATCCCGAATAACAAAAATAGTAACGCTCGATTCCTTTTTTGATAACTCGATTGGCTCTAAAACATCTGCTTTTGGATCAGCACAAGGCAATAGGGTGACAAAGAAAATTTCAATATGCCCACTTAACCGTTCTTCAATCCTTCGAACTTCAAACCAGTCGTATACACGAAATATAGATTGCCACCGGGGTAGAATAATTTTAATACGATCTCCCGCTTGCGCAATACGACCAACCTGACCTCCATCGCGATCGACCAATTTAGCATTGATTACGATTCCGGACTTATGCCTACTCCAGTTATTTACATCCAAGAGTGACAGTTTTAAATATTGGTATAAGATCAACGCGTTTTCGGGAGAAAAGCAATTTTTGGATAAAATGACCTTCCCTTTTCGCCCTTTACCAGCACTTGGTAAAATCGTCTCTAATGTCGCACTGTCCATCATCACGGTGTTTTTTTAATGGATGATATTTCACCATTCCTTTCTATAAATATTTGCTCTATTTTATTTAGATCATTAGTTAAAGCTGATTTTCTCACGCCCTGCATGATATCTTCCTGACATACCTGAGCCTTATCCATATTAGTCCGTATAAATTCCCCTGCGTTAAATAGTTCCATTTTCTCGCCTTCAACAAACTTTGAAAACCGAGGACTATGAACAAAAAGCCAGGCTACGCCACGGTGAAGCAATACAATGACGGTGCACGCAACAATGACGGCCAGGAAATCTGATGCACCAACGAGCGCCCTACTCAGAACCGCGCCGAGCATGATCGTGATAATATTATCGAGTGGCATATGAAGGCCAAATGAGCGGCGTCCAGAAATGCGAATTAGAACCCAGGCCACCAAAAACATAATAACGCCACGGCAGGACATTTGAAGCACATTAAGATCTTTTCCTTGGCCGAAAATTTCAGAAATCAATGTATTCATGTTATAAGAGTTTATAATAAAAACGATTGCCCGGATGTCAATCCGAAATAGTATCGCAATAAATCTTGTGAATTTTTACCAAACCCCTTTCTCCCCCTCTCATAACCATTCTCCGAAGTAGAACTCCAGCAGTTGTCAGCTTGAAATATTGTGAGCTCAATAATCAAATAGCTCACACCATTTCCATCCCAGCTAGCCCACAGTTGTTTATAAGCTCGCGGACAAATCCTCCTCCTCATACCTGTAATAGTTAGCTATTAACGGTAATAAATTTTTGTGCCAAAATGGACCTTATTTTTGAATTGCGTCCACCAACTCACTAAACTTTTTATACCCCGAAAGGAGAATAGGCGGTTTGCCTTTTTTTCGAATTACCAGCGCCGGGAATCGAGTAATCCGATGGGTCTGAACCAGATGCAGATCGCTGCGAAAAGCTTCAAGTCCTGCTCCATTGAAGAGATCTTCTTTAAATTTTGCTTTATTAAATCCTTCCAATTCTAAAGTAGGGTTAGCAGCAAGACCGAGGAGCGTCTCGGTCTTGCTGATGTCTTGCCCTGAGACCATAGCTGCCTCCCGGAGTATATATAAATAAACGTCCGCCAGTTGTTTGGATTGGATCTCCGCACATTTAAAAGCAATACATGCCGGATAAGAAGAGGTTGTAGGATTGCGCATCCAAATCGAATGATTTAATTTGACATTCGTCACCTCAGCAATATGCATCCAAACCGGCCCCATTTGCAGCGGCCTTGTAACGGAATTTACCGAGTCGCTAAACGTCTTCCAATCTGGAATCAGGCCACCCATATGATAGGTGACATGTAAACGGGCACCTAAATTTTGCCTTAATTGTTGCCATTCTTTTTCGAATGCCCAACTCCAGGCGCATAAAGGGTCCGTGAAATAGGAAATAAAGATATCCTCCCCCGATTTGTCGTCGTTGGCCATTTTCAATTCTGCATTTGACATTACCCCACTACTCATTTTTTTGACTTGCTGGTGGAGGGTTTTTTTGTATTCCCTTTTTCAGAGTTGATTTTTAATTTCCCGTTCGATTTTTTAATATCCGTTGATTTTCCTGTTTCAACGTCCGCGTTTAATTCATCCTCTTCTTTCACATTAACCAACACCATCTCGTCATTCCATGCCTGAACGCCCATCTTGGTTGCATCATTGACTTCATTACTTTTTTTAAGACTCAGGTCTTCATCCATGGTTCGCACACTGGCTTCCGTTCTATCGGTTCCTGCAGCTTCCTGATCTAACAAACCATTGGTATCCAGCACATGTTGAATTGGATCATCAATAAATTGTATCGTTTCCCCAAGCACTGTGGTTTCCCCACTGTTCCAGGGACCGCGGAAATCATTGCCGCTAGACATATTGAAGTAGAGATTGCTATAGCGCGGATCACTCTGCAGCACGCCCGGCGGAAAATTAGGCTGAATAGTCGTTAGCGCAGCCTCAAACATTTGGTAATGAGCAACTTCACGAGTCATCAAAAACCTCAATGTTTCCTGTACATACGGATCATTGGTGTACTGGAGTAAATACTCGTAAACCATCTTCGCGCGAGATTCAGCGCCTATATTTGATCTGAGTTCAGCCGTCAGATCGCCTTGACAATCTCCATTGATATAAGCAGCCGTCCAAGGAACACCCTGACTGTTGGTATAAGCAGGTGTGCCTCCGCTTCCGACGAAAAACTGTGGAGCAACCATTCCCTGATGAATCATATTTTCTTTAGCGGCTTTCCCGTCAAGTAACTGCATAATCTCAGACTGATCAGCTGCATTTTTCAAATCGCCATTTACACCCGTCAGCAACATTTGAATCGTAGCGCCAACAATCTCTAAATGCGAAAATTCCTCGGTGGCAATATCCATGAGCAAATCGTACTTATCCGGATAAGGCTTTTTTGCTCCGAACGCCTGGCCGAAATAACGAAGTGCGGCAGCCAGCTCACCATTGGCACCGCCGAACTGTTCTAGTAATAAGGTGGCGAAGGCCGGGTCAGGTCTGGAGACCCGTGCATTAAATTGAAGGTCTTTTACGTGGTAAAACATAATTTTTTTAATTTATTAGCTTTTAAAATCCTGCCAACCGAATACAGGCATCATTTACTTGAAAGTATGGGGCTTGGGGAGCAGTCTTCACGAAGACTGGCGACCTTCCACCCCTAAATATTTTTTTTTACACATTAGTTGGGGAGCGATTTCCGCCCCATTGAATCAATCAATCCTAAAATCTTGGAGTATGTACACCCAATCATTTATTATCACGTACCAACCTTTTTCCAAAATTTTCAACCCTTGTCTTAACCGGGTCGTTACTGGCCGGTTGATTTTCTGCCTTATAGCTGATTTCACCCCTATCAAATAGCCAGTTTCCCTGTTCTCCATCAATCATTAAATCCAATACTTTATTTAGCTGGTGTATAGATAAACGATTAAAGTCTGCAAGTACCCGCATTCCGTAAGTCAGATTCCCAATATTGTTAAATGTTACATATTGAATATTATTGACCGAACAAACCGAAGCCAAAGCAGGATCGACATCTGAGATGGAAATGACTGCCCAAATATTCTTGTTTATATCCTTTACTTGAATACGATTAACAACCCTTGTTTTTATCCGACGTTGATGACAAGCTTCTTCAAGTTTTTTTGATAATTTTTGAACCCCTTCATAGTTCTCATTATCCTCACCACCTGTCACCAAAAGCACCACCGGCAATTCTCTATCCGTCAGTTTTGACCGCCCATGCCACCAGCCCTGCTCTGATAATACGGGATGGAAATTATGTTCGCCGGCAGATAAGGTTTTCAAGAGCGTTGCCAGAGCCGTAGGTCTTAACACGGCCGGAAACGTTTTAATATCATATACACCCGATTCATACTGACTGCCAGTTTTTGTTAATAGCGTATCCCAGTCAAATGATCCGAGTAAAGCCCAGGCAGTCACCGCCCTCACATCAACGCCATTTTCTATCAGTGAAAACCCAGCATTCCATACTTCTTGGAACCATCGCAATTGCTCCTCGCGCGTACAGTGCAAATGCGCTTCTGTGATGGCCAGCGGAATGTGATAACGTTCCCATATTTCCGATGCTAATTTGGTTAATCCCGCTCTCTCCCCGCCGCTCGCGCGCACCATCTCTGTGTCCGCATACCGGTGTCTTCCATTACCCCCATGAGTCGATGAATGATAATTTTCCACTCGTTCATCCAACCAGCGTTCAGAGGTAATATAATAGTTAAGGCCCAGGACTGCTGGTGTCACCCGGTGGTATTGGAAAAAATCTAACTCCTCTTTGGGTATACCGCACCCAAGTATATAATCATAATGTGGATGGTCCGGGGTCAATTTTCCGGTTAAAATATCAAAAGTTAGATAGCGACGTACATTTTCAAAATCGGCCTGATAACTTAATAGCTTTGTACTGTGGGTTTTGCCAATATCTTCGGTCTGCACAAGTTTTGCCAATGGATTTATCGATTGAATCGCCTCCATTGAAAGTACTGTACCCTTTAACTGATTAATCAACATCTTATAGAAAGCACCTTCGCTTTTATGATGCGGATACCAAAGGCCGTACAGTCCGCTGAAACGGGCGGTCGTTAAAGGTTCATTGACGGGTGTGTAATATTCCAGCCAGGGATAGCGGCTGGCAACTTCATACGCATAGGCAGCAAGCAGGTAAGGAAACTCCGGATCTAGCAAATCCGTAAATGCTGGTCCGCTCCCATGATGCAACAAGCCAGCAATTGGCAGAATGCCTAAGGAACGAATGGAATTCAATTGCTTATCCGACCAGGCCCAATTTATACGTTGATTTCGTTCGGGCTGATGTTTCTCCCAAAGCACCGGATACCGAATGGCTTTAATACCCAGCTTGCTGATTTCCTCCAAATCACCGGGCCGTTGGTAATGCCCACTATAAATAAGCTGATCTTTAAATTCATTACCGATCCTATTGATCGTGCATTCAATACCTCCCCAAAGCTCAAGGGATTTACATAGAGTTGTATTTTCCATAGCGCGGAATTTTTTAATTCTATTTCCCGTGTTATTGAAAAACTGTCAATTTGTGGCCGTTCGAGGTAGACGTTAATTCGGCCTGAATCTTTTTGAATAGTGCTAAAGATTGCGCGACGACTTGGTCCATATTATAATATTTATAAGTCGCCAGTCGGCCGGAAAAATAAACGTCGGGTGTAGTTTGCGCCAAAAGCTGATACTTTTTGTATAGCTCAGCGTTTTCCGGTTTCGGCACGGGATAGTACGGGTCGCCCTCGGCTTTCGGATATTCAAAAACGACTGTTGTCTTAGCATGTTTCTGACCGGTCAAATATTTAAATTCGGTTATTCTTGTGTAAGCCTGGTCATTCGGATAATTGACTGTTCCGGTCGGTTGATAATTTTCCTGCTCGAAGGTCTGAAATTTGAATTCAATCGACCGGTAAGGAAGATATCCGTAACAATGGTTGAAATAATAATCAATCGGACCTGTGTAAATCATTTTCTTATATGGAATCCATTTTTCAATTTCTTTGTAGTCGGTATTGAGCATGACCGAAATATTCGGATGATTCAACATGTTTTCAAACATCTTTGTATAGCCGTGTAAAGGCATCGCCTGATAGGTATCGGTAAAATATCGGTTATCCTTATTACTACGGGTGGGGATCCGCGCTGCAACAGAAGCGTCCAATTCGCTTGGATCCATGCCCCATTGCTTGCGTGTATACCCTTTAAAAAATTTCTCATAAAGATCTTTACCCACATGGCTCAATACCACATCTTCAGAAGTTACAATGCGATCCTTTTTTTCAGCCTTCGCTTTTAAGAAATTTGAGACTTCATCGGAAGAAAGATTTAATCCGTAAAGGGAATTGATGGTATTCATGTTAATTGGAATGGGAACCAGCATTCCATCTACGTTGGCTAAAACCCGATGTTCATACGGGCGCCATTCGGTGAACTTTCCCAAATAGTTGAATACGTCTTGTGAATTGGTGTGAAAAATGTGAGGTCCGTACTTGTGGACCAGCACACCGTCGGAATTAAAATAATCAAACGTATTACCTCCTATGTGATTTCGCTTGTCGACGATCAGAACTTTTTTGCCTTCGCGGTTTGCGAGTCGTTCAGCGAGCACGGCGCCAGACAAACCAGCACCCACGATTAAAAAATCATACATAGATTAATGTTTTGAAGTTAATAATTAATTCACCTACCTTCCGGTACCTTGCACTTGAGTACATTTATCCACAAATGTTAACTTGAAAACTAGCCTAATCCGTATATAGCTTATTGCCTCCCTTAGAAACCTCAATTTCAGTCGCAGATATGGATATTAGGGCAATAGATGTTCCACAGTAACTGTGGCATTATTTTTCCAGTTTATTACCTGACAGGATTTAAAATATAATTTATGCAGACAGTGGAAAATAGCAATTTTAGGGTTGAGCAAGCTCACTTGGTAAGTTCTACTGCAATCACCTGCTTTCAGGAAACGCCAAGAAAGACAGGAGATGAAAAGCCTGTATCCAGAATTGGTGCGTTTGACTTATTTAATTTATTTACTGCCAATATTATTCGCGAGAAGGAGGTATTCACGCGGTAAAATGCATTCCAAAATCTTCTTCATTTAAAACGGGTAGCCACTTTTGGATAAGTGCCTTGTAATCCCGGCCCACAGGCATAATCTTCCGATTCAGATCGTATAAGCCTAATTCATTGATAATCCCCGCATCATTTCTTAGCGCGGAATCCCAGTCAACCTGATGCAGGAGGCTATACCAGGTAAACCCAATGATGGGTACACCATCTTGTTTTAAACGGTGCAAATTCGCCCACTGTTTTATTAGCCATTCTGAGCAAGCGGGCATTCTGATATTTGTCTCGGTATGCATGATGGGCAACTTGTAACGCTTATAATATTGTTGCGTAATAACATAATATCCAAAAATTTCCCCAGAGGCCTGGGTACTGCCATCAGGATGCACTAAATGTTCATTGGTAACATAGTAATCATTACCCATAATACACCTTGCTTTAACCTGATGGTCAACAAACCACTGGTACTCCTCCTTTGTCATACCGTTATCTTGCAAATATTCATACATCGCTACCTGTATGGGATATCCATAAGTCAAGTCGAGCGACAAAAAACGCTTTTGATTAAGAAAACGGGCCAACGGCAACGCCTCTGGCTCCAGGGCGTGAAAATACTCCGAAGATTCGCTTTGGATAAAACAGGCCTCTGGCTGCACTTCCAAGATCGCATGCATGGCCAGTACGTTTGCCTTACAAATATTTTTCAAAGCATTCACAAATGTCCTGTCTGAACGCAGACACTCATTCCACCATCCATACTGGCCCGAAAAAATTGCAGCAATGAATATTTCATTTACCGGCGTGTAATATTTAAGATAGGGAAACCGCCTGGCAAACGAGCTGGCATATTCAGCAAAATAAACGGGAAAGGCGGGATTTTGAAAATCACCCATCCAGTCAGGTATACCGAAGTGACATAGATCTACCAGAGGAATGATATCCAACTCCTTCATTTTATTAAAAGTCAGATCGGTGAAATCCCAATCGTATTTTCCTGGGGCAAGGTGCGTACGGTAATACGGCGGTCCGTAACGCAGATACCTAATTCCCATTTCCTTCACTAATCCAAAATCTGTTTGCCAGTGTTCATAATGGCCGGTCTTCTCCATTTCGTCCACTCTTTTTTTGGTTCCGTCCGCCAAGATAATATTCGGATAACTATTCTCTATTCCCGTAGCAAACATAAAAGAGTTACCGTCCATAGGTGATGTTAAGATTAGTAAATTGCTCCTATAAATTCATTCGGCTCTTTCCGGTTCATGCAGGCTGGTGTTCGTTCCTCAACATTTCTGCCGCTGCGCTTGTATTTTCATGGGAACTATCTTCCGCTAAATTTACTCCATTGTTTTCAATCAATTCATCAATTTTCGCTTCCATGCTATTCCATGTTTTATCCCAGGAAACAGCGCTTAAAAAGTGATCTACCTTTCCTAGCCATATTTCGTCTGCTTTTAATTTTAAGTCATGTTCCGCTATTTCAATAAACCCCTCAGCATCGTCTGCAATACCAACGAGACCGTCTTCACCATAGGGATGAACAACATCATGAATCGCCGTGGAAATCACCCTTTTCCCGGCAGCCAAAAATTCAGGCGTCTTCGTCGGACTGATAAATTCAGTAGAGGCGTTAATGGCAAAGGGCATAATACATAAATCCCATCCAGAAATATAAGTGGGTAGTTCACTATAGTGTTTCATTCCTAAATAATGGATATTTTTATTGGCCGGTAAAGAAACGGGATCGATCTTGACGACCGGTCCTATAAACACAAATTGCCAATCAGGCCTTAAATCCGCCATCTTGCCAACCAGGTCGATGTCAAACCGCTCGTCAATCACCCCGAAAAAACCCAGTCGTGGACGAGGTATATTCCGCTGATCGGACTTTTCAATAAGCTTCGTGCGAGCTGGATAAAAAAAATGTTTGTCAATGGCGCTTGGAAAAGGATGTATATTATGATGCAGGCTTCTTTTGGCCTGGTAAAGGCGGTGTCCACCGGTAAATACCAATTCTGCAGTTTTAAAAAGTTGCTTTTCAAGTGTTACTAGTTCAGGAGGTGCAAACTTGAAAGCCGAAAACTCGTCCATACAGTCATAAATGATCGCGCGGGGTTTAAGATGTTGTGTAAACGACAAGGCCATGGGCGCATAATACCAGGCTATAAAATCGGATATTTCATACATTTCAATGAGTTGATCCAGTAAACGACCCATTCTATCTTCAAAGGTCAGTTCTCTACCCCCCAGAATGTAAGCCTGGCCCTCTTCTAACTCAGGTGTTACAACAATTACTTTACTTTCTGGATCTACGTGGATTTTCAGTTTATCGGGAAAGGAAGTGATTACAGGTTCCTCGACATAAAATACCCTG
Organism: Puia sp.; assembly: GCA_965214575.1. Lineage (GTDB taxonomy): Bacteria > Bacteroidota > Bacteroidia > Chitinophagales > Chitinophagaceae > Puia. The sequence goes on from CBDCCE010000037.1 coordinate 251,650, forward strand.
GACTTTTTAGCGGCCCTAGTCATTAAATGTTGAGGACGCTGGTACACAAAATTCCACCGGAGATGCGAAAAACACATCAAATCATTTTTCATCTTTTTCAGTTTTATGTACAGATAATTTAAAATTGTGGAGCACATTCTACGTTTTGTTCTCTTCGTGGTAATATATCAAACTGATTAAGCTTGATATTAAACTATGACTATCTATATAAAACAAACCCTATTCCACCGTACGTCGCACTTTTAAATTTTTTCTGGCACGGTTATCTAATAAATACCCGAAATACTTTAAATCAAATCAAAATAATAAAAAATGAAAACAAAATCTACCGCCAGCAAAGGAGCTGCTGCAAAGTCTCCTAGTAGCGCCAAGACCAAATCCAAACCTTCTACAGACAGTGAAAAAGATGGGATGTTAGAAGAGTTCTTCAAAGATGAAATAAAAGATATTTACTGGGCTGAAAAGCATCTGGTGAAGACCCTTCCAAAAATGGCCAAAGCGGCAACCAGCAATGAACTAAAAGAGGCGTTTACAAATCACCTGGAAGAAACCAAAGTTCATGTTGAAAGGCTCGAGCAGGTATTTGAACTTTTAGAGGAAAAACCCCAGGCTAAAAAATGTGAAGCTATGGAAGGTATTACCAAGGAGGGTGACGGTATAATCGAAGAGACTGAAACTGGCACATCTACGCGCGATGTCGGATTAATCCTTGCAGGCCAGAAAGTAGAGCATTATGAAATTTCTACCTATGGTGGTCTTGCCCAACTGGCCAGGAACCTTGGACGCGACGATGTCGCCGAATTGTTAGAACAAACACTCGAAGAAGAAAAGACAGCGGACCAGTTACTAACTACCGTTGCTGAAGAAAGTGTAAACTATGAGGCAGCCGAAGAGGAAGCAGATTAAGACTTAGCATGAAAAGGTAATGACGTGTGAAGGTAGATAAGCTTCCCAATAAAAAAGGTCCTTCAAAGGACCTTTTTTATTAACCTGCTCTTATTACATAGCTTTTCGATCAATGACTGTCCCTTCCTTCACGCGTTTTTTATGCAGACCATACAAACCCAGCAGTCCTAACAGCCCCAGATAATTATAATTCGTATGGTTATTGTCACCATAATCGTTTGCAGCCGAATTGGGTGTTCCGGATGGCGCAGTCTGCGCATGCAGGCTTACACTGGACGCAATAATAAATACCAGTGCCAAAATCATCGCATAAAAATATTTTTTCATAAATGTCATTTTTAAAATTAAACTGAATTATTCTTTCTCGCCACCTTCTTCTTCGCTTTCAGAAATTTCATCGCCATCGGCGGTCTCGTCCTCGTTATCGTCTTCCAATTCACCTGCATCATTAAGACTGTCAATAGAATCATCATCTTCAAATTCTTCGTCCTCGCCTATTAGTTCATCGCCTTCATCCTCTCCTTCCAGTGTTTGATCAGAATCTTCTTCTGTAAGAAGATCATCCTGGTTACCCTGACTGTTCATTGAATTTGGATTACGGTCGTCGCTTATTTCCTGCGAGGATCCGTTGTTCGCCGTTTTTTTCGTTTCCATAAATATTTATTTTATTGTTTAAAATAAAACTTCAATTCGAGTGCCAAGGAAGACCTTTCAGTCCGCCAGGTTATATAAAAGTTTTTGAACGACAACTGGTCAGTTATTTCAACACAGGGTCATGTAACGATCTTGACTTGCGTTCCATTATCGCACTGGGAAATTTAATTCAACTGCCCGGGCGTTATTATAAATCTCCTCCCTGCCGGTGTTTCGGGGTAATGATTTCCCGACCCGCTAAGAAATGTGGAAAATCCTTGGACAATCTTTGTAACAAACACCAAGGCATAGCATCCTGTACCACCTTTACCATTGAATATCCGTTATTGATGAAACGCCCTTATTTGGGCACAGGCATGAGAATTGAACTTTACTAATAAAGAAAATCATGGAAAATAAGGAAAGACCCGTTCAGGAAGGAAAACCTTCTCGGGCCGAAATACATCCGGGTTCTACTACGCAAGGGGGCTCCAATTTCGGGCAAGGTTCATCCCAACTGGGGAAAAAGGCAATCCATCAGGGTGAGGAGAAATCTGACGGTTCTGATTATGAAAATGAGGAGGGGTGGGATAATGAATCGCTGCGCAGCTCAGAATCCAACCAGGCTGGTCCAAACAAATAACGCAATCTTATAATTTTAATCTTAATCATCTGCAGTTCATTGATTCGGAATTAATTGGTACGGTCTATTATTTCCCTAAAACAATTCCGCGACGAGCAATACCTATTGTCAAAGAAAATGGACTTGGAAAATTTTTAAACTTTGCCTTGCTAGGAACTTGAAAATTTATTTACCGAACACCCGCTCGTCAAAGCAGACACGACCCCGAATAGGATATGACCGATAAATAGGTTAATCGCGAAGCGGGTAAAATGAATAGACGGAGGTTTCGGATGAATACCAAAAGTGATTCGCCAAATTAATATAGCGGCTAAACCTCCAATAGCCCCAAAAACAAACCCAGATTTCATATTACTTTCTTGGGGCAGCCGTGTCCAAAATTGAAAATACATCTCAGTGAATAATAACCCAACCGCATAATGGACGGCCCAGCCAGATAAAGAAGCAAGCCTTTTACTAGTTTTTGGGATCGCCCGTTTGACTAATTTTCCAAGAAGGTTAGGCTCCTTTAAGTTCTTACCGGAAAGGAACGAATAGAGATAACCGAATACTGTCATAACAGAAGTTGCAAGAAAAGATGAAGCGAAGAGCTTTCTATAGGACAACATAGCGGGAATTTTAATCAGACCAAATACAATCCATATGCCACACGATGGTGCTGGTAGGCACCATTATTTACCTTAGTACAGAATGGCAGAACGCAAGATATTCGTCGGTACATCCGGTTGGAGTTACAAGCACTGGAAAAATATCTTCTACCCGGAGAAAATGAAAGCAACCGAATATCTCACACATCTATCGACCTATTTTAATTGCGCAGAAATCAACACCAGTTTTTATAGCCTCCCAAAGCCAGATACGATCCGAAAGTGGACAGCGGTGGTACCGAAGACATTCAAATTTTGTCCTAAGATGAGCCGCTATCTCACCCAAATGAAAAAGCTTCACGATCCGGAAGAACCGTTGTCCAGGTTTTTTTCTGTTTTTGAACCCATGAAGAAAATGATGGGACCTGTGCTCGTGCAATTACCCCCTCAACTGGGGTTTCATAAAGAACGAACAGAAAAATTCTTTCAAATATTAAAACGTGATTACCCGACCTATAAGTTTGCCCTTGAAAGCCGGCACAGCTCCTGGCTTGAACCAGAAGCCATTAAATTACTTACTCGGTATAAGATAAGTTTCGTGATCGCCGATTCGGGCGGAAAGTTTCCAATGGGCGAATTTATTACGGCAAAAGACATTTATCTCCGCTTTCACGGACCTGACGGATCCTACGCTACCAGTTACGAACCCGATATACTCGAGCTATATGCCGACAAATGCACTGCCTGGGAGGAAAAAGGCCACCGCATATGGATTTTTTTCAACAATGATATTCATGGATATGCCCTTAAAAACGCCGCTACCCTGAAACAATTCCTGAAATTATGATCTGTTGCGCTGATGGTTTATCGGGTTACGGCTCTCCTGTTCCAGTCTGTAATGCATATGGCCAACACACCCGTTGTCACAAGTAAACTGCTAAACAACAGATTAATTTTCCTTTTCTTTTTTTGTCCTGAAAACGCATTACCTGCGATGACGGTCACGGTAGCGATATCTAACACACGATGCGCCGTTAATGGTATAACTGGCAATAAATGATACTTGTACCGGGTTAAACTACTAAATAAAATCACATTGATACCCAATAAGTTATAAAAAAATTTAGATTTCTTACCCATAGAAAGCAAGGCAGGGACGCCTAATAAAATAGCAGCAAAAGAATAATCTATCAGACCGTGCTCATCGGGAGAAATAATTTTTACATCCATAGTCGTCGTGATTAACTAAAATCATAGTTGCAAAAGGACTGCCGCGACGGAAAAGTAAAAAACAGGCTCCTCACCAGATTGTGCAATTCTTCCTGGCAATCCTATCGGGGCATGCATTTTTATGTTTTAATAAAAAGCATCAAAAAAATGGCAAAATCAAAGTCACCCAAGGGTTATAATGAGAAAAATCCGGCGAATCCACAAGGAAGTTTTGCTCCTGATAACGCAGACGAACAGGCCGGATTCCCCGCAGAAAGCACTAAAAATGAAAAACGCTCGATTTCTGTAAGAAAATTACTCGGTAAAAAGGAAAAATCCAGGAAATAAGAAGGCGCTGGCATGAAAATGTAATTACAAACCATGCCTTCAAACAACATTTTTAAACTTTAGAATCAACAGTCATGGGAAATCTTTTGTATGTAATTGCTGTGATCCTGGTCATCATTTGGGCCATTGGCTTTTTTGGATACGCAGCGGGTGGAATTATTCATGTGCTACTTGTTATCGCTATTGTCTTATTTCTGTTAAAAGTCATCAGAAGGGCTTAGCTCCTTTGAATTTGTTTTTATTCAAAGCAAGCCAACCGGCTTGCTTTTTTTTAAGCTTATGACAGGAAATTATAACCTGCAACGATTCGTCGATTCACAGAAAAATATATTTGCAACCGCATACTCAGAAGTTGCTAAAGGTCGCAAACAAAGCCATTGGATGTGGTTCGTTTTCCCTCAAATTGCAGGGCTTGGGCATAGTGAGACATCGATTTATTATGCTCTCACCGATCTACGGGAAGCCACCTTATTTCTAGGTCATCCGGTACTCGGTAGTCGTTTAATCAGCATCTGCGATTTACTATTAAAATTGGATTTCAAAGACGCAGACGAAATTTTTGGAAATCCGGACGATTTAAAATTATTTTCGTCAATGACGCTATTCTCTCAGATACCGAATGTGAATCCCATATTTAAAAATGTCCTGACAAAATATTTTAATGGAAGGGAAGATAGCCGGACATTGCAAATTTTAAAGCATTAACCCGTGTTATCTAACCGTGAAATCAGCCGGTTGTTTAATTTATACGCCGAGTTGCTCCTTTTACATGAAGGAAGCGAGAAAAAAGCGCATGTTTTTTCAGGGGCAGCTTACCGGTTGAAAAATATGGATACGCCAGTCCTAACCTTAAGCAAAACCGATCTTTCCAAATCCTTTCGATCCGAAATAATCAAATCTCTCGTTGAATTAAATAAAAACGAGTCGCTTCAGGAATTAGAAAACTTAATTCAATTAACACCCGCAGGCCTCTTTGAAATGATGCGAATAAAAGGCCTTGGAGGAAAAAAACTTTCGCTAATATGGAAGAAAGCCAAGATCGATACCATAGACGGTCTGCTTGCTGCCTGTAAAGAGGATAAACTCTTTGCGATCCCAGGATTTGGCAAAAAAACCGAAACCAATATTATCAGCGCAATTGAATCTTACAATGACCGCCAGTCCATGTTCCACTATGCAACCATTGCCGAGGAAGCTGAACTATTGATCGAGTATCTGAAAAAGATATTCAAAAATTCGTTGGTAAGCTTATGCAGTGATGCCAGGCGCCATTCCGTGGTCCTTTCCGGTATAGATATAGTAACGACTCTTACCGCCAACACCTTAAGCGGTAAAAACCTCAATAAATACCTTGTAATTCAAACAAGCCGAAAAGATATAACTACAGCTCATACACTTAGTGAGATACCAGTCCGTATTTACCATGTACCTAAACCGAAGTATTTTTACCGTCTCTTCGAACTCACCGGAAGTGCCGAACACGTCCAAACTGTTTTAAATAAAATAAAAACAAATAAAGAAATACTTGAGTCGCTCGCTTCAGAAGCCGATATTTATCAAAAAGCGAATTTGCCCTTTATAATCCCTGAACTGAGGGAAAATTTGGCTGAGTGGCAGTTTGCTAAATCCAAAAGTGCACTGGTACAAACCGGGGATATCAAAGGCGTGGTACATAACCATACCGATTGGAGTGACGGTGTGGACTGTTTGGACGATTTCGTCAATGCCTGCAAAGTTAAAAATTTCGAATACGTCGTAATCTCCGACCACTCGAAAAATGCCCATTATGCAGGGGGCTTGAAAGAAGAAAAAGTTTTACGCCAACTAGCAGCGATTGGTAAACTAAACATAAAGCTTTCCCCGTTTAAAATTTTTAAAAGCATAGAATGCGATATACTCGTTTCCGGCGATTTGGATTATGATGCTGCCTTATTACAAAAGTTTGACATGGTCATCATCTCCATTCATCAACAGCTAAAGATGACGGAAGAAAAAGCGACCGCCAGGCTAATAAAAGCGATTGAAAATCCCTACACAACCATCCTCGGTCATATGACCGGCAGGCAACTCTTAATACGCCCGGGTTATCCGGCTAATATCAAAAAAGTAATCGATGCCTGCGCAGCGAACGGTGTAGTTATAGAAATAAATGCTAATCCATACCGGCTTGATATGGACTGGTCTCACATCCCGTATGCATTAAAAAAAGGCGTAATGATCTCCATCAACCCGGACGCACACAGCATTTCAGAAATTGACAATATACGCTGGGGAATATCGGCTGCCAGAAAAGGGGGCTTAACCACTGCAATGACTTGGAACGCCCTTCCGTTAAGTAAAATTGAAGCTTGGTTGAAGCACAAAAGAGCAAACTGAAAATATTTCATGAAAATATTTCCCGGATTACCAAGTGACATACGCGCTAACTGCCAATTTTTCAAGGTTTGGCCAAATGGCATTCAGATTGATATTTCCCTTTGTGTTCAATCTTAAAAATTAATTATTAAACCTTTAAATTAAATTTTATGAACAACATCATCAAACGCGACAATGGCCGTCAGCCTGCAACTTTTGGAAGTGTTGTTGATCAAATCTTCCAGAACAATTTAAACCGGTTTTTTGACGATGAATTTTGGACCCCAAGCTTAGCTAACAAGAGTCAGGGTCTGGGAAATGTTCCTGTCAATATTAAAGAAACAGATAAGACCTTCGAAATGGAACTATATGCTCCGGGTTTAAGGAAGCAAGACTTCCATTTGAATATCGAAGGTGATATGCTCACTGTTTCTTTTGATAACAAATCAGAAAATAAACAAGAAAACAAACAAGAAGGTTGGGTAGGGAAGAATATAAAATCCAGGCTTTCAGCCGCAGCTTTTCCATGGGCGATACGGTAGATCCTGCTAAAATTACAGCCCGTTATGAAAATGGAGTTTTATACCTCCAGTTACCAAAGAAAGAGCATGCACAAAAAATTTCCAGATCAGTGGAAATTCAGTAAAAATAAGTGTTCGGTGAGGAGGCGGGTTTTATCCCGCCTCTTTTTTTATTCTTCGTAAAATGTTGAAATCATTCAACACTCATATGCACTCCGGTTTTACGCTTTTTGGCCCATAATGGCTGCTAAAGCTTTTTTACGTCCTTTCCATCCCAAAGGCTTGAACTTTTTGCCTTCATGTTTATTATAGTCTATGAAAAAATTTTCTATCTCCTTTACCATGGATTTATTCAGGTCGTCGATGCGTTTGATCCCCTTAAAAAGGACGGAACATTCAGATACCCCTACCAGCCGGTCATTGCGCATCTTCTTGCCATCTTTCTCCTTTTGTTCCGCCTCCAATATCCCCAGTAACCTTGTCTGAATCAGACACCCCGGAAATACCGGCTCCTCCATAATGATTAGTATATCCAAAGGGTCGCCATCCGCCCCTTTGGTCTCGGGTATGAACCCGAAGTCGAAGGGAAATACCGTGCCCAAAGGAAGTGTCTTTTTCAGCCGAAAAGTTTTCACTTCTTCGTCATAGGCAAATTTGTTTTGGCTCCCCCGGGGAGTCTCAATGATCACGTTGAGAACGTCCTTGTCTTCTGGATCCGTAGTAGAGACTTTCATATTTAAATGGTTGATTCAAACCAAGATGGCAAATGGTATGCCCTCACCTTCATTTTTACGGTCCTTCAGCGAATTTTTACTTGGGTATAAGATTTGAACTCGGTTTATAAAACTATAATCGATTATGAAACTATCTGAAATTCAACAGGTTAACAAATCAAATGGAAATACGGGTGATTGGTCGCTTTCTATTTTTGACGACCTGGAAATTCAACACGTACTCAAAAGCCCCCTACAGAAGAGTTGATCGAACGGCTAAATCATTTGGTCTCAAAACCACCTTTTTGTTAGACAAATAAATACAAAGATCATTTGCCAAGACTGTAAAGCTTCCAGCCGCTGTTTAATTTCATGATGGCTGGAAATAATTAAAATTGAGCGAGTATTTTGTTGTTTCCCAATGCCCACTTCTTTTCCAATAGGCCGGAAAAAAGATCTCCCTTTTTCTCCACTCGTCCCAGAATATTATGGATGATAAAAGAATGCGGATCTAGTTTTTGATTGATTTCCTTCCATTCGAGCGGTGTGGAAACAGTTGGCACATGGGCCGGCCTGACGCAATAAACAGCGGCCAGGGTATCGGCATAATCATTCTGTGACGGATCAATATATACTTTATTTCCCCTGGCGGCAATAGAATTTTCGATAGTAGATGAACCAGGCGCGGTTTCGTGAATTTCCCGGCATATTCTTTCTGCAAAAAGACGAACCTCAGGGTTGGAAAAGCCGGAACAGGGGATGAAAAAATGTATTCCTGTTTTGCCAGATGTTTTTACAAAAGCTTTTAATTTATTTTTATCACAATAATCTTTAGTTGCCATAGCGGTATCCAGCAACTTAGACCGGTTCCTTTCATTTCCATCCGCCTCTGAAGGATCCAGATCAATAGCGATAAAGTCCGGGCGTTCCGGCGAACCCATGCGGCTATTCCAGGGATTGATATCAATACAACCCAGATTAATCATCCAAAGAAGCGTTACTTCGTTATTGCAAACCAAATAATCTATCTGACTCCTTTTTCCCTTGGACTCGTGACGCCGCTTGTCTGAAAAAATAGAGCCACATTCTGGTTGCCGCCCTTCCATATCCTTTATATAAAATCCGGGCACATGTGCGCTGAGCGGCTTGACATGCAAACTTTGAGGTCGTTCAGCTAGATATGGAAGTATAAGGCCAGAAATTTCATGGTAATAGGTAATGAGATCAGCTTTTGTAACACCCTTCCAAATTGATCTTTCGACATCGCTTAGTTGAATCGAACAATCGCCGATCTCAAAATCCTGGCAGCGGGATATTTTTGTCTGTTCAATTTTTAACCAGTTACTCCCTGATAAAGTTTTTTTTTTGCTTTTTCGGCTGCTTTCAGTGGTTTTTTTTTCGCGATTATTTCCTCTTCAATAACCGAGACTGATTTCGGAATTTCCCGGACAACGTCTGCCGGTTTTTTATCTTTTCTAAATCCTAAAAAAGTGGCGGGTTTGCGGATACGGCCACTTTTTGTCCAGGTGGCAAATTCGAAATTGGCCACGAGTTTCGGTTTGACAAAATGCATTTTAGCTCCCTTCGTATCCAGAATCTTATTGTTAAAGGGGGATTTGTCGATTTCCAATGCTTTGAGTTGCTTTAGTATTCCCGGCATTTCCTTTTCTTTATATCCTCCCCCTGACCTTCCTATCCATTCTAGTTTACCATTGTTATAAGCGCCAAATAACAATGATCTGAAAGAGCGACTTTTATCAGACTCTGCCCATCCGCCGATTACAAATTCCTGCCTTTTTCTCGTCGGCGTCTTTAGCCAACTATCACCGCGCTGCCCTGGCACATAGCAACTCTCCCGTAATTTGGCAACAATACCCTCCATATTTTTTTCAATCACCCAATCATATAACACCTGGCCATCGTCAAAAGAATCACTGTAACGCAAAACCTTATTGCCCTTTAATAATAACTCAAGGACGTGTTTTCTTTGTATTAGCGGTAATTCCTTTAGATCGTAACCATCCAGCCATAATATATCAAAAACACAATAGGAAATCGGTGAATCGTGACCATCATACTTCTGTAGTGCATCAAAATCGGGTAGACCATCTTCATTAAACACAACAACCTCACCATCCAAAACAACATCCCTTTTTAAGGCGGCTATGGCTTTGGCGACGACCGGATATTTATGGGTGTAATCCAGGGAGCTTCTGGAATCCATTCTCACCTTGCCTTTGTTTGCTGAAGATATGATCCTATAACCATCCCATTTTAATTCGTACACATATTTCGAATCCTCGATGACTTCCTTGGTTAACGTACACAGCATAGGCTCGGTGGACGATGGAATTTTCGACTTCCTGCCGAGACTGATAAGTTTATCTAGGGTTATTTTTGGCAACGCTCTTTTTTTCAAAGGGTGATAATTGATTAAAAAGTATTTAAATTATCCAGAATATACCGTGTGGTTTCATTGCCTTCCGTTGGGTTGCCAATTTCATCGGATAAATGATTATCCCAGTCTTTTAATGCATCGTTAAGCGTATGTCCGCAACCGAAAATACCGGCCTGCGGATCGGGGCCCAAAATCACACAAAAAGCATTGCCTTCACGAAACACTGTCGGTTTAAATTGCTGTACGAAGGACGGCAATTCCTGATCTTCATAATTTATTTCGACAATTGCATCCTTAGCTATCTTCATTTGTTCCATAAAACATCTTTAATCAGTCCATGAAATTAAATTGTCATGCCAGCGTTTCCTTTATAGGTGCCCGAAAGATACATATGGGTTATAATATTTGAATTTCAATCGGTTAGCAAGGTTTTTGAATAATATACCAATAAATTCCTCAGGCATGTGTTACGATATTTCCTACACCGTGAAAGTAAAGGAACTGGCAGATTACTTTCCGGAACTGACCTTTCATTCACAACTGGAACTCAACTTTGATGCAGGCGTCCATATTATGGGACATAGTTACGGCGACCACCCCATCATATACCGAACCCATGAAGGCAAACTGCTTTGCCGAGCCATGGAATGGGGCTGTATCCCTTTCTATGTCAAGGAAGAGACCCTGTTTTTAAAACAACGGGCTTCGATGCTCAATGCCCGGAGCGAACGGATACTCGATGACACTAAAAGTTACTGGAATAAAATTAAGAATAGGCGCTGTCTGATACCCGTAAACGGCATCTATGAACATCGGGCAGTAAAAGGGTGGAAGAAAAAAGTGCCGTACTTCATCCAGGTAAAGGGTCAACCCATGTTCTTTCTGCCTGGATTATTTTCAGTTACCGAACTGCCTGATACGCAGACCGGCGAAATGCTGAAGCGCTTTACGTTTACCCTCATTACGAGGGCTGCTAATTCAGTCATGGCCAATATCCATAATGATGGTGATAACAAAAACAGGATGCCCTTGTTCCTACCCCGCGCAATGGCTGATCTGTGGATTGGCTCAAAAGAACTTGACACCGAAACGTACAAACAGATCCTTGACTTTGAAATGCCTTCCGATCAGCTACTCTATACGCCCGTATTTACCATCCGGAGTCCGAAAGGCAGACCGGATGATAAACTTAAAAATGAGTTCTGGGACTGGGCAGACTTGCCGCCATTGGGAGAACTCAACCCATAACAATTTAGATCGCTAGCCAGCAAAAAAAAAGGTGAGGTTGCCCCCACCCCTTATTAAACTGCCCTGACAAACCGGTTATTCCTGATCTTCACCTCCAGAGCTGTTATTGTCCGAATTTGTTCTCTGACTGCCTGTCTTAGCTTTATGCATATCCTCTTTCCCCTTCTCTGTCTGTGTACCCTGATTAGATTGGCCTTGTTTTCCTTTTTCAGAACTTCCCGATCTTTGTTGATCCGTAGATTGTTTGCTGGTGGAACCGTTCCCACGGTTAGCCCCACCCTGATTTGATTGTGGCATAAAATCGTTTTTATATTAATGAATAACAAAATGGGTGAAAAAGAAGTGCCAACTATTGCTGCCTTGGCCTGCCTGATTACCTAATAAACTGTGGAAGAAAATCAACTGGACTGTGCCTGGAATTTCTCAATAGCCTCACCGATCTCCCTTAAAAGATCTTGATCGTATTCTACTTGTCGCTCTTCCTCTTTAAAACACCAATCCATTTTGCCGACACCGCAAGGAGTCGCAACAATATTCAGATAGGTTTCCTGGTTTTCACTTTCCAGTTTGACCCCGTAACCCGCGTGATCATCTCCGCCATAAGGTGTTACGAGACCTTTGTAGGCTGCTCCCCGAAACGTAAAATCTATGACGAAATCATTCATGTCGTTGTTTATCAGAAAATCGTGCCGGGGGTATGATACTTGTATCATTTTCCCCGGATACTTTACAGTATATAGAATATTGAAATACAAATAGTTATTTTATGGCACTCGAGAAGTATAAAGAAAAAAGGAGTTTCAGTGATACCCCTGAGCCTACCGGTGGCAAAGCTTCTGACTCGAAACTTGTTTTTGTTATTCAGAAACATGCAGCTTCTCACCTGCATTACGATTTTCGCCTTGAAATGGATGGCGTCTTAAAAAGCTGGGCAGTCCCAAAAGGACCGTCCATGGACCCGGCAATAAAACACCTGGCGATGATGGTCGAAGACCATCCTTACGATTATAAGGATTTCGAAGGTATTATTCCAAAAGGTAATTATGGCGCAGGAACCGTTATTATTTGGGACCAGGGGACATATGAGCCCTTGGAAAAAACAAAATCAAAAAAGGAAGCAGAAAAGATTTTGCTGAAACAACTCTATGCCGGTTCCTTGAAATTTTCGATGAAAGGAAAAAAATTGAAAGGAGAGTTTGCTTTAGTCAAAACAGCAGGTCGGGGAGAAAACCACTGGCTACTGATCAAACATCGCGATAAATATGCACTGGATACAGATATCACAACCAAAGACAAGTCTGTTGTTTCCGGAAAAACCTTGGAAAAAATGGCGGCGGATCCGAAAGCAGCCGAATGGAAGAGTAACAGAAGTAGTTCCGCAAAACCAAAGGCCGGAAAAGTCGCGATAGTAAAAGAAGAAAAGCAAATGCCTAAAAAAGCTAAGACACCAGCTAAGCGTACTAATGTTTCGAAAACTAAATTAGCACCGATACTTAACGACAAGGATGAAACGCAGGAAATAAAAGTCAACGGTCACGACCTGACATTTAAACACCTAAGCAAGTTATACTGGCCCAAAGAAAAGTATACGAAAAGACAACTGCTGAATTATTATTATCAGGTTTCCCCCTATATCCTGCCTTACCTCAAAGATCGGCCGCAGTCCCTGAACCGGTTCCCAAATGGGATCAACGGAGAAAGTTTTTATCACAAAGATGTGACGGCTACCGCACCTCCCTGGGTTAAACAGTTTCCTTATCATGCAAACGGTGAAAACAAAAATTTTCTCGTCGTGGAAGACGAAGCCAGTATTCTCTGGATGGCAAACCTCGGTGCCATTGAAATGAATCCATGGAATAGCCGGATTGATAATCCCGACCATCCGGATTGGTGCATCATCGACCTGGATCCTTCAGACAAAAACAATTTTGAACAGGTTATTAAAACCGCTCTTGTTTGCAGGAAGGTGCTGGACGAAATGGCTATTCCCTCCTATCCCAAAACCTCCGGCTCCACCGGGATCCATATCTACATCCCCTTAGGGGCTCAATATACCTATGAGGAATCTCAAATTTTTGCCCAAATCATCGCAAGTGAAGTCCATAACCGCCTTCCAGATATCACGAGCATTGAACGAATGACTGTAAAAAGGAAAGAGAAAATTTATGTAGATTTTTTACAAAACAGGCCAAAAGCCACCCTGGCATCACCCTATTCTGTTCGGCCAAAACCGGGTGCAACTATCTCCATGCCGCTGGACTGGACGGAAATTAAAAAGGGACTTAAAATGTCTCAGTTCAATATGCTGAATGCCCTGGCGTTGATCCGGGAACGGGGCGATATTTTTAAACCGGTTCTGGAAAAGGGCATCGACATGGAAAAGGTTCTTCAGACTATTAAGTAACTAAGCCGTCAAAGAGTATTTACCATCAATTGCTTTTTTCCCGGTGCAAAAGATGCTGGGCTTCAATGACCGAAAGTGCAGTATTTTCAAATATTTTCTTCAGTGATTGATAAGCAACACTATGGATTATGGGCCCCGCCGGTGAAATATATTTACCCCGGTCTAAAACCTCGAATATATCGGCTACCATTATCGGTCCTGACTTCGACTCGATAGACGTGTCAATGGGATGATGATCTAAATACGGGAGGTTGGCCATAAACAAGGTCAGACGAGTCCTTAGATCATGCAGTTCGTTAATTAAGTCTATCAGAGCCTGCCGGTCAGCAGGTTCGTACCGGGTACCATTCCCTTCATATTCGCTCAAAGCTTCAACAAGAAATTTCTCCGCAAAAGAGATATTTTCAGATAACATCGCTAATAAATTTTATTGTTTTGGATAATCTCCTACCCTATTCAAAATCAATACCTATCCCAGTGTTCTGCCATGGCGGGCACTTCCTTTGCCATCTAAGGTGAATGGAGAATCAAACAGCCATCGGCCTGGGCGCAAGTATAATGACGACCCTGGCAGCCGTCCCGCAACTGATAAAGATTGTCAAAACCAAAAAAGCGGAAAATATTTCCCTGTTGTGGATCAGCATCCTTTTCCTCGGCTTATGTGGCTGGATATATTACGGTATTCTGAAAAAAGATTTTATCATTTTATTGTCCAATTCACTGGGTGCGCTCATCAACGCGGCAATCGCCTTTTTCGCTGTATTGTATAAGAAAAAGAACAACAATGAACTTAATTGACTCCCTTTAATATCTCTTTCATCCTGGACATCGAAAAAGGCTTTGCCAGGAAATCTTGAATTCCTTCGTATGACGCCCTCTTTTGAAGTTCTTTACTGGGATCAGCTGATATCATCACAACATAACTATTCATAAACTCTATAGGATGCATCTGGAGGTAGTCAAGGCCTGTCCCGTCAGGAAGGTTGTTATCCAGCAAAACAATATCGGGACGGGTAGGTAACATTTCCGTTGCTTCTGCCAAGCTGTGTGCACAAGAAACCAAAAAACCCTCTTTGTTCAAAACCATCGTTATCAAATCACACAGATCGTTTTCATCATCGATCACCAGTACGGACTTTTTCATTTCATTTTTAAGTTTAATAGAGCCTCACCTACATATACGCATAAATGAGCTTTCGGATTGTTAAGATTATATCAATTGGCAGGCCACCGGTGCAGGCCTGAGATTTGCCCTCTAATTTTTAAAAAAACTATGAAAAAGGCATTCTATCTAATTTTGGCAGGCGTGGCCATTGGCCTCCTGATTGCCCCTGATAAGGGATCGGAAACCTGGCGTAAACTAAAGGAAGGTTTTGAGGACATGAAAGACCAGGCCCTTGATCAGGTAAACGATGTTGTATCGAAGGGCAAAGACTTAGTAGGAAAAGGTAAAAACGTGGCCAGTGAAGCCGCCGATGCTGTACGGAGCACAAACGATTATTAGACGAATTCTTTAGTGGGATTGACTGTGCGAGAATACTGCTAAGACCGGACTGTTAGTCCGGTCTTTTATTTTCCGTTATTTTAAGTTCGTCATCAATGATTTGAATGATGAGCGATTTTTTCCTCCAGGAGAACGTTGCGGGATTTACTAGTTTTGGCTTTAGTTTTTTAAGCATAGCTGAATAGCTGTCTAACGACCGGTCAAAGGAGTCCATAACATCATGAAATTCCCTTTCGTGCTCTAGGAATTCCTTTCGCCAATTGTCCATTTCCTTTACCGGTAATTTGTCTATCACGTCATTATAATCAACCGTGTGATCATGAAATAGATGCAATGCTTTAACGTACTGGCGCTTCTTCAGTTGAAAATCTTGGTATTCTTCGTAGATTTTCCGATATAACTTTTCCTCATTTTTACTGTGCGATGTTCTGCTGGCAGGTTTCAGCTTTACATTTTGTTTCTTAGACACTTGAGGATGTTCTTTAGAAATTATAGTCCGTGCACGCTTGAGTCCGGTAGCTATGGCAATTCCTTCATCTAACCCCTGACCTAACAATTCGTTGGCGATTTCGACCGCCTTTCTTCGCAGTTTTACAGGCTGATTTTTATAAGATGGCGGATAATCGCCGTTATACCAGGGCATATAAACAGTTTTTTAATTGTTACTCAATGGGATATATCTATGCTCCGCATAAACCCTATACAAAACGCTTGCAGAATTAAAGTCTGCTCTGCTTCTATTATTTATATTCCTGAATAATGTCCTCAAGTTGTGGTAGTATTTCTTCAACCCAGGAAATCAATTCTTTGTTTTCCAGTGTCCATTTCTCTTTTCGTTGCCTGAATAAAATATAGTGACGGCCACCGGATTCGCTTGCTACATCAATCGTGAACATGGGATCCCTCAAACCCTGGCTTTTCCGGAAATTAAACTCACGTAACCGCCCTCCGGCTTTAATAAGCTGAGTAAACTGAATGTTTTTCGGCTGAATCATACTTTTTATGGGCATATTTCAGGCCAAGCTATTTTATTTGACCAGTAAGTTTACTCATCATATAGGACTACTTCTGTAGAAAAACGTCCGCAATATTGTGAAATCTAGTTCCAGTGATGGCATACGCTTTGAAAGGAGATTGTAGGCGATAGCGATGCTCCAACCTCAACGAAACGAAATCTTTATGAAACGTGACGGCGATAATCAAAGCCTTTGGCAGTCTGACGTCCCTGCTTTTACTCCTTCAAAACCCTCAAATTTGAATGAAGTTTTTGACGTAATTATAGTGGGTGGCGGAATTACGGGAGTTACAACTGCCCTGGAACTGCAAAGGGCGGGTCAGAAATGCCTGATTGCAGAAGCCAGAAACCTTTGTTTCGGTACGTCCGGGGGCACAACAGCACATCTAAATAACTTCTTTGATAAAACCTATGCAGAAATAGAATCTGATTTTGGAAAGGAAGGAGCGGGGCAAATGGCCAAAGCTGCCATCGAAGCGCTGAAATTATATCAAGATAATATAGCGTCGCTTCAGATCGATTGTGACTATGCTGAAGGCAACGGTGTCCTTTTTGCCCAAGACGAAAAGCAGGCGGAAGAACTTAAGAAAATCTTCGACGCAACGGTGCGAGCCGGGATCCCCATAGAATATGTAACAAGTATTCCGATACCTACTTCTTTCATCAAAGCGGTTGCTTATACCGGTCAGGGCCAAATTCATCCAGTTAAATATGTTATGGCGCTTGCCAAAAAGTTTGAAGCTTTAGGAGGTGTAATCCTTGAATCCTGTTTTGTAGATAAGGTAAATTCCGGTGAAATATTAGAGGTTCATTCACCTTTTGGACTCTTAAAATCTAAAAAGTTGATTTATGCCACGCATATTCCTCCTGGAATTAATCTCCTTCATTTGAGGTGTGCTCCCTATAGAAGTTATGTTCTGGGAGTAGAACTAGAAGGCGGCGACTATCCCAAAAGTCCTGCCTATGATATGATGGATCCATATCATTATTACCGCACCCATGAGACCAATGGGAAAAAATGGCTGATCGCAGGTGGCGAAGACCATAAAACCGGGCATGAAGAAAATACAGAACTTCCTTTTGTACGGCTCGAAGATCATTTGCGGAAAATTTTTAAAATAAAAAAGATCGGGTTCAGATGGTCATCTCAATACTTTGAGCCAACTGACGGTCTTGCTTATATTGGACATTTACCGGGCGCCGAGAAAAATATTTTTGTTGCTACCGGTTTCGGCGGCAATGGGATGACTTACAGTCATATCTCTGCAAATTATTTTAAAAGCCTGTTTACAGAAAATAAGATACTCTATAACGATGTGCTCTCTCCATCGCGGGTAAAACCCATTGCCGGCTTCACGTCATTCATAAAAGAAAACACCGATGTGGTCACATCTCTGATCGGTGACCGCTTTAATCAACCCCCCTTGGATTCGCTTAATGAAATTCCAAATGACTATGGTAAACTGGTTAAATACGAAAAGCATTCAGTCGCCATTTATAAGAATAAAAATGGGCAGGTGTCATCATTGCATCCCGTATGTACCCACCTCAAATGCATAGTAAAATGGAATCAAACGGAGAAAAGCTGGGATTGTCCCTGTCACGGCGCGCGCTACGGAATTGATGGTCGAATACTCACCGGACCCAGCACGCAGGGACTGAAACCATTCCCCCTCAATCAAGAACAGCCATCTGAACGTATACTAAGCAAATAAATATCTTCAGTCATTAAATTAATATAAAATGAAAACTAAATTCGCAATTTTGGGAAGTCTTGCAGTCGTTAGCGCGGGCATTTGGTACTTGTTTTTTAAAAAAGATTCCCGCAACGACGAATCATATAATCCGGTAGGACCGATTCATCCCGGTAATAGTCAGAACCATATACGCAAAGTAATTCATACCGCAAAAGCCAAGGCAATTGCTCCGGTAGTCGAGTCGCCCAGCGACTCATGAAAATGCGCAAAACAAAAATCCATAGTCACCACTAAAAAGAAAGAACGTAAAATGTATCAGATAATCTTAGTGGTGACTATGGTTTATTATTTAACCAATTACTTATCAACAGTTTTTTGCAATTCTTCAGCCATCATCAAATGATGTTCAAGTGTAGGAAGCGTGCTTTTAGCCCAAGTATTTACCTGAGCATCATTGCCGTCTGTTGCTTCCTTTTTAAATAAATCAATGGTTTCCTTATGGTCTTTGACCATTATCTCAGCGTAATCCTTATTGAAATCCTTGCCATTCTTTTCTCCCAGATCACTGAGTACCTTCTGACACTTATCGCTCATTGTGGCAGGAATAACAAGGTGCTTTTCTGCGGCAAGTGCCTTTAATTCCAAATTAGCCTTTGTGTGATCGGCTATCATTTGTGATGCAAAATTTTTAACAGCCGCGCTTGTAGCCTTTTTTAAGGCAAGTTTACCAAGTGCAACTTCCAACATGCCGCCGTCAGCCGCTGAAACAGCAAATTCCGCGTCTTGTTTTAAATCCGCCATATGAACCGGCTGAGCAGCGGATGTGTCTCTTAACTTAGAACTATCGATATTTGCCTTATTTGCGCTATCGGCAGTTGCTTTAGCATCCGAGCCTCCGCCATTACCACAGGCAGTTAGCAATGTCATTGCGATCATCGCCGAAAATAAGATTCCAGAATTTTTCATGTTGTATTTTTTTTAAAGTCGTGCAAAACATCTGCCAAGAGCAAATCAACTCTCTCAGCTTCAGATATTTTAGTATTTCTAAGAAATCATCTTCACATTCGTCTAAATGCTGATATTTTTTTGTTACCATTTCCTTGAAATTGTGATATTTAGCGCTTTTCGTCCTTATTCACGCCTGTCTCTTTTTTAAAGGCAGCTATATCATCGCTATGCTCATTTTCGTCGTAGTCCTGATCTTCACTTAAAATATTCTGGCCGGGAGTAAGATCCTGAACTTTTTGGTCTTTAGAATCCGGTGTAACCGGAGCAGGTTTACCATCTACAAATTCCTTTTTTGTTGCCATTGTCATAGTTTTTAAAAATTATTCAATTGTCGGACCGGATCACCTATTATTTTTTCGCTCATTTCTCAGGTCATCAATAATATCATCCTCCCTATCTCTCTTTAATGCGCTCATATTTTCGGCTTCATCGATAGAGTGAGACTGTTGGAGGCTCTCTTCTTTCTTTGTCTTTTTACTTAAAGAGGCGTAGTATCTCTGTATGACTTTTAGATCTTCCTCCGACATATTTTCAACGTTTACCAGCCGGTTACTGGCAAATTCATGCGCTGCGACCAGCTCATTGAGTTTCAACTGGATGGCCAAAGAATCCTTATTCTGTGCTTTCTGAATCAGGAAAACCATAAGGAATGTAATGATCGTGGTTCCCGTATTAATGACCAGTTGCCAATTTTCAGAATAGTGAAAGAAAGGACCTGAAACCGCCCAGACCAAAACTATAAAAAATGCCAGGATAAAGGCCGCCGTACTACCGGTTGCCTTTGTAACGCCAATGGCAAATCTTTCAGATAAACTCGCTGAATGGGATTCTTGCTGTTTCATATTTAAAAAGGTTATATTAAAAATAGAGATTACTAATTCAGATTCAGACCGAGGCTAATGCCGATCCAGGGTTTCCCATTATTAATCCAGAACGAGCTGTTTTTATCCAGTAAATGATCAACACCAATGGTCAGTCCTGCGGTAAGCTTATCAAGCGCCGCAATAATGGCAACCCCTGTTAAATTCACCAAACCATCGTATTCATAATTGAGGGCCCCTTCTGTATCATATTCATCAATCCGGGCTGTGCCTAGGCCTGAAAAAAATCCGACACTATAGCCATAATGCGTGACTGATCTTTTCATATACCGCATAGGCGTCGATTTATAAGAAAGCTTGTACACATCCGTACGGTATCCTAGGTAAAGTGCCCCGTTAAAACTGGCATTTAACTGGGGCGGAAATCCCTTCACCGGAAACCGGTATTTAAATAGAATGGTCAGGATATCAAAATCCAGCGTATTACGGGTAAAGCTGGTCGTAGAAAAGTTATTGGGACGAAGCGGCGGAAAAGCAAACAATAAAGCATGCGTCGTATCGATTTTTTCTCTCTGGATATCCCTGGCCATATACGCTTTTATCGTATCACTGCCTGTCAGTACATATAATTTCTCCGTTCTGCCCTTTACTTTCACCTTGTAGTATCCCTCCACAAATTGGTACTTGGAAGACTCCTTTAAGCTCTCGCAGGAAGTCAGTACAAGTAAACTCAGGCTGGCTACCCACAACTTACTTTTCATTGCCAACATAAATACAATAGACATGCCAACGGGTGTATTTTTTTACCCAATCCTGCCTGGCTCGCTGGCATATGCTTTGAACATCGAATGGTTCAACTCCATTTTATCAAATAAACCATTTTGTATGCAACGTGATAAGACGTATACCCTCATTACGGGTGGGACCAGTGGTATTGGATACGAACTGGCCAAACTGTTTGGGTCCATGGGACACAACCTGATTTTGGTTGCCAGGACCCACTCAGAATTAAGTGCTAAAAAACAGGCGCTTTCAGGATTGGGAATCGATGTAATAGCCATTTCAAAAGATCTCTTTGAACCGCGCGCAGCCGCGGAATTATACCAGGAAGTGAAAAACCAGCGGCTTGAGGTAGATGTCCTGGTCAACGATGCCGGTCAGGGACAATACGGCCTGTTCGTGGAAAACGATATCAGCCGCTATCTACAGCTCATTCAACTCAACATTGCTTCCCTGACGACGCTTACCCATCTTTTTTTAAAGGAAATGGTGGCCAAAAACAGGGGTAAAATTCTTCAGCTTGCCTCCATTGCCTCAGAAACGCCGGGCCCCTACCAGGCGGTTTACCACGCAACTAAAGCCTATGTTTTATCCCTGACCGAAGCCCTAATAAATGAAGTCAAAGACACGGATGTGACCATTACCGCCCTCCAGCCCGGGGTAACCGATACCGACTTTTTTAATAAAGCTGATATGCTTTACTCCAAGGCCGTTCAGGATAAGTCTAAAATGGCCGATCCGGCTAAGGTCGCTAGGGACGGCTATGAAGCCCTCATGGCTGGAAAGGATAAGGTAGTATCCGGCTGGAAAAATAAGATCCAGACCGCCATGTCTAATATTATCCCAGACACGGCTATCGCGGATAAAGTAGCTAAAGAGCAGGAACCCGTATCCAAAGAAGACTAATTATCACCATTTAAACCATTACAAATGAAAGCTGCCAGAATTCACGGACCGAAGAGCGTCGAGTATGACACCGTAGACGATCCGACCATACAGACAGACAGGGACATTATTTTAAAGGTCACCGCAACCGCCATTTGCGGATCAGACCTGCATATTTATTCAGGAGGGATTCCCCAACCCAGACCCATGACCCTTGGTCACGAGTTTATGGGAATTGTAGAAGAAACGGGGAAAGCCGTCACCAACTTAAAAAGAGGCGACCGCGTGGTTGTTCCTTTTCCAATAGCCTGCGGTCACTGCTTTTTCTGTAATCACCACCTGCCAGGCCACTGCGAAAATTCTAATCCTGAGAAATATGGACCGGAAGGTGGTCTTATGGATCAGAAAGGAGGGGCTTTATTCGGCTATACGGATCTCTATGGCGGATATGATGGCGGACAGGCAGAGTACGTGCGTGTTCCATATGCCGACTATGGTCCGCGTATAGTTCCGGACAACCTGACCGACGAAGAGGTTCTATTTCTTACCGATATATTTCCAACCGGATACACAGGCATCGATTGGGGAGAACTCAAAGGCGGAGAAACCGTAGCCATTTTTGGATCCGGACCGGTCGGAATCATGGCCGCCAAATCTGCCTGGTTAAAAGGAGCCGGTCGGGTATTTATCGTTGACACGCTGCAGTACCGGCTTGATAAAGCAAAAACAGCAGCTAACGTGGAGACCATTTTGTGGACGGGGGATGGAAAGGAGGTCGTAGAGACCATTCGGGCTGCAACGAATAACCGGGGAGCGGATCTTTGTGTCGACGCCGTTGGTTTTGAACCAGACAGAAGTTTTCTGGACAAAGCCAAAGCAGTCATCAACCTGGAAAAAGGATCACCCAAAGTTTTGGAAACCTGCATGAGCGCCGTCCGCCGCGGAGGTACCGTTTCAGTGCTGGGAGTATATCCCACGACTTATGATAATTTCCCGATCGGGCAGTTCTTTGACAAAGGGATTATCATTAAAGGGGGTCAGGCACCAGCCCATAAATACATCGATGAACTGCTGAAATATGTTGTAGAAGGAAAAGTGAAACTGGATGATATCATTACGCATCGTCTTCCACTTTCACAAGTGAGCCATGCGTATAAAATCTTCAAGGAAAAACAGGAGGATTGTGTAAAGGTGGTTTTAAATCCATGGGCATAATCCACCTTTTTTTAGCTTGTATTTAGCCGCCAGTTGTTTAACACTGGCGGCTTTTAAAATTTTCAATAGATTTAGTAATATGAATAACGCTAAAATAGTTTGGACGATTGGACATTCAACACGACCTTTTGAAGAGTTCATATCTCTGCTGGACAGCTTTTCATATCAGCCATGTCATTGACATCCGACGTTATCCTGGATCCAAAAGATTTCCACAATACAACAAAGAAATATTTGCCTCGTCCCTTGAAAAAAAAGGTTTTAAATACACTCATTTGGAAGCACTGGGAGGAAGACGCAATCCCAGCGCCCGACTCGATCAATACCGCCTGGAGGGTCAAAGCTTTTCGGGGTTATGCGGATTATATGCAGACATCGTCATTTAAAAATTCGTTTCTGCAACTTGAAAACATAGCGCTAACTGAACTTTCGGTATTTATGTGCACAGAAGCAGTCTGGTGGAGTTGTCACCGATCATTGGTGTCCGACTATTTAAAAGTAAATGGATGGACAGTAATGCATATCATGGGTAAAGATAAAGCACAAGAACATCCTTATACTAAGGCAGCGACTGTGATCGACGCAAGTTTGCATTATGACATTTCTCCTCCCTCCTCCGGCAATTCCTTATCAACAGTAAACCCACTATTTCCTTAATCAACAAGTCTTCTGCTATACGGCCAGCGATGCAGGAGATTTAAAATGCTGCATCTAATCATGCAATATAATAAGGATAGTCGATACGTTCAACATTGCAAAAAATCAATCTTGGGATTACCGCAATGTCATATTATTTTCTGATTTGTATTATTATGAATTAAAAACCTGCAGTCGAATTACTCATACAGTATCTATTGCAACGATTTTTATCTTCGTGAAAATCTTTTACCAGCCCCGTCTGACGTGTAGGAAAAAAATGATTGGTATTTCGAGGTGTAAATAATTTCCCTTTTATAACATATTTTTTGGGCATCATTTTTTAGCAGCTTTATCCTTATTATCTTTCTCCATTTTTTCTTTTTCCTTTGCAGCCTTTTTCTCTGCTCGTTTTTCTTTGCGTAATTCTTTTTTTGATTTTTTCTGTTCTGCTTTATTTTTCAAGGTACCGCCTGAATTTGCGATTTCTTTTTGCATAGGTGAATCCTTACCACCACCCTTTCCGCCTACCGCATTGATACTAACGGAATTTTCCAGAGAAG
Source organism: Puia sp. (assembly GCA_965214575.1). Lineage (GTDB taxonomy): Bacteria > Bacteroidota > Bacteroidia > Chitinophagales > Chitinophagaceae > Puia. The sequence goes on from CBDCCE010000037.1 coordinate 275,739, forward strand.
GATATAAAGCTTGTACGAACGCATTTTTAAGAACCTGACCGATAAGTTGCCAGATATCAATATTTGGGTTTTTTATACTTCCTTCGAATTCTACTTTAGTAGCGAGTTGTTCTTTATTGTGATTTTTAAATATCCAGGCAACGGCTTCTACAACGGCCTCATAGACTATTTTTACCGGCTTGTCTTTATCTTTCTCCCAGTTAAGTACTTTCAGATTTTTAATGATTGGTTTTGTATAACCAGTAATTTTTCCGTCTTTAGCTGCAGCTTCGGTATAGATACTGATTTCACCAGACTTGATATCAAACTTGGCAAAAGCATCAATGAAATTATTCAGGTTCACCAGGTTCAGACCTTCCAGTTTGGCTTTCCCATCGAATGTCGGCGTCTTGGCCAAGGCATCCATTTTCATGCTGGCAGTCGCCTTACCTCCATAAACATCCGCAGACGCCGTAATGGTCGATGGCAACAATTCTTTATTCTTCTCTGCATTATTCAGGTTCTCTGCCAGGATATGGACCTGTTTGGTGAAAATGTCGAAGGTTGGCTTGCTGTGAAAGTCACGATAATGGATTTGGCCTTCCACGATTTCAAATTTGTTCAGTTTAAGAGGCATTAACTTTTTGACTACATCCGTCCAACTGGAATCAATTTTTGTCTGGCTCGTGGCTTCTGTCGGACCTTTGACGAAATTCAGTATCGGCTGATCTACCTCGATTTCTCCTACTATCCGTCCATGAAAAAGAGATGCCCACTGAATACTCAAATCGATTAAGGGAGCTGAAAAAAATGGTACTGGGATTTTTCCTCCTGTTTTTTCAATCTTGATGGATTTAATTTTGTAAGCACCTCGTATAAGTGCCACGTCGATATCATCGATATGTCCCGTATAACCGTGCAGGGTCTGCAGTTCTTTATTTACCAGCCTCAATAAAATATAAGGCAAAGCGATCCGGATGGCTATCAGCAACACCAAAATTGATCCCAGAACGATCAATAAGGTCTTTCGGGTTTTTACAAATACGGAAAAGTTTTTTTTCATTTGTACGGAATTTCTAGTTGTAATGTATTTAAACTTTCAACCGGATAAATTTCAAAAATCTTTACGCTTTCTATAATGCGTTCCTTGATATAATCATCAATCAAAAAATACCCAGTCATTTTTTAAGATTTGGCTAATGTGTTGTAATAGTCAGATTTTTTTTCGTCCAGTTTTTTCCACGTCTTTCATTTTGATAGAAGACTAATAAAAAACCATGCCTGGTAATGAGAGCATACTGAGAAATTTCGCACAGCTTTTGTTATAGATTAGACATGCTGGCCCTCTTCGACGATCCCGATCTTTTTAATTCAGGTAAACTAAAAATTATCCATTTTAATATTCCAGATGCGGAACTTACCCTTTACGAACATTTCTTTACCCGTGACGAATCTGATGCCTGTTACCAGGGGTTGATGGATGAGACGCCGTGGAATCAGAACCCGATTACCATTCACGGTAAAACGTATTCAACGCAGAGACTTACCGCATGGTATGGAAAACGTCGGAAAGGGGAAATAGAAAATTCATTCACGCAAACCCTGCACATGATCAGAGAAAAAGTTGAAAATCAAACCGGTATTCATTTCACGACGGTCTTGTTGAATCTATACCGTACCGGCCTGGATAGTGTTTCCTGGCATCGTGACAATGAGCGGGAATATGGTGCCAATCCGAAAATCGGATCTGTAAGCTTTGGAGAAACCAGGTTATTCCGAATTAGGCATAAATTCAATAGAGATATTGAGCGGATTGAGATTCCATTGCACCATGGCAGCTTTCTATTAATGGCGGGACCTATGCAACATTTCTGGGAACACCAGGTTCCAAAAACTTCAAGAGTTATTAAACCCCGGATCAATCTGACATTTAGAATTATTCAATAATTACGCAAACATTAGTATGATTTTATTATGGGCTAGGGTTATCTCGGACTTGATCTGGTGCTTTTCTTTGGGTGGGAATTATGGTTTTTCAAGTTTGGATGGTTTTCTTTCGGGTTGGATCTGGTAATTTTTCTCTAGGACCTGGATTTTACTTGGAATTTGGTTTTCTTCGTATTGGTCCTAGTTATTTAGGATTTCTATAGGAAGATTTCACAAATTAATAGCCGCAGAGAGTGATGTTGTAACCAATTTGTTGATTTAAGGTCTTATGTGTAATAATAATTGTTTGATGAATACCTTCTGGTCTCCAAAGACGATATTCCTGGTACAATACCGCCGAACAAAAACAATATGGCCTGCAATCTGTCTTTGATTACCGATTCAATACATTTATTTAATATTTATTCCGGGAAAAGAACGGAAAAGAAGCCATCTGACTAACAGATCGTGATTTTCAAAGTCTCTGACTAATAGTCTTACAATTAGCAAACTGGCGTGGGTAATTTCACATTTCAATAAACAAAGGTATAAATTTCTCTAATTGAACCGTCTATTGCGTCAGTACCTATTCCTTTAACCACAATGCCTGTGGCATCCGTCGTCCATAGATAATTAACTGTAACATTTGGACTGTTAGTCTCCTGATCTTCGAATTGACTAGGCAGATATTTGGATCGGAAATCCTTAAAGTTATTAAACACCATCAGACAACCCAGACTGTTAGCAAGATCTGCATTATATAATGGGTTAACATGGGTGGAAAAAGTTCGTGAATAAAAATGATTGATGGGGCCGCCGGGCGAGCTGTAATTTATGTCCGTTTGGATCACTTCATTTTGTACATAGATCGTGTCGATCTGATTCCACGTGTAACTACCTCGCGTATTTGGATCACCGGATAGCCATTCAATCGTTGTGTTACCGTACATGTCGTAAAGGTAATGCTGGGATGAAAAGCTGTTAACAGATTAAGCAGTAACAGAATAGATCGTAACCCGGTTTTGAACATCATAGGCAAGTAAATGGTGCTCAGCATTTCCTGTCGGAGGGTCGTTGTCCATGGCCGCATTTTGTTCTCAATGGGCGCTGTATTTTTTTGTTACCTGGATGCCTTTATACCTGCCGGAGGATCGGCATTTCACTGAAACAGAAATGAAATTCGCAACATCTTATTTGTTTGTTATCGGGATTGTCGGCGGATTGCTTTCGGGAATTTTCATTGACCGGTTCGTAAAAAAAACAGGTCTGAAAAAGGGGCGGCTAATCAGCATAAGCGCTTTTGGCCTGATGAGTATGCTATTTATTGTAACAGCCACAACGCCGAGCAAAATCGTGGCTTCCGCTTGCCTGATGGGCTGCTATATTCTGGTACCTATCAACGGGGTAAATTATTTTTCTGCCTGTGTGGATATTGGTAATTGCGGCGGCGCGACCTATGCTGAATCTGCACCGGTAATTACTGCGCGCCGGCCCGAGACGCGGGTAAAGCTCTATACGATTTCTGTCCGCAATCCGGCACAGGGTCCATTTTACTTTGCCGTCCAGCATGGTTGTGGCTGATATTTGAAAGGGAGCCTTAAGTATTTTTTAGTTGGATCTTCCAGTTCCGCCGGCATCTTTCCTTTGGAATGCGTTCCGGCCATCGCTAAAACGGGCGTGAGGGCTACCGTCGCAATCGTTGCACCCAGGCCCGTCACCGACTGTCTGTGATTTAATTAATTAGCCAATGATCCTTATTTTTGGGACCTACTTAAGACACAAATAATTTTCATTCCGCGTAATTACTCCCATTTTTATTCTTGCACGGGAACATGAGCAGGAAGATGGGTGGAAATATCCATAAATCTGTGAATGAAAATGCACATACTGATGCCCGTGGCATATTGCAACGGATTTATCGCAAGGGTGAACCGATGGCACGATATTGTAATAATTTCTCAAGTCTTTATCGACCTTGTTTACAAAAAAACTTCAAAGACCATGGGAAATTTACTTTATGTGATTGCCGTCATTCTGATTATTGGCTGGGCGATCGGATTTTTCGGATATCATGCTGGTGGCATTATTCACGTACTTCTCGTAATAGCCATTATTGCTATTCTGTTTAGAGTAATCAGAAGCGCCTAAGCGTGTATTCTTATGAACCTCATTATCTAACGTTTGCAAAAATAAAGAAATATGAAAAAGAATTTGTTGTTTCTTATATTGTCGGCATTTTTGTTTGTCCTGTCTGGATGTCAGGCTATTGGTGACATATTTAAAGCTGGTGTGTGGGTAGGAGTACTCGTTGTCGTTTTAATTATAGGAGTGATTATATGGCTGGTAACCCGAGCATCTAAAAAAAATTAAATAGCAATTTCATATAACGAAATGCTACTTAAATGTTTCTGACAGACTTTTATGGGGAAGGATTTGAAACCTGTACCTGATGGTTTTTTTTAATTTAAAATCCAAAATTTAATCAGTCGGATTCCACATTCAGGAAGATGGTACACCCGCATTTACGCAGAATGGTAATAAGTCACAAATTACTAAGAACCAATCCAAACTGACACCGATCCGGGAGCACAAAAGAATTTTCCCCATCCATCCGCATTAATTTCAGTTCGGCCATCGTGATTGTTCAGTAAGTCTTTGAATGTTTTCCCTGAATGCCTTTTACCCATTTCCATCCATTTATACCCTTCGTCCCCGTTACTCATGAGTATTGCACAGCCTGAATGCAGATATTCATCCACTCCTTCTCTGGTCCAGCCAATACAATTGGGGTGATCCAGATAATCCCTTTGTAACCCGTAAGCATACTCATTTCTGGCTCTGAGAAACTCCTCTATGTTTTTTGTCTTTTCCAGAAATATTTCATGGTCATTCCCGTCTTTTCCTTTGTCTGTATAATGAGCTCCAAAAATATCCGGGTAAAAAACACAGGGATAGCCTTTTTCGCGCAATAGTATCAGCGCATAACCCAGGGGTTTAAACCAGGATTCGACGGGAGCCTCCAGAGCCTGCAGCGGCTGCGTATCATGATTGTCCATTACGGTAACAGCTAAATCCGGCCTTACACTTACCAGCGTATTGTCAAAAACCCTGGATAAGTCATAATTCCTGCCTTGTCGCGATGCCTCAAAAAAATTATTATGAAGTGGAGCGTCAAATAATGACATTCGTCCGTTTGTTACTTCAATATATTTCAATAATAGCGGAAGTTCACCCGGGGCCCAGTATTCACCTACGGCAAACAGGTCAGGTTTAGCTTCCCGCATACAATCAAGCCACTCATTGTAAAACCTGGGGGACATATGTTTGACCGCATCCAGCCTGACTCCGTCAAAATGAACCTGCTCAAGATACCAGCGCCCCCACCGGATGAGCTCTTCCCGGACTGCGGGATTTCTAAATTCGATATCGTTCAGCATCAGATAGTCATAATTACCCTTTTCGCTATCGACAACCTCTTCCCAATCGTCGCCGTATTCATTTAGAATGCTGAAAATGGCTGTTTCGTTCAGATCAGCAGCATAATCCAGGCCGGAAAAACAGTGATAATCCCAGGTAAATTCAGAATATTTGCCTTTGCGACCAGGAAAAGTAAACTTCGTAAAAGCTTCAATTTCCAGTGGTTCACCCAGAAACTGATTTCTATTTTCGGGATCTACCCGGATAACTTTTACTTTTTCTTTTTCGTCAGCACCTCCTTTATGATTTAAAACGATATCTACATAAACCTGAATTTTTTTGCTGTGAAGTGTTTCAATGGCAGCAATATATTCCTCTTTGGTGCCAAATTTTGTACCTACGGAATTCTTTTGATCGAATTCCCCAAGATCGAACAAATCATAAACATCATATCCGTTAGAGTCCTTTCCGCTAATCCCTTTGTATGCAGGTGGCAGCCATAAAGAATTAAAGCCAAGTGATTCAAGTTTGTCTGCAGTTAATTTTACATCTTTCCAAAAGTTCCCATCGGCCGGGATGTACCAATGAAAATACTGAAGCATTGTTCCGTTACGCACGTTATAATTTTAATTTTGTTTGCTGAAAATAGGTTTTCAAATGGAAATCGCCCGTTTCGCTTTTTCAAAAACTCCTATGGCCATAGGGTTTGCTACGTGGATACTCTTTATTTTTCTTTTGGATTTTGTTTTTCTTAATTCTTTCAGGATGATTTTATCCAGAAACCCATATTGCAAGGCCTGTTGTTCTGTATTGCTGAAATACACAGATTCCATCTTGACCCAGTAAATAGCTGCCATACACATTGGACAGGGCTCACCGGATGAATAAATATCCGAGCCACTCAGGTCGAGGGTCTGCAGATTTTTACACGCATCCCGAATCGCCATAATCTCGGCATGGGCGCAGGGATCCATCAAACTAAACTCACAATTGCCGGAAGCACCAACTATTTTCTGATCTTTCACGATCACCGCACCAAAGGGGCCGCCCTTTTTCCCGTCTACAGACTGCTCAGACAAATCAATAGCCATCTGCATATACCTCTTCCTCGTTTCAGTATTCATTTTCGATATTATTTTCTTCATGAGTGGCTTTCTTTCTTTTTCTTTTCTTTATCTTTTTTAGCTCACATCGAAACCCGATTGGACCATCGGGCTACTAGTATACAACGCCCCGTCTCACCCCAGTGTTCGGGGCAATGATTGCCCGGCAGTTAAAAGAAATGTAGGAAACCATTGGACAGCCGAAAATAAACTAAGGTTGACCTGCACCTCCGGAAGACCCATATACCTGTCCATTGGCATAACTTCCGCTATCTGAAGCGAGCTGAACATAAATGGATGCCAGTTCAGCCGGTTGACCGGGTCTACCCAACGGTGTCCATCCTCCGAAATTCATTACCTTATCCTGCTGTGCGCCTCCACTGATTTGCAAGGGCGTCCAGATAGGTCCCGGCGCCACGCCATTCACCCGGATACCTTTCGGTCCCAGCTGTTTGGCCAGAGACTTAATATAGTTCATCGTTGCAGCTTTTGTCTGTGCATAATCATAGAGATCAGCAGAGGGATCATAAGCCTGTTCCGAGGTGGTAGCGATGATCACCGAACCCGGCTGCATATGAGGCAATGCGGCCTTAATGATCCAGAAAGGCGCATAGATATTTGTTTTCATGGTCCAGTCAAACTGTTCGGTGGTAATATCCAGAATGGACGGATTAGACTGCTGGCGTCCGGCATTGTTCACCAGAATATCCAGACCTCCAAGGGAACTGATCGCCTGTGCAACAAGTTTTTGACAGAATGCTTCTTCCCTTAAATCACCCGGTATAGCAAAGCCTTTCCGGCCTTCTGCTTTTATCAGGTCAATAACTTCCTTTGCATCAGATTCTTCTGTCGGAAAATAGTTGATGACTACGTCAGCGCCTTCCCGGGCATAGGCAATCGCAGCCGCGCGACCCATACCTGAATCCCCGCCAGTGATCAAAGCCCTGCGACCCGCCAGGAGCCCAGAACCCTTATAACTCTTTTCACCATGGTCTGGTCTGGGATTCATTTTTGAAACCAGTCCGGGCCATGGCTGTTTCTGGCTGCTGAAAGGCGGCTTAGGATATTTGGTCGTCGGATCCTGTAATTTCAAAGTTCCGGTTTTTTTTGATCCCGGATTGGCTGATGCCAAGACAGGAGCAACTGTCACCGCAGCCAAAGTCGCTCCAAGACCCCCGATCACCTGCCGACGATTCATTTTCTTGTCTTCGTTCATGATATGTGTTTCGAAAATTGCTTTCAAAGGTTGTGCCATTAAATTCATTAGAATACAAATTACTATGACCGTTTTCTCCCTGACTAAAAAACCACAACAAAAAGATTATAAGGTTGCGGCATCAGCACAAAAAATGAAAAATAAGAAAAAACCAGTACCGGGCGCGTCTGTTGCAACTGGCCTACCGAAACTCCCAATTCCATAACTTTTAAGTTCATGGGCGCCAATGTCGTATTATTATAGTTTTAGTTTCTTTTAAAATCATTTTTAATGAACTTGTTATACCCGTCATGATGAATTAATTTACGATAGGCCTTTAGTTGTTCCACCCAAAATAGGTGTTATAAAATACATTATATGGCAGCAAATGAAAAACTGGTTGAACGTGTTCGCGAAATTCTTCGGGATGTCAAGCACGTAAAGGAAAAGAAAATGTTTAGTGGTATCACGTTTATGATAAATAATAAAATGTGCATTAGTGTAGGTCCGGACCGACTTATGCTTCGCACAGATCCGGCGCTCGATTTAGGAGAAAATCCGGTTTGTAAACCCGTCATCATGAAGGAAAAAGAAATGAAGGGCTATGTATATGTCAGTGAGGAAGTTCTTAGAACAAAAAAAGAGCTTTCCTATTGGGTGCAGCTTGCGCTCGCCTTTAATCCAAAAGCGAAATCATCAAAAAAGCGTTAATAAAAAAGTATAAAGACATATCAACAAGACCCGACTTGATCATGTTACCATCCTATGAAAGTCGTAAATGGCTCCCTGAGTATGGCGAATTGTAGGTAAATGAACTGACGAAAATAAAGGAGCTCGAGGAAGAAAACAGTGAGCCTAAGAATGTTTGCCAATCTGAGCCTGGTTCATGAAGCACTAAAAGTGTAAGTCGCAAAAAAAGTCTAACGCTCGGGCAATAAAAACTATTACACATAATCCATCTGTTAGCGAATTTAGGAATTTTTTGCTCGCGACTCTGAATATATTAATTCATGATAATGGACGTCGTTTTGGAAAACCGCTACAAGTTCTTCGTTTCCATCTTACTCTCATTTGTCAAAGCGGTAGGCACTACGTCAATCCAGTCTACAAGCTCAAATGGATCTGCTTTATTGTGTTTGATTAAAGCAATTGATCTAATTCCCTGACTTCAGTAGATGGTTATTTTATAGTTTGGCAGTGGAAATTTTTTTGATCTGAATTAGTTAGTTTTTTTGACTAAATTAAATAGCAATTATTTTTAAACCTGCCTGGCCTGAAATTTCGTACCTTATGATTATGGTAAAGTGTAATGATTTACGAATCGGAAATTTTTTGAAATCACCCAGCGGCACAATAAACCGCATCATGTCAATTGGTATACGTGATTCAGAAATAGACAGCCGGTCGGGAATTCCCCTTACTGTTGAAATACTGAACCGCTGCGGATTTTTCAAAAAGACTCATTCGGAGCATGTGTTTTCCAATGGCATTCTTGCCATCTCTTTTACAAATGGCTGTTATGTCCATGAAACAGCAGTGGGTAACTGCTTGCACCAACTGCAAAATCTATATTACGTTTTAACCTGGGAAGACTTCATATACAATCATTAAGCACTGACCATGCCCGCGTCTTCCATGCCTGAGCCAATGGCCTCCATACGCCCGGTGCTAGCATTATGCTGCGTGGCTTTTTGATGTATTGTTTATGCTGACGCGACCAGCGCGATGCGCCGATCCTAAACGCTGTAGCGAAAGACTGATGGACCGCGTCCTGGTAATTAAATGTAAAGGCTTGCAATGGGTGGGTTAGATTGATACCGATAAAATAATGTTGTTAACCGTCAATTCCAAATGAAAAAAGGCCAAGGGGTAAAAACCCATCGGCCTAACAAATAACTAAGAGTAAATGCTTAATTGAAGATAGAATAAATTTAGGAAATCCGTTTCACTTTGAAACATGAATTTTTTGTCCTTCCGGACTTGCTTTCAGCTTCGTCAGTTTTTCCTTTAATATTCTAACTGTATGAAGTATTTTTTTTGCGTCATGGAATTCAACATCGTTTTTTAATGCGTTATCAAGCATCTTTTCATAATGCTGAATCTGGAATTCCAGTGACACAAATTCGTTTTGGGGCTCTGTGGGTTGCATGGCCGATAAGATAGTGAAATAAAGCACTTGTCAGGTTCAAGAGGTACGGATTATGAATGTTGTTAGGGCCGACAGAAGATGGAGATTAAACCGCTGTATGAAATTACAGAATTTCCTGAAGAAACAATAACAATCTTAAGCGCACTGCGTAGTTGTTTACCCTATTGGGTAATATTCCATGCCGTGATAATTTGCGTACAGATTACATGTTCCTGAGATTAGACGAGCATCCTTTAGTGCCGTTATACTTGTGTCCTTACTTTCCAGACAGTCGAATATCCATCTTAAGTGCTTTTACTATGCATATATCAGGTTTATATACTAATGCGCCAAATGGAAAAAGCGGTTACACTTCGTATATATACCTATGCCCAACACGCGTGGCAAAAATTCCCCGCTAACTCACTATGAATAAGCAACATATGTTCATCAGTCTATTGACAATATAGGATGTTGTTATTATCTTGTAATTGATCTTAAATCGAAACCCGTACCCATGAAACATAACCTACCCCGCGAACTGAGGACTGTGTTGCTATGCATGGTAATTTTTACTGCCTGTAAAAAAACAACTGATACCCTGCCAGCAAACTCCGCAACGAATAATGCAGCAGCCCGACACGATACCTCCATGACTGCTGTCAACACAACCATACATCCTTACCCGATAACTCCGGTGCAGGAATGTGTTTATACACCTAATTACGGTGATTCGATTGTTTATCCGCAACCTTCCTCCGGGAATTCTTATGTATACCCGCAAAACACGCAGGGTATTCAGGGAACCTATCTGTCATGGCCAGGCGGACTCGTTTTGGATTCCAACACGGGTGTGATCAACTTAACGCTATCCCAGACCGGAGAACGTTATGATATTGCATTTGTACAATACGGAACAAGAGATACCTGCATGTCACATTTGATTGTGGCAGGAACTGCTTACATGGATAGCGTATATGTGCTAAACCAAAACAATGTTACCGCTGCTCCCTACTTTAATGCAAATCCCCTCACGCCGTCACCTTGCGATGGCAATGGTTGTCAGTTTGATTATACTAAAACAGCGAAAAAACTGGGTATAGAAATAGACAATGAAACGGGGATTATTGATATTCAAAAGACAGCTAAAAAAGTGTTTGGTAAAAATCCGTTTAATGGAAGTACAACCAATGCGACCATTTTTTATAAGTTGAATGACAATAGCAACAATGCTTCCCAACAGCTGCCACTGCAATTTATCTACTTTAATCGCAGGTCAGATATACCGCCTGCACTCCTGGCCACTATCGCGAGCAGGAATGCAGGTGCACTAAATAATCAGTTGTTGAGTAAGGGACCTTCGCCGAGACCTCCCCTTATTATCATCGTGAGATCGTTTTAAGTCAGTATTAGCCATGCGATCTTTACTGACCCATATCAGTCATTCTAAAATCGTGTACAAAACTCGAGCAGCAACAATTACCACTGTATTATTGCTGCTCTTTTCTGTTGAAGTCCGGGCAACCAATACGGCTATATCATCAGGCGCCTGGGAAACCGGCTCCAACTGGTCTCTTGGGGTCGCTCCTCTGTCCACGGATAATGTCAATATACCTGCTGGGATTAGCATGTCTGTTAAAATATCAGGTGATGTTTGCTCAAATTTGAATATTGACTCAACAGGCTCAATCATGGTTATTGCAGGTGCCGGTTTGAGTATTGGAGGCAACTGCAGTAACAGTGGTAGTTTCACATCCGCTTTAGGCTCTACTCTGACGTTCAACGGAACGAGCACATCGGTCATTTCAGGAGGAGGTACTTATCTGTTAACCGGCACGGTGGTATTAAATATGGCATCAAAAACGACCTTCCTCGATATTCAGGATGCCAACTTCATTGCGGGAATAAATTCCGGAGGTAAATATTTTGTGAACTTCAAAAAAGGTACCTGGAAAATGAATAATTCCGGGACTTTAAACGATTGCTATAATGTTGGATCTACCAATGCCATCACCATCCCGTTTGATGTAATCATAGAATCTGATGCGGGAACCATGAATCTCGGCCGTAACGCACCGACCGGCAATGCAACTTTATCGGGAGAACTTTATTTGAATGGGGGAACGGTCAACCTTCAATTGGGACAGTCGTTTAATTCAGGGCAGGACTTTCAATATCACGTCAATGGGGGAACACCTCAACTCTATATGTCCAGCGGAAATCTGAATATCGGTGCCGGCTTCAATGCCAGCTTGCCGGGAGATTTTATCGATTTTCATATGACCGGAGGCACCCTGATTGCAACATTAAACGGCTATTCAGACTGGATAACTTTCCAGCTGGCAGACGTTTTAGGTGGTAAAACCTATATGTCCGGAGGTACAATTATTTTACAGGATGCAACAAACGCAAATATAGAAGATCTTGATATGGGTGGCGCAAATGTGGCTGCTACCCAATATTCAGTTACCGGAGGAACAGTACAATTAGGATATATCAACACACAGCTCAGTTCCTCTTTTTTTGGTATAAACGCAGAGCCTGCAACTAATTATCCAAATATCGATTTTGAAGCCGGTGTTCCAAAATATGTTTCGGCTTTTACCGGTGGAAATATTAATATGCTGAGTTTGTACGTCAATCCCAAAATGACTTTTGATGCGACCGGCTTTACCAATGTAAATATCATGGGTAGTAATGGAAGTTTTGCATTGGACGACGAAGGGGGTTTTATAAGAGGGACCAGCACAGTCATTTTCTCCGGCTCTGTAAATCAGTTGATACAATCCTCATCCCTGGCCGTTGACACCTTTTATAATTTGACGATTTCAAACACTTCCGGTAACGTTACCTTAGGGGTTGCAACGACTGTTGTTAACCAAATAACGCTGAATAGCGGCCTTCTGGATGCATCGGCATATTCACTGAGTTTGCCCGCTGGAAACATAGGAATCAAAAACGCCTCGTCGGGCAGCTATATTGTCACCGGGAATGGAGTTACTGCACCAGGAATTCTAACCATTAAAAATATTCCATCCGGCACGTCAACTGTTTTCCCCATCGGTACAGCAACTGCTTACCTTCCTTTTTCTCTTAATCCCGGAATAAATACCGGAAATAGTTATTCTGCTTTTGTGTTTACAGGTGTAACTACCAATGCACTGGCCAACGGGACAGTTTTTAATGCAGCGACCCTGTCTAAAATGCTAAACGCAGAATGGAATATCACGCGTATCGCTGGTTCAGGCAATAGTACAGTCTCGTTGAGTTGGCCGGCAGGCAGCAGTTTAGCAGGTTCCGTATTCCAAGGTTACGGGCTGAATATTGGCATTTCCCAGTATACAGCGGGGTCCTGGCAAACGGGTACGGGTTCCGGAAACAGCGCTGCCCAGTCTGCTGTTTCCACATTCGGTAGCTTTTCACAATTCTCCGTTGTCGGCAACGGAGTTGTACTATCACTTTCATTTGTCGATTTTGACGCCCGGTTAATGAACGATCAAGAGGTTCTGTTAAACTGGCTTATTTCGGATCAGGAAATGAATGATACAATTGAAATCCAAAAAAGTCTGGACGGCGTCAACTGGAATACTATCGGAAAAATGGGCAATGACAATACACTATTCTCCAAGACAACGCGTTCCATGACGGATGCAAATCCACAACCGGGAGTAAACTATTACCGGCTGGTTCTTAAAAATATAAATGGCGGGAATAACCTGTCCTCAATTAAAACCGTAATCTTGCCAGTAACTTCAAAAATGATTATTTACCCAAATCCTGCTCGGAATTTTATCAATATATCCATTAACCAACAACATACTCCATATTCAATTAGAATGTTAAGTTCGGATGGTAAGATTATGTGGCTATCTAACAAACTTTTCTCAGGCAACTCCATTCGGTCCATTAATATCAGTTCCTTTTCTCCTGGAACCTACCTAATCCAGTGTATTAATGACAAAAGCTTTGTTCAATCTCTTCCTTTTGTCATTTTACACTAATCACAGTTTTTCAGTTTATATTATATACCGCAAAGTAACTCCCGTCATTCCAGCAAGTCTGTCTAAACGGATAAATTAAATCCATCTGGAAAACCGCATTTATTACAACACTTGGAGCCTGGATTGCTGGATGATATAGTATTAACAAGGCCAGGGTTATATCGAAAATCAGCACCAAGATTTACTGCTGAACGCCCAGGAAAAGTCGGTGGATTAAGTGTTGGACTTCATATCGATAGTTTGTCCGTTGTATCTTAAATTGGCACTCAGTAAAATCCCATCTGCGGACCTGTTTCAAGGAAAAAACCAGATTGGTGTTGAACATAATTTGCTTTTGCTTGAGTACTGTCTGTAAAGTCACTATCCTGTCCGGAATATACGAATTCACGCTGAAGGTAAAATTTATTGAATAGATGAATCAGACTGCTGTCCATGTGTACGCATTTTTTATTCTCCTCTTTCAAACCTTATCTCCAAGATTGGTTAAGATTTTAATCATCATTTCATTCTGATATTCCAAATGGGAAAGAATGGATTCGTTTTCCAACGCAGCCTGAATATTGATTTTTAAGTCCGCCTCAGATCTTACGTCGGCATGCCTGGCTTGAATATTCTGTCCCAGCATAATTAATGGCATCAGGAACAATTGAATCATGTTTGAAATAAAAAGCCAAAGTACAAAACCGGGGTAAGGGTCAAACCTCAAATTCTTCGGCGAAAACACATTCCAGCTTAGCCAGAACGCAGTCCAGATAAATATAATTAAGAAGAACCCCATGCTTCCCACTTTTACAGTTATCCATAGGGCAATTTTCCCAAGAAGGGTAGTTTTATCTTTTTCGGAGTCTATTTCTTTCAAAATTTCCTGACGCTTCATTTTAAGTTCGTGCAGTGAAATCGTGATATTTGGTTCTTTCATTTTTTAAATTATAAATTAGTATGTGTCTGGATTTAAACAATAAACATAGTTATTGATGCGATAAACATCAATATAGTCGTTATTCCGACTATAATCTGATTTACTTTGGTGCTAACCTGGCCATGCATTATAGTCTTATCACGGGCTACCATAAAAATTCCCACCAAAAGAAAGGGGGCAAGAAGTCCATTAAATACTGCTGACCAGTACAATGCTTTAATTGGATTAATATTTATAAAATTTAGCGCTATAGCAACAACAATGGCGATGATCATCACTGCATAGAATGATTTTGCTTTTCCCCATTTTTCATCAAGACCGTGATACCAGTCAAGCGTCTCCGCGAAAGCATAAGCAGCAGATCCTGCAAGTGTCGGGATCGCCAGGAGTCCAACAGCTACAATACCGACAGTATATAACAGGGTTGCCAGATGTCCGGCTAAAGGCCTAAGAGCTTCCGCTACCTCTTTGGACGAACTGATATTAGTTATTCCATTCGCATGCAGAGTCAGGGCTGTAGTTAGAATAATGAAAAACATTACCGCATTGGAGAGAAATGTTCCGGCTCCCACATCCATCATTTTGTCGATGAGTTCAGTTGGTGTGGCGCCTTTTCTTTCTTTCTCATCACGACCCAATAATTTCTCTTCTTCCACCTCCTGGGCTGCCTGCCAGAAAAACAGATATGGGCTTATCGTAGTTCCCAAAATTGCCACGATCGTTGCCCAGGTTGCGGTATCGCTTTTAATTTGGATGGAAAATGTTTGTCGCGCTATCAGTGACCAGTTGGGATGAATAATGAAAGCAGTCAGCACATAAGCAAACAGAGATAAGGCCAGCCATTTAAGAACATTGGCTATTTGTCCATATTTAAATGCAATGATGGCAACACCGATCCCAACACCATAGATTACTATCCAAACATGCGAATTAACTCCCGTTAACAGCTCAGTGGCATCTGCCATTCCGGCCATATCTGCAGCTATATTTATTGTATTTGCTAAAAATAGTAACAAACAAAAAATTCTTATTATCGTTTTTGGAATTTTTAAACTCAATGCAGACGCCAGGCCCCTTCCTGTAACCATTCCAATTCGCGCACACATCATTTGAACAGCCGCCATCATGGGCCATGTTATCCATGCCATCCACAATAAGGAAGATCCCAGTTGCGCGCCTGCGACTGAGTAAGTCGCTACACCTGATGGATCATCATCGGCCGCTCCGGTAATAACGCCCGGGCCAATTGCCGAAAAAAATCGCCTAATCAATTTTTTTTTTGTAGGTCTTGGATTCTTAACTTCTTTTATCAACATATATTCAGTTATACGTGCATTATGAGCAAACACTTATTAAAAACGGCTTTCAAGGCCTGTTTAAAATGAGCAGCTCCAATTCTGGATTATCGGCCATTTACGGTATTTTAAATAACAATATAGTCAAAACCATTAATTTGATTTTCATTGTCACATTAAATTAATAGGATTACCCATTTAGATCTCAATAGTCCTATTGTGTTTCCGCAATCCAACTTAAATTAGAAACGGTGAAGAAATCTGAATAAGTTTTGACAGCAACACTTATTTGGCAGTCATTACGACAATTGTTTCATGTACAGATCGAATTAATAAATCACGTTTTTGAGCATATTCAACGGGGCTGCTGTTGTCCGTCCAGGCCCGGATTTCCATTTTCAGGCTATCAAAAGTGTAGTCAGTAAAATATATTTCCGGGTTTGGATCTTTAAGGATACCATTAGATTTCAATATACTTTCCTTAATTCGTGTTTCCATGGCATTTAAATCTGCCGTGACCGGAACGTTTAATACCAAATCGATTCGTCGCTGTTTACTTAATGAATAGTTGGTTAATGTTTTTTGAAAAATATCCTTATTGGGAATCATAATATATAGTCCTTGGTAGGTCTTAATGATAGTAGATCTCAGCTGTATATCTTCCACAGTTCCAATAAAATTGTTGGTATCAATAACCTGTCCGTTTTCAAAAGGTTTCCGGAAAATAATAAATAACCCGGAAATAAAATTCGCAGTCAGATCCTGGAAAGCAAAGCCCAGCGCCAATCCAATAATACCCGCACCCGCTAAGAGAGACGAAATCGTTTTTTCTAAATGAAGCAGTTCAAGGCTAATAAAAAAACCAACAGAAAAAACGGTCATATACACAATAGAAGAAAAAAGACTCCTGACAGAAGATTTATCGGATATTCGACTAAATAAGCGTAATGATAATTTACGGGCCCATTTTGCCAGAAAAATAAACAAGACAAATACAATAACCGCCAGGGCAAGGTTGGGGAGTAATTTGACAAAACCTGTCAACCATGTCCATAATTTGTTTTGAATTAGACTTATCCATTTTTCCATATACATCTTTTAAGCAAATTAGGAGCCATCACCTTTTTTCCCCCAGATAGACCAATAACTATTACTGACCGTCCTATTCGGGAAATTGTTCTAGTGGCATGATAGTTACTTAAATATTCTATTACCATATACTATGGCACCATTTCCTCCACAACAAGAACAAAAATTCAGTGTTCTACGCGCGGGATATACATTGAAAATGATCGTATCTCGGATAAAAGCGAGAATGGGAATAAAACAAACCAAAAAAAGAATTCCCCCTGCTGGGTTTTAGGTGTCACCAAATCAGCAATCAGCGCATTTAAAGAGCCCACACCAGTGCTCCAGGCGCCTTTGACACTGGGGACTTCAATTCGCTGATTGAGTTTTCCCTGTTTGCCAATCGTATTTCCTGCCCGGGTAAATTCCAGCATCATTTCTTCATTTAAAGAAATGATATCGTTTAGTGTATCGCAGATTTTACCCTGAATGCCTATTTTGTCAATGGGCATACGGACTTTAAAATTCCCGTTTTTTACTTCTGTTAAAACAGTTAGTAATTCACGATCGTCGGACAGGCCGGTACCGGAATAAGTATGGCCATTTGACGGGGTTGTCCCGGTTCCGTTTTTAGAGGTTTTTTTGACTTGATTTCGAGTTGTAGAATTTTTGCCGTAGGTATCAGGTTTGGAAACGGGCTTTTTCAAAACAGGCATTTGAAATTTTTTCTCTGTTAAAAACCAAATCGTGACGAATGACATTTAAAAATAAGTATTTTTATAACTACTTATATACTTTCGACGCATGAATTCAAAAACAGGAAATCTTATTTTTATTGTTGATGATGACCCCGATGACAGACAGATTATTTTAGACGCTTTTTTGAAACAGAATGCCGAATTAGACTATGAATTCATCAATAGTGCAGAAGAATTACTTTCCCGTTTATATAGCATGGAAACCGACTATCCCGACCTCCTACTGCTGGATTTAAATATGCCTGGAATTATGGGTCTTCAGGCGTTAAAGGAGATCCGTTCTAATAGAAAATTCAGTCAGATTCCTATTGTGGTTTTGACCACTTCTACTTTGGGAAACGACCGGAAAACAGCTTATGAACTGGGTGCCAGCTGTTTTTTAACAAAACCAGATTCATTCCTGACGATGATCAATTATGCTAACTCGATGATATCCCTTTGGCTCAGATAATGCGGAAAAATGGCGGTGCCGAAGCTACTCATATAAATCGAAGCTACTCATATAAATATTGAGATTTCCGTGATTACTGCATGGCATGATTTTATTGGAGGTGTGAATAAGTTGAAATTATACAAATTGCGATTGTGAAGGAGGATGTAAAATACAAGCTTCTTAGTCGGGGCATCTTTGTTGGAAGTAATCATCCCCAAATTGAAGAAAGACTAATCGTCAAAAACAATTACCCAAACTGGGTATATATAACAGGCAGAGTAGCTTTTTTGCTTTTGGCATTGTTTCTGTAACGGGAAACCATCGCGATACCGTGCCGGAACTATTTGGATACGCGCCTGATTCTCCCACACCAAAAAGAAACCGTACACATATCAATGATAGCAATCCCGTAGTAGCCCCGGTTAATGCAGTAAACAGCGACCACAACAAAACAATCCGGATAAAAACAGCACGCTGACCATAACGGTCACCCGCAATTCCGGAAGGGATTTCGAACAATGCATAGGCCAGTGCAAATGCTCCCAATACCCAACCAAACTGTTCGTTGTTTAAATGAAATGCTGTTTTGATCCTTACTCCTAAGAGAGAAATAGAAACCCTGTCGAGATAAGTAATCAGCGTTAAGAAGAAAAGAAAAACAAGTACCCAATAACGGTAGGGAAATTGTCTTTTCATAAATCCGTTGGTTTTGTAATGAACAATAAAAGCGCTTTAGCGTTTCATTTATTTCAGAGTACAAATGTTTACAATCAAAATAAAAATGTAATATTGGAATGTACAAAGTATCCTTTTATGATCGAAATTTCATTATTTCATTTATTATAAATGCTGCATCATCCGCTATTCCGTAAAAGATGCCCGATTTGCGACTACGGAGCCAGGGAACCCCGATGAAGTATAATCCCTGTGCAGGTGAAATACCATTATGATGGATAGGTTTACCATCGTCTGTGAGAACCGGTAAATGAACCCAATTGAAATCTCCGGTAAAACCGGTCGCCCAGATGACAGTATCAATTTTCTTATCATGGCAATTCAGAGTTGAAACCAATTGCGCGCAGGAGGCATTGATATCGGGTTG
The DNA here is from genome assembly GCA_965214575.1 of Puia sp. Lineage (GTDB taxonomy): Bacteria > Bacteroidota > Bacteroidia > Chitinophagales > Chitinophagaceae > Puia. Next base: position 295,063 of record CBDCCE010000037.1, read on the forward strand.
GTCGGCTTCATCTTCTTCACTTTCATAAGCAGGAATACCGTTTTGTAAAATATATTCATCAATCCTTGCCTTAATATTTTCAGAGAAATCATCTCCGTGACGCACATGTTCACTCGCATTGGAATCAAAGAAAATCGTATCGTTTTCAATATTCTTTAAGCGACCCAGTATCTGTCCCCCTTGCTTATACAGTGATTGTAAACTAACCGTATGCCCACGTACTCCCACACCAGAAACCAATGGTGTGGGAACAGTATATTCATTTGGATTGGTAATCGTATTATTCAATACCTCATAATATTTCATCCTCCTGAGCCAATCTAAAACATCTTTTCCTCTATACCTGCGCGGTACACGCCCCACCCTGCTGCTGGCTAAATAAACAGTGCGGCCATACGCAACAAGATCCTCTGCTACCTGGCAACCTGATTGTCCGCCACCGACAACCATTACAGCGCCTTTTGGAAGTAATGATGCATTGCGGTATTGCGCAACATGCAGTTGGTATATATAACGCGATAAACAATGGCTCATTGCAGGAATGGCAGGTTTACTCATTGATCCTGATGCAATCACAACCTGTTTACACATCCAATTTTTTTTTCGGCTTTTGCATTTAAAGGGAAAGCATATAAAACAAACCGAATACGATATAATACATAGGATTCAAATATACCAAATTTTGAAAAATGCCTACTTCCTCAAGTTATTCATAATAATATAATATGAATGTAAATTTTATCTGTACGAACCTGACTACATTACCTCATGCGATTACCTTTTTTATTCATCGGTTCTCAGTTAAAGTTTTCTTTTGCTATACCCATACTCGTTTTATCAGGATTATTACCCTCAAAAATAATTAAAGGCCAAAATGTATATTCTACTCTCCGGTTTCCCCTTCATAAAAAACCCGAAAATCAGAAAGTCATTTTGATCATGCTCGATGGATTTGGCATGGATTATTATCGAAACAGTGATATGCCCACCCTGAATGAAATGGAAAAGAAAGGGTTATTTAAAGTAGTCAGTTCTCTTATGCCGTCGGTCACCAATGTCAACAATGCCTCCATCTGTACAGGGGAATTGCCGGACAAACATGGCATCACCGGAAATTCTTTTTTTAACCCAACCGATTCCTCAGAGGAATTTATGGAAGACAGCAGCCTGGTAATGGCTCCGACTATATTTGAAAGAGCGAAAACGCATGGAGTCCATTCCAAACTTTTTTCCAGCAAGAAAAAGACAATAGGTCTTTTGTCCAGAGGCACAGACGAATCGTTATCGCCGGAAACCGCTTCCAATGCCTGGATAGAAAGGATTGGCCCGGTACCTGATATTTACAGCCGTGAAGTCAATTACTGGCTCATGGAAGCCGCGTTGTATAGTATGCAGTATGACTCAACTATAGGTCTTTATTATATCCATACGACAGATTACCCCATGCATACCTGGTCCCCGGAAAGCAGGGAATCCCAAGAACATCTTCACCGGATTGACCAATACATTGCCCGCATCTTAGAAGTTGAGCCGGAGGCCATGGTATTAATCACTGCTGATCATTCCGTGCACCACAAAAACTTATGCTGGGATATTCAAAAAGCTCTGAGCAATAGAAATATCCAGATTAAAATCGCCATTTCACCGGAACGGGACAAATATTTTAAACATCACAAAGGATTTGGAGGCACGTCCTTTGTTTATCTCAATAAAAAAAATGACCTAAGGCATGTTTCTGAAACTATCCGGGGGCTCAAAGGCGTTGAAGAAGTCATTACAAAGGAAGAAGCCGTACAGCGGTTTCATCTGATGCCGGATCGCATTGGAGATATCATGGTGCTGGGCGATTCGTCCACAGTATTTGGCGACCTAGATAAAGAATCAGAACAACTTCCCGATAATTACCGTTCTCATGGTTCCACATACGAAACCCAGGTACCACTGTTTATTTACCATGCAACAAATCCTCCTGTTTTGGATTCCTTGAACTTTAATTACCAAATTGCAAAATGGATATTTTAGTAACATCCGGATTCCCATTCAAATAGTCACAGGAATAAATAAAAGATGATTTATTTCCTATACGACCCGGCAGGGAATATCTTCGTTTTCGGATAAATAATAAATGGCACATAACCGGTGATACCCGTCGGCAACAATGAGTTTGGCATTATGTCTCACCAGCAGTACGGGCGACATTTTTTCTCCTTTCCTCACTTTACGTAAATTTTGCTGAACATGAATATTCTCCTTAGACAGTAAGGGTAATTCACTTGCCCTTAATATATCTTTCGCTTTTCTAAAAATAGTTTTTGCCTCTTTCAACTTTTCAACCAGATCTTTAGATTCTTTTTCATAGAAAAGTAGATCCAAATACTCTCCGGCAGCCGGGAAATCGTGTTTTTCGGGATCTTTCAACCAATATTTACTCATGGTATTTACTTATTTTTTTGCCGTCTCATAATAAAAAGTACCCGCACCACATCCAAAAGGTTTTTCCTAAACAGCAGCCCAATTAGCTAGAATTTCACTTAGATTTATTTTTAAAATGCGGCTCTTTAAAAATACGATCAGATAAATGACAACCAGACCAGCACTTACAAATAACGCAAACGATACAGGGGACCTAAAAAGATACTCAGTAGTTTTATTTAACATTGGTCTGAAGAAAGTTGCCATCAAAACAACCCCAAATACAATTAATATTAATCTCATGTCTATTTCCGAGGTTTTACCCTTTGACTTTGACCACCAAAACTTTAAAGGTTCCAGGTAAAATAGAAGGTCTGAACGCTCCCGGTTTTTTAGGTCCAAAATCCCCACAAGGCAAATAAAGTAAATGGGACGACTGATCCACAGCCATAGTCCTGGCGCCTTTTTTTGTGGCCAGATTTTCAGTGACAATAAAATGATCCGCCGAAAGTTCTTTTATTATTGTTAGTGTTCCATCCCCATTTGATGAATACACAGTCTTAAGTTTTGCATCAAAACCCACTGCATCGCATTCCCCTCCGATGGGCAGACTAGTTACCATCTCACCATTTAATGCATTCATCACGACCAGCGTTTTGTTCCCACAGCCAGCAAATAAACGCATACTGGCCCTGTCAATAGCCAGACCCGAGGGATCTTTCCCTTTTACCAAAGGCCATTGGGCTAAAATTTTATACGAGCTGGCGTCAATAACATCAATTTCACTTTTGTCCGCGTTATTTACATAAATCCTGCCGGAACCATCGCTAACCGCTGTCTCCGGCCAACCCGTCAGCTGGATCGTAGCAACCGCTTTATCCGTAACCGGGTCTATGATCGTCATGTTTTTACCCATGCCGTTACAGGTGATCACTTTTCCCGAATAGGCATCGTAAAAAATTCCGTCGGTGAAATTTCCCGAAGGCACCTGCCCCAGCAGTTTGTTTGTTTTCAGGTCAAAGACTAAAACATTATTCTGACTCCCATTGGAAATATATCCCTTTCCCAAAGCATGCACGAGTGCAATCCCATGCACATCCTTTTCCGAATAGATTACACCCATGGAATCACCGGAGTTTTTATTCAATATATTCACCTGTGAGTCATGGGACAGGTACAGCCTGTCGGACGCTGAGTCTACCGTCGTATAATCATATCCGCCCCCACTTTCGATGTGAAATATTTTAACTATCTGGTATGTCTGCGCGCTCTGTGAAATCGCAGAATGACCGGCTAAAATCAAAATCAGGGCAATAAGGGGAGTTCTCATTTTAATCATTTTGCTTTATTAAAGCTAATCTAAAAGAGGAATATTATTATCATATCAGTTATTGCATCCCGGACGTAGCCGTCCAGCCAACCAGCTTCAGCCTTTACTATGGGACTATTTTTGCATAATAGAAAGTGTACTTACTATTTTCATTATTTATTATGCCTGGAAATGGTCCGTCGATAAAAAGCAACACGCAGAGTATTTTGTTTTAATAGTCGGGGCCGGCCAGTTTTTGGATTCCCGTCACGGGGATCCGGATATTCGTTGAAAAATTCTTTAATAGAAAACTTTTTTTGTCGCTAACGCCTGCAGACAACTCACTGTACACTTTTGCACCTTTTAGTTCAAAAATCACGGAACGCATTGAAAAGCCCCGGTTGAAACCAGGGCCGATAGTTAAAAATGAATCGTCTATAAGACGTGGAATAAATATACTCTTTTTTTTAATCAACGACCCGACTCAAGCTCCCGAAAAACAGGTTTTAGGTGGAAGGCAACCCATATAGATTCTCATGCTTTTGTTTCAGATCTGGTAAAGGAACGATGAAAAATAAAATTGGGGTAAAATTTCCTCGTACCAGGATTCTCAACAGCACATCAGGATCTGGTGATTAAAAATTATAAACCAGCAAACTTTTCCAAAATTGAACGGGATCTTCATTAATTTCAATATAAATATTAACCCATGGGATTTGAACAGTATCATGAACCTGCTTCTGAGTTGAGTCAGGAAATCAGAACTTTTGCCCGGATGATAACCTCATTGTCTGAAGAGGCAGAAGCTATCGGGTGGTATGAACAACGCATATCACTCGAAAAAGACAAAGCAGCAAGGGCGATCATGGTCGATGCCCAGAAAGAAGAGTTCAAACATTTTTCGATGGATTTAGAATTTCTGCTTAGAAAAAAAGAGATTTGGAGGAAGGTAGCCGAAAATATAATTTTTAAACCCGGGGACATTACGGAAAATGCTGAGCTGGCGGAGAAGAAAGTAGATTAATTGTGCGCTGGTCGAAAATTCAAGGAAGCGAAAAAATAAAATCGATGGACAGCGGCAAAAAGAAAAAACAGGTAATACGAAAGCCTTCTTCCTGGCCTAAAATGGAAACCTGGCAGACTATTCCGGAGGGATACCGGCATGTTCCGAGCGGTAAAATACTCTCTGCAAAAGAATTTGCCGAATACCAGGAAAGCCAAAAAAATCAGAATGTGGGATTCATTATAAAGGCGATGCCGTAATATTTTCCGCAGTTTAATAATAATCAAAAAATATCGGGATAAACCTATGAAACTTGTTCAGGGATAATTATTTATTCCTTTTTTTCATTTCCGCTCTAAAAATCTCCGGCATTAACATGTTACTGTAATTGCTAATCTGATAGCCCGAAGTTGAAACATTCGTAATAATAGGGCTTATACTGTCTGTATGGATAGTCATCGCCTTATCTTTAGTAGAATCAGCTGATTCGATATCCGTAAGAAGTGTCCTGGATTTCAGTAGCTCCCGCATCAGCGGATTTTTAGTCTGACTTCCACTCATCATTTTCATCATTTGTTCAACATTACCACCGAGTACACCTGAGATATAATCCCATGGCCCATTAAAATCCACTTTAGCAAGCCAGACTGATACTTTATGATTTCGGTTATCGGTTAAAGCGTATTCTTCGGATGTATAGTTGCCAACAAGTTTATTCCTGCCGGTTTTTACAGACTCGATTTCATTACTCCTATGTTCATTGTCATATGAGCCATAAGACTGTCCATCCGGATATATTTCATTAATCCCGACATATCATGAAATATTTCCTGAACGTTGAAAATCGTAATTTCTTTTTTGTGTTCATCGAATAAAATGAGGATTCCATTGCGGGTCATTACTAAAAAAAGGTTTCCCTTTACATTCGATTTGCCGTACATACTTACTGCTGCATAGTCACCACTTTTGGTATAAAAAAAATGAGTGGTGGAATTATCTGATCAATATCTAACACTGCTGGCTGACTGGGTGACTGTATAGTCAAAACTATAACTGTCCGGCAATTTGTACGAGTCAGCAGACTGGGCAATTGCATTATTACCAACAAATAAAAAACCGAACACCCATAACTTCAAGATCAATTTACTATTCATTGTACTGGTTTTTTTATTGATGCCGTTACTGGTAAGTTACCTATTTTACAGCGAAAAACATCAAGTATTGTGTTGGTACTTACCATCAAAACTAAAAAGAATAGTTATTTTTTGTTACCTGAGCGACTGATGGACTCTTTGAACGACGGGTTTGGCTTTTCGTTATACCCATCTACAATCATCGCTGCCTGGTACCAGATATAAGCGGGGATGGTCAGCTTGCCATAATTGTCATTTAAATATTTTGCTTTATCCTGGCCCTCCGGAACGGGATCGGGAATAAACTTCAGATAATTTTCAAACCGCTGCCTGGAAAAACGGCTGTATGCTGTATCCGTTTCCCGCCAGTACGCGATAGCTATACGATTGGCGGCCATTTCACTGGAATACGAGTCCGTTACCTGGTGCTCGCAGTCGCGCCACCAGTGTCCCATTTCGTGAATGAAAATTCACCGGTGTGCACTATTTTCAAAATAACTCTGGCCTGAATAGCCGTATCTCTTCGCTGCCCGGTTAAACAATTCTTTATCCCCATCGCTCATTGTGGTCCAATTGCTTGTATGCAGTATATTGGCAGACTCATCATAATTTCTATAAGAAGGTTGATTGTCCATAATAATTTCGGGCGGTTTCAAGCTGGGACGAATATTCATGGCTTCTATCCTGCTGACAAAATCTTTATCAGTAGTTTCATAGCGTTTACCTAATAAACATTGAAATGAAAAAGTCGTTTACCCATCTCAAAATTCGATCAAAAAAAGCCGATGTTTAAATAATCGACAAACAGGCTGTTAAAATTGCCAAAACCCGGCAGGTAATCCAGATCAAATAAAAGTAAGCCGGGGAGCATCTCATGTCGTCCGTTTAAATCCAGGTCGTCTATTATGACGGACAATAAAGTGAAGATACTTTCAAAATTAACTAATATAAAACTTCGGAACTACATCCGTTTAAACTCAGGCATTCGATGATCTGGCACACAGATATATTTTCTCCCTCAACCCTTAAAATCCGGTCGCAGTCAGTTAGATCAAAATTGATTTTATAGGTCGAAAACCGGGTGGTCAGTTGCGCGAGCAATATCAGGCTTTGGCGTTTATTTCGCACATCCGTTTTAAATACTTCTACCATAGTCTAGTTTTTATTTAAACCGCCTGGCTAAATATTTTATCATCGGCCAGACTTTTCAAATTTTGATGAATCGTCGCCCGGTCATAGGTTGAATTTGTCAGATCAAGTGCCATCAGAAAATGCTGTTTAGCTTTCTGGTTGTTAACATTTGTGTACAGGTTACCCAGCAGTGAGTGATAAAAGACATTTCCAGCGAGAACGAGTTTTTCACCTTCAAGAATAGCTTTCTCTTTTCCTGCAACTTTAGAAAATGCGAAAGTCCGGTTGAGCGCGATGACAGGCGAATATTCCAACTGCAATAAATTATTGTACTGTTGCAAAATATTATCCCATTTATTGACAACGGCTGATGAGCTATGGTAGAAGGCGATTCTTGCCTCCAGATGGTACCTGGATACTTCGTTACCCGAACAGGCTCTTATCAAATAGTAATTCCCTTTTTCGATGAGATCCACATCCCATAAATCCCTGTTCTGGTCCTCATACAAAACCGCCTCCTCAGAGTCATTTATTCTGGCTTCCAGCCGGGAAGCCTGAAAACACATCAGTGCGAGCAGTGCGTTTGTTTTCGGCCGGTCAGTCAGCGGGTTTTCAGCGAGTGCAAGGGTGAGCCGGATCGCTTCAGAACACAGGTTCGTCCTGATCAGCCGGTTATTGGATTTCGAAAAATACCCTTCATTAAAAAGCAGGTACAGGGTAGTCAACACGGTATCGAGCCTGGAGTTTATTTCCGAAGACTGTAAGACCCGCAGCTTGAAGTTTCCATTGCGTAGGTTTTCCCTGGCTCTCAACAGTCTTTTTTTTAATAGTTTCTTTTTTACTCAGAAACGCATTGGCAATTTCTTCTATACTGAATCCACAAAGAATCTGAAGCGCCAGGCAGACCTGTGCCTCCACTGAATTAACGGGATCGCAGACCGCAAAAATCATTTCCAGTTGACTTTCGCCCATGTTTTGTACAGTAAAGTCTATGAAGAAATCCTCATCCTGCGATTCTACAGGCCTGATAGCGACTTTGACGTCCTGCTCGAAGAGAGCGTTCTTTTTTAGCAGGTCTCTGGTCTTATTTTTAGCTACGGTATAAAGCCAGGCGGTTGGATTTTCCGGAACCCCTTTGATCCCCCATATTTCCACCGCCTTCATAAAGGTATCGCCGGCAATATCTTCGGCCATTTCAATATGCTTTAAACCAAAAAGACGGCACAATACGGCCGTCATTTTGGTAAATTCCACCCTGAACAAATGGGGTACTAATTCACCGTTTATTTGACTATTATGACTCATCAGCTGTTATCATTGGGTGTCACAATAGCTCTCACTTCGACGTTGCCGTCCATTTTAAGAATAGGACATTCTTTAGCCAGTTCAACAGCTTGCTCGATGGTTTCTGTTTTAACAATAATGTATCCGCTGATGAATTCCTTAATTTCGGTATACGGTCCGTCTATGACAACCTGATTTGACCGTACGGTTTTTGCCTGGGCAAAAGACAATCTGTTACCCTGATCGGCTAATTTATTTTGAGCCGCAATACCGCCCATCCAGTTCATCCAGGAAGTCATCACTTCCTGCATCTGTTCGGGGGATTGCTTAAAATCGGGCATACTGCTGTTTCTGAAAATTAATGCAAATTCTTTCATTTAAATATGTTTTTATGGTTATACCTGAATAACGATTGGAAGACGGTAAGGGGGACAAGAATACAGATTTTTATTTTAGCGAGATGGCCGTATTCAATATAACCAGGGAACCAGTTTTGCCACCCTTGATTTATAATTAAAAAACTGTTCCCCAAAACCTTGAATCATCATTTTCTCTTCTTTCGCAATTTTCAATAACAACGCGATGGTTACCAGAACCAGCCCCACCACTCCTTTTACCTGACCCAGGGTGATCGCGCATCCCAAAAAGGCAACCAGAAATCCTGTATAAATGGGATTTCTGCTTATTCCGTATGGGCCCCCCTGTATCAATACATGGTCTTTCTTCAAGGTCACCGTGCCACTCCAATTTCTACCCAGATATATTCTGGCCGCCACTGAAAATAAAAGTCCGGCAGCGCAGAGTACGACTCCTGCCATTTGCCCGAACGCAGAACGGGGTATGCAGTCCAGATATAAAAATTTCCACGGAAAATAGTCTTCAAACAACAGGCTAAATCCGGTTAATACGCACAGGATATAACCCGTTCGACCGATTACTGACTCCCGTTCTTTTGTTTTTTTTACGTAAAACGAAGAAATCAGCCAATAGAGGGCAAGCAGCGCCCACATCATTTTTTCAAGCCAAAGAACATTCATCTGATTCTATTTTTTTGACATTTAAAGCAATATCGTTATTTAATTTATAAATATAGAGCAGATTTGTCTTATTTTCAATACTTTGTTTTAGCTTTGCTAGCTTTAATAATGAAAACTATGTCTGCCGTCCCCCTACTTGAAAAATGGGAGTTTTTTTCTATCCGGTTTCCCGGGAAAGACATGTATGCTTTTGCCCAATGGTTATCCAAAGAGCGTGTGGGGGAGATGCCGGCAAACGTACCTGGTGACCGAAACCTACGTAGTGCGCAAGTGGGCATACTCATCACCAGGCTGCAAAAATATCTTGGACTTTATATAAAACCCGTAGTCAACAAACTTGGATTTACCCGTGAACACGAATACAATTTTCTCTACCAGATTTCGCGGATGAAGGAACCGAGTAAAAACGATCTGAGTAAAGAAAATCTGGTTGAATTTTCTACGGGTAGAGATGTGATCCGCAGACTGATTGAAAAAAAATTTGTTTCAGAAAAACGGGACATCGAAGACGGCCGGGCAACCATTCTGACCATAACCTCACTGGGAAAGAAAGTGCTGGAAAAAAGTTTTGAAGAAGTCAGTCAGGTCTTTACCGATTTTATGGGTGATCTGACCATTGCCGAGCAGGATCAGCTAATTTATCTGCTCACCCGACTGAACAGCTACCAGGCTGTCAAACACGACCGTGAAATCCTTTCCTATTTATAGTGACCAATTGGGTTTGCTTGCGTCGCTGTTACCGAAAATTTTAATTTTACTGTTTCAACTAATGAAGTACCACGACTCCTGAATTAAAAGTCTTTGACTCAACAAGTTTTAAATGTAATTTCTCTGGCAGGCTAATGCCTTTCATCAATCGTTTCCCGCTCCCTGTAGTTATGGGTTGAACGACAAAAAAGAAATTCATCGACCAGATTCAGTGTTATGAGTTTTGAAGGAGTTTCTACACCACCGACAAGGATATACCTTCCTTGTTTTTTTTAATTTAAATATTTTCGAATAATTTTCTTATTTTTTCCTTTAGAGATCAAGAACAGGTATTTTAGGCATATTTCGCCATCCTGTTTAAGTAAAGTCAATCCATTAAGTAAGCTGTCAGATAAAAATCCGAAAAACCCATAGACTGCGCAAATTTTAATGGATCGAAAAAGTACACCGTCTCCTTTGAGATTTTTCCTTCATGACATTCCACAAAGTCATTCAATCGAAAAGTGTGCATCTTTCCAGAGGGCGTTTGAACGTCGATTGAGTAAAGAGAGCAAACGGAATGGTCGTCTACGAACTGCTTTTCCATCCGAAGTATTTTTTTTGTTTTAATCCAGTTTTGAGTTGCCGGACTTTCAATAAAACCAGAGGCGCTGAATGCTTTTGTAAAAGGGTCGTTAAAAACAAAGTCTTCTGCAAGTAATTGGACTAGCCCATGACCCTTATTGTTCTCTACAAAAATGATGTTGAGATATCTGTTTACTAATTCAATGGGGTTGATCATAGGTTTATTTTTAATGATAACGATCGAGCAGTCAGAAAGGGGACAATTTTCCTGAGGGTTTCGGGACGTGAACAGATTAAAACTCTATATTTACTATCACCTATTTTTTTTTCACCCACCTGTTGTCCCTGAAATACTGATTTTTTACCTGAATCGATGAGAAACCGGTCTATGGCGTAAAGTCTATTATGGGATCCTCATCCTGTCATCTGTCATTTCAGGTATTACTATGGAGTCTTCCGGTCCCCTGCCCCAAATTGACCACCCAGTCACAGGCAACATCCATCTGCATGTCGTGTTCTACCAGAACAATGTATTTCCTGCCTCGGTCAATCTGTTTAATTGTCTGATCAGAAGAGCCGCATCTGCGGGATGAAGACCGGACGTCGGTTCATCGAGTACATATAAGGCATTTCACAGCTGTTCCGCTGTAATTCGGTTCATAATTTAATGCGCTGGGTCTTGCCGCCCAGCAATTCGGTGGCGGGTTGTCCAAGGCGTAAATATAAAAGTCTAACCTCTTTTAAAACAGCGCTCCCCGGGAAATAGAAAGAGATAGATTCTTTGGAGTGGGATTGTTGGAGGCTCTCGTTCTGTTTTGCCAGCGTACTGAGATTCGCACTGGAAGGGGAGATTATTTTCTGTTCGTGCACAGACCGTAAGGCAAACACTTTAAATGAAGATCAATTAAGAATGGGATATGACATTTTAATATATTAAGGAAGGTGGAGGTCGGTTATGGTTTGTCTATTTTTTATTAACTTGTGCTTGTATGTTTTCTTCATACAGGTCATTAAGGTTAAGGGCTTCGGTTTCCACCGGAGCCATTTCATTTGAAAGATTCCTACTCAATTTGGGAATAACAAACGGCTAACCAATAATATTGTCAAAACAACGTTTGTTATACCAAGTAATAAGCGATGACATTTACAGACTCAACATGGAGTGGCCCAAAACCTTTTTTTGCGAAAAGCACATTTTTTAAGATGGACTCTATCGTAAAGAAAGCCAGGCAAATGCTCGAACACGGCTTTGATGAAGCGGGTATTAACCTGACTGCAGACCAGTGGGTAGTGATTGAACGGATGCGGAACGCTAGTGTGATGTCACAACATCAATTAGCAGAAGAATGCTTTAAAGATGCAGGTACGATCACCCGTATTTTAGACCTGCTATGCAAAAAAGGATATGCGCAGCGCCGACCTTCTTCGTCTGACAGGCGGTCTTATGAAGTATTTTTGACGGAGGCCGGAAAACAGATATTTGAGACCGCAAAAGAGGTGTCCCAAAAAGTGAGAGCCAAGGGGTTCGGATCAATTTGCCCGAAAGAGTTTGACATTTTCAACAATTTGCTGGAAACGATTTATTTTCAGATGATTACGAACTAAATGAATCGTGAGAGAGAAAAATCATCCTTGAATGAAGTGTATGAAATTTATTATTTTAACCCTGACTATTCTCGTCTTAGGCACAGTCAGAATTTTCGGCCAGTGTAACACAACTTATAATGTCGCCCTGGGCAGACCGGCGACAGCTTCTTCGATGGAGAATGCTGGTGTCCCTGCATCCGCTGCTTTTGATGGAAATATGGTCACCCGCTGGGGAAGTGCGTATACCGACAATGAATATATTTATGTCGATCTGGGCGCCTCCTATCCACTCTGCCAGGTCGTGCTTTACTGGGAGACTGCCCTGGGTAAAAATTTTACCATTGATTTGTCCAACGACGCCATCACCTGGACGACCGCGTTTACTGTGACAGGGAATGCCAGTTTCACCAACACCCTTTCCATTTCAGGAACGGGACGTTACGTGCGTATGAATGGCACGCTGCGGGGTACAGGATACGGCTATTCTATTTACGAGTTCCAGGTCTACAGCACAAACCCCACTCCCGTCTGCCCTGCGACCAATATCGCCCTTGGGAAAACGGCCACCGCCTCATCATTGGAAAACGCCTCCTTCCCAGCGTCCAATGCATTTGACGGCAACGCCGCCACCCGATGGAGCAGTGCGTTTAGTGATCCACAATACATTTATGTCAATCTCGGCTCCATTTATACCCTCTGTTCGGTAGGTCTGACCTGGGAAACGGCTTACGGTAAAAACTTTACGATCGATGCATCCAACGATGCAGTCACCTGGACTAATCTCGCCACGATAACGGGGAACGCGGCGCTGACTAACAATATTGCCATTTCGGGTTCGGGGCAATATGTGCGGATGTACGGAACCGTACGGGGAACCGCTTACGGGTATTCATTATACGAATTTTCTGTTACGGGATCCATTATTCTGCCGGTTACCCTGACGGGGTTCCGTGCTTATGCTGAAACAGCCGGATCTGTTGAGTTGGTTTGGGATACGCAGGAAGAAATGAATAATAAATCCTTTACTATCGAGCGGAGTACCGACGCGTTAACTTTTCTTTCCATTGGATCAGTTGAAGGCCAGGGCAATAGCGAAATAGAAACCCATTATTCATATAGGGACAATCACCCGGTTTCTTCTATCAATTACTATCGTCTCAAACAGAATGACTTTGACGGCCATTCGGTTTACTCCCCTGTTGTAACGACTGATCTTTCAGGAGCGAATCCTGTATCGATACAAGTTTTCCCAAACCCTGTGACCAATCTGATCACGATACGGTCCCAGGCACGGAATCCTGTTCAGTCAGTGAAGATTTACAATCAAATTGGCGTATTAATGAGCCAACAACAACAACTCGACTCCAGTCTCGTCACTCAGTCCGTACAGCAGTTTCTTCCCGGTCTTTACTTTGTCCGTGTCATAACGGCTCATGATAATCAGACCTTCCGGATTATCAAAGAATAAACGGATGATTTTAAAACCTTACAATTCGACATTCGTGATAGCAGTTCCAATGATTTGAACAAATTCCGGATCCGCACCTATTTCGCTGATCTTTTCTTTTTTTTCCATCCACGTGTTATCAGCGCGTTGGTAAATTTCAATCGTCCGTTCAAATTGTCTCGACGGTTCTTTCATATACTGAACAATTAATGACAGATTGGGACCGCCAGTAGGACTGACAATGGCAGAGTAATCCTGGCCTTTGTAACAAAAAATGATATCAATTATTTCGTTCATCCGTACAATAATAACTCGCCCTGCGGACATTTAGTCGATTCCTTTATTCATGACGAAATGCAAAAAACTACATATTCCCGGATTTGAAGCGTTTGCGGTTAAAGAAGGAAAAATTGTTTGGACGGGATATTATGGCTTCCAGAGCTTTGAAAAGAAAGGCTGGCAAATTCCGGATGGATGATGATATTAACAAGTAACAGGATTTCAAAATTGTAAACCCGGGATATTCCAATATTCCAATAACTTTCGACCAATTATTGCGGCATCGATCGTCGATCGATGATAATGTAGATTACCTGAGCCAATTTTGGGAATCCAATCATGGGGATTCGGATATTTTATTTAAAGATTTTGTCAGGGGCTATTTTAATCCAGGTGGTGCACATTACGACAAAGAAAAAGAATTTTCATGACAATTCACCCGGTGCAAAATTTTATTATTCTAACAAGGGTACGCGTTGCTGGGTTATCTGGCAGAACGTATCAAGGGCGAGGCGTTTGATATGCTGTACAGTTATTCTGATTCTCTGCAAAAGGTTCTGGAATGGGGTTACGGTGGCTTCCCCGATTACCCAGCTGAAAGAACTATATTACAAGAAAAGAATTTGTTATGGCAATAAATATTTCAACTATTCTGATTAAAGCCAACATTCAAAAAGTATGGGACTGTGTCACTAAACCGGAACTTGTGAAAAGGTGGCAATACGGAAGTGACTTGATCACTAATTGGGACGTTGGTAGCGATATCCGCTTTATTACTCCTTTTGATGATAAAGTGTTCGAGCAATGGGGTAAGATCTTGGAAGTAAAACCTTACGAATCGCTTGTCTACAGCCTCTTTTCCCCGCAGTCAGGCATGGAGGACAGGCCGGAAAACTATTTTGTTATGCACTACCATCTCAAACCAATAGCTGATAAAACAAGTTTGGAAATTATTCAGCAGGACAATCGGCCAAATGCCACGCAGGAAGATCCTCAGGGTGAAGAAAATCCTGTATTAAAGATGCTCAAACAACTTGCAGAAGCTGATTAACGCATCCACAAATCTTTACTTCATTCAATCGCCTACTTACAATATTACCTGACTATATTTATAATATGAAACGCTGGTTACATGTCGCTCTTTTCTGTACTAGTTCTTTAATACTATTTGTCCGGCATCCCCTTGAAATTTTTTTATCACCACTATTTCAAAACCCGTAATCTAGATGCTGAAAAAAAATGACGTTTGAACCAAGTAGTCAAAATCGGCCGTATGTATTCGCACCCGCCGGATAAAGTAACTATTAGTAGCAAAAAAAATTGTTGCTTTATTAGTACCTTACAATCAAAAAATGGAACATAAATTTGAAGAAGATGAAATTGTGATGTATAAAAAGGATAATTCAATCTACAAGATCGTTGAAGTCGAACAAATAAATAATGTTATATCAGGCACTACCATGGAATCTTATACAATCAGTAATGATCATCAAAAGGTTACTTCAGTACTTGCCAAAGATCTTGAATTGCTGTAGGCGAAGTTGAAATCTCTAACCAGCCCCGTCTTGGACAAGTCGGTCGCGCTGATGATATAATTATCAACAGAAATAAAA
The DNA here is from genome assembly GCA_965214575.1 of Puia sp. Taxonomy (GTDB): domain Bacteria; phylum Bacteroidota; class Bacteroidia; order Chitinophagales; family Chitinophagaceae; genus Puia. Next base: position 310,570 of record CBDCCE010000037.1, read on the forward strand.
CCGTTAAAGATAGCTCCAACGTGGTCGAAGCGATCGTCCTTATGCGGAAAGAAGAAAAATAGGATAGCAGTTATCAACCGCAGAGTTCTGCCGCCAGACACCAAATTGTTCCATATTACAATCGGGAGGATTTGATTAATAGGATTACCCATTTAGATCTCATTTGCAATATAGCTATAAGGCATGTTTATCATAAACCGTTCTATAAGCTTATGCCAAATACTGTTTAAAAAATTTCTTCTATTGAACCGGTAGAAGAACTCGTTTAAATATCCGTTGATAAACCTTCCGGAACAATGATGATGAATACCTCGAAGCCATCCTTTAAAATTCATGATCACCGTGTGTAGTCCGGGGAAGTTTTTTCCTCCTTTAGAAGGCCTTTGTCTGATTTCAAATTCACTTTCCAGTGGCCAATATCCCCGCCATCCATCCGTAAACACCTGCGCGTTATCATTGTCAATGTGACGCTCAAAAAATGGCTTAAAACATTCGCCGCTGGCTTCTTCTATAACTTCTCCATAGGCCCGGCCGATCTTGTTTCCCTCCACTTTTTCAACGGCAATCACCACCAGTTTCTTGTCTCCCTTATTTCGACCCCGTTTGCCCTTTTCAGGGCCACCAATCAGCATTTCATCTACCTCTACTTTTCCATCCAGAGGATGATTTCCACTGCTTTTCATCGCTTCCTGCGACTTCCTTTTAAAAAGCCAGGATGATTTCTGGTTTATCGAAAATTCTCTCGCCAGTTCCGTTGTCGACATACCTTTTTTCTTCACCGCTATCCGGAATGACATCCCGAAAGCCTTCAACAGGGGGATCTTGAGCTTGTGAAAAACGGTATTCGCCGTAACCGATTCATCATAGCAACAACTTTGACATCTCAAATGGAACCGCGTCTTGCCCTTATGACTCTTGGTGCAGCCACATCTTCGGCACCGATAACCGTTTTTCCACTTCAGATCGAAAAGATATTGCTTACAATCATCCTCTTCCTTAAAGAACTTATTAAACGCATGAATAGATACTCCCTGAAACATACCAATTAGTTTAGCACTAAAATACTAAATTAATTGGCATTAAAATAATCCCTACATTCGCTTTGCTCACTAAATAGGTAATTCTATTGATTAAATATAGACCTTGAGAGGTGGGCTTTTTTTAGTAGATTTAAGATGTTTCAAATTCTTGAGTTTTTAAAATAATTTAAGTCCTTTAAGTTTGAATAAATCATCGTCAATCGCCAGCCATGACAGAAAGCAATTCCAAGTAGACAGAATCGCGTTTTTCAGTGATGCCATTATTGCCATTGCGAGCACATTACTTATTTTGGAATTTAAAATTCCAGCACTAGGGAGAGACCACACATGGGCGGTGATCCGGCAACAATATGCGAGCAAACTGACCATTCCGATTTTAGGTCTGATCTTAAGTTTTTATTCTATCAGCCGGCTTTGGATGAAACACCATGCCTTATTCGAAAAATTAACCACTTGCAACAAACGATTGTTGATTATTAACCAAGTTTTTCTTTTCCTGATTATGGTGCTTCCAGTGACCACGTCGTTTATGCTTGAAGGTGATAATCCACTATTTCTTCGGTTAGTTGTTTATTTAAGCAATCTTGGTTTGTGCAATATCGCCTATTACGTCTTGTTGGTTACTACCCTTCATCCCGGTAGTGGCTTGACGCAAGTCACAAGTAACGAATTCCATCAAATAAAACGAAATGACCGATCGCTGTTTCATGGTTTAACATTTATCACAGCAGCGGTGCTATCCTGTATTACAATAAATTACTTCTATATAGCATTCATTCCTTCTGGCCTCTATAGGTTTTTTCGCTATTTTGTTTCATTAAAAAACATATTGTTTTCCCGAAAAAAACATTAGACAATTTAAAATTTCTAGGATTAAGACAAATTCAAGGAAAAGAAATATAAAGTGATATTTTTATTGAGCGTTTTTAAAAGTTAACTCCTCATTAATTTGTTTTTCCATTTCTAAATCCTGACCCCGGAATTCTTAATCGATAGCTCATTTATTTCATGCTTGATATTTTTCTGTCAAATACTAAGCTTATTATAAACACGTCAAGTTCGTCTATGTGTAATATTCCGACATTTAATGGCATGCCTAATCAAATAGAAAGAATACTGTGATAGGAGAATTTTGCGTTCTTAATTTCTATTCCGGTTTTAATATTGCTTTAGAAGTAAGATACGCCTCCTGGCTCGAGCCTCCTGCAATACCCCTCATGAAACGCTTTAACAAGAAATAACAGCCAGCTATATATATTATCCGCTTTCATGGGCCGGACGGTTCTTATGCGACCAGTTATGATCCGGATATCTTGCAATTATATGCTGATAAATGCCTCGACTGGTCTTAAAGCGGACACCATATCTGGATTTTTTTCAATAATGATATTCATGGCTATGCCATTGAAAATGCGAGAACCCTTAAAAAAATGCTACGACTAAAACAGTATTTGAAAAACGTGCCTTCAGGTATGATATTTTATTCACATTTTGAAACAGCATCATGAAAACAAAACATTTAATTGCCAGTATAGCAGGAATAGCGATTGGTTGGTATTATTTGAAATCAAGGAAAAATGTACCTCTAAAAAATGGACAAACGAGATCAATTAAGCAGACCGTAATCGGTGAAAATCACCTCAGGGGAATTATGAAAAAATTGAAACTTGCCGTTTGAGGCACCTGATTGAGGAATAAATTCTACATAATTAATGTATTAAAGATGAATTATGGCCACTCCAAATAAAAATCAAAAAGGATATAATGAAGCTACCTCTGATGAAAAATTGTCCATCCCCGAACGCAAACTGAAAAAGGATAAAAAATAAAAAGAGTTGGTGTGATCCGGCATGATATTGTAATATTTAAGCACGATCTTAAACAACATTCACCATTTAAAGAATCAACAACCATGGGAAATTTACTTTATGTAGTCGCTGTTATTTTAGTTATTATCTGGGCTATCGGTTTTTTCGGTTATCATGCAGGAGGTATTATTCACGTATTACTTGTGATTGCCATTATTGCATTCCTGTTGAAAGTTATAAGACAAGCATGAGGAAGTAAAATACATTGTCAAAGCAAGCCCCACAGGCTTGCTTTTTTTAAATCATCTCATGCTGGATAAATTTGTAAAGGCTCAGGAAACCACCTACATTCCGGCTCAAGAAGAACTCGAAGTAGGTAAAAAGAGATCTCACTGGGTGTGGTTTATATTTACTCAGGTCTGGTCTTGGATACAGTGACATGCAAAATATTTTGCTATTGCTAACCTGGAAGAAGCTGAAATAGACTTACATGATCCTATTTTAGGCGGCCGACTCATTAAGATGGCGGGTATTCTACTAAAATTGCCGACAAAAATTGCGTTTGAAATTTTCGGCATAACATCACACCAATGATATTACGGGATTAGCCAGCCCGTCGAAAGTGTACCAGCCCCCTAAATGGCTGGACTAAATTAGTAAATCAATTTAGTCATTCTTAAATTTAGGTTATGGCAAAAACACGCAGAAGCTTTTCTGTGGAACAGAAGCTTCAAATTATCCAGGAGGCTGAACAAAACGGGATTACTCAAACCCTTCGTAAACACAATCTCGCCCACAGTCTTTTTCTGAGATGGCGAAGTCAGTTTAATACCGGAGGTGCGAAATTACTGCAGCCGCAATACCACAAAATTGATCCGGAACTCCGGGCTTTGCAGGAGGAAAATGCGAAGCTGAAAAAGATCATTGGCAATCAGGCACTGGAGCTGGAGTTCAAGACCGAGCTTTTAAAAAAAAACGAGGCTTACGAGCGGAGACTGAAGGGCTTGTAAAAATCTACCAGCTCAGGGGTGTTGGCGTGCGCCGTTTGCTGTCGTGGTCGGGGCTGCAGCCTAGCAGCTTTTACTATAAGCGCTCACTGGGTCCGAAGGGAATAAAACCAAGTACGCATAGCGTAAACCGGGAAGGAGAACTCCTTGAAAACGCAAGCGTGGTAAAAGATATCGAGCGAACGCTGGCCCAGGAGTTCTGCTGTTATGGATACCATAACATGGCCGGGGAGCTGAAAGAAATGGGGTGGATTATCAATCACAAAAAGGTGTACAGGCTTATGAAAGAAGCAAAACTTTTATTTGGAGCAAGGATACGGGTGGCGCCGTTTAAGCGGAACTTTATCCGCTTCAGGAGCCTTACACCGGAGCGACCGCTGCAGTATCTGACCATGGATATCAAATATGTTCATGTGCATGGAACCGGCAGAAACGCGTTGCTGTTGACTGTTATGGACATCTACTCCCGCAAAGTACTAATCCATATGCTGCGGCAAAGCATAAAAAAAGGAGATGTTCTTTTAATGTTATCGCTGATGCTGCTCGATTACAAAGCCGAAGGGATGTCGCTCAGAAATGACAATGGTTCACAGTTTATTGCCAACGCTGTCCGGGAATACTTAAAAGAAAAAGGTGTGTACCAGGAGTTCTCCCACGTCGCCACGCCACAGGACAACGCCTACATCGAAGCCCTTCACTCCAATCTGCAACGTGAGGTGATCGATCGTTTTGAGTTCGAATCCATCTACCATGCCCAGCTGGTGATCGACCGTTATTACAAGTGGTACAATGAAAAAAGAAGGCACTGGTCACTGAACGGGCAGACTCCTGAAACCGTATGGAACAATTATAATCCGATCCCTTTTGAAAATGAAAAACTACTAAATTACCTTTAGAAAACTGTCCAGTTTATAAGGGGCCGGTACAAAAGGACCTGTATTAATAAGTCTTTATAAAACAGATTATTTAAAGCCTGGACAGCATAAGTTCATTTTTCTCTATCCATTTCTTATTTAGAATATCCGAAAACAAATCGCCTTTTTTCTTTACCTTTGAAATCACGTTCTGGATTGTGAAGTCGGATAGCTCCAGCTGAGGATTCAGCTTTCCATTCAAGCGGAGTCGATACAGTCGGCAGATGAAAAGGACGTACGGAGTATACACTGGCGAGGGTATTCGCATAATCATTTTGCGAGGGATCCAGATATACTTTTCCTCCACGGGAAGAAACGCTGTTTTCTATCGTTGAGACAACCGGGACTAATGCCTGGATTTCATAACACATTTTCTCAGCTATTGCCCGGCAAACCGTATTATCAAAACCGGAGCATGGAACAAAAAAATGAATGCCTGTTTTCCCTGATGTTTTTATAAAGGCAATTAGTTTTTTCTGGTCACAATATTCCTTCACTGCCATCGCCGTTTCAATTAATTTTGGCCTTGCAACCTCCATGTCGTCATCAGAAGGATCCAGATCAATGGCAATAAAATCCGGATAAACAGGCGCTATAACCCGGCTGTTCCAGGGATTGATGTCTATGCATCCGAGATTTATCATCCAAAGCAAGGTCGCTTCATTATTGCAAACCAGATAGTCGATCTTTTCACGCTTACCTTTAACGGCATGTCGTCTCTTATCACTAAATAGTTCTGCACAACCAGGCTGACGATCTTCCATATCTTTTATGTAAAAACCGGGTGCCCCGGCATTCACTGGTTTAACATGCAGACTTAATGGGCGATCTTTAGATGGGGAAGAAGATATCGTGATACCTCATGGTAATAAGTAATGAGATCAGCCTTTGATACGCCTTTCCAGATTTCGCGTCCAACATCCCCGATCTGTATGATGCAATCGCCGATTTCAAAATCATTGGGTCTCCTACTTTCGCGCGTTCAATTTTTGTCCAGTTACTGCCGGGTGAAGTTTTTTTTTAGTAGTCCGACTTTTGGATGTAGGAGAAACAAGTGCTTCATGAATTTCACTTTCGATCAATGCGGTCGACTTTGGTACTTCTCTGACCACGTCTTTTGTTTTCTTGTCTTTTCCAAATCCTAAGAATGTTGCTGGCATCCTGTTTTAAAGCAGCAAGGGCTTTGGTGACAACAGGATATTTGTGGGTATAAGTGAGTGCACTTCGGGAATCCATTGCTGTATACCCTTTTATGTCAAAGAAGAAAGGCTTTTCTAAAACAAAGGGCCTCTATGCTAAATGCCCGAAGTGAAAGGATCCTGGAAGATTCACGAAGCTATTGGAATAAAATAAAAAACCGACGCTGCCTGATCCCGGTTAACGGCATTTACGAGCATCGCGCCATTAAAGGATGGAAAAAGAAAGTGCTTTACTTTATTCACCTGAAAGATCAAACAATGTTCTTTTTACCCGGACTATATTCCGTTGCAGAACTACCTGACCTGGGAACTGGCCGTATAGCAGAAAACTTGTTGATTAAGGAAATAGTGGGTTTACTGTTGATAAGGAATTGCCGAAGGAGGGAGGAGAAATGTCTTAATGCAAACTTGCGTCGATCACAGTCGCTGCCTTAGTATAAGGATCTTCTTGTGCTTTTTCTTTACCCATGATATGCATCGCGGTCCATCCATTAACTATTAAATAGTCGGATACCAATGAACGGTGACAGCTCCACCATACTGCTTCAGTGGCATGCAATATAAGGATAGTCGATACGTTCAACATTGCAAAAAATCAATCTTGGGATTACCGCAATGTCATATTATTTTCTGATTTGTATTATTATGAATTAAAAACCTGCAGTCGAATTACTCATACAGTATCTATTGCAACGATTTTTATCTTCGTGAAAATCTTTTACCAGCCCCGTCTGACGTGTAGGAAAAAAATGATTGGTATTTCGAGGTGTAAATAATTTCCCTTTTATAACATATTTTTTGGGCATCATTTTTTAGCAGCTTTATCCTTATTATCTTTCTCCATTTTTTCTTTTTCCTTTGCAGCCTTTTTCTCGGCTCGTTTTTCTTTGCGTAATTCTTTTTTTGATTTTTTCTGTTCTGCTTTATTTTTCAAGGTACCGCCTGAATTTGCGATTTCTTTTTGCATAGGTGAATCCTTACCACCACCCTTTCCGCCTACCGCATTGATACTAACGGAATTTTCCAGAGAAGGATATAAAGCTTGTACGAACGCATTTTTAAGAACCTGACCGATAAGTTGCCAGATATCAATATTTGGGTTTTTTATACTTCCTTCGAATTCTACTTTAGTAGCGAGTTGTTCTTTATTGTGATTTTTAAATATCCAGGCAACGGCTTCTACAACGGCCTCATAGACTATTTTTACCGGCTTGTCTTTATCTTTCTCCCAGTTAAGTACTTTCAGATTTTTAATGATTGGTTTTGTATAACCAGTAATTTTTCCGTCTTTAGCTGCAGCTTCGGTATAGATACTGATTTCACCAGACTTGATATCAAACTTGGCAAAAGCATCAATGAAATTATTCAGGTTCACCAGGTTCAGACCTTCCAGTTTGGCTTTCCCATCGAATGTCGGCGTCTTGGCCAAGGCATCCATTTTCATGCTGGCAGTCGCCTTACCTCCATAAACATCCGCAGACGCCGTGATGGTCGATGGCAACAATTCTTTATTCTTCTCTGCATTATTCAGGTTCTCTGCCAGGATATGGACCTGTTTGGTGAAAATATCGAAGGTTGGCTTGCTGTGAAAGTCACGATAATGGATTTGGCCTTCCACGATTTCAAATTTGTTCAGTTTAAGAGGCATTAACTTTTTGACTACATCCGTCCAACTGGAATCAATTTTTGTCTGGCTCGTGGCTTCTGTCGGACCTTTGACGAAATTCAGTATAGGCTGATCTACCTCGATTTCTCCTACTATCCGTCCATGAAAAAGAGATGCCCACTGAATACTCAAATCGATTAAGGGAGCTGAAAAAAATGGTACTGGGATTTTTCCTCCTGTTTTTTCAATCTTGATGGATTTAATTTTGTAAGCACCTCGTATAAGTGCCACGTCGATATCATCGATATGTCCCGTATAACCGTGTAGGGTCTGCAGTTCTTTATTTACCAGCCTCAATAAAATATAAGGCAAAGCGATCCGGATGGCTATCAGCAACACCAAAATTGATCCCAGAACGATCAATAAGGTCTTTCGGGTTTTTACAAATACGGAAAAGCTTTTTTTCATTTGTACGGAATTTCTAGTTGTAATGTATTTAAACTTTCAACCGGATAAATTTCAAAAATCTTTACGCTTTCTATAATGCGTTCCTTGATATAATCATCAATCAAAAAATACCCAGTCATTTTTTAAGATTTGGCTAATGTGTTGTAATAGTCAGATTTTTTTTCGTCCAGTTTTTTCCACGTCTCTCATTTTGATAGAAGAATAATAAAAACCATGCCGGGTAGGAAAGCACACTGTGAAATTTCGCACAGCTTTTGTTATATATTAGACATGCTGACCCTCTTCGACGATACCGATCTTTTTAATTCAGGTAAACTAAAAATTATCCGTTTTAATACTCTAGATGCGGAAGTTACCCTTTACGAACATTTCTTTACCCGTGGCAACAGTTGGAGTCTTAATATCCTAGAGGAATTATGATGCCTTTTAAATTATCGTACTCACCATTGGCATATCACGTCAACCCACCTGCTCACTTACCTGGGTACAGTCAGAAAATCCATACGTATTTTCGGAAAGTCATGACAATTAAGGCCTCGTTGATATTAACATATAATTCACTAATGGCCATATTCCTTTTGACAATTAAATTCCCAAAATATTGACTAACACTTTACAACCCTCAGGAGTTTAAAAGCCCCGGTAGAAACCAGGGCCGGGTATAAATACAAGTAAATACTAAATACAATTTAGGAATGATATAATATTTTTTTTCCAAATATTTTGTTTAAATAAAAAATATTGTTTTACCGTTACCCATTCACCACCGTACCACCATTGGGGTGTAAAATTTGCCCGCTCATATACGAGGAGGCTTTTGTTGCAAGGAAAAGATAACTGGGCGCCACTTCAACAGGTTGGCCGGGTCGTTCCATCGGAGCCTTACTTCCATGTTTTTTAGTTCTTTCAGGTTCAAAACTTGCAGGAATAAGCGGCGTCCATATGGGACCTGGCGCCACACCGTTTACCCGAATTTTCTTATCATGAAGATTTTTAGCCAGACTGCGAGTAAAGGCTACGATTGCTCCCTTGGTCGCAGAATAATCTAGCAATTCAGGGCTGCCTTCATAGGCAGTAATTGAGGTGGTATTTATTATACAACTCCCTTCCTTCATATGAGGCATTGCAGCCCGGGTAATGCGAAACATAGCCAGAATGTTCACTGCAAATGTCTCTTCAAGATGGCTGTCGGTGATGTCTTCAATTGTTTTAGCAGTATACTGTAAGCCAGCGTTGTTGACCAAAATATCTATTCGGCCGTATGCGTCTATTGCTTCACTTACAATTTTTTTGCATACTTCAGGAGAAGCGATATTTCCAGGAAGTAAAATAACTTTGCCACCGTAATTTTCGATAGTCTCTTTTGTAGCCCGAGCATCATCTTCCTCATTTAAATAAGCGATGGCAATTTTGGCCCCTTCTTTTGCAAATAAAATGGCGACCGCCTTCCCTATTCCACTATCGCCACCTGTTATTAGTGCTACTTTATCCTTTAACTGGCCTGATCCCTTATAATCCGGGTCATCGGATATGGGTCTAGGATCCATTTTCAGTTCAGATCCGGGAAGATCCTGTTTCTGCGGAGGCAAAGTTTGTGACTCTTTCATAAAACCCTTTTTGTAATGAAAAAGCAAATTTCATTCCATCCCACTAAATATAAACTTCAGTTGTTAGTGGATCATTGCCCCAACTTTTAGTGTCGGTGCGCCACCTTCAATTTGATTAAGATTAAGATAACATGTCCCGCAATAAATCTTGACTTCTTCATATCCCCTCATGACTCTAAAATCATCAATGTAATGCTGGTTTTTTTTTAAACTTTTTCTTATATAATGTCAATGGGTAAGGTTTCAACAATTCGGTAAATTCGTATATGAATTTTAAGCAGATAGAAACAACGGATACTTTAAAGGACTACATCAATTGCTTTTGGTATACCGAGCGTGTATTTGTAGAGGACAATCCTTTTTTCGAAATTCTGCCCGATGGATTTGCAGAGCTCATTTTCTTTTTCGGAGCTTCTTGTTCCGTTGAAAAAAAAGACGGATTGTTTCTTAACCTTTCGTCTCCCTTTATTGTTGGCCTATTGGATCAACCTGTCCGCCTTAAGATTCAAGGTCACATCCAAATTCTGGCTCTGAGATTTTATCCGTGGACTATTTTTTCCCTACTGAATATAACTCCTCAAATAAATGATGCTCTCCAATTTGTAAACAGTGATTTCAAAACCTTTTCGGATTTCTTAGAAACGCGTCTGTCAATTGAGCAACCGATAGTTGTCTTGAATCGTTTACAACACTTTTTCGCCGATTATTTTTCTGCTCGAAAAGCGCCCGACACCCAATTGCTAAAAGTGGGCCGTCGCATACGAGAGAATCAGGGAATTGAACCAATTCACAAGCTTGCAGCAGAAACGGCGATGACGTTAAAAACTTTGGAACGAAATCTCAAAAAAACAAGCGGTAATTCAGCTAAAGCCCTGACGCAAAAAGTCAGATTTGAAAAAGTAAGAAATTACATCTGGGCTAACCCGTCTTGCAGTCTGAAATCTCTCGCTTTGCAATTCGAATTTACTGATGCCGCCCATTTCAACCGCGAGTTCAAAAGGTTTAGTGGCCAGTCACCCACAAGTTTTGCCAAAAAGGCGTTGCTCATGAAGACGCTGATTACCCAAAATAATGTCGAAATTATACAAGTGTAAAACTGTGGAACCTGTTAAGTTTGTAAAAAATTTAAAATGGAAACCACACTTCAAAGTATCAGTCTACTCGCCAAAAACGCCCGAGGTTTGCGCGATTTTTATGTCCAGGCTTTTGGTTTAAAAGAAAATGAAAAACGGTCTCACCCACCCGGGTTTTTTATGATAGAAGGGGGCAAAGGCTGTAATCTGCTTATTATGGACGCAGAAGGCTCACAGACTAAAGCCGGGAACATTGGATTTGAACTAGGTATGGAAGTAAGTTCTCTGGATCAACTGGTTGAAAAAGTGATCACCGCAGGCGGTAGATTAATTAAAAATACCCAGCAAATGAAATGGGGAACTGCCCTCTTGTTAGAAGATCCCGAAGGTCACTCAATTAATGCTTACATGTTTAATAAATAAAAAATAATAGCATACAGGATAGTCCATTCATTTTTACACGTTTTATGAGCGAGTAATAGACTTCTTGAATTAAAATTAAAATTTGGATGAAAATGGGTGAAACAGCAAAAGTGATGTGTGTTATAATTGTGTGCTGCTTTCTTGTTTCTCTTAAGCACAATACAAACCCAATGATTCCGTTAAGGTCAACCTCATTCTAAATGATATTACTCCCAAGTTTTTGGTGTTTTATGACTCGGCAGCTCGGAACAATGCTTCTGAAAATGAGCGTTGGAATCTTTGGAAAAGTCTATATGATTTTGCGGCAACCCCACCTACTCCTACTGGGGATAGTATTGCGCGCAAATTACTTGACAATGCCTGGTTAAAGTATGGTCCTGTCAAAACTCTATTACGTGAAAATACGGCTTATGCTATATATCATCATGCCAGTACGGTTCTGCCAAAGAGCACTAACCTGCTTAAACCGAATTCTAGCTTTAATATTTTTTTACGAGTCTATGTAGGGGGGGTTGAAGTTAACACGTTCACTAGCGCATACAATAACAGGATTACGACCTCTGTACCAGCAGAAATATCGGAAAATAGCCGCTTCCCGATTATGGTTCATGAATTAGTGCATGCAGAACATATCGGTATGGGTAGTTTTTCCGGCGAATGGAAACGAAAAATTGCCACAATTGTGGTAACAGAAGGTTTGGCTATGAGAGTTTCCCAACATATTTTACCAGGTCGATCCGATGCTGAATACACCGAATATAGTAAAGGATGGCTCGCCAAAGCCGAAAAAATGCACCTCAGTATTCTCAAAGATGTAGAAAGTAAGATCAATTCTGACGCGGATGCCGACATTATGAATTTTACCATGGGGATTGGTCCAAGCGGTCTTGAGCGGGAAGCCTACTATGCCGGATGGGTGATTGTAGGCTATTGGCTTAAACATGGTAAAACGTTTTCTAAAATAGCCCGGATACGTGAAAAAGATATGCCGGCTGAAGTTTCTAAGGCTTTGAAATTTCTCATAAAATAGACCACATAATAATAATGATTATTACGAAAACCCCGAATTTTTAAAAAACTATAAACATAGCTAAAAACGACTTTTAGTATCTTTTCAATTTAAACAGTCAACCGAGATTTTACATGAAACCATTTAAAGATTTTAACGTCGTTGAGGGCATTAAGATAGATATGAACATCCATGGAAGCCAATTCATTATTCATGAATTTTTTATTGCATCATTGATTAATTTGGGAGTTATCGTTTTTTCACTTTCAAAAGATATTTCTACTTCTTTCAATGTTTTTAGGTGTCTTTGGCTAATACTTTATCTGGGAATATTTTTGAATTGTTCAACCATACTACTAATTGCGGTACGTATCCAGCATAAAGAAGGGAACAAACCAATCGTAAAAGAAAACATAAATTTTAAATGGATTGCCCTTTGCTTTATCTTATACATATTAATTCCATATTTGCTATTTATAGTTGGAAGGCGGCAAATAAGATCTCTATAATAGACATACTACTTGACAATATTTTAAATGAAATTTTTTTTGAAGAAAAACCACAAAAAAAACTGGCAGTGAGTGTTTATGGATTACTTTAAAAATTGGAAGTGGCCTCTCTTTATAAAATCCACTTGCAGGTGTCATCGCTACCATTAAGTTATTGTGTAACCATAAGAATGAAGTGATTTATTTTATGAAATGAGTTCTCCTTTCATTCCAATAATTTTTTGTACCAACAAGTTTTTTAATCCAAGTTAAATTTTAAAACCACTCTGAAACACTGTGCAAGCTTGCAATGTTTAACGTAAATTAGGGAAAATGGACGCAGTTGGAATCAGCATTTTATTTGCGATACAAAATTTCCTAAAAATTCGGCAAAGATGTTTTTTACAAATAAGTTTATTGACTAGGCCACTAAATTCGAACTTTAATATGAAGTTCATCGTCTGTTATGAGCAACCAACTGCGTTAGAGATTGCGCGTAAATCCTCACAGACTCATGGTTGAATTTTTTACTAAGCGCGATTGAAACTACCAGTTTTAGCGGAGCTAAACACGGCTTGGTCTTCGGGGAAAAGCAGGCTGGTAATCCATGGGCCTTCTTCGATAAGAGCTTTGAGGTGTGAAGCATCAGCCGGGACGATAAAGTTCATACTGGTTTTCTTCGATTCATGGAGATCCAACCGGGCATCCAGGGGTACAGGACCTGAGGCGGAAGGGGACCAGATTCGCCCCCGGTCATCAATCAGATGAATGCGGGGTTCGGATGGTCGTTGGGCGATGCCGCGCGAATGATTTGACATAGTGATTGCCAAAATGAATTCAGCACTGTCGCGGGAAGCGGCAGGTAGTTGTTTTACCTTATCGATAGTGGCGCACCAATCGTCAAAAAAGATATCAGTTCCAAGCGGTATGTCCGGGCGCCATCTTGCCAGCCAAAAGCAAACCCACGCAAGGCTGTAACCTAATAATATACTTATACTCCACCTAGCGATCTTTAATATAGGTTGGCGGCGAATCGCCCTGACGGTCGCGGTAACCAGCAGAATAACTATAGTAATAATGGTCAGCAGGAAAATAAGGGTACTCAAGGGTGATGTTTTGAGGTTAGATAAGCAATGGTGTTGTAGCCTGTGGCGATTGTTAAAAAATTTCGCCAATGGTAATAAAGGTTGCTCTCGTTTGCGGCAATCATGTAATGCCGCGCTTTAATGGAAATACTCTGGTAGGTAAACCGGTGAATATGACGAAATGCATTCAAAAAGGCCTGAATTGCTGGATCTGTCAAACTTAATCATCTTGGAAAACTTTTATAGAAAACGATATTGGAATTTAATTCTCTAAATTTTCCACCAGTTAAATACAATAGATGCTAACTTTCGCATCGAAATACTGAAACCTTGATGGCTTGCGCTCCGTTAAAATAATTGCTGTCCGCGCTTTCACCATATCCATACACGTTTGAGCCAAGATTTGAGGTGTAAGTATTGTAATTTCCTGTTTTCAAATTGGCCGACTGGTTGATAAAATGGTACCGCAGCAGCGAGTCTACCGCAGAGCTGGACATATTATTTATGGAGGCTGCCGTTATTCCTGCGGCCCGAAATGCATCATTGGTCGGAGCCAGAACGGTTACCGAATCCGATCCGCTGTAGAGACTCTTATCTCCCGCTCTGGTTATGGCCGCATTAGGAAAGTGACGTCTCACCAGAAATATACGTTTGCAAAGGCGTCGAGGTCGTTGGAGTGGGTGAAGGTGAGGAGTTATCTTTGTGACAGGCCGCTAAAACCACGAATCCAAAAGCACACGATGCCCAAAGGCGATCTGACATTTTCATAACAAAGTTTTGTCGGGTAAGAAAATTATTGTTCGAAATATAGTTTGCAAAAACAAATCCGAGCGCCGCGCCTTAATCTTTGAATCCCCCGTTTTTTCCTGAGCAATAAAAAAACAAGGGAGATGCCAAAGGATATATTTACAATCCATTAGAAATGAAAATGTTTTATTTTTTTTACCTATACGCTTTAATGCAATTGATTAACAAATGCGTAGTAACCCGAAAAAAATATTCGTGGAGTTTTTATCACAAAGGACTAAAAATATCTACGTTATTCTTAACCTTGAGAATCCAAGGGCGATCATGTACATTTTAGCAAAGTCTCCTTGGAATAAGCCCAAAGAAGACCTGATGGGGAGGCTTTTCTACACCACGAATAAATGGATTATAAATATCTTATTATGATTATCTTAGTAAGCCTTTTCGTCCAACATACTTCTTGCATCCTTCGTGAAACCAGGCTACCCATGCCATCTTGTACCTAACGTCAAATATATAAAACGAACTGTCAGACATGGTTGGAAAGCAGACTTTGGATTCTGAAACTATTATTGTTGGTGTCGGCGCTTCTGCAGGGGGAATTCAGGCACTAAAAGTATTTTTCGAGCATGTCACGGCCGATTCGGGGATCGCCTATGTAGTCATTCTGCACCTATCGCCTCATTATGAAAGCCAGTTACCACAAATACTTCAACTGGTTGCCAAAATCCCCGTTATTGCCGTTACGGACAACGTTCATGTCCGGCCTGATCACGTCTATGTCATTTCGCCTAACCAGCACCTGAGTATGTTGGATGGGGTTATCACGACTTCTGAAAACCTGGATGAAAAAGACCGCCGCGCTCCTGTGGATATATTTTTCCGAACATTGGCGGAGTCGCATGGGAGTAAGCCATCTGTGTGGTACTATCCGGAACGGGAGCGAACGGATCAATGGGTTTGAAACGTGTTAAAGAAAAAGGGGGGGCTGCCTTTGTTCAGTATCCCGGGGAAGCTGAATTTAATGAGATGCCCTACAACTCGATCGCCACGGGACTTGTCGACGACATATTGCCGGTTGCAGAGATTCCTGAAAAAATTGAACGCTACAAAAACCGGATTACTCGTAACCCGATTGAAATTTACGAACAAAATGGAGAGGTACCCGATCAGGATTCTTTACGTGAAATCTTCACGCAGATCCGGATTAAATCTGGTCACGATTTTTCCAATTACAAACGGGCGACGATAGTCCGGCGCTTGGAACGAAGACTGAATGTTCGAAATCAACCTGACCTCCGGTCCTATTCCGACTACCTAAAGCAAAATCCGGAAGAAATTTCATCTTTATTAAAGGATCTGCTGATTTCGGTCACTAATTTTTTTCGCGACCCTGTAGCTTTTCAAACACTGGAAAAAGAAGTCTTACCGGCATTGCTTCAAAATCAGACGGAAAAAAAATCGATCCGGATCTGGTCGGCGGGTTGTGCCACCGGAGAAGAAGCCTACTCGATCGCTATGATGTGTGCGGAGCAAACTTCGGGACTCGATGAGTCGCCTAAAATTCAGATTTTTGCGACCGATATCGATGAAGATGCCATTTTGCAGGCCCGGGAAGGAGTCTATACTTTGAATGACGCGGCAGACGTTTCTCCAGAACGCCTGAACCGGTTTTTTTTAAAACAGGGAGATGTGTATATCGTTCGAAAAGAAATTCGCGAGATGGTTCTTTTTGCGACGCATAATTTTCTCAAGGACCCGCCATTTTCTCATCTCGATCTGGTAAGTTGTCGCAACGTCCTGATTTACCTGAACCGTACTGCCCAGGAGCGGGTGATGGAAACCTTTCATTTCGCCCTTGATCCCGGTGGTTACCTTTTCCTGGGATCTTCAGAATCCATAGAAGGTGCCAGTGATCTGTATTCCGTTTTTCAACGGGACCAGCATTTTTTTCAATCCCGTGCTGTGGCTGCGCGGGCCTATCCGATTCCGGATTCGATCCCTGAATTTCGGTACGATCAATTTCATTCCCCAACATACAGAAGAAACAGGAAAAGCCAGGAAGGTATAACGTTTGGCGATCTGCACCAACGGATTTTAGATGAGATCAGCCCGGCTTCCATATTGATCAATCAGGATTTTGAAATCCTGCATGTTTCAGGCGCGGCAGGTCGTTTTCTGCAGATCCGCTCCGGCGAATTATCGCAAAATATTTTAACCCTCATTCTTCCGGAAATCAGACTTGAACTGCATACCGCACTCAGTCAGGTGATTCAGACGAAAATGGCTGTTGAAATTAAAAATCAAAATCTGTCGCTGGCAAAACAAGTCGAGCCGTTCAATATCCGGGTAAAGCTGGTTTTACAGGACAGCAGTACAACGCAGGGATATATCGTGATCCTTTTTGAATCGGCTGAAATGAAAGTGCCCGATGCGGTAATCAACATCAGCGATGAGCCAGTCCTAAGACAACTCGATGGAGAACTCATGCGGATAAAGGAACAACTGAAAAGTTTAATCGACCAGCATGAGTTCCGGGCTGAAGAGCTTAAAGCTTCGAATGAGGAGTTGCAGGCTATGAATGAAGAGTTACGCTCTGCTGCAGAAGAACTCGAAACCAGTAAGGAGGAACTGCAGTCGATCAATGAAGAACTTCGAACGGTCAATCAGGAGTTAAAAGTTAAAATAGATGAGACGGTCCTGAGCAATAACAACCTGCACAACCTCATCAACTCTTCCGATATCGGAACAATTTTTCTGGATAAAAAATTTAAAGTCGCGTTTTTTACACCAGCCGTAAAATCCATTTTCAATCTGATTGCCAGTGACCGTGGAAGACCCCTATCAGATATTACAAATGGCCTGGAATATCAGAATTTATTGCTTGATGCCGGTTTAGTGCTGGAGAATCTGCAATCTATAGAAAAAGTCGTCAAGGCAAAAAATGGTCAAAAATATTTGATGCGCCTTCTGCCTTACCGCACACCGGAGGACCGGATAGAAGGGGTGGTGATGACTTTTGTCGACATCACAATGAAGGCATTCACAGAAGATGAATTGCGACTAGCTAAAGAGCGGCTCGAGTCCGTAACCGATCTGGTTCCTGACCTGCTCTGGACCAATAATGCGGAAGGAGATATGAATTGGTTCAATCGCCGCTGGATTGAATACACCGGTCAACCACTTCATTTAGGCAGCCCGGGACAATCTTTTCCCGAGTGGTCTTCGATTGTTTATCCGGATGATTATCAGAATCTGATTCATTCCTGGCAGCAATCCCAGGAAAATGGGGAAATACTGGAACTGCAACTCCGGCTTAAAAATGCGGTTGGTCGCTTTCAATGGCACCTCGCCCGCAGTATTCCCCTTCGGGATCAAAACGGAAAGATTGTATCCTGGTTTGGATCTGCAACCGATGTTGACGACCTGAAATGTGCACAACAA
Source organism: Puia sp. (assembly GCA_965214575.1). GTDB lineage: Bacteria > Bacteroidota > Bacteroidia > Chitinophagales > Chitinophagaceae > Puia. Next base: position 328,488 of record CBDCCE010000037.1, read on the forward strand.
GCGCTTGCCGGTTCCGAATAGCGGTACCGGATCGCTCTACAATCAGCTGAGATGATTGCCTGGGATTGGGACATTCTAAGCGATGAATTAATATGGAATCAGGACAGTGAGTTGTTTTCAAATAGCACCGGAACAGAGAAAAAGCTGGTCCTGCTTCAACAATTCGTTCATCCAGATGATCATGACGAGCTGATTCAGAAATTAGATGAGGCGGTTGTAAGCAGAAGCACTTTTCAGGCAGAGTTCCGTATATCAACGGAAGAAATTAAAGAAACCCAATGGTACTTTGCGTACGGAACACCGATATCAGAGACAGAAGGAAAGACTTCACGTATGGCCGGCGTCATATATAATATCACGAAACGAAAACTCCTGGAAAATCAAAAAGACGAATTTTTGGGTATTGCAAGCCACGAACTGAAAACCCCCGTTACCAGTATCAAGGCGTATGCGGATGTTCTTCAGGAAATTATTTTGGACTTAAAAGATTCGCAAGGCGCAGCCCTGGTCGACAAACTGATCAAGCAGGTTGACCGGCTCACCGGCCTGATCAACAATTTGCTAGATACCACCAAAATTTTTGAGGGACAACTGAGCTTAACCCGGGCGCCGTTTCAAATTAATGATCTGATAAGAGAAAGAGTGGATGAACTGCAGTTACTCACCAAGAAGCATACGATGGTTTTAAAGCTCAATGAGGATATTCTGCCTATTCATGCCGATAAGGATCGCATCCGGCAGGTATTGACAAACCTGATTTCCAATGCGATCAAATATTCCCCCAAAGGAGGACAAATCATCATTCAGTCTGAACAAGCCGGGCCTGACCTTAAGATAAGCGTCCAGGATGAGGGAATCGGAATTCCTGATTCCCTTAAAACAAAGGTATTCGACCGTTTTTTCCGGGTCAAGAATCCTAATATTCATTCCTTTCCGGGGATGGGTCTGGGTTTATATATCGTAGCGGGAATCATCCGTCAGCACGGTGGCAGGATTTTAGTAGATGATAAGCAGGCGTCAGGTACTTTGATCTATTTCACACTTCCCATAGACAAGAATTAAAATGACCGGTATGAAAAGAATTGTTTGTGCGGACGATGATCCGGGTCTTCAGGATATTTTTCCCCTAATATGCGGCCGGGCAGGATATTCCGTCACCATGTTCAGCAATGGTGAAGAGTTGATGGAACAACTCGATGACCTGCCCGATCTGTATTTACTGGATAAACAACTCTCCGGAATCGATGGTATGGAAGTATGCCGCCACTTAAAAAGTCAGGACGCAACCCGCCATATACCCGTCATAATGGTTTCTGCTAGTCCGAATCTGGATAAACAATCTAAAGCCGCTGGGGCTGACGGATTTTTAGAAAAACCCTTTGAGGTGAAATATCTATTTGAACTGCTTAAAAAATATTTAATCTGATCGTTTTATAAACGGCTCTGTCCCGTTGATTTTTAGCCATTGTTTTAACCTTGAACAAATCGCGGTAAACATGAAAACTGTGCTAATAATCGATGACGAGGCGGATCTTTGTGTGCTACTTAAAAAATCACTCGTACCGGATGGTTTCCTGGTGGAAACAGCAAACAGTCTGGCCGAAGCAGGCGTCAAACTAAAAGGCCGTTTTGATATAATTTTTCTGGATTATAATCTTCCTGACGGGACCGGTTTGGAGTACCTAATCCAAAACCGTTACCTGTTTGGCCGTAGCTGTATCGTTATGATCTCAGCCAATAGCTCAATGGAAATCCGCCGTCAGGCCCAGACAGAAGGCATCGCTGCATTTATTCAAAAACCGTTTACCGTGGAGTTTCTTAAAAAAAGAATAAAGGAACTCGCTTAAAAAATAATATTCAACTTCAAGGAAGGACAATTATCCGACTCTTATTGCTCGAGCTCTTTATTGATCTTTCGTTTTAAAAAAATGCCCGTCTTACTTCCTTTTAGACCTGCTATTTCTTCCGGCGACCCGAAACCCACTACCCTTCCGCCTTCATCTCCTGCACCGGGTCCCATATCGACCACCCAATCGCAGGCAGCAATGACTTGCATGTCGTGTTCCACCAGGATGATCGTATTACCCGCATCTGTTAACCGGTTCAATTGTTTAATTAAACGATCGGTATCAGCGGGGTGCAGTCCCGTTGTGGGTTCGTCAAGAATATATAGCGTTGCTCCCGTTTGCATGCGCTGAAGCTCCGTTGCGAGTTTGATCCGCTGGGCTTCGCCACCTGAGAGTTCAGTGGCCGGTTGTCCGAGGCGAAGATATCCAAGACCCACTTCCTGGAGCACGGCGAGGGATCGGAGGATGGAAGGTTCCGCTCCAAAGAAAACAAACGCTTCATTCACCGTCATGCTCAGCACATCGGCGATGCTGGAACCATGGTATAAGATCTCCAGCGTTTTATTGTTGTAGCGTCTACCCTTACACACCGGACAGGGAGAATACACGCTGGGCAAAAAAAGCAGTTCTACCATCACAGATCCCTCTCCTTCACAATTCGGACAGCGACCTTTTGCTACATTAAAGGAAAATCTACCCGCATCATAATGTCTTGCCTTAGCCATTTTTGTGGCCGCAAAGATCTTCCGAACGGAATCAAAAAGACCGGTGTATGTGGCCAGGTTCGATCTGGGTGTACGGCCGATGGGTTTCTGATCCACGACTACCATACGATTGATTTTTTCCATGCCTTCTTTAATAAATCCTTCCAACGGCTGTTGTAATTCGAGTCCGGGTGATTCTTCTTCCAACTCCAATTGCTGTCCCAGTAACTGGCCCGCGAGTTCCACCAGGGCCTGACTCACGAGACTTGATTTGCCCGATCCAGAAATACCGGTGACGGCGGTCATGACTCCGAGAGGAAAATCCATATTTACTTTGTCGAGATTATTTCGTGAAATATTTCTGAGCTTTATCCAACCGTTAGGGCTACGTCTGGCATGATTTAAATGAATGTTTTGCCCAAACAAATATTCACGCGTTTTTGACCTCGTAATTTTTTCCAGTCCTGCAATTTCACCGCTATAAAGAATTTCCCCACCTTGCGTTCCCGCGTCCGGCCCCACATCTACGATCCAGTCTGCTTTTTCGATGATATCCAGTTCGTGTTCAACAACAAAGAGCGAATTACCAGCCGCTTTTAATTTTTCCATGGCGGCGATCAATGCCAGGGTATCAGAAGGATGAAGGCCAGCAGAGGGTTCATCCAGGACGTAGACGACACCAAAGAGATTGGAATGAATTTGAGTAGCCAGACGGAGTCGCTGCATTTCACCCGGAGAAAGTGTGGGTGTGCTTCTTTCCATCGTTAGATAACCCAGGCCCAGATCTTGTAAAACCCGTAAACGCTGAAAAAGGTCTGCGCAAATACGCTGTGCTACTACTGGTGACCTCCCTTTTTTCTTACCGGTTGCATAGGGCTCCACGAACTGGGATAATTTGTTAATGGGTAAACGAGCCATGTCCATAATATCCAGATCTGCGAAATGTACACTCAATGACTCAGGATTTAAGCGTTTACCTTTGCATACCGGACACACCGCACTCACCATATATTTCAAAACCCTTTTTTTCATGAGCGCACTTTGTGACTGAGAAAAAGTGTGTAACAGATAGGCCTTCGCTCCCGAGAACGTACCCATATAACTGGGTTCTTCTTTTCTACGGATGGCTTTTTTTACTTCTTCATGTGTAAAACCGGCATAAACAGGAACGGTTGGTTTCTCCTCTGTGAATAAAATCCAGTCGCGATCCTTTTTGGAAAGTTGTTTCCATGGGATATCAACGTTAAATCCCATAGTGATCAGAATATCCCGAAGGTTTTGTCCCTGCCAGGCGGTTGGCCAGGAAGCAATCGCCCGCTCACGTATAGTCAGTGAATCATCCGGAACCATGGTCTTCTCCGTAATGTCATAAATAACTCCCAGCCCATGACAATTCGGACAAGCACCCTGCGGTGTATTGGTCGAGAAAGATTCTGCATATAAAATAGGTTTCCCATCCGGATAGTCGCCCGCCCGGGAATAAAGCATGCGCATCAGATTGGATAGCGTGGTAACACTACCCACGGAAGAACGGGTGGATGGAGAACCTCTTTGCTGTTGCAGCGCGATTGCCGGCGGCAGACCGGTAATTTCATCGACCTCTGGAATGGCCATTTGATGGAATAACCTTCGTGCATAGGGAGAAACCGATTCCAGATATCTGCGTTGCGCCTCTGCATACAAAGTACCAAAGGCAAGCGAAGATTTGCCAGAACCCGATACGCCGGTGAATACGACCAGCGCACCGCGGGGAATGGATAGTGTAACGTTTTTCAGGTTGTGTTCCCGGGCGCCGCGTATATGAACCAGTCCATCATCTTGTTTCACCACATTCATTTTCAGCGTTATTTACTAACCGTTTCCATGCTCTTGATACGCCAGCCATATTCAGGCAGCCTGATCCAGACCGACCTGAACGTTCCATTCACGGACACTGTATCATGGATATGTTTTACATTGATACTATCTCTTACCGGCAAGATGACCTTTTGATAGTAATGACCGAAAAGAAAACCAGTATCGAGTTTTACGAGCTGAGAGTCTATCGTGGAATGTTGCCCCAGCACTTTAAAATCTTTAAAACGAAGCAAAAATTTTCGGATCGAATCCCTTCCATGTGCCATCGTGCCCAGGTCACCGTCGGGTGTATATAGTAATGCAATGGAATCCGCGTCTGTTTTTAGGATCAGGCGATCGTAGGTTGCAAGCGCTTGCGTTAGATCAGGCGTTGAAGGTTGCTGATGACAGGATGATAACATAAATAAAATCACAGAAAAATATAAAACAAGTTGGGTTGTAGTTTTTTCCTTGTATGTTTTTCTTTTCATAATTATTGAATCAATTTAAACGATCTTTTCTGGAGGCAGAGGGTTTTCGTCCGGATCAACTTCAACCTCGATCAAAGCAGGCTTCGAAGATGCAAACGCTTTTCTTATCACGGCTTCCAGCTCATCCGGTTTTCTGCAGGTATATCCTTCCGCGCCACAAGCTTCCGCAATTTTTGCAAAGTCGATGGGTTGCAAAGCAATTCCATAATCCGGATTGCCTAAGTCTTCCTGCTCAAACCGGTCCATGGCCAGTGCGTTATTTTTAAAGACGATGATCTTGACAGGCAATTGATATAAAACCGCGGTGGCCATTTCTCCCATTAGCATGGTGAAACTGCCATCCCCTACGAAGGCAATACATTGTCTGCCCGGATAAGCGACCTGTGCCGCGAGGGCGTAAGGAAGACCAGGCGCCATGCTGGCCAGGTTTCCACAAACCGCGAGTTGCTGATCTGCTTTTATTTTCCAGTGCCTGGCGGTAAAAACAGTATGAGCACCCGTGTCAATAGCCACTACGGCATCGCTGTTCATTAATTGGCTAACCTGTGCCACTAAAAACGGCTTGATGGGCGAAGACCGGACGTTCTCAATCCTTGCCATTTTCGTGTCCCAATCCGATTTCCGCTGCTGGGCCAATTGCAGAAAACTCCGGTCGCTCTTCCTTTTTAATTTGGGCAGCAGGGACTGCAAAGTGGATTTGACATCGCCATGCAGACCTAAGGTAACCGGATACCGCAGACCAATTCTTTTAGGATCCCGGTCTACCTGAATCCCTATAGCCGATTTAGGATAATAATCCAGATGAGGCATATTACTTCCCAGGATAAGCAGCACTTCACATTCTTCCATCATTTGTTTGGAAGGCATCGTTCCCAAATGACCCGTTCCTCCGGTCGTATAAGGTGAGTCATCCGGAATCAAAGCTTTTCCAAGCAGGGCTTTAGCAATGGGCGCCGAAAGTTTATCCGAAAGTTCGAGAACCTCTTTGCGGGAACCGAGCGCACCCCTGCCGGAAAGAATAACGATTTTATTATAACGATTCAGGATATCAGCAGCCTGGTTTAACGCCGCATCATCCGGTGTTTCCAGACCCGACACCACCGTAGAAGATCCGGTCAGGTGGGCGCCTTTTTGAGAATGTTTATCCTCACCCAGGGGTTTCATCTGGGTATCGGTGGAAACAGTAATATGGGACAGTCCCGGGGTTAGTGTGGCTGCCCGGCAGGCAAGATCTACCATGGCTTGCGCGTGTACGGGCCCCGTAATCGTCTGATTGAAAACAGCAATATCCTGAAGCATTTTTATTGTATCCACTTCCTGGGTAAACTGTGTTCCCACCAGATCATGGTTAACGATGCCGGCGATGGCAAGAACAGGAGCACCTTCCATTGCCGCATCATAAAGTCCGTTCATTAGATGCACCGCACCCGGACCCGTTGTAGCGATACAGACCCCCAGGTTTCCGGTGTATTTTGCATAACCGCTGGCCATAAAGGCAGCCGATTCCTCGTGGCAAACCGTAATGTATTTGATCTTATCCTGCTTTTTTCTCAGGGCTTCAACCAGGGGATTGATCCCGTCTCCTGTCAAACCGAAAATATATTTGACCTGCCAGGCGATTAACTTATCCACTATGATATCAGCTGTTGTATTATCCTGCGCAGCTTCTGGCGAAGGCTTTACGATGATGGCAGGACTCTTCATTTCTTGGCGGATTAGCGGGGGCTTGATAGCTGACAACAGCGGTGCCCCAGCCAGGGCAAGAGAAAATTGCTGTACGAAAGTCCTTCTGGAGGGTGTGGGTTTCATGACATTAGGTTTTTGAATGCTTTTTTGAGTATGAAAATCATGCCCGTACAGGCTTTTGGCGCCTATGGAATGTCATTGTGTGGTTATTGAAGGCATCGAAGTAGGAACGACAGGAACGAGCCTGCACCCTCCCTGAGATTCCCGGTCTGCCTGGCATTGTTTTTCATGAAAACTACCTGGAATTCAAAAATCGCATTGTATGAACGCAAACTTTGCTCGCTGCCTGTTTTTTTCATTTTGCCTTCTGTTCTTTATAACAGAACTCGCCGGAGCACAGGACTATGTCTCTCCGACCAAACCAGCGGAAACGGGGAAATCGCCCGGTGTGAAAATACAATTACTCGACAGTACAGCCGGCCAGAAAACCTATGTGTTGATCTTTTCACCGGGTGATGAAGTTGTTTCCGGATTAACGGAATTCGCCCAGAACCATCAGGTGAGCAGCGCTCATTATTCGGCCATCGGCGACGCCGTATCCGCCAAAGTCGGTTGGTATGATTCTGCACGAAAAATGTTTAAAGTGATTTCCCTTTCTAAACCTTGCGAAATCACTTCGCTGATCGGTGACATCGCGATCTTCAATGGTAAACCGGTTGCTCACTCCCATATCAACCTGGCTACAGAAGATGGCATTACGCACGGAGGCCATTTACTGGAACTGTTCATCGGCCCTACACTCGAACTTTTTGTCACGGTTTATACAATTCCTTTAAATAAAAAATTAGATCCTAGGTCTGGTGCCGGCGTGATAGACCCATCGATGGCACGATAAAAGTTTGATATGGAAACGCAACATTAGGAATTCAAAAAACGAGGTAAATAAAAAAAGTTATTGAAACCAGTTTGCTGAAAATCGCCTATGAAGAACTTGGAGATGAACATGCACCTGTCGTTAGTATTCTCATTGAGTTCATGGTTGCCCTGCAGTTGAGTAAAGCGATGTTTATAGGCCGTGATTGGGGCGCCAGCGTTTGCTATCACACGGCTGCCCTTTATCCCGGACGAGTAATGCCTGTTAATTTTTTTGACTGTCCAAAACAGATAAAAGTGTTTATTGAATTTTACTCACGTAGAAGTATTGAATCAGACCCGGATCGCCTTCCGCATTTTTTACGGTCGCTGATTTTAAGGTCCGGCCTTTGAAAGCCATCGAAAAATGAACAAAGGGTTGTTTATTTTTGATAATGGGATCGACCGTTGCATATCCCGTTACACCGATTTCAATCGCTAGCGAAAAGTTTACATATGTTTAATGCCATTTCTCTGGCTACTAGGGTGGAAACGCAGTTACAGAACTCCGCATGAATAGGTAGACAACTGCTATGACATGTAGTTTATAATTTTACTGGCTCGCGCAGCATGAGCCCGGAAAGCTTTGGAGCAGGAATGTCCTTATACTGAACCAGTACTTTGAATTCGTTGGTTTGGCCAAGTAACTGATCGGCCAGAAAACGGATCGCTCGTTCATTGGCCGTGTTTTGAAGCTTTAACAGATACGGTAGCAGACCCAGGGATCGAAGAAAGTTGCCCTGGCCAACAAATCCTGCCGTATTAAGTCCTGAAACCTGGCCAAAGGCATGCAGCATGGAAAAATTGACCTGACAGGTTATGTCCTGCTCTCCGATATGGATATATGGATTTTGATGTCGCTGATGTTTATGAAAACACTTAACTGATCCGCCCTGGGATAACGAAGCGTGTAAATCGGAACCGGTAAATCCGTAGTCAATGGTCAGCATGAATCCCTGATTGAGTTTTACGGCCAGTTGTCGGATACAGTCCAGGGCCTGCAAACTGATTTCTATCCTTGACCCACAAAAAGCACTATCTGGCAGCGCGGCAATTACCGGTTTCAACGAATCCGATACCGGGCGAAGGGTTTCAAAAAAATCGATATCATAATCCACAAAAATTTCCATTATATCCTTCTCGCGCTTTAAAATGGAAAAGGGAATATTGTCAAATAGTTCATTGGACAGGACGCATCCGCAAAAAACAGGCAAAGCGTCCGGCGATTCCAGGAACCTGACGTCAGCAGAAACTAAATTTTTTGCTCTTGCCCGCATTACCGGGCTCCTTTCAACGATCAGATATTCCAGGGCATTTGAAAAACCATGAATTTGCGCTGCCTCAGATTGGATTGCCCGGCACAGTTGGCCATTACCAGCCCCAACTTCCACAATGGTAAAGGTTTTAGGTTGTCCAAGTATTTCCCACATTTCTTTTATTTGCCGGGCAATCATCGCCCCGAAGACCGGCGTTAGATGCGGCATGGTGTAATAATCGCCTTCGGTCCCAATTGGGTTTCGAGCTTGGTTGTAATAGCCAAAATCAGGATAATACAGCGCCATTTCCATGAATTCATCGAAGGGAACAGGCCCGGTTTGCAATATTTTTTGACGGATAATTTCGCGAACGGACATGAGTCGACAGATTCACAATCTGTGCCCGAACAGGGAACGTTGCTGGCACTGGTATTGAACTGAAATTTTAAATTAAAAATTCTTTTATGGAAACAAAAAAAAGCAATGTGCAAAACCAATCGTTTCCTGGCAATAGCATTGGAACCAACAGTCAACGTAACGGCATGCAAAATCAGAGCAATGATGTCCTAACTGCAGAAAAAGGGGAAGATGAAAATCCAGACGTGGAAGAAAAATCTTTCGATGATCAGCAAGAAGACTTAGAAGGCTCCGATGATTCAATCGACAATACCAATGATCCTGGCGAGTCAGAAGAAGGCGAAGACACGGAGGAAATGGAAGAAGACACAGATGATCAGGCAGGAGATGACGAAAGGCAATAGTATTTAAACAAAATATTTAAACATGATCAATTAGTTATTAGTTAAAAATTTATTTTATGAGGTATTATGCATATGTGATGCTGATTGCATTTATTTTAATCATTGGTTCCAGCGTTCGCCTGTCAGCTCAAACGACGCCATCCGGAACACCGTCTTCAGTAACCAATACCGCGGACGAGAGAAAAGTTGATTATAATTATCTCGGACTTCTCGGTCTGTTAGGTCTTTATGGATTACACAAGAAAAAGGCCAGTGGCACAGTGATAGACCGAAGGGTATCTTAGTAAAAAATGTAGAAAAGATTTTTGGTCTAAAAAGGAAAGATAAGGCCTGAAAAAAATGCTTATGAGGACTCAAAAGGGTCCATATAATGGATCCTTTTTATATTTTAGAATTGAACGGTTTGATAAATATCTTGCCGTGTAGCGAGAGACCGATATTAGGCTGTATGAAAACAATGATGATTAGTAAATGGCTGTTAACCCGAAAAAAACCATCTCTATGGTTTAAAGAAATCGGAATTAAAAAGAATGCCCACAAAAAGTACCCGCTAAATATTCGTACAAATACAAAAAGGCATAAACTCTGCCTTTTTGTAAAAGTGTTTTTTTTACTGAATATCAATTGCCCGCGACACCTTTTGGACATGTTCTTTTTTTGGCAACTCCAGATAGAGTACGCCATTTTCATAACGCGCCTGTATTTTACCGGCATCGACCGCATCGCCTAGGGAAAAGCTTCTGGTAAAACTATACATATCATATTCCTGCCTGAACCATCCTTTCTGTTTGTTTTCTTCTTGGCTGTCGATTTTCTTTTGAAAAGAAACGGTCAGCATGTCGCCTTCAATCTTTAGTTGGAAATCGCTTTTGTTCAACCCTGGTGCATACAGTTCCATCTCAAAGGATTTATCTGTTTCCCGGATATTGACCGGCACATTTCCCAATCCTGTCTAAAAAAAAGTATTCATTCTTCTTGATCAAGGCATGTGCCAGGGCGCAAGGATTGAAAAATTGTCATAAAAGGACATCGTTTCTGTGGCTCCAAATGAAAATATTTCATGAAGTTTTTTCAGTCTTGCAACGGAACCATTGTATCCAAGAAATCAAAGGCCTTATGAGGTCTCAATAATGAGATGCCCTGTATAAATTTCTCATCGCAACCAAAACAGGCGTTAACGCCTAGTAACAAAAAAAGAGCCCATTTGGGCCCTTCCTAATTTATCTATCAGCGATTCTACATGACTAGTTCTTAGCAAAAGTCTTGTTGAGCAGCATGTCGGTTAACCCCATCGCCTTACCGATCCACATGGTTAGGGAAACGATCCAAACAATGCTCAATGCCGCTGAAATATTGTAATTCTCGTTCAGGTAAAGAACGGCTGAAGTTGCACAAGTTGTAATGATCAAAAACAGGGTAACAAGGGTAGAGATCGCTTTCATAAATTTTCGTTTAGGGTATGATGAATAAATTAAAAAACCGTCGTTGGGGGTTGATCAGGGATTGGACGGAAATTCATCGGGATGGTGGATCTAAACGTATGGCCGTTGCCAGTATTTTTTCTCTTTCTTCTCGTGGTTATCCGGTTGCGACCGTAAAAACCTCATTGCTGATACAAATATGCAATCCGTTTTTTACAGATGCAAGAGAATGTCGAAATCATTTCGAAAATTCCCATTCGGGGAAATTTATCTCAATTTTTTTAAATTATCAATGAGTTATGTTGCCAGGTAGACTTTAAATAAGAACAGCCACCTCTCGGCAGCCGTCCAAAATTTTTTTGGTGTACATCAAACTTAGGTTCTCAGGTCTTTCGTTCGGATTGGTTTTCAGTTTTCTTAGGATTCAGATTGGTTTGTCTAGGTTCAAGATTTAGGGATTTAATTTCTTTCGATTCTCTTCGGTTTGGATTTTTATGTTTTCAATGGGATCGGATTCGTTTGTTCGCTTCAACAATACAAAGATGCAACCCTTTACACCCTTCCCATAACCTATTCGCTTAAGGGTTAAAAAGCTTCGATGTTTGGACGAATATGGAGGTTGAAGTGGGTTTGCAACCAGATGCTAGGGAGATCATAGGAATAAAAAAAAGCAGCCTTTGGAAGACTGCTTGAATCATTTGATTTAAATACGATTTTAGGAAGGGTGAGTTTTTCGGACTCGACGTTTTTCTTTCGGGGTGGATTGCTTGATTTTTCCAGATTTGGATGGTCTCCCTTGGATATTGACTTTTGATTCGAATCTTTGATTTTGCTTCGGATTGGACTTTACTTGAATTTCGGTAGGATACTTTCAAAAATTAGTACCCGCAAGAGGTCATTATGTAACCGGTCTTGTATTTTTATTTATTTACATGATTTTCAGGGAAATACATTTAGGATCTAGGAAAACTATCACAAAACTGTATTGCTATACGAACATGAAGCACGCTGACGTGTGCAGTTTAATTTGGAATTTCAATTAAAAACAATTAACTTTAATGGAAAGTATATATACTTTCCAGATGAAAGAAATAAATTCCGCTAAAAGGCCTCGAATTAACAGACAATCAGATATTTGGAATTATCATGAAAAAACGGTAACTTTAACCAATAAAGTATATATACTTTATTAGCATGGCAGCAAAATCCACCATCCTGCTATCCAAATCCGCTCTGGATGATTTCTTTGCCTCTAATATAAAAAAGGTCTTCTCTCAAAAAGACTTCTTCGCACTAATAGAAGAGAAACGCTACCCGTGGAACCTTCCTGCAACCGTTGCACCAGCTAAAATCGCTTCGAAGTGGGTAGATCATCAATTTCTCAATACATATCTTTTTCAGCTCTCGGATGGCAACGAGGAAACATTTTATCTATATGGTGCTCCCTCCATTTTTGAAATTGCCGTTTCTCTGCGTAACCGGTCTTATATATCACATTATCCGGCTGTTCAACTCAATAATCTGACGAGTCAGATCCCGAAAACGATTTATACAACACTGGAATTAAGTCCGAAACTTTATAAACCAATTTCGATAAGCCAGGCCTCAATAGATAAGGCATTCGCTCAATCTCAAAGGAGGTCCCAACTTCAGACAATTTATGAGGACTATAGCATTTTACTCCTACAAGGAAAAAACAGTGCACGCAGCGGCGTATTATTAAGCGCATATTATGATAACGCGTTTTCATTTACCGGACTGGAAAGAACTTTAATTGATATCACAGTAAGACCAAATTATGCAGGCGGCGCTTTTGCTGTTCTGGATGCCTACCGCAGAGCGGTTGAATCAAATGCACTATCGATAAAAAAACTTCTTGCTATCCTTACAAAAATGGATTTTATATATCCATACCATCAAGCCATCGGCTTTTATTTGGAAAGAGCAGAATACAGTAGCAAATTTTTAGACGAGATTCGCATGATACCAAGAGTATACCAGTTTTACCTGGACTATGGCATGATGGAGAAAAAATACGATGAAAACTGGAAGATCTGGTTTCCTAAAGGGATATAATAAAATCCAGATAGTAATCAAAAGTTTTTGCGGTAGCTTTTTCAGACGCTGGTAAGGTATCTAATACGTTCTGCCAATCCGATCTGTGTATCCCGGCATTGTCTTTAATCTTTCCTAGAAAACTTATTGGAACTCTTTTCGCTTCAAAAATCAATTGCATCAATCCCTTAGCTGCAGGGGAATTAAAATCGATCGAACATTGCTCACAAATTAAATGAATATCATAAAAGTCACGTGCGCGGGGTCTTGGAGAATGAGAAGGAATGATTTCAGCGTATTGCGGCATTTGCTGGCAGATTGCTCTAATCTTCTCAAATACGATCATCTGGGGAGAGTACATATAAATGGTGTAACCATCTACCTGCATCGTCACCTTTTCTCCAACATATTCGTATTTGCTGATCTGAATTTCAACCCTCGAAGAATGATTCGGATTGGTGACCACTGCCAGCCTACGCATACGTTCGAGAACTCCGCCTAATTTACTGTGTAACCCAGCATCAATTAACTTAAACTCGATTGAATAGCCGCCCCAAAAATCGTTTTCCTTTTTTGCAGTTTTTGGCCGTTGTAAAAATTGATAATCAAAAACTATCAGACCATGTTCCAAAAACGTATTTATCAATGTTCTCTCAATTCTAGATTTTACTTCCTCTAAATCGTCAAAATCATCTTCAATGCTAAAATCCAAATCAAATGATGCTCTGGACATTTTCCGATTCTCCCGGAATGAAAGCAGATCTATTGCGTTCCCTCCTTTCAATACTAAAGTCTCCATCAACAGATCATCTGATGCAATGGCAATAATTGCCCATTTCTTAACCTGATCTATTGAGACTAATTCGGGCATTTCATCATATTTGCATTTCGGGTCTGGCGTTCATTTTATCAAGTCGCCGAATTTTAAAAAAGTATCCTGAGAAATAGGGATATAAATGAATATTCTTTCATCTTTGTATCAAGCGGCCAGTTAAAATTTAGGCCAATTTAATTACAAGAATTAATATAAATTGAGGTTCGATCCGTAGAATTTTTGTTTCGATCCAAGTCGAACTTCTAATTTTTAATGTTTTACACTGTCTTATAATACGCTGATTATGAATACCTGTTTGATCCCCGTACGCGGTACTTTAAAAGCTTAAAGCTTAAGGCTTAAAGCCCAAAGCTTAAAACTAAAATGTAAGATCCGTCTCGTATTCAACGGGACGGATTTTTTATTTGTGTAATATGATTGAAACCGGGCTATCAGGTGCATGATTGTCCATGACCTTTGTTCATGATTCCGAAGTTGCAGTAACAGCAGGCTTTTTTAAAATTATCCGAGCGTAATTTCAGATTATACAGATAAGACCTGTTTAACTTCTATTATTAATTGCCATTTGTTTTTTGGCCAAATGCTTGTTTCCGCTTAAACGATCAGGATAAATAACTCTATTTTTTTCTAAAGCCAGAATACGTTTTTCAAGACGTTCCAACAAAAGCTGTTGAGTATTAATTTGTGCCCGTTGCGCTTTAACCAATTTGCTGAGTTCCTGAGCGGCTGACATGGTAAGGGTTGTGAGACCTTCATAATCCACTGTCCGGAAATCATTCACTTCCTCACCATATACAAAAATACTGTCTGATGTAAAAGCGGGTGTGCTGATAATGACCTGGTTGGGGTTTGGAATTTTAAGAATGGCAGCCTGTTGCATTCCGAGGCTGTCGGCGACCATAAACCGGAGTTTTTTTGCAGAATCCGAAAGATGATGCCCATGGGTAAAAGTAAGGAGGTAATTATGGCCAAGGGGTGTGATTTGATTTGTAAATTGATAAACATTGGGTATGAAATCTTTGTGTTTACTGACAATCTGCGGAAAAAATTTTTCAACCTGCTGGGCAATGACTTTCCTGGATCGTTTTTTATTATACTTTATCACATCTTTATACGTATAGTCAGTTACCTGAATGGAGTCCAAGATTTCAAGGTCAGTCATGGATTCGCTGCGGCCGATGATGTTTTTAATCCGCGCGTCCGAATAGGCATCAAATTCGGAAGCCAAAATGCCGAACTGTGAATAAATAGATGTTTGCGGGTAACAAAATTCGCAGTCACCAACGTTTTGATTGGTAAGATCTCTGTTGACATAATTATAGTTAATATCGTTGAACACGGTAACCCCGGATACTTCCAGAGGTGCCCTCGGTGAATTGGTATTGATACCCACCATTCCCGCACCATTATTTCTTGGTTTAAGGATAATATCTGTTGTACTTCCCATGAGGGTGGATGAATCGGTTTGAAAAATGGCGAACGCATTTGTCCCGTTTCCGATAGCCAGGTCATTGGTGGCGAAACCCGTACTTCCAACTGATCCGATCTGTAATTTATTTGCCGGGCTGGATCCTACATTAATTCCAACATACCCTGCTCCTGCTTTAGGATTGATGTTTATATTATCGGTCGCTGTCCAGTTTGTAAAATTGGGCCCCTGATAAATAGCCATTGACTGACTATTACGCCCAATGACAAAGTCATAATCAGCATAGTCAAACGTTGTTCCTATCTGTAAGATATTTGCGGGTGTCGCGCTGGTATTGATACCCACATACCCGGAACTATGTCCCGGGCGTATGATCAGACTATTCGTTGTTTCCAGAAATGTTGAGCCGCCGGATTCGGTCAGCGAAAAGGCGTCTGTACCTTTGCCTACCACAAATTCGTGTATGTCGTCAGAAGAAAGTGTACTTTTTGCTAGCGAGTATTTCTCTTGTTTAAGTTAATAGATATTTTTTAGTTTTTTAGGGTTAGGATTAAATTTTATTCAATTTTTCGGTGGCGTACAAGGCTCTTCGCATCTTCATATTCTGGATTTTGATCTTTTCTCTTCTTCTAAGGATCTGCTCTTTCTTGCCCCAATAGACATCGGCCGGAGTTACATTGTCAAGCGATTCGTGATAACGCTTATGATTGTAATAATGAACAAAATCACCAACGGCGTCAATGAGTTCGTCGGGGCAGAAGTAGTGATTGAGTTTGACAATATTTTTCATGGTCCGGTGGTAGCGCTCAATTTTACCTTGCGTTTGGGGATGGTTGGATCTTCCATGGATAGGTTTAACGCCTTTGTTACGCAGGTATTCTTTAAATTCAGCAGCAATATAACAGGATCCATTATCCGACAACAGTTTTGGCCTTTGACCGTTCTGAAGTCCGGCAAGGGCAAGGGCTTTTTCTACCGTTCTTTGAACGTCTTCAACCTTCATAGTTTTGCAAAGCTCCCAATGAATGATATAGCGGCTATAGTCGTCAAGGATAGTGCTCAGGTAATACCATCCCCATCCCAGTATTTTAAAATAAGTAAAGTCTGTTTGCCAGAGTTCGTGAACAACCTTGGTTTTGTTTTTGAACTCATTGGAAGCGGCCATCAGTACATAAGCCGGCGTGGTGATCAACCCTTTCTGTTTTAAAATCCGGTATACGCTGCTTTCAGAGATGAAGATTTTCTGTTCATCGGTAATTTTTACGGACAATTCCCTGGGCGACAATACCGGGTGATCCATCGCCACATCCACAACCAGTTGTTTCTGTGCTTCTGGTATGGAGTTCCACTGTCGGCGCGTTCTTTTCCTGGGTAAAAGGCCATCCATACCCTTTTCGACAAAGACCCGGTACCACTTGTAGAAAGTGCTCTTATGGATACCCAGTTCCTTTAGGGTTCTGTTCACACCCAGTTCTGAACGCTCAACCAGCTGAATGATTTCCTGTTTTTCAGATGAGGAGATTCTCATATACTTTTTCCATTTTTCACTTATTCCAAAATGTTCAAGCTTTTTTTTACAATGTCATAGCGGATCACCAGATCGGCAAGGGTTTCTTTAAGGCGTTGATTTTCCTTTCGCAGCTGGGCTACCTCGTCGGATGTCGCTTCCCTGGTGGTATCACCGGCCAGGCGTTTCTTGCCAGCTTCCAAAAACTCTTTATTCCATCGGTAGAACTGAGCCTGGTGAATGCCATACTTTCTGCAGATTTCCGGAACAGGGCTTTCGCCCCGGATGGCTTCCATGACAATGAGGATCTTTTGTTCGGAGGTAAATATCCGCCTGGTTTTATTGCGGATATCCTTTACGAAGTTTTCTGTAGATGATTTCTGAGGTTTCGTTTCCATGTTCTAATTTTTAATAGTTAACACTCGAAGAAACACTCGCTTAATTTACTAAATTACTGGTACACTTTAAGCTGAAAATTTACAAATTACAGAATAAATCGACGAATGAATATTTATTTTTTGTTTCTCCTACACCTGATAGATCCGCAATTAAATCGTTTTCGGCGCGCTGAGCCATATCCAATGCCACTTGGTTTAACCAGGTCGGAAAATGGGGTATCACTTTGGTATCATTTCTGGAAAACATAAATTTATCGTAGATTGAAAAGACAGAATATAAGATTCTTATGCATTTCTCAGAAAGGAAATACAAGTGTTTGATTGTGGACGACAATAATATTGATCGACTCACCACTGCCTCATTTATCCGCAAATATCCATTTTTACAAATAGAAGGATCTTTCGATAATCCTTCAGATGCCGGAAATGCAGCAGACAAAAACCGTCCTGATGTGATGTTTCTGGATATCGATATGCCCGATCTCACTGGTCTCGATCTGCGGGCGAGGCTGGACAAAGTACCGGCCTGCATTTTTATCACCGCTTTTCCCGATTATGCCCTGTCGGCTTTTGAGGTCAACGCACTGGATTTTATTGTAAAGCCCATTGATGAAATACGTTTTCAAAAGGCGATGGAACGACTTCATTATTTCCTAAGCAGGTATTTTCAGATAGAATTACAGGAACATCGAATAGACAGTGATGAGCTCTTCATAAAAGAAGGCCATGAACATATCCGGTTACGATACAGTGATATTGTATACCTGGAAGCTCTCAAAGATTATACCGGAATTATTACAAAAGACAGGAAATACTGTGTGCTTGCTCCTCTGGGAAATCTACTTAAAGAGAAAGCATTTCTGCCGTTTGTACGAATCCACAGGAGCTATGCGGTGCAAAAAAAAATGATTGATAAAGTGACGCCTGCTGAAGTCGTCGTCGGCAAGGTTTTTCTTCCGCTGGGAAGAACTTACCGTGAAAACCTGAACGGACTAATTAGCTGATTTTTCGATGAAATTTATTCTATTCGCCTTTTGTTTTTTTTTGCAAAGTGTTGTTCTGGCTCAAAAAAAAGGCCAGTCCCTGATTGATTCCGTTGTCGGCATTCTCCCTTCTTTAAAGAATGATTCGAATAAGGTTAAAGCCCTGTCAAAAATAGGAGAGACCTATATGTCTGTAGATCCTGCCAAGGGAATCAGTTTTGTCCGGACCGGCCTTTCCTTATCAGAAAATCTGCAATATCAGAGGGGCCTGTCAAGAATGAATAATTTGCTTGGCTTACTCATCGGCGACACAGGCAATAATCGATTATCCAGATTTTATTTTAACAAGAGCTATGAGGTGAATCTGAAAATCGGCTTTCCCTTTGGAATGATCAGCAATCTGAATAATATTGGCAGAAGTTATCAACGGGAATCTGACTTTTCTTCGGCATTGGATTATTTTTTAAAAGCCCTTGCTATTGCCCAGGATATTAAAAGTAATGAACAAATTGCGCTGGTAGGTACTAATCTGACATCCAGTTATTTTTCCCAGCAAAATTATGCTCAGGCGCTGCAATATGCTGAGATGACGTTAAAATATGCCGAGCTGGCGCATTCGCAGAATAATATCGGCAAAGCGCTCCTGGAAATTGGAAATATAAAGCACAATATGGGCGACACTATTTCGGCAAGGCTGTTTATGAACCGGGCTTATGGAGTTTATGAGAAGATGGGGAACCCATTGGAGATGGCACAGGTATTGGTGGAAAAAGCGACATTGGAATACCCGGACTACCAAAAGGCGTTTGCGCAGATGCTCGTGGCGCAACAGATTCTGGACAGTGTGGGACCATCTTCTATCTATGCCATTGGCAATTTATCCAACATGGGATCTGCCTGTTTTGAACTGTCGAAACTTCGCCGGGGTCAGGAGAAATCGGATTATCTCAATAAGGCGGAATTTTACCTCAGGAAAGGAATATTGATATGCCGTGCAACAGAAAATGTGGAATATCTGGCCGCCATGACCCGTACCATGTCGGATTTGGAAGCTGAAAAAGGCAATTTCAAATCGGCACTTGAAAATTTTAAAAACTATGATGCGATTAACGATTCACTATTCTCTCAGGATAAGAAAAATCAGCTGGCGTCCCTGGAAAGTAAACATCAGATGGATGTAAAGGATAAGGAAATCGAAATCGGTAAAATTGAACTGGACAGTCAGCGCAGAACCTTGCTGGCTTCATTAATCGGATTGTTATTATTGGGGATTATAGGGAGCCTGCTGATCTGGCAGAATAGGAACCGAAGAAAAATCAATACCACGTTAATGGGATTAAATCATCAGCTGGACGAAGCCAATAAAGTAAAACTAAAATTTTTTGGTATCCTGAGTCATGATCTGCGGAGCCCGATTTCAAATCTTGTCAATTATTTGTACCTGCTAAAAAATGAGCCGGGTAAAATGTCGCCGGAAGAAAACCAGGAAGGGCAACAGCAAATCAGGCAGTCGGCAGAGCAGCTTTTGCAAACCATGGAGGCAATGTTATTGTGGAGCAAGGAGCAGATGGAAAACTACAGGCCTGAAATCAGGATCATTCCGGTTTCTGTTTTTTTTGATTATATCCGAAAATTTTTCGAGTCGCTGTCAACGGTAAACATGACTTTCAGTGATCCCGGCAAACTGGAAATTTCAGCGGATGAAAATTACCTTAAAGTGATTATGCAAAACCTGACTTCAAACGCCGTTAAAGCCATTGAACGTAAGTCCGACGGTCTGATAAGCTGGGAAGCCAGACAAAATGGGAAGCAGATCATACTTTCCATTACCGACAACGGTAGCGGTATAAAAAGTGAAAAGATGGAACAGCTATATACCGGCAAAACAGGAACGAATGCAATAACGGGGTTTGGCTTCCATATCATCCGCGATCTGGCAAAAGCCATTCAGTTCAGCATAACGGTTGAGTCTGTTTCCGGAACAGGAACGACTATTGCAATAACTAATTCGCCTTTGTTGTAAACGGGGTTATCCCAGGGGAACCATACCAGTAAATGGTCTGCAGATAATTGGGAAGACGGGTATTGATCCGGTTTCGGGTATCTGCAAAAATAATTTTACCGTCAGCAGAAAGTACACCAAAATACTGAATGATCAGATTCTGTTCTTCATTGTATCCGGCGAAATATAGTAATGGCCCGTCCTGCTGATATCCTTCAATAAGTAATTGATCCTGAGTAGGGGGCGTATAGGTGATTGATTTTCCGTTCCTGAAATATGTCATTTTGTTATTTTCAACAAACGATATTCCATTAATATCGGGAAAAGTATAACCTCCGTTGGTAGGGCCATTATTTATCATTAGTTCCGTATTAAAGGTTGACCCGTTTACTGGTGCAATAACAGCCGGATTAAGTTGGAGTTTAAATGTGTATTGTGAGCTCAGGACACCCATGCTGGTTGCTATGGACCCTCCGGTAATACTGTTCTTATCGGGAAAAGTGAATGTCTGCTGATCATTGGAAAGAGGATAGGTTACAGATATAGTTGTCTGGCCATTTGTGATGGTATCGATATCTGTAATTTTTCCGGTCGTGCTGTCGTGCCAAACAATGTTGTTGCCGTCGATCCAGGCGAATAAGCAATGAACGGTAACCGTGGTATCACTGTTAAATTGTAAGCAGAAAGGTTGCGGATAAGTTTGCCCATAGGTGTTGGCTACACCTGTCCACCGGGTATCTGAAAAAAAATAGGCTGAACGGGTACCGCCGCCGGATCCTGTCGCTTTGGGCATATCTTTCTGACCACATCCTTGAAAAGCAAGGAGGAAGATACCGAGGTATACCACGGTAAAAAGCTTCTTCATGATAGGTTTTTTTTGTTTATACCTCTAAACTATGAAAGCAGGAATCTGCACCAAAATCGAACCGACCAACTGCATATTAAATAGCTGAACGTTGAGCAATCGTTTTAGGATCCTTATTCTGCCTTAAGTTTTTCGCCGATTTGTAAAAGAAAGGGCTTTTTCAGTGGAGGCAATGGAACAGCGGTTTCAAACCGGGTGTTGGAATGAATGATATTATACACATACTTTCCCGTCAGTTTTTTTTCTACTATGGGAATTTGATGTTCATTAAACCGTAGCCTGTTGCTATTAAAGCTCCGGTAAGGGCAGTATTCAACCGATATGGGTTGCTGTAGTGATTTTAACTGGCTCATCTGATAGTTGATGCGGGCCGATATGAACAAATTGAAAATTATGGCCAGCGCCGCCCAGGCTATATTTAATCCAAGCGATAGATACAGAGCCCATTTGAGTATTTTACTATATCTAAAATAAAAATATTCTGAAAGGGAGAGTATGGTTACCGGTATCAGCCAGGTCTGCGGAACAAATCTTCCCCACCAGGCATAGGGCATCAGGAAAATAGTGATACTGATCGTTAATAGGATATATACTACCCGTTTAAAAATGGCTGCGCTGTTAAACCTGATCAGTAGAATCAGAAAGACAGAAAATGCGATCAGCAATGCACCACTAAACCAGGGACCAAAGGCTGAAAATTTCACCTCAGGATCATTTGAATGGATCAGTTCCTGTTTGTTAAAACTGAAAGGGATTTTGACCATTTCAGCAATGGATTTATCGTTAGCCGGATAGGAATCCGTGTGAGAGGCCAGTGAGACGAAAAGTTTCTCGACAGGATTTAAATCTCTTAAAACCGGAGGCGTGGTTAAAAAAATCTCCTTTCCCGTTTCCTTTAGGCCGTAAAATACACTGTGTTCCCGGATAAGATTAGTCAGGTATGGATTGGAACCACAACAACAGATGCCCAACAGGGTACTTAGTATGCAAACAAAGAGAACAGACCGAAATCCGGCCCATTTTTTTTGGATAATCAGCGCTAACAGAAGACTGATACAAAAAATGCCCGAAAAAGCCAGTGAAGTATATTTAATATTACAGGCAATAATAATTAATGAACCCAGCAGCCAGAGAAGAGGTTTGTGTATCTGAAAAAATAAAAGACAACCTGTAACAATAATACAAAGCAATACGCCAGACATTGCACCGTCGACGCAAAAGGAAAGAAGTTGAGTGATGGCAATGGGATTAAAACAGATCAGACCGGCGAGTACCCATTTTTTTGGCTTACTGAACGGACTGGTTTTATAAAGAAATGAAAGGGCTAAAAAAAAGGAGGCGCAGAGAAAAATGCCGTTTACTGCTTTGCCGGTCTCTATATGCCCGCTCAGCTTATAAACCGATGCCTCTATGATTTCAATACCCTTTGGAAAATGATTTATATTCAGATATTTTAAGTTGACCGCAGGTATTTCGGAAACTGGCGATGGGATGGTCAGCCTGTCCGTTCCGGAACACCATACATCGGGTCCTTTATTGGTTGTTTCATTGGCGGGTACTTCTATTTTATTAAAAAACGGGATTCCAATCGTTCCCCAGGCGAAAAACAGTTTCCTGATGATACCATTGTCCGTCAAAGGAAATATCATAAAATAATCCGGACAGGAAGATCAACCCAATAACTAAGCCCAGAATTCCGGCAGAAATTTTAAATAGCTGAAGTTTTTTTCTGAAGCCATATATAAACAGGGCAAAGTAATAATTGCTGGCCAGGGACAAAACGCAGGCCAAAGGAAATTGCCAATAGGAAATGGGTTTCCCCAGCATAAACCCGATAAAACTCAGGACAAGGGTATAAGCAAGGGCATTGATCAGTCCGAATGCAACTAAGAACAAGGTATGGGAAGTCTGCTGATCAGCGGAGCGGTTTTCAGGTGACGTGGTCATAGAATAAGGTTTATCTCCAATATATACAGATACCAGAAAGACCGGAATGGTTTGCTCAACGGCCGTTTATTTAGAAATATACATTTAATTTAACCATTGACTAAATCCCGGATAACTGTAGCCTTCGATCATTCCATAAACTAAAAAACCGCTTATTCAAAGCGGCTTTTTTGAAAACTTTCAGCAAACAAAAACCTTCTACTTTCCGTGTTTCTCGGCATGCTGTTTTGCGGCATGTTTAGCGTGCTCTTCTGCGTTTAAATGATGTGCATGTGCAGAATGTGCATGATGGGCAGCCTCATGGTGATTGCCTTCTTCATAATGTTTGGCTGCCTCATGATGATGTTCAGCAGCTTTTTCGCTGTGCATTGCTGCATGTTTGTGGTGGTCTGAATGCTCTTTAGACATAAAATATAATTTAGAATGGAAAGGTAGATTGTCTGTTTTATGAGTTTAAGTTTTTGGATATTAAATGAAGATGAATTAACATCCCGATTTTAAAATTCTGATCCTTTTATTATCAAATCATTAATTTGGATTTCTTATAGATTTAACCCATGTTGTGGCATGAGAATACTCGTACTTTAGCTATCTCATATGAAATGGATTGCCTTACTCACATGTCTTTTGATTTCCAAGTTTGAATTTGCACAGTTCGCTGACTTGGTCTTAACCCATGGAAATATTATTACTGTCAAATTTCCGGGCGACCGCGCGGAAGCGGTTGCCATAAGGGCGGATAAAATTATTGCTGTCGGAAAAGCCGATTCGATTGCTTTGCTAATAGGTAAGAATACAAGAGTAATTGACCTGGAAGGAAAGACTGTTGTTCCCGGCTTTAATGACGTTCATCAACATCCTGTGCCTGTTTATTCCTGGGAGAAGCCATACGCCAGTATTGAACTTGACACCGTAAGTTCCATGCAAAACCTGATCGATCTTTTAAAAAGAAAAGCGGCGGTTACTCCCAAAGGAATGATAGTGAGAGGCTTTGGTTACAACGAAGTCAGGCTGGGTGGTCAACCTACCCGTGACCTGCTGGACAAAGCATCCACAGACCATCCAATTCTGATTTCCCATGCCAGTGGTCATTTATCTGCAGCCAATTCATTTTTATTAAACAGCAATAACATCAATCAGGAAACTCCGGATCCACCCGGGGGTGCTTTGGAAAGGGATGCCAGCGGAATGCCCGACGGCATCATAAAAGAATCAGCGCGTAAATTATTGAATCCTAAAAATGCAATACAGCCCCCTGAGCCAACTCCTGCAGAGGAAATGGAAGGCTATAAAATTTATTTTAATTCACTGCTGGCCAGCGGAATAACCAGTGTGGGAGATTGCTGGACGACACCCGAAAAAGTCAAAATATATCATTCACTGGCTGCGGACCATTTTCCCATGCGATTTAATTTATACATCGGCGTTGATTACCTGGATCAGGTTATTTCCGGTGCAATTAAAAGAGAACAAACGGATTATCTGAGAATCGATGGGATTAAAATATTTCACGGAAATTCACTTAGTGGAAAAACCTGCTGGTTGTATGAACCTTACGACACAATCAATCCGGCAACGGGCAAAAAGGATTATTTCGGTATCCCGCCGGCGCGAAACCAGCAGTCACTCGACAGCCTGGTACTGAAAATTCACCACGCCGGTCTCCAAATTGCCTGTCACTCAAATGGCGACCGTGAAATAGATATGGTTATCCACGCCATCGAGAGTGCTCAAAAAACAGACTATCGCCCGAATGCAAGACACCGTATCGAACATTGCAGCATAGTGAATCAGGAAATCATGGAAAGAATAAAAAGAGACAGTATCGTGCCTGTATTCCATTGTTACATCAACCAACTGGGTGCACAATTATCTGTGTACGGCGGCAAAAGACTTTCCATGCTCATCCCCACAAAAACGGCATTAGATATGGGTATTCCTTTCGCCCTGCATTCCGACTATCCGATTTCCCGTTATGAGCCGATGATTCGGCTGGCTAGCGCAGTAAACAGAAAAACAAAAGAGGGCATTATTCTGGGAGCAGAACAAAAACTCAATGCTGAAGAGGCCATCAAAGCGTATACAGTGGGTGGAGCATACACCAGTTTTGAAGAAGACAAAAAAGGAAGAATTGTACCGGGGCAATTTGCCGATCTGGTAATTATTGACCAAGATCCCACAAGCATCGATCCGGATAAGATTTCTGACATCAAAATTCTGGCAACCCTGGTCGGCGGTAAATTAGCTTATCCCCTCTAGTCATGTAAAACAAGAATCGCTTTAATTGAACGATTCATCACCTGATTTACCGTACTCTTGTTAAAAATCCTGTAAACAATATTGTGGTGTCTTTTGACCACGCATAGAATATCGGTTTGATTACTGACCACAAAGTGCATGATGCCTTCAATCGGATTGGATTCTTTGATATAAACAAAATCAAGCCGGGTGGTATTTATCGATTTCTTTAGTTTGTCTTCCCCTGACTCATTCTTTTTCCAGTCCGGACCTTCCACCACATTGAGCACGGTCAGGCGGTCGGAGCCAAGTGCTTCGAGCAACTCATTCAATGCGCTGATATCCTTCGTAGAAAAATCGGATTCAAAATCGGTGGCCAGCGTAATTACCGGCTCCATTGAAAACTTGCTTTCCAGGGGAATAATCAGCATAGGCGTTTTCGTTTTTTCCACCATTACGCTGGTATTGCTTCCGAATAAGCCGGCGATTCCTGTTCCCCCCATGGTACCCATCACCAGCAGCTCAATTTCATTTTCATTCATGTATTTAGACAGCACAGCACTCACGGATCCCACTTCGGCAACGGTATGGACCGGCACTTCACTAAGTTCCGTGCGGTTGCTGAACGTCTGTGCCCATTCGGACAGGGCCTGCCTTTTATTTTTATAATAGTCATCTATATAAAGCGCATTATAGGTATTATTGAAAACCCCTTCGGTGGTTCCGATGGCATGAATAACGTGAACTTCTATTTTTAATACCCGGGCCATATTCATGGCGTACTCCATCGCATTTGCGGCACAGGTAGAAAAGTCTGAGGCGACAAGAATTTTTTTCATCTTCAAAGTGTTTAAACAAATAAATGGAATATAACAAACAATACAATGGCTAAAAGTATGGAAACGGGCAGCGTCAGGATCCAGGCCATAGCAATGGCTTTTAGTGTTCCGCCATTCAGGTTTTTGGTTCCTTTCGATGCGACCATGGCGCCCGCAATACCACTGGACAATACATGGGTTGTACTTACCGGCAGTCCAAGTCCCGTACTCAGCCCGATTGTAGTAGCGGCAACAATTTCAGCGGTCGCCCCCTGGGCATAATTTAAATGCTCCTTGCCGATTTTTTCGCCAATGGTAAGCACTATTCTTTTCCATCCGATCATCGTACCAATACCCAATGAAATGGAAATTACAGCAATTACCCAGGTCGGAGCGTAGTCCGTCATCTTTCCAAAATTACCGGATTCTGATAAAAGCAGCTTTTTGTCATCCCCCGACAGCTTGATAGAAGCTGTTGTAGCTACCGTTTTTAATTGTTTTGAAACAGACTGAATTAACTTTCTTGTTTTAAAGGTTTCACTGCTTGTCGCCGTTTTCTGCACACTCATGGCTGTTTCAGCTTTAGTCAGGAGTATAAGTGTGGAATCTATCAGTGGCTGCGACGCCGGATTTTCTGCCATTGCCCGATGCAAAATCTGCCGGCTATTTACCAGTGTTTCAGACATTTTATTTTGTGGCATGTTGTGATCCAGGGCAAATTTTGCGGGAAGAAAAGCAATCAGTATCAGCATGAGAAGACCTACACCTTTTTGTCCATCGTTGCTGCCATGAAAAAAACTTACAAGTGTGCAGGTCAATATAAGCAGGCATCGGATCAAAAAAGGCGGCCTGTCCTCACCCTGAGGAATATGAAACAAGGATTCCGCCTTAAGTACATTTTTTAAAAAATACATCAGCAATGCTGCTGCACCGAAACCGAATAAAGGAGACAATAACAATGACAGCCCGATTTCCTTGGCTTTGTCCCAGTTTACACCACTACCACCATAATAGTAAGTAAAAGCCAAACCCGCGCCTATCATGGCACCGATGAGTGTATGCGAGCTAGAACAGGGAATGCCGAGGTACCAGGTACCCAGGTTCCAGATAATGGAAGCGACAAGTACCGAAAGAACCATGCAGGCGCCCACCTGTACAGGCAGGGACATCAGTTCGTTTAAGGGAACCAGTTTAAGAATTCCCATAGCTACGGCGACACCTCCGGTAAACACCCCTAGAAAATTGAAGAAGCCTGACCAGGGAACGGCTACCATGGGTTTAAGCGCCTTTGTATAAATGACTGTTGCCACTGCATTGGCCGTATCGTGAAATCCATTCACGAATTCGAAAGCCACAACAAATAGAAGGCAAATAAAGAATATGAATAAAATGGAACCAGGTAAATTAACCTCACCGATGAAAGGCAGGTTAATGATACTTAAAAAAGAATGCATAAATAAATGCGGTTTATAATGAGTAATGAAGAGATCATCTGAAGCGATCAGGATAAATGACTAATGTAGGATGGGGCTTAAATTCAAGAGAAAGGTATATTTTCAAAGCACGCAAAGTAGATTTCTTATATTAACTGCATATTAATTATTGCTGCGGTGCCCTGGAAAAGACTGGACATGCATAATTATCAATTCCATAATGTCAGAAAATTCAACAGACCGCCATTTGAGATAATTTTGGCCATCATCGGAATAATATCAAGCCAGTCTTAGATTCTCATGTGGCAGTATATATATTGTCCAGTTGGGTTTGTTTCTACTTACCCTTCCTATATTTTTTACTTTGATTTCAGAAAGAAAAACTTTCTACCACAGGGACTGTTTCTACAGTCCTTTTTGGTACTTAACATTCAGGTAACAATAAACCTGTTAATTCAAATATGATGGAAAATTCAACTGAAACACACTATGAAACAGCCCGTTACTTCAACCGGGATATGAGTTGGCTGGGATTCAACCAAAGAGTTTTGGATGAGTGCCTGGATCCTGTCCTACCTGTTTCAGAAAAAATTAAATTCATTGCGATTCATGCTTCCAATCTCGATGAATTTTACCGGGTAAGGGTGTCACATCTGGAAACGCTCGAAAAACTGGGCGACTTTAACGAAGAAGAAAACAGATCTTACAGGGATATTCTGCTATCTGTTCGTACGGAAGCCAACCGTCAGGCAAACTACCTGCGTCATATCCTGAGTTCCATCATTATTCCAGAACTCGAAAAAAATAAAATTGTTTTATATACCAGTGACGTACAGGTGGATGAAAGGCATCTGGAAATCATTCATGAATATTTCAATACTCATGTGGTTTCTTTTTTGCAGCCCGTCTGGCTCACCCGTGAAAACGCTCCTTTTCTGGAAGACCGGTCACTGTATTTTATATGCCAGGTTTCCCATGCAGAAGATCCGGAAGAGCTTATTCTGATAAATATTCCAAGTCAGATATTACCGAGATTTATTCAGCTGCCGTCCATTGATGACAAACATTATATTGTATATCTCGATGATATTGTTCGTATCGGTTGCCGTAAGTTCCTGGAAAACTATTCTGTAAAGGGCTTCTATTCAATCAAACTGAACCGGGATGCAGGTCTGAATCTGGATGAATATTCAGGTGAAATTGCAGAACAGATGCAACTGAGTCTGTCACAAAGAGCTTTTGGCGCTCCTTCCCGATTTCAGTTCGACAGCCAGATGCCGGGAGAACTGGTGGCTTTGAGCAGAGATTATTTTAAACTGGAAGCGGAAGAGCTGACGGCTACCGGGAGATACCAGCAGATGAGTGATTTTTTTGGATTCCCTATACCTTCCAATACTTTATCCGGCCTGCCAAAATGGAAACCCAGAAAACATCTGCAGCTTGCTTCCTATAAACATTATTTCAGAGCGCTGGATGAGAAAGATTTCATGCTGCATTTCCCCTATCAGTCCTATGATCATGTGCTGATATTTTTTAACCAGGCTGTGCTGGATCCCTATGTTACTGAAATCATGGCTACATTTTACCGGGTGGCATCGGACTCCCATATTGTGAATGCCCTGATCAGCGCATCCAAGAATGGTAAAAAAGTAAAAGCCTTTGTGGAGGTCAAAGCACGATTCGACGAAGCCAATAACCTTAAATGGGCAGAAAAAATGAAAAAGGCCGGCATTGATATATTCTACAGTCTGCCGGACATTAAGGTGCATGCTAAAACAGCACTGATTACGAGAGTGAAAAACGGCGTTCGTAAAACATATGGATTTTATGGCACAGGAAATTTCAATGAAAAAACGGCCGGCATGTATTCAGATATCGGTCTGTTTACCGCCAATGAAGAAATGAACGAGGAACTCCGCCATGTTTTTCATTATCTCTATTCGAAAAAACAACCAGGACATTTCAATCACCTGCTTGTTTCACAGTTTAACATCATTGAAGGATTTAAAAATCTAATCAGAAAAGAAATAGAAGCTGCGAATGAAGGAAGGGAAGCAAAGATCATCATCAAGCTGAATAATCTGGAAGACAGTGAAATGATTGACGCATTGTATGAAGCATCCCATGCGGGCGTCAAAATAGAACTGATTGTAAGAAGCGTTTGCCGGCTGAGGCCGGGTGTAAAAGGTCTGAGTGAAAATATCCGTCTTATCCGGGTTGTCGGCCGCTATCTTGAACATTGCCGTGTATTTATTTTTCACAATAATGGATTTCCAAAAGTATTCCTCGGTTCTGCTGACTGGATGACCAGAAATCTTCGTTCGCGGGTGGAAGTTGTTTTTCCGGTTTATGATGACGATTGTAAACAGGAAATTTTCCGGTTTGTGAACACCCAATTGTCGCCCTATCAAAAATCGGGTATAATCAATCAGGATTTGCAAACGCTACCCTTTAAGCCGGAAGAGCTGGCGGGTTATGATGCACAGGAAGCTTTTTATCATTTCATCAGCAGTAAATGATTAAGACCATTCACAAAAAGGAGGATCACTCAAAAGAGCAACGCCTGTTTGAGAACCCGGATAAATTGCCTGATCTGGATTATATATGGATCGACCTGCTTTCACCGACGGAAAAAGAGTGCCGGTTGGTAGAACAGCATTTTTCTATTTTTTTGCTGGACCAGGAGCAGTCGAATGATATAGAAGCCAGCTCCAAAGTTTTTATCGAAGGCGATATGGTAGTCATGAATCTGATCTATGTGAGTGAAAAAGAAGGTTATGGTTCCCATCTCACTCCGGTTTGGTTTTATTTGTTCCATCATAAGTTACTTTCCGTCAGAACTGAAAATATTGGAACCTTCAATGGCGTGCGCAGCACCATTTTGAAATCGGATAAACTGAATAACGGCAGCGAAATCGGGTTTTTACTGGTCGATGAAAGAATCGACCATGCCGCTATGAAAATGAAAGAAATGATCATCAATATTTCCATATTGAACGGAAAAATTAACCTGAACCGCGACCTGAGTAAAAATATCATTACCGAGTTGAATGAGAGTATGGAATACCTGCTGATGTTTCGGATTGCTACCATGAATACGGAACTAACACTTTCCCACCTGATTAATCTTCCTGTGCTGGCGGAAAAACAAAAAGGGAAACTGAAGATGCAGGGCGATGTGAAAACGTTGCTCGAATATTCTGAATTCAGCATCAACCGGCTGGACTATATGCTAACCACGTTTACAGCCTATGTGAGTATTGAACAAAACAATTCGATGAAAGTGTTTACCATGATCACGGTAGCTTCGACGCCGGCCATTTTTATATCTTCTTTTTACGGAATGAATTTCGAAGGAATTCCGCTCATACACTGGAAACATGGATTTGCCACAGCCTGCATTCTCATGTTCATTCTGACTGCTTTTTCGATTTTTCTTTTCAGGAAAGTAAAATAATCATCTCGTCATTCAACGCTGCCATTTGATCAGATTGTTTTCCAGCGGTACGGCAATCTGATGATTATAAGGTACGATACGCGCAGTATAGTCACCAGCCGGTCTGTTGCCTGTGATGTCCGCATGAAATACAAATGCATCAGCATTGTCCGGAATAATTTCATAACTCATCAAAATCCTTTCGGGCAATGCATCACCTACGCCATCCGCAAATAATTCAATCAGCAGGTCATTCATCACGATCCCGTTTAAAAAAACAGGTACGGTAAAATGATAATTGTTTTCATGAACTGTGTACTCCATATTTCCAAATGACACACCCTCCCAGCGACGCTCCATATCCTGCTCTTTTTTCATCCATTTTTTTCCGATAGCACCTTTTTCCGCCGCGCGGTTTTGGTAGCTAAGGGCCAAGGGCAGATAATATTTTTCCGTGTATTCCCTTACAGCACGGTCTGAAGAAAACTGCGGAGTCAGGGTGGCCATACTGATGCGCATTTTTTTTATCCAGTCAACAGGAATGTCTAAATCATTTCGACGATAAAAATCGGGTATCACTTCCTGCTCCAATAAATTATATAAAACTTCTGCTTCAGCAGCATCCCATCCGGGATCTGCACTGTGCTCCTGACGGTCACCCAGGGCCCACCCGACCTCGGGGTTATACGCCTCCATCCACCATCCATCCAACTCTGAAAGATTGAGGCCGCCGTTGGCCAGAACCTTCATGCCGCTGGTTCCACAGGCTTCCCAGGGGCGTCTGGGTGTGTTGACCCAGAGGTCCACGCCCTGTATCATGTGTTCAGCAAGCAGCATATCATAGTCCTCCAAAAAAACAACATACCGTGATACATCGTATTGATGGATAAACTGAATCCATTCCCGAATCAGTGACTGTGATGAATTGTCTGAGGGAGGTACTTTGCCTGCAATAACCACTTGAACGGGATGGGCGGAGTTTTTAAGTATGCGGGTGAACCGTTCTTTGTCGTGCAATAACAGATTTGTTCTCTTATAGGGAACGAACCTGCGGGCAAATCCAATCGTGAGCGTTCGCGGGTTAAAATCTGCTTCTGATATTTTTTCAATGAAATGAACCAGGTCAGTTCGTGAGTCATTGCGAAGCTGCCAAAGTGTTTCATCCGGGAGACTGTTAAATATTTCTTTTAAACGATCGGTTCCTTCATTCCATCTGATGTCGCCACAGGCTTCCGCCCATACTTTATCCGCTTTTCTCGATACCCAACTGGGTATATGAACGCCATTCGTTACATATCCGATTGGAATCTCGGGTATGGGCCAGCGCGGAAACAGAGAGGCAAAAAGGTTTTGACTTATTTCTCCATGCAGGCGGCTGACCCCATTTACAGAGCCACTGCCCCGTATAGCCAGATAAGCCATATTAAACAGCTCTCCAAGATCCTGCCCGTTTTCGCGGCCCAGGGCCATCATATCGTCAAATTCAATATCCAGGTTTTCTTTTGCATAGTCACCAAAAAAACGCCACATCAGCGAAGGGTCAAAATGATCAAATCCTGCTGCAACGGCTGTATGTGTGGTAAACAGGTTGCCTGCACGGGTGACCGACAAGGCCTCATTGAAAGAACAATAATTGTCCTTCATAAAATCGGCAGCTCTTTCAAAAATCAAAAAGGCGGCATGCCCTTCATTCATATGACAGACATCCGGATTCATACCCAGCGCCCTGAGCATTTTCCATCCTCCGATGCCCAGGATAATTTCCTGCTGAATACGCAGCTCTGCCCCGCCTCCATATATTTCACTGGTAATGGATCTGTGTTCCGGCAGGTTTGCAGAATCATTGCTGTCGAGTAAAAAAAGCTGGGTATGACCAACCTGCACTTTCCAGGTCCGTAACCAGATCGTATGGGCTGCAAAATCCATTTTTATTCTCAGCCATTCTCCATCTGCCAGCCGAACAGGTGTAACAGGCAACTGACCCGGATCATTGTATGGATGGTATGCTATCTGATTTCCGTTTTGATCGATCTGCTGCCGAAAATATCCCTGCTGATAAAGCAGGCCAACGGCGACAACAGGAATGCCCAGATCACTGGCGGACTTCAGCTGATCTCCCGCTACGTTTCCAAGCCCACCCACATAAATCGGCAAGGCCTCATTCAACATATATTCCATACTAAAATAAGCCAGACATTTTAGCGCTGTACCGGCATGGGTTTCTTCGAACCAGGATTTTTTTGAATGTTCAAGATCCCTGTTGCGATAAATTTCATTTACCTGAGCCCTGAATATTTCATCCGTGAGCAAATGCCGCAAATAATCACGAGAAGCAGTGATTAATACCAGCCACGGATTGTGGGTCTCCTCCCATAAATCAGGGTTGAGTTTATTCCAGATTTTGTAAGTATTGTGTTTCCAGGAAATCCGGAGGTCCAGCGCGAGCTTCGCAAGTAATTCCACCCCGTCTAAATTTATGGGCAATAACCCGTATATCGAAGACGCGTTTAATTTTTCTTTTACCATAGAAAATCAAATTATTTCATTTCGTCGTCAATCCGTGGAGCGTCATGCGAAATAATAATAAGTTATCATTCCCAAATGTAAATTCATAGAATGCTAACGCGGGCATCACAAATAATTTACATTGAAAATGTATTTTTCGGGATTAAAAAAACCCTGTCGGCCATCATTGTCTAGATGAAATTCAAATCCGGAATTTTTTCATTCTTTATTTTAATTTCCATTCAGTTGTACGCGCAACCCGGCAACTGGCAACTTCTTCCGCCAGACAGCCTGAAAGATCTTTCGGACGTCGCGCATCAGATTTCTCACTCCGGTGCTGGTAGTGAAAAACCGGAAAGAAAAAAAAGCCGCACTGAGATAGGTATTTTTCCGGCCGTCGGATACACGCTGCAAACCGGATTTGCTGCAGTGATCAGTGGGAATATCGTAATATACCAGAAGCACCACGGATTAACAGACAGTACCCGTTTTCCCTCCAGCATATTTACCAGTATTTCTTACTCGCAAAAAAAACAGGTGATTCTTCCTTTTCAGTCGGCCTTGTTTTTCAATAAAAATCACATGATTTTACTATCTGACTGGAAATATTTGAGGTATCCTTCCTACACCTATGGGTTAGGAATGAATACTTCTCCAGAGGACAGCAGCTTTTTAAATTATCAGTATCTGAAATTTCATCAGTCCGTACTGTTCGAGGTGATGCCTCATGTCTTTCTGGGTGCCGGGTATGCACTGGATTTTTTCTGGAAAATCAAAGAAGTATATCCCAAAGAATCAGCATCTGATTTTGAAAAATACGGATTGAAAGAAAGTTCCGTTTCATCCGGCATCACGTTTCATTTAATCAGAGATACGCGCGACAACGCAATCAATGCCTTTCGCGGTAGTTTCATCAATCTGATCATCGGACCCCGGTTTACTTTTCTGGGTTCAGATGCAAATTGGACTTCTTTGATCTTTGAATACCGTAAATTCCTGCGTTTACCCCGGCAGTCCAATAATATCCTCGCCTTCTGGACTTATAACTGGTTTACCCTGGCCGGTCATCCTCCTTATCTGAATCTTCCGAACACAGGATGGGATTTTCCCACCGGTCGTGGGTATATACAAAGCAGATTCCGGAGCAATAATATGCTGGATGCAGAGGCAGAATACAGGATACAACTCAGCAGGAACGGGCTGTTTGGAATAAACCTCTATTCCAATTTGCAAAGTTTCACAGATATCAATACCTGGAAATTCGGAAACCCAGCGCCCGGGGCGGGACTAGGTTTACGTATAAAACTGAATAAGTATTCTCGTACGAATATTTCAGTGGACTATGGATTTGGCAGGCAGGGATCCAGTGGTTTTTTTGTAAACCTGGGAGAAGTTTTCTAACTATCTACCGTTTATTTAACAGCCCCTGCACCTGCATCCAATCACCCAGCCTGCTTATCCATGAATCGGAAGGCTGATTTTGTTTATTCATTCCAAAACCATGACCCCCTTTGGAGTATATGTGCAATTCGGCTGAGTGTCCGGATGCCAGCCACTTACTATACAGACCCACACTCATCGGCACCAGATGCAGCTCGTCATCTGATGCGGCAACGATGAAAATCGGTGGGCTATCTTGTTGCATAGTCATATTCATACCCGGCGGCACGAATGCATATATAGGTACAACAAAGTCAGGACGGTTCGCAGGGGAATAATTAAAGGCACTGGCCACGGACAGTGTTCCTCCTGCAGAAAACCCGATGATACCTATTCGCGCTGTATCTAAATGAAATGAAACGGCATGAGCCCGGACATACTTGATTGACTGTATACCGTCCATAATGGAAAGTGGCACAACCGGTGTAACCGTGTTTCGCAAACTGGAATCCCTAATCCTCTCATTTTTTTCTTTCATCGGATCGGTTGACGTACAGTGAGCAACGCGGTATTCCAGCACAAAAGCGGCCACACCGATTTTATTTAGCCATTTTGCGACATCTGTTCCTTCCGTTTGGATATGCAGATACATAAAGGATCCGCCCGGGCATATAATAACTGAACTACCATTGGCAACCGAACTATCTGCGGGAAAATAAGTCAGTGTGGGCTGGACAACATTATACGACAGCGGGTCAGATGGCAAATTTGTGCTGTCCATTTGTTTTACCCATTGCCAGTTTTCCGAACCCGGCGCTTTCCCCGGCCAGATATTAAAAACCTTCTGGGCAAACACCGGGTGTAAAATGGAAAGAAAAATCAAACAGCAAATACTATTTTTCATGAGCAGTAAGATAAATGCAGAGGGCCGTTTCCTTTCGTTTTTTGTATTACCAGCGGATTAAATATCCAGAAAAGCACCGGCCCCGGAATGTTTCCAAATGATTAACAGCGTCTACTATCGAAACATTTTTTTATTCGTTTTCTCTATTCTCCCACACGCACGCTGAAAACTTAACATTGAAAAAAGGCAGTTTTGGTTATTTTTATGTTATTAAATTATTACCAAAAGGATCAGGCATGGCAAAAAAAATTAAAAAAACTCCGGTTAAATCGCCTAAAAAATTAATGACTTCCGAAATTGAAGGAAGGATTTCGGACACACTGAAAGATTTTCCGAAACGGGCCAGTAATAAAAAGTATAAGAAGACAATTCAAAAAGCCAGCAAAATACTGGTGAAGACCTTGGATATAAAATCAGAGAAATTGTCCTCTAAAAAAAAATCAATAAAAACGAATAAACCCGTGGCCGAAACCATGAGCGAATCCATTTCTTAGTTTGTTTTATCTGATTTGAAAAACCCAGCCCGGCCCAGTCCGGGTTTTTTTGCGTCCAACTATCACGTGTTTGCATTCAGTCAGGATGATGCCTTTTCAACTAAGCTTTACCAGCAAAATTTTATTATTTCGTAACCTGCCACTTTTTCCCGCGTAAAAGAACGCTCCTATATTTACGGAATGAAATCAATAAAAAGATCTGTTATTCCTCTGCTCATCGCAGTTAGCCTCATGGGCTCTGAAGTTTTTGCACAGCAACCGGCCCAGGCGAAAAATCTAATTATTTTTCTGATGGATGGATATCGTTGGAAGGAACTATACCAGGGCGCAGATTCGAGCCTGGTTTTCGACTCTAAATACAATAACACAGACTCAGCCTGGACTGTGACAAAATACTGGGATAAGGATCCGGAACAAAGAAAGCATAAGCTGATGCCCTTTGTATGGGAAACGATTGCGAAACAGGGACAACTTTATGGAGACAGAACCTACGGCAACTTCGTGAACGTGCAGAACAAATACTGGTTTTCGTATCCGGGAAGAAGTGAAATATTCACGGGTTATTATGACACAGCGGTGAATTCAAATGAGTATCCCGATAATCCGAATACGAACGTGTTGGAATTTATTGACAAACAGCCCGGATTTCATGGCCAGATTGCCACTTTCTCTTCCTGGGATGCCGTGGCAAGAATTCTGAACAGAAACAGAAATGGCATGCCTGTTAATATTTACGGAGAGGACGTGATGGGAGATCATTTAACCCCCCTGCAGAAGGAAGCCAACCTCTGGCAACACAAACTTCCAGACGTGTTTGGTAAAGGGGAACGTTTGGATGCAGCTACTTTCGCCATGGCAAAAGCTTACCTGCTGGCCAACCATCCACGGATTTTGTACATCGACCTGGGAGACAATGACGATTTCGGACATGGGGCACTTTATGGCGACTATCTTGACGCCGCGCATTATGCCGACGCAATGTTTAAAGAGATCTGGATGATTGTACAGGATGATCCTTTTTACAAGGGTAAAACAGATCTGCTGGTATTTCCTGATCATGGAAGAGGGGAAGGACCTGAATGGACAAGTCATGGTTCAAAAATCAAACATTCAGACGAAACCTATTTTCTGGCCATGGGTCCCGGTATCGAGCCCAAAGGGCTGAGCAAAACTCCCGGTCAGATTTATCAGATGCAATATGCACAAACCATTGCCGCGCTACTTGGGTTTCATTTCACTGCAGAGCATGCCGTTGCGCTACCCGTAACAGATATCCTGAAGAAGTAATGAATTCACTTGGTTTACGAATCAGCCAATGCTTAAGGAGATGATGCCGCCAAGTATCAGAAGACTGGCTACCAGTCTTCTTTTTCCGTCTTCTTCCTTCAGCACTCTTGAACCCATAAAAACACCCAGTAGAATACTGATTTCTCTGGCTGGCGCCACAACAGTCAGTGGCGCATACTGCAAGGCGATCAGTACGAGAATATAAGCAGCGGGACTGAGAATAGCAATAGCAATAATAATCCACTTGTGTTGCCGGATCTCACGCCGGAGTTCTGTCTTTTCCCTGATGACGAAAGGAACCAGTAAAATAGCGCCGAAAAAGTTTGTCGCCAGTGTTAGTGTCAATGGCGAAACGGCAAAGTTTTTAACCGCCAAGCTGTCGTTGAAAGTGTACAAGGCGATGAAGAACCCGGTTGCCACCCCATATAAAATGCCGGGCATGATCTTTTTATTGTTTTCCTTCTTAAAACTAAATCCGGTAATAATCAAAACCCCTGCAATGATCAGAAGTAAACCCAGGGTCGAACTTAATTTCAAACGCTCGTGCAAAAATAAAATAGCAGCAATGGATGAAAACAAAGGGCCCGCACCTCTGGCGAGTGGATACACGACCGACAAATCGGCGTTCCTGTACCCCTTTTGAAGAATGAAGAAATATAAAAAATGAAAGACAGAGCTGCATAAGGAAAACCATAAAAGCGGCTGAGACCAGATCTTGTTACCCGTGTTTAATTCGTAAATGACAGCCGGTAGATACACAATATTGCTGGCGACATACATCAGCCAGATGAAAGGTATTTTGCCCTTTGTTTTTTTCGAAAGCAGGTTCCACCAGGCATGCAGGATGGCCGCGGTAAGAATAAGAGCCAGAACATATAAAGTCAATGTCGCACCAGTTTAAATAAATATACGTTATTCCAGATATTTAATTTTAAGCGACTGTATGCCCTGTTCGTCAAGGCCCATTTCCTGTTTCAGATAATTATTGACCGAACCATATTGATTTTTGATCGCCGCAAAAGTGGCATCTAAAAACTCTTTTTTTGCAGAAAGCAGATCAGTGGCCACTGCTTCATTGATATGCATGTAGTTCACCATCTGCTTTATTTTCTGTTCATTATCTCCTGCCCTATAGTAATTGGTGGCTATATAATCCTGTACAATTGTTTCATAGGGAACGCCCAAAGCGTATAAAATAAGCGCCGTGCCAATACCGGTTCTGTCTTTGCCTGCCGTGCAATGCAAAAGAAGTGCGCTGTCGCCGGACAGAGAATCCAGCTTAGCAAACATAGGTTTATATCTGTCCGCCAGAAATTGGGTGTTGGCATAATAGGCGATCATCATGGAATCTCCGCCTGCTTTTGTCTTCACTGTGGACAATGATTTCATCCAGTTATTTAAATCGCCGTCGCTACCTGCAGGGCACAAAATATAATCCATGCCCGGATTCAGTTTGTCAGGGGCATTTTTGGATTCATTCACTCCGCGAAGATCAACTACATCAATTATTTTTTTCTGCCGGATTATCAGCAAATCATTTTCGGTTAATTTACTGATATCGGCGCTGCGGTATATTTTATGCCATTTCACCCGATGCCCGTCGCTGGTAACATATCCACCTATATCGCGAAAATTGACTGCACCCTGCAACTGAACTTGGCGTAATGAACTATCTGCCACCTGACATCTGCATAATAAAGGGGATGCAATTAAAATAAATGCCCATATCTTTTTCATATATGTTTTAATTAAAAAGTCCGGCAGAATAATCCTGCCGGACTTGATTGTTATAAGGGTTTTTCTATTTCAGCAACCACATCACTCCGGTTGTCGCGTCCTGTCCGCCATACTGCGACGTAATCGCAGTCTGATAATTTGCAGCATTATATACGGCCTCATCTGTTGGATAAGCCCAACGCACAGGTATCATACTGTTTGGTGTACCAATGCCTGTGCCGCCCTGGGCAAATGCAGGTATACCCGTTCTTCTCCAGTTGTAATAGGCTTCATACCCTGAATTTTGCCAGAATGCCACATATTTCTGTGTAAGTATCTGAGCCAGTCCCGCAGCGTTGTCACCAGCATACACAACCTGGGGATTGGACAGAAAGTTAGACACGCTCACGGTTACAGTTCCCAGCACGTTGGAAAAATTGGTTGGCGAGAAAACAGGCATTCCCACCGTTACAGTCGCTCCGTCTTTCAGTCCGAACCAGTCCATCGAAGCCTGTATGCCTTTTGAATACCATGTGCTTCCTCCTCCTGTGATCCAGCCCAGGTTGGCGGCTTCTGCGATATTGAAACACATTTCCGGATAACCGATCACTATATATGCCTCACTGGTTGTTCCGCCGACATTAGGGCCGGCAGCGGTACCATAATACCGGAGGTAATTATTGAAGGAATATTTACCGGCATTGGTTCCGGAAGTCAGATCATTATAAGACAGATTAATATCTGCACCCACATAGGCTGAGAAATCACTGATTGATTTGCCGGCTGCAATCTGCGCAGGCGCCGGCGTGGCCGCAATAAATGTCCTCGGATCCTGTGTAGAAGTCGTCAGGTTCAGGAATGTGGCACACATGTCTTCATAACCGATATACGGCGTGTAATTCGGATACAGCGGATAGTTGTTCGCGGAGGGCGTCGGTAAATATTTATTCGCCATATTATCGGAATTGCCTGTCATAACCGGATACTTTACCGGATCGGCAATAATAGCCGCAAACTGCCCGGGGATATTCAGGTCCGCATTGTCTGTTGCTCTTTTACTCAGACTGATCAGCACACGCAATTTATAGGTATTGATCAGCTTTTGCCATTGCAGGTTGGTGAGTCCGAATATATCTCCGTTGGCATCGAGAAGCGAAGTGGCATTGGTTCCGATCGCATTCCATGCAGCCATCAGTGAATTCGCTGTATCGAGCAAAGCGAGGCTGTTTTTATAAACATCATGCTGCGAGTTGTAAACAGGTGTTGGATATAATGCAGGATCCCCTGCCTGTGTCATCGGAATATCTCCTACCCGTTGAGTATACCAGATAAAGCTGTATGCTTTGAAAAAATAGGCCAGTGCAGAATAAGGATTGGGCGTTTTACCATATTGGGTTGCCACCTGCTGTTCCATGAGCGTAACATATTTTACGACGGCATAATGGGTTGCGGTATTGGACCAGGTATACGCATTGTTGCCCCAATAGTAAGGATAGTTGGAAACAAAATACTGGTTCCAGCGCATGATCTGATTCCATGGACCTTCATTCTGATTTCCCGCTACGTTGTCAATCACACCACCACCCTTGTAGATTTCATTGGTAATGCGGTTTAAAATCAGTGTGGGTGGTACGGTCGTTGAAGAAGTGGCTGCATTCGGATTATCCAGCAGGTTTCCTTTCTGACAGGAGGAAAATCCAATGCAGAAGACCGTAATAATTGAAAGCGATTGTTTTATCGAATATTTTATACTTCGTTTCATAATTAGTTTTTTTCCGGATTAGAATCCAAGATTTATGTTAAGGCCATAACGGCGGAAAGTTGGAGAAGATAAATTCACGTCTGAAGAAGTCCCGGTATTGGAACGGCTATTAGCGTCAAATCCGCTCGCATACTGATCAATATCAAAATCCTTTCTGGCTGCGAAATACAGGAGATTTCTTCCTACGAGGGCAACGGACGCGGTTTTGATAAAGGACCGGCCCAGCATTTTTTTGGGGAAATTGTATCCGATCTGTACTTCTCTGAGTTTCATATAACTTCTGCTGATGGTATACGCCTGATCCACATTCGCATTCAGTGTGCTGGACAAATAGTTTTGAACCGTTGTAGGTACATCATTCTTGGCAAAAGTGATGTCTTTCAGATTGGTAATCTGCCCATTGGCATACACCGGTGTTCCGGAAGTTATCTTTACACCCTGACCAACATAGGTGCCTGTATAGGTCCCCGGTAGTATGCCTCCGTTGGATTTTGCCGCGTTCCAGTCAGCCAGTCGCGCTGATCCCAATGCTCCCTGGTCAGATTCAATCGCCGTTCCGCCGTTCATGGCATGATACCAGATGTCATCATAGATAACACCCCCTACCCGGCCATCAAATTGAAAACTGAAATAAAATGCTTTATAAGAGAAATTATTATTCATGCCGATTACATAATCCGGATTTAAATGACCCATGTAACCATTATTGTTGATACCACCTGGCGACAACTGCGGTCCGCCACCGTTCCATACGATATTACCCTGGCCATCTGTAACGTAGCGTGTGCTATACCAGTCATCCAGTCGCTCTCCTTTGGTATAATTATGACCGTTCAGGGTGAGTTCGGCCTGACTGCCATAGATATCTTTCAGCGTCTCTTTGTAAGTAGACCAGTTCACCGTAAAATTCCAGTTCAACCCGTTTTGCGACCGAATGGGATTGGCATTCAGTGTTATTTCCCATCCTTTTCTCAGGGTGGTTATTCCATTCACATTTTTGGATGTATAAGAAGTGGAAGAAGGAACACCGATGGCATAAATCTGCGGACCGTTTGTTGTGGTAAAGTATGTCGCATCCAGACCAATACGGTTATTGAACAACTGAATATTTGTCCCAACTTCAGTTGATTTCACATTATATGGCTGTAAGGTCTGGTTGGCAAGGGTAGATGTATATGTCACCGCCGGCTGATTACGACCATATGTTGTGATACCATACGTGTTTTGATTTGCATAGGTCGGGCCCTGATAAGAAGTCAGCAGTTCTGTACCATAACCGAGCAGACTGGATGTTGAACTACCTGTAACCTGCTGATAAGCAGAACCTACTCTGCTCGAGGTTAACGCACCTTTTACATCAGCATATGACGCTCTGAATTTCCAATAGGAAATCGCTTTCGGCAGCGTGAGATAGTCACCCAGCGAAGTACTAAGCGAAACTGACGGATAGAAGAAAGTATTGTATCCGGAAGGCAAGGTAGACAGATTATCTACCCTTCCCGTGGTGGCCAGCGTGAAGTAGTTTTTGTACCCGATGTCGACACTGTAATATCCGCTGTATACCTGCATTTTTGAACCCCAGCTATACGACAGGGAAGGCGTCTGGGAGTTGCTTAGGCTATAAACACCCGGCACAGCCAGATCAACCGTTGTTCCGTAAGTCGAGCTATACTGGAATGAACGTTCGTTTGCTCCAACGTTTGCGGACAGTTTCCAGTTTGAAAAATCTTTGTTATAGGAAAGCAGGAAATCCGTGTTGTTTTCCAGCAGATTCCGGTTATCCTGTCTGTAGTCGCCATACCAACCCCAATAATACCAGGGCAGATACTGATTCAGAATGGTGCCGGCTGGTACGCTTTCTGATCTTTGCTGATTCCAGGTTGTTATGGAAGTACGCAGACTGGCTATCAGATTTGGGGTGAAATTGTAACTCAGTCTCGCAAATCCATAGATATCTGTTTTGTTGTGCCCGTTCAACCAGTTTTGAGCAATGAAATAAGGGTTATTACTGCGGCCATAATTTTCAGAATATTGTCTGAGCCCGGGTGCGCCCATGGGCGGCTGGTAAACATTTTTTAAATCCCTGACATCATATGCGGCATTGCCATATACATTAAACATGTATACATAACTGTTCGGCCCGTATATCACATTGGGAATATTGGGTGTATACTGAACATTCAGATTCAGATTCGCGTCAAATTTCAGTTTATCGTTGATGGCATAATCAGCGGTCAGATTCAGATTATCCATATTCAGTTTGGTATTCGGATCGGTTCCTTTCTGATACACATGCGAATAGGAAATCCGGATATCGTAATTGCTGCCTGAAGAAGACAGGCTGAGGTTATTGGTGGAAAGCAGGCCGGACTCAATAAAATTCTGATAATTGTTTGCACCAATCGCGTTGTATGGAGTTGCTGTTCTTGTACCTGTCGTCACATCATAAGGGCTATTGTATTGTTTAACCAGCTGTCCCTCAATATGAGGACCCCAGGTGGGAAGACGCTGTGTGTGATCATCCAGTCCGTCTCCAAATGAATACTGAAATTTTGTACCACGACCATATTCATTCTGGTCTTTGGGTAAAACGAGATATCCACTTTCGACCATGGTGGTGGAATTAAAATTGATCTGCCAGCCCTTTGTATCCCTCGATCCTTTTTTGGTTGTGATAACGATGGCGCCGTTTTGCCCCCGGAATCCATATAAAGCCGCTGCATTTGGGCCCTTCAATATAGAAGTAGATTCAATATCGTCCGCATTTACATTATAGGTATCCGAATTGATAGGAACACCATCGACAACAATCAACATATCTTTTACACCACGCGCCACAATCTGGGGGGAACCAAGCATTTCAGGAGATGTACCAATCGTAACGCCGGCCACTTTCCCTTCCAGCCCTGTAAAAACATCTACATCACGGGCTTTATTGAGTTCGCTACCCTTAACTGTTTGAATTGCATAACCAACTTTACGATCCTCTTTTTTTATTCCCAGTGCTGTAACTACCACTTCCGTCAGGTTTCCTTTACCCTGAACCAAACTAATACTCAGGTTAAGGTGATTATCTACAGCTAATTCCTGTGTCTCATATCCAATAAATGAAAAAATAAGTGTGGCATTCTCATTAGGCTGTTTAAAATAAAACTGGCCATCCGAATTTGTTATGGCAGCCTGCCTGGTGCCTTTGACGATCACCGTAACACCTGAAAGCGGCGCTCCGTCAGGTCCCGAAACCCTCCCTTTCAATCCCTGAGAAAAGCCTGCAAAGCCCAGCAGACTCAAAAACATGGTTAAACAGAAAACAGAAATTCTGTGCAGTGTTGGTTTCATTTGTTTTGATTTAGTAAATACCCCGCGGGCCGTCGTTCGTTTGGAAATAAATAAATTGCCGTGTGTGAGAAGGGAAAACATGCAGTTCAGAATATTTTGATTGTACAAATCTGAACTTTGCCAAATTTTTTAACGACTTTCTGCAATGGCAGGAGAACGGCGATGGAGTTCCCGTGTGGCGACTCCTTTTTTGGAAAATAAATAGCTGATAATCAGCTCCGGCGGAGACATGAAAAATTCATTAACATAGCATTAAGTAATTGTGAACGCCAGTTTTTGGAAGAGTAATTGGCTATGCTGAAGATGAATTAAACCGTTTCCCTCCTGCCCAGGACAGAACGTGCAATAATGGTAATAAACTCTCCGATGGTTGTAATTTTTTCGGCTTCTTCATCGGGAATGAAGATGTCAAATTTTTCCTCCGCTTCCATCTGCAGATCGATCAGGTCTAACGAACTCAGCCCCAGATCCTCCGAGAATCTGTTCTGTT
This sequence comes from Puia sp., assembly GCA_965214575.1. Taxonomy (GTDB): domain Bacteria; phylum Bacteroidota; class Bacteroidia; order Chitinophagales; family Chitinophagaceae; genus Puia. Next base: position 373,225 of record CBDCCE010000037.1, read on the forward strand.
CGGTAATCTCGTTATCTTTCAGATTCAGCTTATGCTGTATAAAATCCTTTACAATGAAAGATATTTCTTCTCCGCTTAATATATACATGACCGGTTTATATTCAGTAAAGCTATTCTAAATTTTAAGTGTAATTCCTGGCGTAACAATTTTATAATCATGAGCCCTTCCCAATCCATACGGTTATTTCACATCAGCGAGAATGGCCATATAAACACTTTTAAACCAAGATCTTCCCCATCGGAAATTAAAGATGTCAGCAGGCACCTCGTATTTGCCATTTCAGAAAGACTTCTGCACAACTACCTTTTACCCCGCGATTGTCCGAGGGTTACCTACTATATGGGTGAACATAGCTCAGTTGCTGACCGGGAAATCTTTTTTGGACAATCGACGGCCAGGTTTGTCATCGCGGTGGAAGAAAGATGGCTACGGGCAATGCAGGAAACCACGCTGTATTGCTATGAATTTCCTACAGAACATTTTGAACTTCTGGATGCGGTCGCAGACTATTATATTTCCTATGATGAAATACAACCCATTTCTGCTGTTAAGTTAGATAATCCTCTGGAAGAGCTTGGGAAAAGACGGGAAGTTGAGCTGAGAGTACTTCCGGAAATACGAACACTGGCAGCCACAATATCATGCTCTACACTGAATTATTCCCTCATCAGAATGCGAAATGCCACACTTGTCCTTTAATCCTGATCCTGCCGACTGTTCTTTTTTTATTCCATAAAAGTGCAAGATTTCATATTCCATTCACATTCCGGTCATATTGCCGTTCTAGCTTTACTTCATAGTTGCATACCACCATGTCAGAATCCCTAACCAAAAAAACGCCTACTCTTTTTTCAAGGGCAGCGGGGATATTCATATCCCGGTTTTCCTTTACCGGCAAATCGGATCACCTTGTCAAACCGGCCCTGCTGGTAAAAGATCTTCCAGGTGATTTGACTGAAGATAAGAAACGCTATCAAAAGTCGGGGCTCACCCATCGCGAGCTGGAAAACTATGCCGTAACGCTGGTCAGCTATATAGAAAAAACAAAAATATTCCTGGATCCCGAATTGACCCTTGAAGATCTGTCTTTCAAAACCAGGATTCCCAAACATCATATCACGGAAGTATTAAACGACAGAATCAGACAAAACTTTTACAGCTTTATCAACGAATACCGGATCCGGCAGGCTGTTATCATGCTGCAGGATAAAAATCAAAACAGTCTGCAGTCCATTGCTTTTGATTGCGGATTCAATTCCAAGTCTTCCTTCAACAATTATTTCAGAAACATCATGCAGGAGACACCTTCAGCCTATCGGAACAGAATACGCAAAGCGAAGGAGTAATCGTTTCAGCACCTGAACTCGTCGATAATCGGAACCAGTTCCATCAGATCATCAATGATAAAATCAGGATTGGCCGATTGCAATTGCAGATAGGTATGTGCTCCGGTTGTAATTCCGACATTTAATCCGCACCCGGCATTCTGGCCCTCCTCGATATCAATGATCGAATCTCCCACTTTGATTACCTTTTTTGCGTCCGATACTCCGTATATATCCATTGCGAGATCGATCATTTCAGGATCGGGGCGATTATTTTCCACATCGCTCGAAGTAATCAGGCTGTCAAATTGAATTCCCTTTTGCCATCCAAGTTTATTAATTAGTGACTCTGCTGTTTCCGCGTTATATCCGGTATTCAGCACAACGCGTATATTTCTATCTTTTAGTTCTTTGAATAGTTCTTCCGCATGAGGTTGCGGAAATACCTGAATGGACTCATAGGCCCTGGATAACAGGACGATAAAATCAGCATAAATTTCGTCCGCAAGCTGCTGATTATCGCTTCCGGCAAACACCTTGAGAATACTTTTTATCGCCTGGAGTTTCTCTTTACCCGCACCCTCCGCCAGCACCTGGTCCAGTGTAAAATCAAAGCCTTTGTTGTTTATAGCCTGCTGAAGCGTTTTATATACCACATTGTCTTCATTCACCGTGGTGCCTGCCATGTCAAATACGACGATACTGATCATTTGTTATTTTTTTATTTTAGCTGATTTTTATCCCTACACGAACGGGTTTTACATGAGTCGCATATCGGAAAGCTTCTTCGATTTCATCCAGCGAATACTCCTTTTCTATCAGTGCCTCGTAAGGGTATTTCTGGTAGTTGTTCTCGATAAAAACAGTCGCATGTAAAAAATCCTCATAGTTATAGTTATGCAGTCCCCGTATCTGCAGCAATTTTCTCACTACCTGCTGGGCGTCCACCTGAACCGGCTTTTCATTATATACCGCACCAATCCATACGGAAACGCCGCCTGTTGCCAATGTATCCATACCTTTTTTCATTACTTCGGGACTTCCTGTCATATCAAAAACAATATCCGCTTCGGGCCAGGCTGCTGCAGAATCTTCTGTTCCGGCAATATGAAATGTCTGATTCGCTCCAAAGCGCTCTCCCCAGGCCAGCCTGCTTGCATCGCTGTCCATCAATCCTACCCAACTGGCACCCGCTTCCCGGCACATAGCCACGCAGGTAAGACCGAGTAGACCTGCACCAAAAATCATCACTCTTTTTCCTGATATATTTTCAGCTATACGAAGGGCGCCCATTACCGTAGAGTGCGCACAGCTGATGGTAGCCGCCACGGGTAAAGGCATTTTCTCTGAAATTCTGATCAGCGCAGTATCATTTCTTAAAACACAATATTCAGAAAGCCCTCCGTTAAAAACGTCATTTCCTGAAGCCGGTGCATGACCATATTTAAAGAGGTTTTTGCTTTTTTGCGGCATATCCGGACGAGGCGCCGTATTGCCCGGCGGCACAGAAAATATGGACCAGATAACGCGGTCACCTGCCGAAATGGTATTACCCCTCAGATCAATCGCTGCATGAGCCGCATCGATGTGAATGATTTCGCCAACAATTTCATGACCCAAAACAACCTGGGGTGGTTCCAGCCGGCGACCCGTATAGGTGTGAATATCACTGCCACATAAAGTGGTATATAAAACTTTCACCAGGATTTCTCCGGATTTTACAGGAGAAAGACTGCGCACAATATGTTCAAATGGCTCACCTTTCCCATTAAATACGACTGCTTTGCCCGGGGGCAAGACTACCAATGGATCGCTCACCGAGTTTAAATTTATATTTGAAATAAGTACTACAAAACAAAATAAATACAGTGCCGGCTATGCCCAGAAATATGGAAAGTCGGATAAATAGATAGAGAATGGATTCGCCCTGTGTTGCCATATGCTTCATCATCATTAAAATGATGTAGCCTGTATATCCAGCCGAATCAGCTATATACATCAAAAATCCTACGTTGGCTTTTTCTTTGGTGAGTGCGATCAGCCGCTCAAAAATGGTGGTGTGCACGGCTACATAGGGAAGGTAAATACCGAGACCTGCCAAAACCATGAAAGAAAATTTACCCAGGTTATGGTTCAGTCCCCATACCGCAATTAATAAAAAGGAAAATCCCAGGAGACAGGTAAACAGCGAAATTCTGAATGCTTTATAGTGGTTCAGAATATAAATGGCAAAGCCGTTGATAATAACAACGCCGAAAGAAACCAGGAGTTCAGACTGGGTAAACAAAGCAGGTGTCTGATGAAAACCCAAATCACTCCAAAGCTCCGGTGCAAAGTCTGCACGCACGCTTCTGAGCAGGGTGACAAACAAATAAACCATCACGATTCCCACAATCCCCGGCGCATATTTCGTAAAAAAATGCCACCTGTCCTGTGCGGACATAGGCAGCCTTGCGGTTCGTTTCTGTATGTCTTCCTTTGACGGTGGAGCCACCTTAGACAACATAAAAATAAACACAGCGGTTGGAGCGGCGAACAGGCATCCTGCAAAAAAAGGCATCCAGTTTTCGGTTACACCCCAATTCAGCAATAACGTGCCTGCAGATTTTGAGACTCCGTCAGACACAATGAAACTGGCACAGAGTCCCGCGATAAGCGCTTCTGTATTCCTTCGCCCTTCCAGAAAACCCAGAACAAGGCCAAACACGATTCCCAGTGTCAGGCCGTTAAGCAATAGACACACACAATTCCAGGGTCGGGGTATTATCCCGAAAAACAAGAGCATGACTTCTGCAAATACAATCAGGAAGATCAGCATTTTGATGCGCTGTGCCGGTTTGATTTCAGCTATTATTTTTATTCCGATCCATTTGGCCGCCACATATCCGATGGTTTGGAAAATAATCAGCAGAAATTTATAATCCAGACCGAAATAGACCGCATCTGAGTAAGTAGCCGCAGTATACGGTTTCCGAAACCCGTATATGCAGAAATAGACACCAAACGCTGCAACAAGCGTCCAGAGCTGATTTCCATAAAGCTTTTGTACAAAATACTTTGATCGGTTCTGCATAACCTGGTTGAGGATACAACCTAGGACAGTCCCGTAACCGGGGTGTTATTGAGGCATTATGCTAATGTTAAATAAAAATGACTACAGCAATGAATGACCCGTCCAATGGTAATTTTTTTCAATGAATGGCATTGCCTATTTTTATCGGTAACAGAAAACGGATTATGAAATACAAACGACTGATATTGATTCTTCTGCCCCTGGTGAGCCTGGCCCAGAAACCGGCTATCGTGCGGAGTTCTGATAAAGCCTGGATCGACTCTTCAGATCATTTTACACAAATGCTCCTGGAAATTGACCAAAAATACTCGCCTGAATTCGGTTCTGAACAGGGTATCGCTTTTTATGATACGCTGATCCAGGTGCCCAACCTGGCCAATAAAAATGCGGAAAGAAAAGAACATACAGAGGTGCTGGATATATTGAAGGCGGCAAAGCAGAAAGAAAGCATGCTTAAACTGAATCAGGATCTGGATATTCTGATTAATCAGTCGGAACTCGGTTTCCGTACAGAGGATTTTTCATTCAACCGGGAAGTGGAATATATCAATCCGACAGAAACTATTTATTCCGGCATACAAACCCTGCTCGATGACCAGACCCCTGCCGACCGGAGAAATGCAGCGGTGACCCGCTTGCGAAAATATGCGGGACTTTCTGCCGGATATCAGCCACTCACTTTGCTGGATCAGCGGCTGACAGAAGACCAGATAAAAAAGGCGGACATGATTTACCCGTCAGAACAGGCGCTGACCGTGGCACTTTCCCATAATGCCAGTATGGTGGAGGGTATCCGCGAACTGTTTGAAAAATACAAATTAACCGGCTGGGAAGAGGCGTACGTCACGGTTAAAAAACAACTGGAAGATTATGATCAGTGGATCACGACGAATGTATTACCCAAAGCGCGGAAGGACTTCAGACTTCCACCCGAAAAATACAAGCTGGCCCTGGAAGGATATGGTATAGATATTCCTCCTGCCGATCTGGCCAAAATGGCGCATGCGATGTTCACCGCCATTCAGGAACAGATGAAACCCCTCGCTGCAGAAATTGCAAAGAAATATCACCTGTCTTCGTCCGACTACCGGTGGGTTGTTCAGTTCCTGAAAAAGAATCAACTAATCGGTGATTCGATCATGATCGTATATAAGGCGCACCTGGCTGATATTGAAAATATCATCCGTACCCGTCACCTCGTGACATTACCTTCCAGGCCCGCCATCATTCGCCTGGCCACTGCTGCGGAAACAGCCCAGCTGCCCGCTCCCCATATGGTTCCACCGCCTTTTTTAAATAATACGGGTCAGCGCGGTTCCTTTGTTTTGCCGATGAATATGCCCCCTGCGCCGGGCGAAAAAGTGGATAAATATGACGATTTCACATTCGATGCTGCGTCCTGGACGCTGATCGCCCATGAAGCCAGGCCGGGTCACGAACTGCAATACGACAAGATGATAGAAGAGGGTGTTTCACACGCAAGGGCTTTATATGCATTCAATTCGACGAACGTGGAAGGATGGGGACTGTATTCAGAATACATCACCCTGCCGTATATGCCTGTGGAAGGTCAGCTCATTTCGCTGGACTACCGGCTGCTTCGTGCGGCACGTGCTTTTCTGGATCCGGAATTACAGGCCGGTATCCTCACGCAGGATCAGGCCATGAATATTCTGTTGACCGACGTGGTCAGTTCGCATGCCTTTGCAAAACAGGAAGTGGAACGTTATTGTGTGCGTTCACCGGGACAGGCAAACAGTTATTTCTACGGATTTACAAAAATGATCAGCCTGCGAAAAGATGCAGAACAGGCACTGGGTAAACAATTCAATCAGCAGCATTTTCATGATTTCATTTTATCACAGGGTATTCTGCCACCCGCATTGATAAGGGAAGCCGTTATGGGTGAATTTGTGACGGGCGAAAAAATGAAAAAATAAAAACTGCTTTTTTAGTATCGTTTGCTTTTAATCCCTGATACCGTAATGATCAGGCACATGGCCTTATCCGGAAAATCTACAGGGACCTTTCAGAGACCTTACAGGGACCTTACAGACCCTGGTATCGGCTGCAACCCTTCTGCAACCTCTCTGCATACCCGAAGCCAGCTCCCGAATTGCCCCCATCATCAACCTGTTTGACGTCATTCCTCTTCATGGCGTTTACCAAATTGGAGAACCAAAGAGTACCCAAAGAATAGGCAACAGGCAGGCAATAGGGTAGACAACCTGCTTAAACCGATGGACAAAGTTTTCATTGGCGAGGGAGATAAATTTTTCTCCGGGTACTCCGCGTTAACGAAGCTGTATTACATTACGCTTAAAAGACAAACATGCACAATGGTGGTTTCATAAAAGTATTGTACCTGATCGGCCTGTTTAGTCTGCTGCTGGATCTGTACGCGTACAGCGGAGTGAAAACCTGGGTCTCCGGATGGAAATCGGTCAGGCGTCAAAAAATCGCCCTGCGTGTTTACCTTTTTTTATTTGTCGGCGTAACCTTTTTATTCCTGACGGGCATGACCCTTACAACGCATAAATATCTTACGCGGTTTCAGGAATGGGTGCTGAGTTTGTTCCTGACTTTTCTGATTACCAAACTGATTTTAATTATCGTGTTGTTTCTCGGCGATACGATCAGATTCTTTTGGGGCCTGATACGCAGATTGTTCAAGCCGAAAACCGTTCAGAGCGGCCCGTTTTTCCCCTCCCGTCGCCGGTTCATTGCGGAAGCCGGCATATTGCTGGCAGCGATACCTTTCACTGGTTTCCTGTATGCCATGTTCAAAGGCAAATATGACTACCGGGTGCATGAAGTCAGTGTGTATTTTGACAATCTCCCGGTTTCCTTCGACGGATTTACCATTACCCAGTTATCCGATTTTCATTCGGGCAGTTTTGATAATATGTCTGCCGTAACCCGTGGTATCGAACTGGCAAAAGCCCAGCAAAGCGATTTATTTGTTTTTACCGGCGACCTGGTTAATAATATGGCCTGGGAGGTGGAACCTTATATGTCTTTATTCAGTCAGCTGAAAGCTCCTTACGGACAATTTTCGATTCTTGGCAATCATGACTATGGCGACTATGCCCAATGGGACAGTGAGGAACAGAAATCCGACAACCTGGAAAAACTCAAAGCGCATCACAAAACACTGGGCTACCGGTTAATGCTGAATGAAAATACCGTCATCCATAAAGGCACCGATCAACTGGCCCTGATTGGAGTCGAAAACTGGGGGCGCGGATTTATCCAAAAAGGAGATATCGATAAGGCTCTTGAAGGCGTGGATAAAGAGGCATTTAAAATATTATTGTCACACGACCCGACGCACTGGGAAGAAAAAATTCGCTATCATCCAACCACCATCCATCTTACTTTATCGGGGCACACACATGGCGCCCAGTTTGGCATAGAAACGGATAAACTGCGATGGAGCCCGGTTCAGTACCGGTATCTCGACTGGGCCGGACTGGCCAATGAAAGAGACCGGCACCTGTATGTGAACCGCGGCTTTGGATTTCTCGCTTTTTCAGGCCGGCTGGGTATCTGGCCCGAAATCACGAAAATCACTTTGAGGAAAAAGATTTCCTGACCAGATCAATCCATACCTATTATTGATCGGTATCAGCCAGTTTAAATGTCAGCGGTATTTCCAGTCTTGTTTTTACTTTTTTGCCATGCACCATGCCGGGAGTCCACATGGGCATACTGCTGAATACTTTTGTTGCCTCATCAGCCAGTCCGGTTCCGACATTTTTGCCATCCATTGGATGAACATTTGTCACTTTCCCGTGTTCGTCCACCACAAAAGAAATATGAACCGTTCCCGTTGTATCATTATCTATGGCCGATTGCGGATAGTTGAGATGATTATTCACATAGGATGCCAGTGCGGACTGTCCACCCGGATACTCAGGTGCCACTTCGGCCCTGTTATACACGCCTTGGGCGTCCTTAGCGATTTTAGCCGTATTTGCAGCGGCCGAATCTATGGATGTTTGTCCCTTTTTCTTTTTTGCTTTTTTCACAAGGGCCGCCGAATCAGCAGTAGCAGAAGTGCTTACGGCCGTTGTGAGACTGTCTGTTGATGATTTGTCTGCGGTACCGCTTCCGTTACAGGAACTCATTCCGGCAACCAGGGCGATGCCCATGCTCATCTGAAATATTCTGTTGAATGTTTTGTTAATCATATAGCCATTTTTTGATTTCGCTATGCACTGTGCAATAGCTGTGCCACCCGATTATCTATGTAGCAGGATATCACCCCTTTAGAGGTGTTTTTAAAATTAATTTTATTTAATTGGAATGATTGTTCCAATATTCACTACCTTTGTGGAACAATCATTCCAAATAGAAAATTAATAGACTAAAACAATGAAAAAATTACAAAACAAAGTCGCTGTGGTAACCGGCGCATCAAAAGGAATAGGCACGGGCATCGCCAAACAGCTGGCTGCAGCCGGCGCAAGTGTGGTGGTCAATTATTCATCAGCGAAAGCCGGTGCCGATAAAGTGGTTGCCGAAATAACTGCAGCCGGCGGAAAAGCCATTGCGGTGCAGGGAAATGTTTCCAGCGAAGCAGATGTTACCCGTCTTTTTGCGGAAACAAAAAAAGCCTTCGGTGCTGTAGATATCCTGGTAAATAATGCAGGGGTGTACAAATTCGGCGCAATTGAAGAAATCAGCGCAGCGGATTTTCACAAACAGTTTGACACGAATGTACTGGGTCTCTTACTGACCACTCAGGGCGCTGTTAAAAACTTCAACGAAAAGGGCGGAAGTATTATTAACATTGGTTCTGCGGTCAGCAGCCTCAACCCGGCAGGCAGTTCTGTTTATACGGCAACGAAAAGTGCCGTTGATTCCATCACTCATGTTCTGGCAAAGGAACTGGGTGGCAGAAAGATTCGTGTAAACTCCATTAACCCCGGTATGGTAGAAACAGAAGGTACCCATACGGCAGGTTTCATCGGAAGTGATTTTGAAGCAGAAATGATACGTACGGGACCGCTGGGACGGATCGGTCAGCCGGACGATATCGCCGATGTAGCTGTCTTCCTGGCTTCTGAAGATTCCCGCTGGTTAACCGGTGAAATATTACTGGCCAGTGGTGGCATGAGGTAATATTCAGGCTAATTCCAAATAATTTAAAATGAATAGCTTTGCCTTCAGGGCAAAGCTATTTCGGTTATGGCAAGAACAAAAGATTTTGATGAGAATGAAGTGCTGACCAGGGCGATGAACCTTTTCTGGTCCAGGGGCTATAATGCCACTTCCATGGAAGATCTCGTGAGTGGCTTGGGCATCAGCCGTTCCAGTCTCTACGATACCTATACCGACAAGCACTCTCTCTTTGTTAAGGCACTCGAGAATTATCAGCATATAAGCTTTACTAAAATTCAGGAAATAGCGGGTCAACCCGGATCGGCCAAAGAAAAACTGACAAACCTGATTGAACTGGCGACCGGTGATCTGCTGGCAGACAAGCAAAAAAAAGGTTGTTTTATGGTGAATGCCAGTGTGGAAGTGGCGCCCCATGATAAGGAGGTGAATAAACTGGTATGCAAAAACGACCGGCAGATGGAAGAAATATTTTACCAGGTTATCCAACAAGGTCAGCAAACCGGTGAAATTAAAAATCCGCAGGATGCGAAAACCCTGGCGAAGTTCCTGTTTAACACGGTAAAAGGGCTGCAGGTTACGGCAAAATCAATTAGCGATAAAGCCGCTTTTGATGAAATTATTGCGCTGGCCATCTCTACATTAGATTAGTATCTTCCACTGGCAAAACCAACCTGATGAAGTTCATCCTGACAGCCATTTTACTCTGCTGCATCAGCTCTTTTCATGAAAGCAAAATCAGCTGGACGGCCATCGGTGATTCCATTACCTATTTAAATGATCATTTGGACGAGACCGGCAACCGGGTAACCAGCGGTTATATGAGCCGGGTAGTTAAACAACTGCCTGATATCCGGTTCATCAATCAGGGGCATAATGGATGGACGACGGTCGGTATCGCCCGGGAAATTGAACATCTCGGACTGATAAAAACCGATCTGTATTCCGTATTCCTGGGCACAAACGACTGGTGGCAGGGACTACCGACGGGAACATTGAGCGACTATAAAAATAATTCGGGATTAAATACCACTTGTGGTGCTTACCGAATCATCATCAACAAAATCAGGGTCCTGAATCCGGCGGCTAAAATTATTCTGATCACACCTATGCAAAGGGGCGATTTCGTTTATATCCATGATGCACACAACAACGCCTGGGGTTCCTATAAACCTAAAAATAACCAGTCCCTTTCCGGTTTTGCAGATGCCGTGAATGCCATTGGCGCCTATGAACATTTTCCGGTTGTTGATCTGTACTATAAAAGCGGAATACGAACCGTCAACGCCGTTAAGTTCAAACGACTGAAGGATTCCGTCACCGGTGCCTATTCAGATTATACCTACCCCAACTACATTGGTATTCCCTTCAATCCTGAAAAAGACCAATACCCGTACCCTCCTGAAGCGATTGATTATACCTATGATGGCCTTCATCCTTCTGATAAAGGTTATCAGACCATCGCCAATATGCTTATCCCTATTTTGAAAACATATGCTGTTTCATTTCAAAAATAAATTTCCGCGTTTACAGGAGTACTGGGACAGATACCTGCCCTGTCAGAAACGCATGGAAGTTCCTGCAAAAACCATTTTGCTGGAAGAAGGTAAAAAGGCAAAACATTATATTTTCATAGAGAAGAGATGTCTCCGGGCTTTCCTGAATAATAAGGGAAAGGATAAAACCGTGCAGTTTTTTTTTGAAAACGAAGGCCTGGCTTCGCTCGAAAGTTTTTTAAAGAATACACCCAGCCTGCTGACCATTGAAACGATCGAGCCCTCAGTTCTCTACCTGATGCCTAAAGCGGATCTGATCCGGATGATGGATGAACTGAGCCGGGAACCTGAATTCCTGAAAATTATTTTACCCATCTCGGCAGCCAGGCAGATTCATTATATGAATGAATTTATTTCCTTTATCCGGGATACTCCGGAAGAACGTTATCAAAACCTCCTGAAAGAAAGACCCCATATTATACAACGTGTACCGCAGCACTATATCGCCTCCTATCTCGGCATTTCAAGAGTTCATCTGAGCAGGATAAAAGCTGCTCTGGCAGGAAAAAAATAATCTCTCTTTTTTGGTAACATTTGTTATCGCCGGGGGCATTCACATGACGGACCTTTAGGTGATCAAAATTTTAAATGATGAAAGCTGCCGTAATTTACCCTAAAGGAGAATTGCCCCAATATGCCGATTTTCCCGAACCTGAAATCCACAATGAAAACGAATTAATGGTAACCGTGAAAGCGGTAGCGATCAAACATTTCGATAAAGGAAAAGCGGCGGGAACCCATTATTCCGCAGGATCTGCCAATGAAAAAGCCCAGGTGCCCGGCGGAGATGCCGTATGTCTGCTGAGCAATGGTATACGGGTTTACGGAATGGGAGTAAGCGGAACACTGGCGGAAAAAGCAACTATATATAAAGACAGGATTGTGAAAGTGCCAGCAGGTGTCAGTGACACGACAGCAGCGGCCCTTCCGAATGCCGTTATCGGCGCGGCGATGGGCCTGCGGTTTAAAGCAGAAATAAAACCCGGGGAAACGGTTTTTATCAATGGGGCAACCGGATTCACGGGCCGGTTGGCTGTTCAGATAGCCCGGCACTATGGCGCAAAAAAAATCATTGCCACCGGCAGAAATCAGCAATCCCTGGAATCGCTGCGCTCGCTGGGCGCGGACGAAATCATTTCGCTGGATCAGACCGATGAAGCGCTTCTTTCAAAATTTAAAGAAGTTCATGCCGTTTCGCCCTTCGATGTAATCATCGATTATCTCTGGGGTCGTACTGCGGAACTGATCCTTGCGTCAATGAAAGGCAAAGGTTTTTTCACTCAAAAAACCAGGTATGTGTCTGTTGGCAGTATGTCGGGCGATCTCATCCAGTTGTCGGCCGCCAGTTTGAGAAGCGCAGACCTGCATCTTACGGGATCCGGGTTGGGCAGCTGGACGCCTGAACAGGTAAAAATACTTTTTACTGACCTCTTACCGGAGATGTTTCAACTTGCCGCCGAAGGAAAACTCATCGTTGAAACGGTTGAGGTAAAACTGGAAGATATTGCCGGACTCTGGAACCTGGATGTTCCCGGTGGTCAGCGTTTGGTGGTGACGATCTAAACTGATTACGGCGTAATTTGCGGTACATGAAGTTTCCATCAGCGATTTCCAGACAGGGATGATTCTTACCAGAATACAAACTTATATTAGTGAAGCTGAGCAAAACAATGCTATCCGGGAAGAAAAAAACTTCGACGCCAGAAGGGATGTGATAGACTTCATCGAATGGGATATACTAAACCGGATTGAAGATCTGCTGCGAAAAACCAACGACAGCAATACGCTGAATTCTCTGCGCCTCCGCACAGAAAAACTAAAGTCAGAACTGGAGAAAATCGATGCCCGATTATTTCAAAAGCTGCGGACAAATATCCGGAACCCTGCCGGCGGCGGCACGAAATTCATTCATCTCCTGGAAGAATTTTTCGACATTCATTCGAATGAAAAAAAAGTGTTCGAAGAACCGGCATATGATAACCTGGATGTTTTTATCAATCAAATATATTCTCCGCTTGACATTCCGAAACCGACCAGGGAACTGGAACCGGAAATGGTTTACTATCAGAAAACGCCGGCAAGAATAATTCTTCAGCTGGTCAGTGAGTTGACATTCCACAATGATGATGTGTTTTTTGACCTGGGTTCCGGACTGGGGCAGGTCGTTATTCTTGTCCATCTCCTCACAGGAATCAGGGCCATAGGGGTAGAATTCGAACCGGCTTTTTCCGGTTTCGCTGCAGGTTGTGCCCGGGATCTTCAGCTGTCGCATGTGGAATTTATTCATGCTGACGCCAGGGAGGCGGACTATTCAGAAGGAACCGTTTTTTTCATGTTCACTCCTTTCAGCGGAAGTATACTGCAGGAAGTTCTTGAGCTTTTGCGTAAAGAATCTTTAAAAAGAAAAATTAAAATAATCACCTACGGACCCTGCACCACGCAGGTGGCCCTGGCAGACTGGCTGGATTCCGGATCCATAAGGGATCTTAGCATATATAAACCGGTTGTATTTACCAGTTTATAAAAAGGAAAAGAAATTGTCCCTTCGCTTCAAAAAACGAGCGGTTTAACCGGTAAATTGAGATATGAAAAAAATACTCGTTGTTTTTCTTATTCTCATCAGCCATATTCCCGGTCATGCACAACCGAAAAATAAATACGCGGCCCTGGATGCTTCGGCTGACCAGGTACATGATCAGATGATCGGATGGAGACGAGACTTTCATGAGCATCCGGAACTGGGCAATCAGGAAATACGTACTTCGGGAATCATTGCAAAATTTTTGCAATCGCTGGGTATGGAAGTGAAAACCGGTGTGGCAAAAACGGGTGTGGTGGGTATATTAAAAGGAACCGGGGGTCCTGGTCCGGTGATTGCACTGCGTGCAGATATGGACGGATTGCCCGTAACAGAAAGAGTAAATATTCCTTTTGCCTCAAAGGTGAAAACAATGTATAACGGAAAGGAAGTCGGTGTGATGCATGCCTGCGGTCACGACTCCCATATGGCCATCCTGATGGCCGTAGCGGAAGTGCTGGCTTCAAATAAATCGCAATGGAAGGGAACCGTCAAATTTATTTTTCAGCCCGCTGAAGAAGGTGTGCAGTATGGAGAAACCGGAGGCGCGGAAATTATGGTGAAGGAAGGCGTGCTGGAAAACCCAAAAGTAGATGTCATATTCGGGTTGCATATCAATTCCAGACAAACCGTGGGAACCATCAATTACCGTCCGGGTGGAGAAATGGCCGCCGTAAATGATTTCAAAATCATCGTGAAAGGAAAATCATCTCATGGCGCATATCCATGGCTTTCCGCAGATCCGATTGTTGTGTCGGCACAAATCATTAACAATCTGCAAACCATTGTGAGCAGAAATGTAAACCTGACTGAAAACCCGGCAGTTGTTACCGTTGGTTCCATTCAGGGGGGTAACCGTTCGAATATTATCCCGGAGTCGGTTGAAATGCTGGGAACCCTGCGCTCCTTTTCTCCAGAAGACGAAAAGCTGCTTAACGAACGGGTAAAAAAGATCGCCACCTTAACTGCCGAGAGTGACGGTGCTACTGCCGAAGTGATTGTTCCCTACAGCACCCACTACCCGGTTACTTACAACGATCCTGCCCTGGTTGCGAAAATGCTTCCTTCGCTGCAGCGAACCGCAGGCGATAGTAATGTACAGCTGAAGCCGCCGGTAACAGGTGCAGAAGATTTTTCCTTCTATCAGCAAAAGGTTCCCGGCTTTTTCTTTTTTCTTGGAGGAATGGCCAGGGGTCAGGATCCGTTAACCGCGCCTCCGCACCATACGCCTGATTTTTATATTGATGAAAGCGGATTTTTATTGGGGGTGAAAGCATTTTGTCATCTCGTGGTGGATTATTCTGCAGATTAACAGCAGCCCTGGTCATCTGTAAACCCGGGCATCATCCGGAGTGAAAACCGGCTGAGAAATCAAGAGGGTAAAGAAGAAAAAAATATTTTCATAGGGGCAGGATGAGAGAGAAGATTTGCTGATAAATATACCGAAGCACAGCAAGTGCTATTGTAGGAGATTCCTTATTTACCCTGTAGAATTCTTACTACCTCGACTTCAGCCATTTCCTGACCGGCTCATCATAGAATTTTAAAGCCATGTAAGCCAGGAGTACAAAAAATAAAAGAAGCCCGGCGGCAACGGGGAAAATATGGGCGGCTGCAGGTTTCTTCAGTGAAATCCATTCTGTGTAGATATAGATAAACGGATAGTGTAAAATATAAATAGGATAAGAGATGGCTCCCGAAAATTTACAGAGTCTGGCCCATCGTCCGTCGATTGAGCTTCCCGCGCCGATAGCTACGATAATAGGAAAGGCGATGATAATGCAGCATGCTTCATACCATCCGTTAAAAGAGTAAGTAGGAAAACAGAATAAGGCAAGCAGCAGCAGGGAGCATACCAGATAGGCTCCGGGTATGCGAATGCGCCTGCCCGCGCGAAAGAGAAGCAGTCCCGCAAAAAAAGGAAACATCATCCGGGTAAAAGCAATCCAGAATGTATCATACCCCCAGCCGGTAGCGACATCGCCGCGCCATACGGCCACCCAGGTAAGACCGGCTCCGCTGATGATTACGACAATCCACAAAACCAGCCTGTTCATTTTTCTTCCGAAGACGGCGTAGATCAGGTTAGCAATGTATTCCTGCAGCAATGACCAGAGGGGTCCGTCCAGGCTATGTGTTTCGCCCCAGCCCCTCAGATCGGGAGTCGGCAGCAGAGTAAAACTCAGGATCATAACGCCAATCAGTTTGAGTATCCCGACAGGATGTAAGGCATCCGTATAAGGATCAAACCAAAAACAGATGGCGCCAATCAGCACACCCAATATGATCAGCGGGTGCAGGCGGATCAGCCTGATTTTAAAAAATTCTTTTATGCTCATCTTCCCCCAACGGTCGTCATAAGCATAACCGATCACGAAGCCGGAAAGCAGAAAAAAGAAATCGACGGCCAGATAGCCATGATGCATCGGATGATTCGCGAAAACCGGGAAGTAGGCTTCGAGCAAATGAAATATAACAACCAGGATTGCGGCGGTGCCGCGCAGTCCGTCCAGAATAGGGTAATGGGGTTTCATCGTTAGTATTGACTTAATTCATCTATGGCCTTCTCATATTTCTTCAGCAAAACCGGCGCTCTGTCAACCGCCCATGCACTATAATTGTCGCGTATCAGGATCAGTGTGGTTTTTGCATTTTCCGGTTTCCGCGATTCAAAGGAAAGTAAAACTTTGCCGATTTCATCTTCCGATTTTATAATGCGCTGCTGGTTGTCGTATATATCGGTGAGCAGGCTGTAAGTTTCGAGTTTTACTTTCAAAAAAATATTATCCTGCTTCGCGATCTGCCAGGCAATATCATTCAGATCTTTTCTCATTACGCCCTGCGGAGCAATAACCGTCAGGTGCACCCTGCCGCTGTCAATGAATTTTTTCCGGAAAACATCGTCGTGCAGTGCGGAATCGATGTTGTGGAGTACCTGCAGATGATACTGGTATTGTATTTCTTCAGATTCTTTATTGCTGATCAGCTCCTGGCGTAACTGATCAAGCACGTCATGGGTCAGGCGGTTTTCATGCATCCTGGCAAATACTTCCGTAAGTATGATGGCCAGGGCGACGCTGAAAATAATCAACAGCGACTCACCCAGATATTCCTTCCAGTTCCTTACGGTAATGACCTCGGGTAAGGGTTCCTTTTTCTTTACTTTGGGAGAAGGTTCTGCTTCGGGTTGATTTTCCTCCATATACAGGCCGGGGGTTTAATTCTTTGCCCCCTCAATGTATTAAAATCAACGAAGATTTCCTGTTTTTGAATTTTAATTATCTTTTACGGAAACGGGAAAAAAACGGGCAGGTCAGTAAGCATTTAAAATACGCGGAATGCTGAATTTGAAACGGGTACCCTCATCCGGCACTGATTGCACGGCAATTGTTCCTCCATTGGATTCCACAATGTTTTTAACTGTGGCGAGGCCCAGACCGGTTCCTTTTTTTCCGAAGCGATCGGTTTTTTCCAGAATCTGCCGGTCCTCAAATATTTTTTCAATATGTTTTTGTTCGATGCCGGATCCGTTGTCTGATACAATGAAGTAATGAAAAGAAGAATTACTTTCTGAAGATATCCGGATCAGGGCTTTTTCCTTGTTGTTGTACTTGATGGCATTCGAAATCAGATTCTGGAGTATCTGCTGAAGGGAGGTTTTATTTATTTGTACAGTCGGAAAATGACCATGGATCTCAATGTCAATATCAGAGGGCGCCGCGAGCAGACCAATTACTTTGCGTACGACAGCTCCCGAATCAGTGGTCTCAGAAATCAAGTCTTCATGCACACGCTCCGACTGGATTAAAATTTCGTCGATGAACTCGAGCATTTCATCCACACTCCGGTTAATCAGTTCGAAATATTCAGCCGGATCGCGTTTTATATTTTTCTGCAGACTCAGCTCAAAGGAGCGGGTCACCAGCGAAATATTGGCCAGTGGCGTTTTCATATCGTGCGAAACGATCTTTGCGAAATTTTTCAGGTTTTTATTTACTTTTTGGAGTGCCTCCTGCGTCAGGGTGAGTTCTTTGATTTTTTTCTGCAGTTCCATTTTTGTTACTACCTGTCGGGCCAGCGCTTTCAGTGTTTCAATCTGTTCTGCATTCAGATCATTCACTTTTCCATCTAGCACACAGATCGAACCCAGCGCAAAACCTTCTGGCGTCACCAGCGGTGCTCCGGCATAAAATACCGCATGCGGATCCTGGGTCACGAGCGGATTATTTGAAAAGCGGGTATCCGTGCGAAGATCGGGCACTACGGTTACCTGCGTGGGATCCAGAATGGTATAGTTACAAAATGAAAACTCCCGCGGGGTTTCCCTGATGTCGATGCCCAGATGAGATTTAAACCATTGCCTGTCTTTATCAAGGAATGTGATCAGTGAAGCCGGGGTGTTACAGATCTGGGCCGCTATTTTTGTAATATTCTCATACTCTTCCTCAGACATGGTATCGAGAATGGCATAGTCATATAGCGCCTGCAGGCGAAGATTTTCATCTTTTGGCAAAGGGTAGTTCAGACTCACAACTCTAATGACTTGTTATACTTGGAGAATAAAGCGGAAAACGGATTTTTCGCCGGGAAATTGCCTTTTTAAGCCTAAAGCCCAAAGCTTAAAGCCTAAAACCTTTTTAAGCCTAAAGCTCAAAGCTGTTTTAAGCTTATAGCCTAAAACCGGTGATTATGAAATACCCGGTTTTATAGAAGAAGTTTACATGGGTTCGACAGGCGCTTTGGAATCACGGCTAAGGCCTTAAGGTTTCCCCCAAGATTCCGGCCGGGTTCTAAAAGGTTTCTAAAAGAATTCAAGGGGAATCCTGCAACAACTCTAAAAGAACCCTAAAAGAAACCAGCAACAAACCAGCCCGGAAACGACTGTCCATTCAGGCTTCTACCAGAGTCCTTGTGCTGATGGTTTGCGGTATTTAAAAGTTTTAGGCTTTAAGCTTTGAGCTTTAGGCTTAAAAAAGTTTTAGGCTTTGAGCTTTAGGCTTAAAAAAGTTTTAGGCTTTAAGCTTTGAGCTTTAGGCTTAAAAGGGCTTTGAGAAAGCCCGTAAATAAATACGTTCTCCGTCACTTCCTGAACGAGATGTTCTCCTTCCCTGTATAATTTTTCTGCCACCCATAAACAACGTTTCAGCAGGCCCAAATCCTGACAGGCAGCTGCTTTTTTCGCGATCAGGGTCAGATCCTGCATGGAAGTATATAAATCAAAACGAACGTCGAGATGAAGAAAAAGCAGCCTGTGGATGTAACTTTTTGATTTTCGGTTTCAGCGCGTCCTCAATCAGTTTCGGAACTTCATACATGGAGATCATGGTCATAATATTTGTAGAATAGATATAGCAAAGGAATGCCCAGATCATAAAATAATAGATCCCACATCTTCTATCTAATTGATTTTTAGTAGACTTATATATAAACTAAAATGCCGTCCTGCCATCCTGCTGATGGATTAAAACCACTTCATTTTGACAGGGTTTTTCTCATTGCGGTAAAGAAAAAAACTAATTTAGCGTTCCACTTTTTTTCATTCAACAGATATCCGATTATGCGTATTTCTCCATTCCCGTGCCTGCTGCTTTCGTCGATCGCTTTCTTTCCATCCTGCAAACTCGCAGAAAAAGAAAATCCGGCCACTGCTTCATTCAGTAAGGATAGTCTGGCCAGGCATATTATCATGCTGGCCTCGGATTCTTTTCAGGGCAGAAGGCCATTTACTGTGGGTGAAAACAGGACGGTGGATTATCTCCAAACCCGGTTTCGGGAACTGGGGCTGGAACCCGGAAACGGCGACAGTTATCTGCAGGATGTACCCATGGTGGAAATCACGCCATTTCCGGATCCGCTGATGAAGGTCGAGTCTCCAAAAGGAAATTTTGAATTGAAGCGGGCAACGGATTACGTATTGTTTACAGAAAATACCGATTCACTGATTTCACTGGATAAAGACGAAGTGATTTTTGCAGGTTATGGTGTGGTGGCACCCGAATATAACTGGAACGACTATGCGGGAATAGACGTGAAAGGGAAAGTGGTGCTGGTGATGGTGAACGATCCGGGGTTTGGAACCAGCGACAGCAGTATATTCAAAGGCAATACCATGACTTACTATGGCCGCTGGACCTACAAATACGAGGAAGCTGCCCGGCAGGGAGCCAAAGCCTGCCTGATCATTCATAATACCAAAGCGGCTTCTTATCCTTTCAGCGTGGTGCAGAATTCCTGGGGTTCTGCCAATCTTCATCTGGATAAAAGGGGCAGTGATGGGTATCATTGCCCGCTCGAAGGCTGGGTAAGTGCTGACGCGGCAAAAAAACTGCTTGCTGCTGCGGGGAAAGACACGGCCCTTTTAGTAAGTGCCAATACGCATGGATTCAAAGCCATTTCGCTGGGGGAAAAAATCTCTACCCGTTTGCGGATACAGTCGGTGTATAAAATATCGCATAATGTGATTGCAAAAATTGCGGGTTCAAAAAGACCGGATGAAATAGTTATGTATACGGCGCATTGGGATCATCTGGGTGTGGGCGCACCGGACAGCAAAGGGGATTCGATTTTTAACGGCGCATTGGATAACGCCAGTGGAACGGCCGCTTTACTGGAAATGGCCAGGGCATTTAAAAACCTGAAAGAAAAACCAGAACGAACCATTGTTTTTCTTTCTGTTACCGGGGAAGAGCAGGGCCTTCTCGGATCAGAATATTATGGTCAGCACCCCATTTATCCGCTTAAAAAAACAGTCGCCGATCTGAATATGGATGGTATTAATGCCCATGAAAAAACCAATGATATTGTCATTACCGGTGCAGGGCAAACAGACCTGGAAGACTATGTAGCAGAGGCAGCAAAAATACAGGGCCGCTACCTGGCTCCTGAGTCCCGTCCGGAAGCAGGTGATTATTTCCGTTCGGATCATTTCAGTCTCGCGAAAGTAGGCGTGCCCGCACTCTCTGTATCGGGTGGTATTGACGTGGTGGGTAAGGGAAAAGACTATGGCAAAAAACTGGAGGACGATTATACGGCCAATCATTATCACTCCAGGGCGGATGAATACGATTCCAGCTGGACTTTCGAAGGCGGCCTGCAGGACATGGACCTGCTTTTTATGATTGGAAAAAAACTGGCTTCCGAAACGGGCTTCCCCGGTTGGAAAGCAGGATCAGAATTCAAAGCTGTCAGAGAAAAATGATCGTATATGAACAATTTGAAAAAAGTGATTGCTATGGAAGAAGTCGCGCAATTTCTTTTCCCGCTTTACCTGTTAAAAGTTTTACAGATTCCATTTCATGGCTGGTTCATTCTGGTATTCTTTTAACCAGACCTGTTCGCTGTTGGGTATTTCGCTGGCCCCTAAAACCGGTGCTATTCTATATAATATAGCCCATCACAAAGGAGTGGCTATCGCACTGATGTTCGCGGGCCTGACCTGGAAGTTAGATATCTGCCTGATATTCGGTCTCCTCTTTTACAGTCACAGTAGTTTTGACCGTATGATTGGATATGGACTTAAATTGCCTGATTCCCCCAATCATACCCATCTCGGAAATATAGGAAAAGAGAAATATCGAAATAAATTTTAAAAAATGAACAGTGTTTAGTATAATTGCGCTGTAAACCTAATTATGGGTATAACGGAGCGTAAAGAAAGGGACAGGGAGGAAATGCGGCAACGTATTATTGATGCGGCCATCGGGATGTTCCTGGAAGAGGGTTACGAAAAAACCTCGATCCGAAATATCGCAGAGAAAATAGAATATAGTCCGGCAACCATTTATCTGTATTACAAGGATAAGGATGAACTGTTGTATGACGTTCAGGGTCAGGCTTTTCAAAAACTTGACAAAGCCTTCCATGAACAGGCCAGATCAAAAAACCCTTTAAAGAGGCTGGAAGAGATCATGCATACCTATGTCAGATTCGGAAAGGAAAATCCGGAACTGTACGACCTGATGTTTATTATCCGTGCTCCGATGAATGTGATGAAAGAAAAGGAACTCTGGAAAAATGGTCATGATTCATTTAGCTTTCTTGCTCAGTGTTTAACGGAATGCAGTGAAAAAGGACTGATCCGCTATAAGGATCCGATGATCGCGGCTTTATCAGTCTGGTCTATGGGTCATGGCCTGGTATCCCTGGATCTTCGATGTCGCTTTAAAGTCATGGACATGGATGAAGAGATGGTGATGCACGCTATTAAAAAGTCGGTGGATGAATACCTTAAACTCATAATCAATTAATATCAACATAAATAAACCGATTGTTTTTCCTGTTTTAAAAACAGGAACAGATAGTTTTTTTTTTTTGGCCATCTTACTAAACACCGTTCATTAAATCAACATTACCAAATTATGAAACTACTGTTTATTACTCTTTTTGCCGGTCTGACTGCATCCTCTTTGGCGCAGGACAACAGGCTGGACAGCTATATCAGCGAGGCTTTCAAAAACAATGAGGGACTGCACAGTGAACAGCTGCAACTCGAAAAATCAATGTATGCACTTAAAGAGGCACACGCATTGTACATGCCCAATATTTCACTGGGCGCTTCTTATTCAAAAGCAGACGGCGGACGGACTATCGACCTGCCCATTGGGGACCTTTTTAATCCGGTATACCAGTCACTAAATCAGATTACCCATTCCACATCATTTACCAGTTTGAAAAATCAGTCCATACTCCTTAATCCGGATAATTATTATGATGCTCATGTCCGTACTACCCTTTCGCTGATAAACTCGGAAATCTACTTCAATGAAAAAATCAGGAATGAAAATATTTCCCGGCAGACTGCGGCTGTCAATGTGTACAAGCGGGAATTGGTCAAAGAAATTAAAGTGGCTTATTATAAATATTACCAGGCCGCCAAAGCAGAAGAAATCTATCAGAACGCTCTACATCTGGTGAACGAAAATATCCGTGTAAATGAAAGCCTGGTTAAAAACGGTATGCGTAACAGCACCGCACTTACCCGGTCAGAAACAGAAAAACAAAAAATCGAAGCTTCGATCACCCAAGCTTCCGGCAACCGAAATAATGTGCAGACTTATCTGAATTTCCTGATGAACCGTCCACTGGATTCTCCGGTAGTGCTGGATACGGCCAGTTTCGTCACCGAAAACGAAAAACTCTATGCGATTCTGAATACCAACTCTAACCGAAGAGAAGAACTCCAGGAACTGCAGTCCGTTATACAAACGCATGAATTGAATAAAAAACTGCAAAGCTCCTACCTGGTACCCAAATTGAACACCTATTTCGATTTTGGATCGCAGGGATTTAAATTTCAGTACAACAACCAGACCCAATACTATGTATGGGGACTGAATCTCGAGATGAACTTATTTGCGGGGGGGTTATATAAAGCCCGCATACGTCAGGCCTCCATTGGTAAAGAATCTGCCGAAGCAGATTTTAAACAAACAGCTTCCCGGCTCCAAATGCAATGGGTACAGTCGGTAAATAACCTTCAGACCGCCATTTCCGACTATCGCAGCGCAAAAATACAGCTCAACCTGGCAGACAAATATTACTCCGACCAGCTCAAAGTGTATAAAGGAGGCCAGATTTTATATATCGAATTGCTTGATGCCCTGACACAACTTACCAATGCGCGGTTACAGGTTGCCGTTAGCGTAGCCAACGTTCAGGTCGCATACGCTGACACGGAACGCAATGCCGCATCTTATCCACTTAACAAATAAAACATCATATGCAACGCATTTTATTTTTTTCCGGATTCCTCATTACCATGTGGATATTCGCCTCCTGCGGGGCAAGAACGGAACCCATAAAAAAAATGGAACCCGAACGGATACCCGTGAGAGTTCTTAAACTGAATCAGACCGATGAAACGTCTTCGGTTCCGGTGTCCGGGCAATTTACTACCGATGATGAGGTGATGCTTTCCTTTAAAACCACAGGTATTATCAATAAAATATATGTAAAAAGAAGGAGACAAGATTCGTAAAGGACAATTACTGGCAACC
>CBDCCE010000038.1:0-375926 GCA_965214575.1 Puia sp.
CATCACAAAATCATCCGGCTTCTCAATATCATTTTCCTCCACATACTTCGCGATCATTTCAATAAAGGGCTTGCCATAACGGATGGCTTTTCCTTTTGAAACGCCCTGGCATCTTTCAAGCTCGAGGGTGGTAGTTGGAAAAAGGGTGGCCATATCCTGGATGGAATTCTCCAGGAAGAGTACAAAGGGTGGCAGTTTCTTTTTCTTTGATTCCACCTGACGCAGTTCCATC
This sequence comes from Puia sp., assembly GCA_965214575.1. Lineage (GTDB taxonomy): Bacteria > Bacteroidota > Bacteroidia > Chitinophagales > Chitinophagaceae > Puia. Next base: position 233 of record CBDCCE010000038.1, read on the forward strand.
AGCATGATAAACAGTTTCTCGTCGCTGGCGGCGACTTCCGGAACAGCTTCGGCGGCCTCTTCATCATCTTCTGCATTGGCTTCTTCAAAGGCGTTGTTCAGCACGATCGGGAAACTGCGGGGCTTCTTCAGAAAATCATGTCCTTTTTTCGTGATCTTGAGCACGCCGTATTCTTCAATATCTTTTATCAGCAGATCACCGAGCAGCATCTGGCGCAGCAGGGAGTTCCAGTAATATTCCGTGTCCTCATGGCCAATGCCGAATTCCGGCAGGCCTTCGTGCCGGAACATCATGAGCTGTGGCGTAAGCTTGCCCACGATCACATTCACGGTATAGTCACTGGCGAAACGTTCGTCCAGCGCCTTGATCGTTTTCAATGCTTTCACCACATCTTCCATCGCTTCCACGCGTTCTTTCGGATGGCGGCAGTTATCGCATTCGCCGCAGTTTTCGGCGGTATATTCTTCCCCGAAATAACTCATGAGCACTTTGCGGCGGCATACTCCGGTTTCGGCGTAGCCCACGGTTTCGTTGATAAGCTGGGCGCCTACTTCCCTTTCAGACAGGGGCTTGTCTTTCATGAAATGCTCCAGCTTCTGTACGTCCTTATGGGAATAATATAATACGCAGATGCCTTCCAGTCCGTCGCGTCCCGCGCGTCCGGTTTCCTGGTAATAGTTCTCGATGCTCTTCGGAATATTATAATGAATCACGAAGCGGATATCGGGTTTATCAATGCCCATGCCGAAGGCAATGGTTGCCACGATCACCTGCACGTCTTCATTCATAAATAAATCCTGGCGCTCGGCCCGCAGTTTGGAATCGAGTCCTGCATGATAGGCGACGGATTTAATTCCATTGGCCACGAGCATGTCGGAAAGTTCTTCCGTGGTTTTGCGGTTGAGGGTATAAATGATACCACTCTTGCCTTTATGTCCCACGATAAATTTGACGATGCTGCGGATGGTCTGGTCCTTCTTCACCTTGGGCTGTATTTCATAATACAGGTTGGGGCGGTTAAAGGAAGAAATAAAAATTTCGGGTTCGCGCAGCGCAAGGTTCTTTACGATATCGCTCTGCACTTTGGGGGTGGCCGTCGCCGTGAGGGCGATCACCGGTACATCGGGATTCACCAGGTCCATGATTTCGCGGAGACGGCGGTATTCGGGACGGAAATCATGTCCCCATTCCGATATACAATGCGCTTCGTCTACGGCGAAAAAAGATATTTTGAGGTCGTTGAAAAAGTCGAGGTTCTCCTGTTTGGTCAGGGTTTCGGGTGCCACGTACAGCATCTTGGTGTGACCGCTCAGCAGGTCCGCATGCACCACTTTGATCTGTTTCTTGGTCAGCGTGGAATTGAGAAAATGCGCCACATTGTCCTGCGCACTGTACCCTCTCATGAGATCCACCTGGTTCTTCATCAGGGCGATCAGCGGGCTCACGATAATGGCCACGCCTTCGCTCATCATGGCGGGCAGCTGGTAGCAGAGTGACTTGCCACCGCCTGTGGGCATGATCACAAAAGTGTCTTTTCCGCTCAAAACGGAGTTGATAATGGCTCCCTGGTTCTGTTTAAAGCCGTCGAAACCGAAATATTCCTGCAAATGGCGGAGTAATTTGGGATCTGCAATGCCCGGGGCTGCTTTTTCGTCAAATAGGGTTGTCTTGTTGGTTGGGGCTTTTTTCTTAGCGGTTGTTGCCATGTTACTTGGTTTTCCTTCTCACAGGTTTCGTCTTAAGTTAATCAATATCCGGGGAATGGTTAGCAGTCGTTTCAGAACGGGCGGGGCCCGTTTTTTTCTGAGGTTGGCGAAGCTACAAAATTTTAAGGGGGGAGGGCGAAGGGATTTTGTTAAAAATTCCCGTTTTCGGGGGTTTCAAGCCTTGCAAAAGGCATAAATTCGCGCCTGATCCCATGACGAAAGAACAAATCCGGGCAGCCGGGCTCCATATCATCCGTAAAGAGACCCAGGCGCTGGCCGCGATGGAATCTTCTGTAAATGATGCTTTTGTTGCTGCCGTGGAACTGATTGCTGCCTGCAGGGGCCGCGTGGTAATCAGCGGTGTGGGAAAAAGCGCCATCATTGCGCAGAAAATTGTTGCCACTTTCAACTCCACCGGAACCGCAGCCGCATTCATGCATGCGGCGGACGCCATTCACGGCGACCTGGGCATGGTGGGTGAAGAAGACATACTGATGATCATCAGCAAAAGCGGGGAGAGTCCCGAAATCAAGGTCCTGCTTCCCCTGCTTGCCCGCGATAAAAACAAACTCATCGGCATGGCGGGTAATACCCAGTCCCTTCTCGCAAAAAAAGCAGATATTTTTCTGGATACCACGGTTTCGGAAGAAGCCTGTTTATATAATCTGGCGCCCACGAGCAGTACTACGGCGCAGATGGTGATGGGGGATGCCCTGGCCATTACGCTGATGGAGATGAAGGGCTTCGGATCAGAGGATTTTGCCCGTTTTCATCCGGGCGGCACACTGGGTAAAAAACTTTACCTGCGGGTAAGTGATATATATATATATAATGCGAAACCGGCAGTCAGGGACAGCGCTTCTCTGAAGGAAGTGATCATGGAAATGACTTCAAAAAGGCTGGGGGCCACGGCGGTGGTGAGTGAGGCGCAGGAATTGATGGGTATCATCACCGACGGGGATCTGCGTCGCATGCTGGAAAAAAATGTAAATACGGGAACGGTACATGCGGCGGATATCATGAGCAAAAATCCAACTACCATACAGAAAGAAGCGCGGGCTGTTGAAGCCCTGGAAGTCTTGAGGTCGAAAGATATCAGTCAATTGCCGGTGATGGAAGGAGGCGTGTATCTGGGGTTTATACATATTCATGATTTGGTGAAAGAAGGCATTATTTAATTATTGAGTATTAATTATTGATTATTGATTCGGTCAACCGTCAATGATCCACAATAAACGATAAACGATTCACGATAAACGTTTTGCAAATAAGGGAGTATTAAAAATAAATTATGAACGAGCATCAGTACGCGGTGATCATGGCCGGAGGAATTGGAAGCAGGTTCTGGCCCATGAGCAGGCAGAACTTCCCCAAGCAGTTCCTCGACATTCTGGGTACGGGCCAGACCCTTGTGCAGAGCACGTTTCAGCGTCTGACAGATTTTATTCTTCCGGAAAATATATATGTGGTTACGTCAACCGAATATATTCCTATTGTTAAAGAACAACTGCCTGGCATTCGACCCGAAAATATTCTCGGCGAACCTTCAAGGAAAAATACGGCTCCCTGCATCGCTTATATTTCTTTCAAACTCATGCAGAAGGACCCGAAGGCTTCACTGATCGTGGCGCCCGCAGATCACCTGGTGCTGGACAGAATTGCTTTTAAGAAGGTTTGTCTCGAAGCCCTGAGTTTCGTGAACAAACACAACGCACTGATTACGCTGGGCATCACGCCAACCAAACCGAACACGGGTTACGGATATATTCAGCGGGAATTGCAAAGCGTGACCGACAACGTATATAAGGTGAAGACCTTTACAGAGAAACCTAATCTTGAATTGGCGCAGACTTTCCTGGCCAGTGGCGATTTTCTCTGGAACGCGGGTATTTTTGTGTGGCAGGTAAAAAATATCATCCGGGCTTTTGAAACCTATCTGCCCGAAATGAATGAAGTGTTTGCCGCAGAAAAAGAAGCATTTAATACGCCGGAGGAGAAAAAAGCACTTGAACATATCTACCCGCTCTGCACCAATATTTCGATTGACTTCGGCATCATGGAAAAAGCTAACAATGTGTACGTGATCCCTTCTTCTTTTGGATGGAGTGATCTCGGCACCTGGAACAGCGTGCATGAAAATCTGGAGAAAGATTATCTCGATAACGCCATCGCCGGCAAGAACGTGATGGTGATTGATGCCGCCCGTTGTGTGGTGCATGCCGGAAATAAAAAATTACTCGTGCTTCAGGGTCTGGAAGATTTTATTGTTGTGGACACCGCCGACGTATTACTCGTTTGCAAAAGAGAGAAAGAACAGGAGATCAAGGATTATGTGGCGGAAGTGAGGCGGAATATCGGGGATGAATACCTTTAAGCGGTTGGCGATTGGCGGTTGGCCGTTGGCCGAACACTGCTAAGCCGAGACTAACCGCCAACCGCGAACCAATATGCATTTAAACAGCAAACTGCCGAACGTCGGCACCACTATTTTTACTGTAATGAGCGGGCTCGCCACAAAGCTTGGCGCGATTAACCTGGGTCAGGGGTTTCCGGATTTTCCTATGAACGAAGAACTTGTTGAAGGTGTTGCGCAGGCCATGCGTGATGGTTTCAATCAGTATGCTCCGATGCCGGGGCATCTGCCTTTTCGCGAAACTCTTGCAGAAAAAATAGAATCCCTCTATGCGCATTCTGTCCATCCCGATACTGAAATTACGGTTACACCCGGAGGGACCTATGCCATTTACACGGCCCTGACTACGATTTTACAACCGGGCGATGAAGTGATTGTTTTTGAACCCGCGTACGACAGCTATATTCCGAATATCCTGGTCAACGGGGCCATACCCGTAACGGTTGCCCTGGAATATCCTTCATACCGGATCGACTGGGAGAAAGTGCGCGAAGCGAAGACTTCCAGAACTAAAGTCATCATCATCAATTCCCCGCATAACCCTACGGGATCTGTGCTTTCTGCTGCGGATATCGACGAATTGCGCAGGCTGGTTTACGATACGAATATTTTTATTATTTCGGATGAAGTATATGAGCATATTATTCTGGATGGCCTGCCACATTGTTCCATCCTCCGGTATCCCGATTTATTCGAACGTTCCTTCGTCTGTTTTTCTATCGGAAAAGTATTTCATTGCACGGGATGGAAACTCGGCTATTGTGTGGCGCCGGAATCATTGACAAAGGAATTCAGGAAAGTGCATCAGTTCAATGCCTTCAGCTGTTTTACGCCCACGCAGGTGGCCCTGGTCAAATTCTTAAAAGAGCCCGCGCATTATCTTTCACTCCCTGCCTTTACGGAAAAAAAGCGCGATTATTTCCAGGAGTTAATGTCGTCCACACGCTTCAAAGCCTTGCCCACGCATGGGAGTTATTTTCAGATCTATTCCTACTCGGCGATCTCCTCCGAACCCGATGAAGTTTTTGCAAAAAACCTGGTGACACAGCATGGCGTTGCGGCCATTCCTGTCTCTGCTTTTTATCAGTCAGCCAAAGACGACCGTGTCGTTCGCTTTTGCTTCGCCAAAAAAGAAGAGACATTGTTTGCGGCGGCGGAGCGGTTGAGGGAAGTATGAGAAGAGTACAGAATTACAGAAGTACAGGAGTACAGGAGTGTAGCGCCCTTGCGCCATATTTTATGGGAGTCTAAAATCCTTTGTGTAAATGAAGTTATGTAATTGTATGTAGAGTTAAGCCCAGGCAGGCGAAAAGAAGCTCGGTTATCGAAGCTGATCTGAGCCTGCCTTGGGCGGATGGCACAAATGCCATTTAATTATTAACTTGAAATACAATTTTATGGAAGAGAAAAAACTACCGATCCCAAAGGATTTCTTCAAACAGTTTAAGAACAAGGAGGAGTTCCATACTTTTTTCAATAGCCTGTTTAAGGAAGGTGTTGAAGAGATGCTCAAGGGCGAACTCGACGAACACCTTGGCTATGAGAAACATAGCAAAGAAGGTAACAATTCCGGTAACAGCCGCAATGGGTTCTCCAGTAAGAAAGTTAAAACCGAGTCGCTGGGCGACATGGTTTTAAACATTCCCCGCGACCGAAACAGCGAGTTCGATCCGCAGCTGATACCAAAGGGTTCGCGCATGAGCGATAAACTCGAGGAAGCCATTATCGGCATGTATAGCCGGGGCATGACGACCAGCGATATCTCCGATCAGGTAAAACAGATCTATGGTGTGGACGTGAGTGAAGGAACCGTTTCCAATGTAACCAACCGGATCGTAGAGCACATCAAAGAATGGCAGAGCCGGCCTTTGGAAGCTGTTTATTTTACGGTCTGGATGGATGGAATCGTATTGAAAGTCAAGCACAATGGCAAATACATCAATAAATGTATTTACCTGGTCATTGGTCTGAAAAAGGACGGTCTTAAAGAAGTGCTGGGCATGTGGATGGCTGAAACAGAATCGGCCTCATTCTGGATGAGTGTGCTGACAGATTTAAAAGCGAGAGGGGTCGAAGATATCCTGATTGCCTGCACCGATAATCTCAAAGGTTTTACGGATGCCATCAGAGGCGTCTTTCCAAAAACTGTTACACAACTTTGCATTGTTCATCAGATCCGCAACAGCTGCAAATACGTGGTATGGAAAGACCGTAAAGCATTCTGTGTCGATTTAAAAGAAGTATATGGTGCGCCAAGCCGCGAGGCAGCAGAACACGCCCTGGAACGCTTCGACAAAACCTGGGGACCAAAATACAAACATGCCGTTCAATCCTGGCGTACGAACTGGGATCAACTGACCAGCTATTTTGACTTCCCCCTTGAGATCCGCAAAATGATTTATACGACAAATGCAATCGAAAACGTGAACCGTGGTATCAGAAAATACACCAAGACCAAAGTGCAGTTCCCCGATGATATGTCAGCCCAAAAGGCAGTATACCTGGCTATTATGAATATCGAAAAAAAATGGACAATGGCCATGCATAACTGGGGACTGGTCATGCACCAATTTGTAACGATCTTTGAAAACAGATGCCGACTCTAATGCAATTACAAAAACCGTTTACACAAAATTATTTAGGGTCTCTATTTTATTCGTTCTTAAAGGAGCTCGCGGATGTCGGAGAGTTCCCGTCCTACCTGATGCACGCCCTTTAATATTCTTTTTTTCTGAGCAGTCGACGGCTTTTTATTTCCTTTGATATATTGCGCGAGCAGGCTTTGGTTCATACCAATTCTTTCTGAAAGCGCCTTGGCGTTAATCACTTTATAGAATTGAAAAAACTGAGGAAGATCAAGAGATATTTTTAAATCATCCAGGGTAGCCGTTTTTCCAGATTCCTCCAGTGATAAATTGACGACTTCCAGCATATTTGATTTCAATTCCTCCAAATCTTTCCCAAATGTAAATACCATACCTTTTTTAGCATATGCTGAATATCCGGTTTTCGTTTTTTCAACGATCATTTCGATTTTCATTTGCAATGATTTAAAAAAGACCTGCTTCTTTTAATATTTTAACTGCAAGACCTTTTCCAATTTCTTTACTCCCATGATTTGGACAAATGATGTGGACTTGCTTTAAATGATGTTTCATGATCATATGGCTGCCCGTTTGACGGATTACAACCCGTCCGTCTTTCTTAAGTATCCCTATCAGCTCATTATATTTCACAAAAGTAAAGTAATTTATTTATTACTTTATTAATTAATGAAAACCCCTGATTCTTTACAGAAAAAAACATTCTTGCAATTTGGACAGACAGGTTCGGTTTACCACAAACCCTCATACTCTTATACTTCTGTACTTCTGTACTCCTGTACTCCCATACTCCCATACTCCTCTGCCTCACTCCGACTTCAAACTCTTTGTGGGATTCGCCAACGCGGCCCGGATGGCCTGAAAGCTTACGGTAAACAATGCGATAAAAACAGCAATGATTCCCGCGAGGGCAAACATCCACCAGGTGATGGTCACCCGGTAATTGAATCCGAGCAGCCATTTATTCATGGCCCACCAGGAAATGGGAATGGCAATGACGAAGGAAATGATAATGAGTTTGAGAAAGTCCTTCGACAGCAGCTGTACAATACCCGGCACAGTAGCGCCGAGAACCTTGCGGATACCGATTTCCTTGCTTCTCTGCTCGGCGCTGAAGGAGGCGAGGCCGAATAAACCGAGTGATGAAATGAGTATGGCCATCAGGGTGAATGAATTGATGATATTACCAAGCGTCACTTCTGATTCGTATTGCTGCTGCACGACGTCATCCTGAAACTGGTATTCGAAGGGAACGGCCGGCAGGTTCCGTACCCAGGCAGATTTTAGTTTTGTCAGGATGGATGTATAATTGTCGCTGTTCACAGACACGATCATTTTAGTAAAGCGGCCTTTGTTGGTTTCAAAATCCAGCTCGAGCGGAGTGATTTCTTTATGTAGTGAATTGTAATTAAAATCCTTCATCACCCCCACGATTTCCATCGAATACATGGGATCGGGTTTGTATTCCGTAAATAGTTTGGTGCCCGGGGCAGATTCCGGTTTGAGTCCCAGTCGGCGGCATAGCGTTTCGTTGATAAGAATTCTTCCTGAATCACCTTGTCTAAAATCCCTTCCGGAGATGAGTTTTATTCCATTGGCTCTAACGAAATGTTCATCCGTGGAAATATTTTGCGCATCAATGGAGGTCGCCATATTTCCTCCGGGCGGAAATACGCCGTGATCCCTTTCAACAAACTGGCCGAGGTAAAAATCGGACATGGCGACTGCTTTTACCTCGGGTAACTGCTGCAGATCATTCCTGAAAGATTCCATTTTCTTTTGCGCGGCGTCTGTATAAAATCCAAAAATGAGTTTCTGGCTTTTGTCAAAACCGAGGTCCTTGTTTTTGATATAATTCAACTGGCTGTAGATTATAATAATGCTTGAAATCAGCACGATGGATAACACGAATTGAAAAACGACGAGAGAACGACGGATACCGGCCGCGGATACCTGGTTGGAAAAATTGCCTTTGATGACTTTAATAGCCTGGAATGCGGATAAATAAAAAGCAGGATAACTGCCGGCGAGAAAACCGGTGACCAGAACCAGCAATACCAGAAAAATCCAGAGCCGGAAATCACGGAACAGGGTTAAATGAATATCAGCCTGGGTGATCTGGTTGAGATAAGGCAGGGCAAAAATCAGTAAAGGAAGCGCTATGAGAATACCGAGGAAGGAAAGAAAAAGCGACTCGGCCAGAAACTGTTTTACCAGTGCAAAACGCCCTGCGCCAACTACTTTACGAACACCCACTTCCTTTGCCCTTCTGGATGCCCTTGCTGTGGAGAGATTCATAAAATTAATACAGGCAATCAGCTGAATCAGCACGGCAATCAGGATCAGAATATTGAGAAATGACGTACTGACAGTTTTAATCATGTCATGCTCTGTTCCGGCAGTAGTGTGCACGTCAAGCAGGGGTTGCAGATGTAATACCTTGGTCATGCCCATATCCTTCATCTGTTGACCACCGTATTTATTCAGAAAAGCCGGAAGTTTTTTTTCCAGATCCGCAGGATGGGTATTGGGACTCAGTTTAACATAGGAATATGCAAAATTATCGCCGGCCCAATGCGTGTCTGTCATCGCAAATCCACCAATCCCGCCACTGTTCATCGTCAAAAACATATTGGCTTTGACCTGCGTTTTTCCCAGTGACTCGTCCACCACCCCCATGACTTTGAAATTGTCTTTGCCGTAGCCATTTTCTATGGTAATCATTTTTCCCAGGGGATCTTCATTGCCAAAGAGTTTGTCTGAAACCGCTTTGAGCAGCACAACGGAATAAGGCGCTTTCAGTGCGTTGACCGGGTTGCCATATAGAAAATGATAACTGAACAATTCGAAGAAAGTAGAATCGGCATAGACTATAGTGGGTTCGTAGAATGACTTTTCTTTGAACTCTACGAGATTTTTGCTCACGCCCAGCGTAGGCACAATGCGTGCGTACTGCAGCACTTCCGGGAAATCTTTTTTCATTGCCGGCGTGATGGGGGGAGAAGCCGTACCATTATTGTGTTTATCGCCGGCAAGTTCCAGTGTGGAAACGATACGATAAATATTCTTTGCGTCCAGCTGATGTTTATCGTAACTGTACTGGTCCGTCACATACAGAATAATATACACGCAACACAGGGTTCCCAGCGCCAGACCGAACAGGTTGATAAAACTGTAGGTCTTGTTTTTCAGCAGGAAACGAAAGGATGTTTTCAGATAGTTTTTGAACACGGTAATAATAATTATCAATTATAAAATATCAATTATCGATGCACTCCCACAATCCCACACTACTCATCTCTCAAACTGTCAACAGGGTTTGCAGATGCCGCGCGGAAGGTCTGAATACTCAGTGTAACGAGCGCCATAAGCATCATCAGTAAAATACTCATGGCAAATACCCACCAGCTGACCGGTGTTTTATAGGCGAAATTATTCAGCCATTTATTCATGGCCCACCAGGAGAGGGGAACCGCAATCAGCGAGGCAATCAACACCAGCTTTACAAAATCTTTTGAAAGAATGGATACGATTTGTGTGATAGATGCTCCCAGCACTTTACGCACGCCGATTTCTTTCCGGCGATGTGTGGTGGTATAGATAACCAGCCCAAGCAGTCCCATGCAGCTGATGAAAATGGCCAGCCCCGTGGCCCAGGTCAGCAGGCCCGACATATTCTGTTCTGCTTTATAAAATTTGGCAATATCCTCGTCCAGAAAAGTATAAGTAAAATCTTCGCCGGGATAGTTTTCCTGGTACTTATTTTTAATGGCAGCGATGGTCTGTTTCCAGGCTTCAGTTCCTGACTTCAATGAAATAAACATCACCCAGCTGTTTCCCTTATCGGCGGCAAAGGCCATCGGCTTCACCGGGGCGTGCAGGGATTCCTGATTGAAATCGGACATCACGCCGACAATTGGCGTATTCTCGACTATTTTATTGATGGCCTCTGATGGCTTTTGAAATCCGAGTACATGCAGATAGGTTTCATTAATAACGAGTTCGTTTGTTGTGTCGCTGGCTTTGATATTTCTTCCTGCAAGGAGAGGAATGTGGTATAGTTTCAGGTAGTTGGTGTCGCCATATTTGAAACGCACATCGGTTTTTATTTCTTTTTTTCCGTCCTTATATTTCAGGTCGATGGAATTCCAGTTCTGCGAGGAGGGCGCGTCGCTTCCGAGACTGGCCAGCTCCACACCGGGCAATGATTTCACTTCATTCAGCAATAACATGCGTTTCCCGCCAGCTGAGGATGATTCCTGGTAATAGGGGATATCGAAAAGTACAATGGCTTCTTTCTTAAAACCCATATTCTTGTTCATTACGAAATGGATTTGTTTTACGGCGATCAGGGTGGCCATCGTAAATACCTGGGCAATGAGAAACTGGGCAATCGTGAGACTCTTTCTAAGGACTGCCTTTCTGCTTCCGCTGCTGCCGCTATAAGCCTGGTTCTTTAAAACCAGTACCGGCTTAAAGCGGGAGAGCACAAGGGCCGGATAAAACCCCGCCAGCAGGGCAACGAACAGAGTGAGCAGGAGTCCGAATAAAATCAGATAGGGCTGATTCACCGGATCGAAATGAAGTCCCGCCGGAATAAAATCGGCAAACACTTTTAATAACACTGGCGTGATCAGTATGGAAAGAATCAGGGATACAAAGGATATGAAAAGAGTTTCTGTAAGGAATTGAAACATGAGCTGATTCACTGAACTGCCCAGCGTTTTGCGGACGCCGATTTCTTTAGCACGCTGGGCCGATAAGGCCGTGGTCAGATTGATGAAATTGATACAGGCCAGAATCAAAAGAAAACTGCCCACCGCAAGAAGTCCGTATAAAACCGGTTTGCTTGCCACATGATCACCGAAATTGCCATAGACCGGATTGAAATGCAGATCCTCCAGCGGTTGAAGGCGCATGTTTCTTGTGGATCCCGGATCTTCACCCGTGTGATATTTTTTTTCGAGCAGCTGAATTCCTGCTTCTATCTTTTTGGGGCTCGCACCCGGTGCGAGTCGTAAGAAAAGCTGGGAACTGCCGTTCACACTATTCCAGTTGGTCCAGCTGTAATTACCCTCCAGTCCTTTCGAAGCAACAATGGTTGCCTGTGAGATAAACTCTTTATAAATGAAATCGGTATTCAGAGTAAGATCTTTAACGATTCCCGTGACCGTCATCTGCAGACTGTCATTATACGTTACCTGTTTGCCTATTACTGCAGATAGGGGAAGATCTGGAAAATACAATTTGGCCCGCTCTGCACTGAGCACTACTTTATAAGGTTCAGTCAGGGCCGTCTTTGCATTGCCCGCTATCCATTCATAAGAAATCAGATTGAAATAAGAAGCATCAGCCAGGATGATCCCCTTTTGCCTTTTAATTACAAAAGACTTTTCGCTATTTTTTTTCGGTATGGTCACCTTGTCGTCGCCCATCATTTCATGGAAGCTGATAACCTCCCGGACCCCGGCCACTTCTTTTTTTACCGCCTCTGCAAGGGGGGATGGTACACCCGGGTTATTAATGATGGAACCAAAAAAATTCATGTCCGTCACCACCCGGTAAATCTGCGTGCGATCCCTTTCAAATTTGTCGAATGTAAAATCGTAGTGAACGATCAGGAAGATCACCAGAGATGCGCTGATACCGATAGAAAGCCCAACCACATTAATGGCCGAGAATATTTTGTTCCGGATGAAATTCCGGTAGGCGATGGTGAAGTAGGTTTTTAGCATTTTGCGTTCGGTAGACAGTTGGCGGTTGGCCGATGACCGAAGACCGATGACCGATGACCGTTGACCGTTGAACGTTGACCGATGAGGGAATTGGATCAATTCAAATGCCGGGTTGTAACTGGTTCTTAACTAATAATTTGTGAATAGAGTTCCGGGAGAAAATGTTCGATATCGGACAGCACTGTCCTTTTTAGGCCTAAAGCTCAAAGCCTGAAACCGCCAACCGCCAACCGCCTCAGGCTTTTTTCAACCTCATACTTTCCACCTCAACCCCACGAACCTTTCGTTTCAGGTATTTCGCGTAAATGATCTCGCTCATGGTTTTATCCTGCAGTTTGCTTTCGAGCCAGGAGATGATATCGAGATAGGCAAAGGATCGGGTTTCGATCCGGTTGTATTCCAGATGTTTGATCTTGCTGAGTAATTTTTCCAGTTCGGGTTTGATTTCGCGTCGCGAAATCTGAAAACTCTTTCTGAGGAACTTGAACATTTCTTCTTCTACTACGGTCAGGTTTTTCATTTTAGCCATGAAGCGGTAAACTGATTTGGTCAACGACTCCATGAGTTCATAATTACCGAGTTCGTAGTGAGCGAGCAGATGTACAAGCCGCGCATAACACTGAAGATCATATCGAAGATCCACATGATCGTTGATGATGAGGTGGAGGTAATCAATCGAAGTGTTGTAGTCACCGCTTCCGAAATAAAGGGTGGCCACTTTATAATTGAAAACAAGAATACGATGATGATCAATATAATTTGAATACTCGCCCAGCTTTTCCATGATATGCGGCACCAGTAAAAGGCCTTCTTTGAAAGTGCCTTTCATCAGGTGCTGATTGATCTTGGCCAGGTTGATATATACCCAGGTGTGAATCCGGAAATTATCGTGATGCTGGCCCTGCGGCGTATTATAGTAATCTTCAAATTTTTTCAGGATCACTTCGAACTTGCTGAAGTGACGCAGATCGAACAGCGCGTTAAGCATATTGTGCATGCCTTTCACATAGTGACCGGTTTCAACGGTGATCATCAGCGGTTCTTCATAAAAAAGATCAATCCACTTCTGACCATAGCGATAGTACATCAGGAAGTCCTGACGGATAAAAGCAAACCAGCTATAACTCTGATACAGATAAAGCTTCTCGTAGAAATCATCGAGATGGGACGTATCGGCGAGTGTATTCTGTTTGAAAAAGTCCTTTAATTTTTTTTCATCCGCTTCATTGCGCGCATGTCCGTTCTCTACATACCAGCGGTAAAGCAGCAGTGCAAGATTGGAAAGTCGTGTCACGCGATCGATATGATCACTGATTTCGCGGGCCTCAATCGTAAGCTGTTCTGTTTTTTGCAGAGAGGTACGGGTGATGTGCAGGGTTTCAATTTTTTTCTCGAGAGAAATCAGCTGCGCGAGAAAGTTGAGTTTGTTATTTGCCTTGGCAATTTCCTTTGCCCTTTCAAGAATCTTCAGACTCTGATGTTTGAGGCCCTTATTATATAGAAGCCTGGCATTATCCATATGCTCACTCAGCTGTAAATCGGTGTTTTCGGTGGTTTTAAGCAGGCGCAGACTGGCCAGTACCTGCTTGTACAGGTGGGTTTTCAGGTTAGAGAGCTGCGATTTGGTAAAAGGGAGCTTTTTCAGCAGGATTTTTTCGTCATAATCCTGCATTTTATCGAGCGCATCGAAGAGTTGCACGATTTTCAGGTCCTCATTACCCGAACTTCTCTTGATATAAAGCTTGAAATGCCGCTTTTCCGACTTTTCCAGCGAATGAATGAGTTGAAATAATATATCTGCAGAACGGTTGGCCATCATTGATAAATTTTGCTGAAACTGCGTCCAGGCAACACTTCCACGAAAAGATAAGCAGTTTTGACATGATTAAAACAAGAATAAGATGGTTTGAATTGAAACCAGTACCCCCTTAATTTTGTATCAGCAAGAGAGAATAAGAGAAAAGAATACAGCAGGCAATCGTTAGTGGTAAGTTCGTTAGAGGTCTGAGAGAATGTAAACTGCAGTGTTCCAATAAATTAGAATACTACCTTTTTTCATATGGCAAGCAATCGTTAGAGGTCAGCTGTTTCTACAGCCGACCTTATTTTTTTTCGGCAACGCAAAGCTATATTAAATCTTTTTATTTTCAAATAAGATTAAAAGCCTAAAGCTTTAAGCCCAAAGCCGAAAACTCCCAAGAGGCTCATTTTCAAATTTTTACAGGTTCGAGATAGAAGTTTTACGCTTTAAGCTTTAGTCTTTCAGATTAAAAAGGTTTTAGGCTTTGAGCTTTGCGCTTTAGGCTTGAGAAAAGGTTTTAGGCTTTAAGCTTTGGGCTTTAGGCTCAGAAAAAGGCTTTGGGCTTTAGGCTTTAATGTATTTTTGACCCCGATGAAAATGAAAATCCTGAAGTTTGTCAAAGATTTCCTACTCTGGACCGGTATTTTACGTCTTTTCGCTGCGTTTAATCAGCTTTTCTTTTTCCTCAGAAATTTTAATATGCTTCGTTCATGGATTGGCAAAACCAATCGTTCTGACCTGTTAATCAACGATTTCTATTCCTGGAAGCGGGATTATCCCAAACGTCTTAAATTGTTTGAGGCTGTTTCGGATCACTATCAGTTAGAGAACAAGGCGATACTTTACCTGGAGTTTGGGGTGGCTTCCGGAAGTTCTTTCTTCTGGTGGATGAAGAAAAACACCCATCCGGCTTCACAGTTTCGCGGATTTGACACTTTTGAGGGTCTTCCTGAAGATTGGGGCGGGTTCAAAAAGGGCGCTATGGCTTTCGACCAGAAAGAAGCCAATGACGGAAGGGCGGAGTTTATCCGGGGAATTTTCCAGGACAGCCTTCACCCTTTTATAGAAGGAAACAGGGAAATGCTCGAAAACAGGCCCAAGCTGATCCATCTTGACGCCGATTTATTTTCTTCCACCCTTTTTGTTCTTTCCCAGTTATACCCTTACCTGAAAAAGGGCGATCTGATTTTCTTTGATGAATTCAATGTGGCCAATCACGAATTTCTCGCGTTTAAAATCTTCACCGAATCTTTTTATGTGAAACTGCGGCCCATCGCGGCGGTTAATAATTTTTATCAAACAGCTTTTGTCGTTGACCGATGACCGAATCACTCCTGTACTCCTGTACTCCTGTACTCTCCTCTACTCCTGTACTCTCCTCTACTCTGTTCTCAAACTCTTCACCGGATTCTGCAAACCCGCTCTCACCGCGTGATAATTTGTGATGATCAACGCCAGTATCAGGGCCAGCAGGCCGGATAATCCGACCATCCACCAGCTCATATCGATACGGTAAGCAAAGTTCTGCAGCCAGCTGTTCATGGCCAGCCAGGCTAATGGAGCGGCAATAATAAATGCTATAGCAACCAGTTTAATAAAGTCTTTGGAGAGCAACAAACCAATGCCCGATAGCGAAGCGCCCAGAATTTTCCGGATGCCCACTTCTTTTATTCTTTGTTCTGCAGCAAATGCGGCCAGTCCAAATAATCCCAGGGCGGAAATGATCACGGCAATAACCGCTAAAACCCATATCAGTGTGGATGCGAGTGCGTCCTGCCGATACAACTGATCGAAGCGTTCGTCGAGAAAACTATATTCCATCGGAATGCCCGGTGCGAATTTTTTCCAGACGGCTTCCACCGAACGAATGGCTTTGGATGCATTAGCGGGGCTGGTTCTGATCATAAAATAATTCCACCATTCCGGATTATTAAATACCACCAGCGGTCCTATTTTTTCGTGCATACTTTTAAAATGAAAGTCTTTCACCACGCCCACAATCTGTCCCGTTTCACCATGCATGGAAAATCTTTGTCCGATCACGGGCTGATGAATTTTCAGTTCTCTTACGGCCGTCTCATTCAGAATGAAATTCTTTCTGTCAGAAATATCCGACGCACTGAACCAGCGACCTTCTGCCATATCAAAATGCATGGTCCGGATTAAGGAAGCGTCTGCGGAAAGCTGTGATACCTTGGTCTGCAGGCTGGTATCACGTCCTTCCCAATCCGCGCCGGTGGTTGCACTGCCGATCCTGACCACCGGCTGATTGACCATAGAAACCATTTCGATCGCACTCTGGGCCAACAACTGCTGTTGCATGCTCTGCATGAAAAGCGCCTTATTCTCATAATGCTGATTGAAAGGCAGACTAACCGCTAATATTTGTGAACGATCGTATCCGGGATTTGTTTTCTGTATAAAATGCATTTGTGAATAGATCACTATAGTGCCGGTGATGAGAATCATGGAAATGCTGAATTGCAAAACCACCAGCGCTTTTCTGAAATAGGCATCTTTTAACTTCAATACGCTGATGCCCCTGAACATATTGAGGGGCCTGAAAGAAGAGAGCAGCAGGGCCGGGTAAATACTATTCAGCAATGCAGCCAGTAAAAGTGTTGAACCCAATACCTTCCATAAACCGGCGGATGCGAAATCAAGTGTAAACTGCTTTCCCGTGAGCGTGTTGAATCCTGGCAGCAGGCTATAAATCAACAGGAGGGTGACCAGCAAAGACAGTATGCTGATCAGCAGCGATTCCACTATGAACTGCTGGAACAACTGACGGCGACCCGCCCCGACAATTTTACGGATGCTGACTTCTTTTGAACGCAGACTGGCTTTTGCGGTAGTGAGGTTAACGTAATTAATACAGGCCACCAGCAGAATGACAAAGCCGAGTATGCTAAAGATATAAACGGCCGGCATGCTGCCGTGTTCGAATTCCGATGCCTGCAGATTGTTTTCAAAATGCATATCCCTCAAAGCCACAATACCGGCGGCCAGACCGTTTTTATCATCATGCGCATTCTTTTGAAGGATCTGGGTGATTTTTTTTGACATATCACCGGTGCGGGCTCCGGGTGCTAATTTGATGAACGTGAGATAGTCGGTATTGTCCCAGTTTTCTCCATTTTCGCGTTGCTCTTTGTTGGTCAGCAGCGCTTCAATGGGAATGAAAGCGTTGTATTGAAAGCTTGTGTACGTGGGCGGATCAGACACGACGCCACGAACTTCGTAGCTGGCGCTGTCGATGCGGATGAGCTGGCCAACTGCGGTGTGATGGCCAAAATACTTTTTGGATTCGGAAGCCGTAAGAATAATACTGAACGGATGTTGTGCAAATGCAGAGGCATTTCCTTCGATAAAATGATAGTCGAACAGGTTGAACCATTCCGGATCCACGTACGCGCATTGTTTTACAGAGCTCAGGTTTCCGTTAATATTAAACACCGGGATGTTGTCGGCGTATAACCTGGCCATTTGTGTAATTTCAGGAAGGTCTTTTTTAACTTCCTGAGCGAGGCCCATCGGAGAACCTTCCCATATCCAGGTATTATCCGTTGTTTTTGTGGTTAGCCGGTAGATGCGACTGCTGTCCTTATGCTGCTGATCAAAATGGGTTTCATTCTGCACCCATAAAAAGATCAGCACGGCGGCAGTCATTCCTACAGCCAGTCCCGCGATATTCAGGAAACTGATGCCTTTGTTTTTGATCAGACTTCTCCAGGCAGTTTTAAAATGATTTCTGAACATAGTCGCTGGTTTTGGCTTTGACGGATAACGTGCCAAGAAAGTGCCAATCAGGCATTCTTTTGTGAGTCAGTATTTTATCAAAAAGGAAGAATGCCTGAGCTGTCCGGTTTTGATGCGTACTGTGCGAATTGGATAATCGTTGACCGATGACCGGTTTTAGGCTTTGAGCTTTAAGCTTTAGGCTTATTTAAGAAGCTGATACGCAATAAAGCTCATGAGATAAGCCAGTCCGGTCATGTACACAAGTTGGATGATGGGCCATTTCCATCCCCTGGTTTCGCGTTTTACAACGGCCAGGGTGCTCATGCACTGCATGGCGAAAGCGTAAAATATCATCAGCGAAACGCCGGTGGCGAGTGTATACACTTTGGCGCCTTCATCGGTTCTGGCGGAAGCCATTCTTTGCCTTAAGGTTTGCGGATCCGCATTCTTACCGCCCTCCACGCTATACAGCGTAGCCATGGTGCCGATGAAAACTTCGCGGGCAGCGAAAGAAGTGATTAACGCAATCCCGATTTTCCAGTCATAGCCCAGTGGTTTGATCACCGGTTCGATGGTTCTGCCGAGAATGCCTGCATAAGAATTTTCGAGCAGCTCGGCATTTTTGGCTTTCATTTCCGAAGGACCGGCATTTTCATATTTAACGGCCACGGCGTGCATACGCGATTTGGGTCCATAGGTACTCAGTGCCCAGAGAATCATGCTGATCACGATAATGACTTTGCCGGCATCGCGGACAAATATTTTTGCCTTGCTGATCATGGTAATGGCCACATTTTTCCAACGCGGCGCACGGTATACGGGCAGTTCGAGTATGAAAAAACTTTTTTCTGTGGAATGAATAAATTTCTTGGCCACATAAGAAACGATGAGGGCGGCAACAATACCCAGCAAATACAATCCCATCATCACGAGCCCCTGGCTGTTGAAAAATCCCAACACTTTATGATTGGGAACAACGAGTGCGATCAGCATCGTGTACACGGGCAGTCGCGCACTGCAACTCATGAGTGGTGTGACCAGAATGGTGAGCAGGCGTTCCTTTTTATTTTCGATGTTGCGGCTGCTCATGATGGCAGGCACGGCGCAGGCAAAACCACTGATCATGGGCATTACGGATTTCCCGTTGAGTCCTACTTTACGCATGAGCTTGTCCGTAAGGAAACTGATACGCGCCATATAACCGGTGTCTTCCAAAACGGTGATGAGTCCGAACAGAATCATGATCTGCGGAATGAATACGAGAATGCCACTGAGGCCTGCGAGTAATCCGTTCACCATCAGGTCACGAAACCATCCGTCCGGGAGCTGGGCCGAAACCCAGATACTCATCTTTGTGAAAGCCCAGTCCAGCCCGTCCATCGGAAACTGGGCGAGCCAGAACACGCATTGGAAAAGCAGGAAGAGAACCCCAAGTAAGATGGCGTAACCCCAGACCCGGTTCAGCAGGATATTATCGAGTTTCTCCGTGAACAGCGTTTTTTGCAGGGGATCGGGTTCGGAAATGGTCTGTTGCATCAGCTGCCGGATGCGTGTGTAGCGTTGCAGAATTTCTTCAGCCTGTATGCGGGTATGATTAAACTGATTGACTTCCTCAATGCTTTCGATCCGCTTATGCATTTCACTGCTCAGGTGAAAGGATTCGTGATTGATCAGATAATGAATGGCGGTATAGTCGCTGATTTCCGGAATAACCTGTTTGAGCTGAACAACCGCATCCTCCGCGAGGGCGCGGTTGGGAATGAAATCCCGCACCGGAGCCTGATGCAGATGCTGGGCGCGCTGGGCCAGTATCCTTTTCAGTTGCAGCATACCCTTGTTTTTTCGGGGATTGACCGGAACCACTGGAACGCCCAGTTCCCTTTCGAGACCGGGCACATCAATTTCAATTCCTTTTTTCCCCGCCAGATCCATCATGGTCAGTGCCACGACCACGGGAATTTTAAGATCAATGATCTGGGAGCAGAACAGGAGGTTGCGGCGCAGATTACTGGCGTCCACCAGCAGAATCACCATGTCCACACTTACTTCATCATCCTGGTTTAGCAGCACTTTATAGGTCACCCATTCGTCGTCTCTTTTTGGATAGAGGCTATACGTGCCGGGCAGATCAACAATCTGGGCGAGATGGCCTGACCCCAGGTCGCTCGATCCCGTCTTTTTATCAATAGTGACGCCCGGAAAATTCCCGACTTTCTGGTGAAGGCCCGTGAGGGCATTAAAAAGAGAGCTTTTCCCGCTGTTCGGATTTCCTACGAGGCCAATATGTATCTGCCGTTTATTCAATTCAGCCAAAAAAATGAGGTAGCGAAATTAGACCTTCATTTTTTAATTCCTTTACGAGATCCGATAAGATTTGGATTAAAGCAGTCATCGGTCATCGGTCGACTATATTATCCAGCCCAGGAGCAGGCAGATCATAACTATTACGGGCGAGGGTAACTTGCTCTGCAGCAGAAGAATAAATGTTAAAACGCCCACGCCGATATTCATCCAGAGCAGGAAATGGGAACCCGGGGTAAAGTCTTTCATCATATAAAAACAACTGGCAATCATGATTCCGACCACCACCGCATTGATTCCCTCCAGGGCACGGTAAACCGTTGCGTATTTTTTAATATTCGACCAGATGGGAAAGAAGAAAAGCACCAGCAGGGCGCTGGGCAGAAAGATGCCCAGGGAACCGATGATACATCCCAGCACCTGCATGGATGGGCCCAGATCTTTCATGGCTATCCCGCCCATATAGGAGGACACGGAAAAAACGGGTCCCGGAATGGCGCGTACAAAACCGGCTCCGGTGTAAAAGTCTTCCTTGTTGATCTTTACAATATTGGGGTTTCTCTGAATCAGGTTTTGCGATTCAGGTCTCGCTACGAACTGTTCATACATAAAAGGAATGAGCACCTGGCCGCCGCCAAAAATGAGACTGCCGATACGGTAAGTATTTTCAAACAGGTTGATGGGTCTCCGGTGCGGCCAGTTATTTTTTCTGGCCATTTCGCTGGAAGCGCCCGCGATTATAAAAATAAAAGCGAAAAGCCAGAGATTGGCCCATTTGATTTTCCGCGTGATGATTTCGGTTTGCGGAATACGTTTGCTGCTGATATTGGTGATTAGTCCCCCAAGAACAATGACGATGGGAAAGATCCAGGGAAGTTTGAACAGGAGAAAAACCGCAATGGCCGAAACCAGCATAATAATATGTGTGATAGTATTGTGAACCGAAATACGAAAGGCCTTCCAGGCCGCGTAGGCGAGAAATCCCACCGTCATGGGTTCTACAAAACGAAACAGATTCGCGCTCCCGTTTTTATGATTGACATATTCCACAAAAAAGGAAAATATACCCATGATCACGCAGGCCGGAAGAATCCATATAATTAAAGTAAGAACGGCCAGGGGAATGCCTCCGCGTTTATATCCGATCAGCGTGAGGGTTTGGGTGGACGAGGCTCCGGGCAGAAGCTGGCAGAAGGCGGTGTAATCCATGAGTTCCTCCTGTGTAATATCCCTGCGGCGATGCACGAAGGTTTTCATCATCATGCCGAGATGACCCTGCGGTCCTCCAAAAGCAGATATGCTGTGAAAAAAAACCGCCCTTAAAAACGGAACATGCCGCAGTAATTGCATTTTACTTTTTTAAGCCCTTTTAAGCCTAAAGCTCAAAGCTCAAAGCTCAAAGCCCAAAACTTTGCTGCGTAAACGTAAAACATTTTTATTAAGACTTCTGAAGTTCAGTATAGATTTGAGACCGACAATAAAATAAGTTTTCGGCTTTGAGCTTTGAGCTTTAGGCTTAAAAAGGCTTTAGGCTTAAAAAATTAATCTTTTTTTCCTGGATAAGTTTCTAACTGATATCTGTAGTCTTTATAAGCTAGTTTGATATAGTCGTAAAATTCGTAATCGGTAGCAATTTTCGTAAACTGGTAGGAGGGCCGGAAACGGAACATGAATGAATCCAGCGCGTTGCCGTCGAGCGCCGTAATTTTTTTCACGATATAGCGGGTGAAACGGTGATCGATGAATTTATCGTGTTCATCCTCAATCAGTCTTTCCTGGAATGCCGCGAGCCGCCGGTTTCTTTTGAAACGGAACACATTGATCAGCTGATCCAGGTCGAGGCCCACGCCCGAGCCACTCGATCCGTCCGAAAGAGAGAGACCGGGTTTCGAATAGTTGAATATCTTTTCGTAGTCCTTCCGGTTCTGAAGGGAGTCCATCCGGTAATTTTTCGGCGCTACGCGAACCTCCGACAATTCAGTGGGGTTCACATGTAAGGCAATGTCAAATCCGGTGGTTGCGTTCATCATGGAAACAGGAAACATCTGTGTGGCGCGGCCGAGATAAGAGAATCGCAGGGAGTCTGACTGGTCCACGCGGATCATATAATTTCCATTGGAATCTGTGGTAGTTCCTTTTCCACAACTGCAAAGAACAGAAACCGCATCCAGTGGCCGGGTCTTATACATATTGAATACCGTTCCATGAATCACCACCTGCTGGGCGCGACCCTGCATGCAGGAAAATGCCATCAGGGCAAAAAAAACGGTATTTCGGAGATATGCGTAAAAACGAAGCAATAAGAAAATTTTAAGTTGGGTCAGATTAGGGTTGAAGGCTGGCGGTTGACCGATGACCGTTGACCGGATCAGTTTTAGGCTTTGGGCTTTAAGCTTTGGGCTTAAAAATACCACGAACCAGCCGAACAATTACGGGTTTAACGATAATTTGCATTCCACCCATCGGGCAACCTGAGCCGGAAAGTGCTGGTGCTCGAGTTCGTGGATTTTTTTCGCAAGACTTTCAGGCGTTTCGTCTCCGGCAATATTAAAACTGGCCTGGAAAAAAATTCTGCCGTGATCATACTGCTCATCCACATAATGTATCGTAATGCCACTCTCTTTGACTCCCGATGCAATCACCGCGCGATGTACCGCATCTCCATACATCCCCTTGCCACCAAATAAAGGAAGCAGCGCAGGATGTATATTCAGAATACGGTCAGGATAAGCGCGGATCAGTTCCGAAGGGATCTTCCATAAAAATCCTGCCAGCACGATAAAAGAGATCTGCCGCTTCCTGAATTCTTCCAGATAATGGCTTCCCCTGAAAAATTTCTCCTTTTCAATCATCAGCACCGGAATGGCCGCAGATTCAGCTATCCCCATTACGCCCGCCCCCGGTTTATTGCATACCAGCACCCCGATCTGAACAGGCCGGCCCAACACCCGGTTTCCCTCATCCTGAAAATAACGGATGATTTCGCGGGCATTACTACCCTGACCTGATGCAAAAATGGCCAGCCGGATCGGCAGTATTTCTTCATTCATATAAAAAAGAGGATTTCAGCCATCCTGAAAAAGCTGTAAAGATGTAGGAAAAAAATGGTTTCAAAACCCCTGTTTTTTGCGCTGTTTTTAAGCGCGAAAATTCATGACAAAGCAATGACATTCATTTTTAAGAAATTCGTATAATCGGCTGAAATGCAGGCCAGATAAGGCAAAAAAAAAATTCCGCATGTTGGTATATTGTTAATTTCCTGACTTACTTTTGCAGCCAACCGAGATGATTTTTCACATTTATACATTGTTGTATATATGCATCATTACAGACTAAGTGCTTTCCGAATATCCTTTATTTCTTTCCTCACTGTCTTTTTCCTGTTTTTCGGTAATATATCGATGGCCCAGGACGGAAAAGCGCTGTTCCAGGCCAATTGTGCGTCCTGCCATAATCCAATAAAACAGGTCACGGGACCAGCCCTTAAGGGGGTAACCGCCCGGGTTCCTGACCAGAAACTGCTGCACGCCTGGATTCGTAATAATGCTCAGGTTTTAGCCTCAGGAAATAAATATTTTACCGATCTCTACGCTCAGTATAACAAGACGCCAATGAATCTTTTTCCGACGTTAACCGACGCGGAAATAGACGCCATTCTGAAATATATTGAAACATACCCTGAGCCCGGCACAAGTAAGCCCGGCGGACCAACAGAAGTTCCCAAAGGCGATGAATCCGACAGCACACTGCTTTATGGTATTCTGACCCTGATTCTGGCTGTCATCATGCTGATTTTGCTGCAGGTTAACAGCAATCTGAAAAAATTATCCGACGATAAATCAGGCATTCCTTCCCACGAGCCGATTCCTTTCTACCGGAATAAAGTGTATATCACCCTGATCGTTCTGGTGCTTTTTGTAGCGGGCGGCTATTATGTGGTTCAGGGCGCCATCGGTCTTGGCCGCCAGAAAAACTATCAGCCCGAGCAGCCGATCTATTATTCCCATAAAGTGCATGCCGGTACCAACCAGATCAGCTGTCTGTATTGTCATGGCGGCGCCTGGGAATCCAAAAATGCCGGTGTTCCTTCCCTGAATGTTTGTATGAATTGCCACGCTGCGATTAAC
This sequence comes from Puia sp., assembly GCA_965214575.1. Taxonomy (GTDB): domain Bacteria; phylum Bacteroidota; class Bacteroidia; order Chitinophagales; family Chitinophagaceae; genus Puia. Next base: position 24,660 of record CBDCCE010000038.1, read on the forward strand.
GAATACAAGGGAGAAGCCCTTCATCGTGAAGACGGAAAGGAAGTGGACGGAACGGCTGAAATTCAGAAACTCTACTCTTATACAGGATACGATCCTAAAGCAGGCAAATACACAGAACCCGGTAAACAGATTGAATGGGTGAAAATCCACAATCTGCCCGATCACGTCTATTTCAACCATTCCCAGCATATCCGCGCAGGTAAAGTACAATGCCAGACCTGTCACGGTTCCATCACCCAGATGAATGAAGTCAAACAGTTTGCCGAACTGAGCATGGGATGGTGTATCAACTGTCACCGCAGCACGAAAGTTAATTTCCCTGATTCAGCAGGAAACGGAAATAAGTTCTATAGCATTTACGAGAAGTTCAACCATAACCTCGCAACCGGTAAGATGGACAGTGTTACGGTTGAAAACATTGGTGGAACGGAATGTCAGAAATGCCACTACTAAATAGTATGAGAGTACAGGAGTACAGGAGTACAGGAGTGAAGGAGTGAAGGGGAAATTCACCTGCTTATAATATTCATTCGCCGGTGGGCGGATCAAATTTGAAATTCAATGAGCGAAAAAAAGTACTGGAAAAGTTTTGGTGAATTCAATATGTCTGAATCTTTTATAGAAGATCAGGCGAATGAATTCCGGGAAGATCTTCCCATGGAGCCACAGGACGATAAGGGTTTTCTCGAATCGAAAACACCCCGTCGTGATTTCCTGAAATATCTTGGTTTCAGTACCGCCGCTGCCACCCTGGCTGCGAGCTGTGAAATGCCCGTAAGACATATTGTTCCATATATCAATAAGCCGGAAAATATGATTCCCGGTGTGGCAGATTATTATGCAACCACTTTTACTTCCGGCGGCGATGCCGTTTCGGTAATAGCTAAAGTAAGAGACGGCCGTCCGATTAAACTGGAAGGAAACGATTTGTCCGGCGTAACCAAAGGCGGAACTTCTGCCCGCGTGCAGGCTTCCATACTTGACCTCTATGATACTGCCCGTCTTCGTACCCCCGTACAGATGGTGAACGGTGTTCCACAGGAAGTAACCAGCCTTGAGGCTTTTGATAAACTGGTAGGTGATTCCATGGCGGGACAAACAGGCGCCGTGGTTCTGTTCACTTCCACGCTGACTTCCATTACCACCAAACAGGTGATTGCCGATTTCCTGGCTAAATATCCGGGAAGCCGCCACATACAATATGATGCCGATTCCTTCAGCGGTATGCTGCTGGCGAATGAAGCATCCTATGGCAAAAAAACCATCCCTTCCTATCATTTCGATAACGCCAAAGTGATCGTGAGTCTGGGCGCCGATTTTCTCGGAACCTGGCTTTCGCCCATCGAATTCGCGAAGCAATATGTGAAGGGCAGAAAGATTGATGAGAAAGCGCCCGGCATGAACCGCCATTACCAGTTCGAATCCTATATGAGTATGACGGGTTCGAATGCGGATATCCGCTACACGCACAAACCTTCTGAATCAGCTGCAGTGGCCCTGGCCCTGCTGGCCGCAGTGGGTGGAAGCGTGAGCGCACCCGCACTGCCTGAAAAACTGAAAGCCGGTGTAGCCGCCGCAGCCAAAGATTTGCTCGCCAGCAAAGGCAAATCGCTGGTGGTATCCGGTTCAAATAATGTACAGGTACAAATCATTGTAAACGCTATCAACGAATCGCTTGGCTCCAATGGCTCAACCATCAGCTGGGAGGCAACCAACCTGACCCGTCAGGGTATTGACAGCGAATTCGCCAGTCTCGTGGCCGATATGAACGCAGGCAAAATCAGCACCCTGCTGATTTATGATGCGAACCCGGTATACGATCATCCGGATTCCAAAAACTTTAAAGCCGGTCTGGCCAAAGTGAAGACCACAGTGTCTTTCACCGGCAGACTGGATGAAACCACTGAGCTCTGCAAATACGTTCTGCCTTCACCTCATTTCCTTGAGCGCTGGGGAGATGCGCAGCCGCGCACAGGATTTATCTCCATGCAGCAGCCCGTGATATCCCCGCTTTTTGTTACCCGTCCGTTCGAAGACTCCCTGATCCTCTGGTCAGGCGGAAAAACTTCCTACGACGAAATGTTCAAACAATACTGGACTTCCAAACTGGGGGGCCACGAAGCATACGAAAAAGCATTGCAGGATGGCGTCGTGGAAACGACTGTTTCTTCTCTGTCATCGGCATCCTATAATGCGGCGCCTGTTGCCACTGCGGCTTCTGCGATAAGTTCAATGAAAAAAGGCGGCGCCTACGAGCTCGTGCTTTATCAGCAGGTGGGCGTAGGTACCGGCGCACAGTCAAACAATCCCTGGCTGCTGGAACTTCCGGATCCTGTTACGAGGGGAACCTGGGACAACTACGCGATGGTGTCTCCCAATTTCATCAAAGAACAATATGGTATTGATCTGAGTGATCATAACCAGTCAGATAAATTTGAATCTCATCCGGAACGCGAGGTAATCAAACTGAAGGCCAACGGAATCGAGACCCTGATCCCTGTGGTTGTTGTGCCCGGTATGCCGGATGGCGTATTTGCCATTGCGCTGGGATACGGCCGCGAGAGTGCGGATCCAAAAAATACGGGCGCTTTTATCGGAAGAGCAGCGGTTGGAGCGGGAAGAAATGTTTTTCCTTTTGCGGTGAATAATGGTTTAACAACCGAATGGATCGTTACCGATGTAAGTTTCGAAAAAACCAAAGAAGAATACCAGATCGCGCAGATCCAGATCCATGGATCTTACGAGGGCCGTACTTCAGTAATCAAAGAACTCAGTCTCGCTTCATTTGTCAAAGAGCCTGATGAAATTCTTCACGACAGGGAAGAAGAAGCGAAGAAATTCGGTGGGCTCGAAAACTTTGAAAAACAGGGTACCCTGTATCCTTATTATGATAAGCCCGGCATTCACTGGGGCATGTCGATCGATCTGAATTCCTGCGTGGGATGTGGCGCCTGTGTGGTGGCCTGTCACGCGGAAAACAATGTGACGATCGTAGGAAAGAAAGAAGTGCTGCGCTATCACGATATGCACTGGCTGCGCATCGACCGTTATTTCTCCGGAAATCTGGCCGATCCGGATTCTATACAGACCGTATTCCAGCCGATGCTTTGTCAGCATTGTGATAACGCACCCTGCGAGAATGTTTGTCCCGTGAACGCAACGAATCACAGCAGCGAGGGCCTGAACCAGATGGCGTATAACCGTTGTATCGGTACCAGATATTGTGCGAATAACTGTCCTTTTAAAGTACGTCGCTTTAACTGGGCCGATTATACCGGCGCCGACAGCTTCCCCAATAACCAGGATCAGAAGGGAGTGGGTGAACTGAATGATGCCGTGCTGATGATGAACGACGACCTGACCCGCATGGTGCTGAACCCGGATGTTACGGTTCGTTCCAGAGGGGTAATGGAAAAATGCAGTTTCTGCGTTCAGCGTCTGCAGGATGGAAAACTGAAAGCGAAAAAAGCAGAACGCGTGTTGCAGGATAGTGATGTGCAGACTTCCTGCCAGCAGGCTTGTCCGACCCAGGCGATCGTATTCGGAAATATCAACAACAGCAAGAGTGCGATAGTACAGTCAAGAAAAGAAAACGAACAGCGTTTATACCATGTGCTGGAAGAATTGCACGTGTTACCGAATATTACCTACCTGGCGAAGGTTCGTAATACAACCGAAACCGCAGAAAAAGTATAATGATTTTTAATGATCTCTCCCGTCACAGGCGGGAAGGGATGAAAAAGAGATAACCCAGTATGTCTGCATCCAAGTACGAATCACAGGTAAGGCCGCCGATTGTGTCGGGTGATAAGAACTATCATCAGATTACGGAAGACATTGTTCGCCCGATCGAAAACAGGCCCTCCAAATTATGGTGGATAGGATTTCTGATTTCTGTCGGCCTGCTTTGTTTTGGTGTTTTTTCTGTAACCCGCGAAGTGATTTACGGGGTAGGTCAGTGGAACCTGAACAAAACCGTGGGTTGGGGATGGGATATCACAAACTTTGTATGGTGGGTAGGTATTGGTCATGCGGGAACGCTGATCTCTGCTATCCTTTTGCTGTTTCGTCAGGGTTGGAGAACCGGTGTGAACCGTGCGGCGGAAGCGATGACGATTTTCGCGGTGATGTGCGCAGGACAGTTTCCGATCTGGCATATGGGTCGTGTATGGATGGCTTTCTTCATATTTCCTTATCCGAATTCCCGCGGATCATTATGGCCGAATTTTAATTCACCCCTGCTCTGGGATGTATTTGCGATATCAACCTATTTCACCGTTTCACTTTTGTTCTGGTATTGCGGACTATTGCCCGATCTGGCTTCCGTTCGCGACCGTGCCAAACTGAAATGGAGAAAATTCTTTTACGGAATGGCATCCTTCGGCTGGTCGGGCTCCACGAAACACTGGCAGAGGCACGAAGCGTTGTCGCTCGTACTGGCCGGTCTCGCAACACCCCTTGTACTTTCCGTACATACGATTGTATCTTTTGACTTCGCCACTTCGGTTGTACCGGGATGGCATACCACCATCTTTCCGCCATACTTTGTTGCGGGTGCCGTATTCTCCGGATTTGCGATGGTGCAGTCCCTGCTGATTGTGACGCGTAAAGTGTTACATCTGGAAGATTATATCACGATGGAGCATATAGACGTAATGAACAAGGTTATCCTGCTCACGGGTTCTATCGTGGGTGTCGCTTACCTCACGGAGCTGTTCATCGCCTGGTACGGACAGAATCCTTACGAACAATTTGCTTTCTTCCAGAACCGCGCGAATTTATTATCGCCCCTGGGCTGGTCCTACTATATCATGATGGGTTGTAATGTGGTATCCCCACAGATTTTCTGGTTCCGCAAGCTGCGCCGGAATCTCGTGGTGACCTTCTTTATGTCCGTCATCATTAATATCGGAATGTGGTTTGAACGTTTTGTGATCATCGTAACCTCCCTGTACCGTGAATATATTCCGAGTGACTGGAGCACGTATTACACACCGACCATCTGGGAAATCGGATTTTACCTGGGAACCTTTGGTTTGTTTTTCACCTGTTACTTCCTGTTCTCTAAATTCTTCCCGGTTATCGCTATTGCGGAAATCAAGCATATCCTGAAGAAATCCGGTGAAAACTATAAGGCAAAAATGACTTCGGAAGAAGAAGAAACTCCGGAGGAATTTGCCCACGAATTTGAACACGCACACTAAGTATCTTCTAAAGCAATTATATGGCTATTAAAAGATTTGTTGTTGGAAGTTTTAATGATGAAGCGGTTTTGTTTCCTGCCGTAAAGAAAGTACGCATGGCAGGTTACAAGATCCACGACGTATACACGCCAATGCCGATTCATGGTCTCGATCATGCGATGGGATTGCGTGAAACCAGTCTGCATACGGCAGGTTTCGTTTACGGAATCACCGGAACCACCACGGCCCTGAGCGGTATCAGTTATGCGTTTATGTATGACTGGCCATTGAACTTCGGGGGTAAGTCGCACTCTGATTTACCGGCCTGGATCCCGATCATATTTGAGCTTACGGTTCTTTTTGCAGCAGTGGGTATGGTGCTGACTTTCTGTTATCTCTGCCAGATGGCTCCATTTGTAAGGAAACATCATTTCAGTCTGCGTGCCACAGACGACCGTTTTGTGATGGTGATCGAGTGCACGGCAAAAACAAATGTAGCCGACCTGCAGGGATTTTTGACATCGGTGGGTGCGCTGGACGTGAACGTGCAGGATGCTGAAACGGGCTGGTGGCTGGGAAGCTATAGCAAGAACATTCCGTCGGTAGATAACGCAAATAATATTCTGGCATAACGAAATGAAAGTTGAAATGCAGATCCAAAAAAAATTGATTCCTTTCTGTTTGTCCCTGGTTGTGCTGACTTCCTGCAGTGATGAAGTACGCCGCAATCCGGGTAAAGTGTATATGCCGGATATGGCTTACAGCCGCGCTTATGAAACTTATGCGGAAACGCCTGAACAGAAAGAAGCCTTATTAAAGAAGGGAATTCATTTTAGCAATATACCCGTGCCGGGCACAATTAAGAGAGGAACACTGATGCCTTTTGATCTGGCTAAAGATGCACCAGGCGATACGGTGAATTATGTGGCAGCCAAAGCGGTTAAATCTCCGCTGACCGCTGTGGACAGTATCACATTGGTGGAAGCCCATCGCCTGTTCCAGGTGAACTGTGCTATTTGTCATGGTACCAAACTGGATGGTAACGGGCCTTTGTACAAAGGCGGCGATGGTCCTTATCCGGCCAAACCGGCTACATTGGTGGGTGACGCAAAATATGAAGCGATGCCTGAGGGTCAGATGTATTATTCCATTACCTACGGCAAGAACAAAATGGGAAGTTATGCCAGTCAGTTAGATACGCGCCAGCGTTGGATGGTGATTGCCTATATCAAATCCAGACAGGCGGGATCCAAACCGGCGGCTTCCGATTCAACAATGAAAAAATAATCAGCGAAAGCGAGTATAAAAACGATAAAGAATGTCAATTAAAGAGCGTTTTGAAATTCCTTCCGGCATGAAAACCTGGTCCATGGCTTTGATGGCCGCCGGGGCATTGAGCCTGATCGTGGGCTATTTTATGTATGGTACAGGTACCGAAGAACAACAACGTAAATTCTGGGGAGCCCTGCTGCAGAACAGTGTTTACTTTCTGCTGGTAGTGAATGCCTCCATGTTTTTCTTTTGCGCCACTACCCTTGCCTGGGCAGGATTCAATATGGCTTTTCGCAGGGTAACCGAAGCCATTTCTGCCTGTGTGCCGGTTATCGGAGGAATCACCTTCGTGATTCTGATGTGCCTGATTTTCGGAAACAAAACGTTTATTTACGAATGGCTGAATAAAGCAGAAGTAGCGAAGGATCCGATACTGAATGGCAAGAAGGGATTTCTGAATCCGACCTTTTTTATTATCTGGACCACTTTAACCATTGGTCTCTGGACGGTTCTCGGTTATAAAATGCGTCAGCTGAGTCGTTCAATCGACGGCGTTACGCTCTCGGTGGAAGAAGGCAAAAAATATATCTGGAAGAATACGGTCTGGGGATCTGTTTTCATCTTCTGGTTCGCCCTTACCGTGGCTTCAACCGTTCCCTGGCTCTGGCTGATGAGTATCAGCGCGCACTGGTTCAGTACCATGTACAGCTGGTATACCTTCGCCAGCACCTTTGTGGCCGGTGTGGCGCTCATGACCCTCATTATCATTTACCTGAAGAATAAGGGCTACCTCGAATATGTTAACATTGAACATCTGCATGATCTGGGCAAGTTCCAGTTTGCGTTTTCTGTATTCTGGACCTACCTCTGGTTCAGCCAGTTCATGCTGATCTGGTACGCCAATATACCTGAGGAAACAATCTATTTCAAACCCCGTTTTGAAGGGGCGTATACCGGAATATTTTATTTGAATTTAATTATCAATTTCCTTGCTCCTTTGTTAATTTATATGCGGGCAAGCTCGAAACGTAACTATGCGACTTTAACCATTATGTCAGTAGTTTTGCTCTTTGGTCACTGGCTGGATACATATCAGATGGTTTTCGCCAGCCTGATTCCGGATCATGTGCCGATGAATTTGTATGATTTTGGTATTGCAGCCGGATTTGTGGGAATCATTATTTTCCAGACCGGCAGGGTGTTGTCGAAATACCCGCTGGTGTCGAAAACGCATCCGTTCTTTAAAGAAAGTATTATTCACTATACTTAGTCGTTCCAGATGTCCGGTGAGATTTAAAACGATTAAATTTTTTTAGCATCATGTCTACCTATTTTCTTTTTGCGATTTTGTTGCTGGGTTTTGTAATCACCTTTCAGATTGCGAAAGCCAGTGAGTATGTAGGAATTCTGAAAGGGGAGAAGAAGAATAACGAATCGAATAATAAAATCAACGGATTCCTGATGATTGTTTTCCTGGTACTGGGCCTGATCGGCGTGTACTGGTGCAATGAATTATTTAAAGGAAAGATTCTCGGCAAAGCCGCTTCTGATCATGGAGAGAAAATTGATTCGATGCTATATATCACGATTGTGATTACCGGTATCGTATTCTTTATTACACAGATCGTCCTGTTCTGGTTTTCCTTCCGGTACCAGTATTCTGAAAAAAGAAAAGTATTTTATTTTCCGCATAATAATAAACTCGAGGTAATCTGGACTGTAGTGCCTGCCATTGCCCTGACCGTGCTGGTGGGTTTTGGTCTGATGTACTGGTTCCAGATTACCGGTGAAGCGCCAAAGAACGCCATGCAGATTGAAGTGACGGGAAAACAATTCAACTGGCTGATCCGGTATCCGGGCAAGGACGGTGTATTTGGGAAAAAATACTACCGCAATATCAGCGATGCGGATAACAATGCATTGGGTTTATTATGGGATGATCCCAATACGCATGACGACATTGTGGTGAGCACAACGTTTTACATGGTAGTGAACCAGCCGGTAAAATTGATCATCAACTCCCGCGATGTGATTCATGATGTGGGACTGGCTGCCTTCCGTATGAAAATGGATGCAGTTCCCGGCACCCCCACAACGATGTGGTTTACGCCGAAATACACAACGGAAGAAATGAAGAAAATGACCGGCAATCCGGATTTTGAATATGAACTTTCCTGCGACCAGATGTGTGGCAAGGGTCACTATGCCATGAGAGGTGTGGTGAAAGTGGTTTCGGAAGAAGAATTTGTGCTGTGGAGAGCGAAGCAGGTTTCGAATTATGCGCTGGTAATGAAAGATAAATTACCGGCGCCTGCAGCCGATTCAGTTAAAACGGCCGCTGTAAAAACAGATATGCCAACGGCACTGGTAGCAGCAGCCAAATAGAGGATTATAAAAGAATTAAATTATTACTGATGAGTACTGATTTGACGTTACAAGGACCCGGAGTAGTCGTTTCGCATGATGCGCACGACGAGGGACATGAAGGCCATCATCATAAAGAGACTTTCATTACGAAATACGTGTTTAGCCAGGATCATAAAATGATCTGCAAACAATTTCTGATTACCGGAATGATCTGGGCGATTCTGGGCGGATTGATGTCTGTTCTGTTCCGTCTCCAGCTCGGCTATCCCGATTCCACTTTCCCCTGGCTGGAAGACATCCTGGGTAAATGGGCAAAAGGTGGTAAGATTCAACCGGAAGCTTATTACGCTCTCGTAACCATGCACGGTACCGTACTGGTGTTCTTTGTGCTGACCGGCGGACTGAGCGGAACCTTTGCGAATTTCCTGATTCCTTTACAGATCGGTGCGCGCGATATGGCCTCTCCGATGCTGAATATGCTTTCCTACTGGTTTTTCTGGATGGCAAGTGTGGTTATGCTCACTTCTCTCTTTATTGAAACCGGTCCCGCGAGTGGTGGCTGGACTTCCTATCCGCCTTTAAGCGCACTTGGAGATGCTTCGCTGGGTTCGAAATCGGGGATGGATTTCTGGATCACTTCTATGGCGCTGTTCGTGGTTTCTTCGCTGCTCGGCGGTTTGAATTATATCACGACCATTCTGAATATGCGTACGAAAGGGATGAGTATGACGAGACTGCCACTCACCATATGGGCGCTGTTTTTTACGGCCATCCTGGGTGTACTGTCATTCCCCGTACTGCTCTCGGGTTTAATCTTATTGCTGTTCGACCGCCATGCCGGTACCAGCTTCTATCTGTCTGATATTTTTATTTCTTCCACCCAAAAAGCATTACCCAACGAAGGTGGAAGTCCGATTCTGTTCGAACATCTGTTCTGGTTCCTCGGTCACCCGGAAGTATATATCATTATCCTGCCAGCGATGGGTCTTGTTTCGGAAGTCATGGCCATCAACTCGCGTAAACCGATTTTCGGATATATGGCGATGATCGGTTCCCTGTTCGCGATCACGATCCTGGCCTTCCTGGTATGGGCGCATCATATGTTTGTTACGGGCCTCAATCCTTTCCTGGGGTCGGTGTTCGTATTACTAACCCTGCTGATTGCGGTGCCTTCAGCCATCAAAGTATTTAACTGGCTCACCACACTCTGGCGCGGGAATATCCGCTTTACTCCGGCTATGTTATTCGCCATCGGATTTGTGAGCATGTTTATTTCAGGCGGACTGACCGGTATCTTCCTGGGCAACTCCACACTGGATATTCATTTACACGATACCTATTTTGTGATTGCGCATTTCCATATCGTAATGGGCGTTTCGGCCTTCCTGGGTATGTTCTGCGGGGTATATCACTGGTTTCCGAAAATGTACGGACGCTACCTGAATAATACCATGGGTTATATCCATTTCTGGGTCACGTTTGCGGGCGCCTATCTGATTTTCTGGCCGATGCATTACGAAGGACTGGCCGGCATGCCAAGGCGTTATATGGATTTCTCCGGATGGAGTTCCTTTAACCAGTTCGGCGATCTCAACCGTTTCATTTCAACCGTTGCCATGGTGGTATTCGCCGTGCAGCTGATGTTTGTATTCAACTTTTTCTATTCCATTTTCAAGGGAAGAAAAGTGACCACGAAGAATCCATGGCAGGCCAATACACTGGAATGGACCACACCGATTCGTCCGGGACATGGTAACTGGCCGGGAGAAATTCCCGAAGTTCATCGCTGGGCCTATGACTATGGTAAAGACGGAAAGGATTTCATCCTGCAAACAGAACCACTTGGAGCCGATGAACAGCACCATTAGTTCCGGGCATAAACTCGATCGCCTGATGGAGCAGGAAACGATTAAACAATCCGGTTCTTTTAAGATAGCGGATAAGCTGAAGGACTATATGCTGCTGATTAAATTCAGCCTCAGCTTTATGGTTGTTTTTTCAGCTGTCATTAGTTATCTCCTGGCACCTGCCGTGAAAGTATTCGACTGGCAGGCGATCATTCTTTTGTTTGTTGGCGGCATGCTGGTTACCGGCAGTGCCAATGCCATCAACCAGGCTATCGAAAAAGATACCGACGCCATGATGAAGCGAACAGCCGGAAGGCCTGTGGCTTCGGGAAGAATGACGGTGGCTGAAGCAATGTCCTTTGCAGTGATCTGCGGGCTGGCAGGAACCATGCTGCTCTGGCATTTTAACAGCCTGACAGCGATTTTATCTGTCTTTAGTTTATTCTTTTACGCATTTATCTATACGCCCTTAAAAAAAGTAAGTTCTCTGGCCGTGATAGCCGGAGCCATTCCGGGAGCGATGCCCTGCCTGATCGGATGGGCCGCAGGAAATGACAGTCTGAGTGCCGGCGGATGGATTCTTTTTGCCCTGCAGTTTTTCTGGCAGTTTCCGCATTTCTGGGCCATTGCCTGGATTGCGCACAAGGATTACAGCGCGGCAGGTTTCAAACTGTTGCCTTCGGGTGAAGGACAGACTAAATATTCGGCGCTACAGGCCGTTATATATTCCCTGCTCCTGCTGCCGATTGGCATTCTGCCTTATTTTAACGGGATGAGCGGCTATGTGAGCCTGATTATAGTAGGGGTGGCCAACGTATTTATGATCGCCACCTGTGTGCAATTGTACCAGAAGATGACGATCCAGTCCGCGAGAAGGGTGATGTTCGGGAGTTATATCTATCTGCCGGTGGTTTTGCTGGCTTTGCTGATCGATAAAGTGGCTTATTGAAATAATTAAAATGGACGCGAGTTTAGAATTTAAAAGTGTGGTTGACCAAAAGAAAAAAATACATCCCCATAAATTTACTTTATGGGTAGGCATCGGCAGCATCATTATGATGTTTGCCGGATTAACGAGTGCATATATAGTTAAACGGCAGCAGCCGGGATGGACCAGTTATGTCACCCCGATTGCGTTTTACTATTCCACGGCCATTATGCTCATCAGCAGTGGCACCATCTTTCTGGCCCAGAAATCATTTGGCGAAAGAAGAATGGTAAGGTATAAAAAACTGGTGGCGGCCACCCTGGTGCTGGGACTGCTTTTTATCCTGCTTCAATGGCTTGGATTTCGTCATTTGTGGGCAACAGGTACCACATTTCACGGATCCGGCGCAGGACAGTTTCTTTATATCATCGCGGGATTGCATGCCTTGCACGTTTTTGGGGGCGTTATTGCCCTTTTTACGCTGTGGCTGAGGGCAAGAAATACAAGGATCCGGAGTTATAATGCGGTGCCTGTGGACGTGGTCAGCACCTACTGGCATTTCGTGGATTTATTATGGATCTACCTGTTCATTTTCTTTTTAATGGTGCAATAAAGTTTGCCTTTTGTTAGATAAATTTGTGAACCTGTTCAAAACAATCTCATGGCACATACAGTTCCCGTAGGTCAAAAATGGTGGAGTGGCGGTAAAAGCCCCTTCAATATTGAATATGGAAAACTCATGATGTGGTATTTCCTGATGAGTGATGCTTTTACTTTTGGCGCATTCCTGATTTCTTATGGATCTATCCGTTTCGCTTCCAGTTCATGGCCCGATCCGAATGAAGTGTTCCGCAGTTTCCCTCTTTACGGGCAAATGTCCGTTCCACTGGCTTTTGTGAGTCTGATGACCTTTATACTCATCATGAGCTCCGTTACCATGGTTATGGCCGTGGGGGCAGGACAAATGCAGGACCGCAAGGCCGTGATGAAATGGATGAGCTGGACCATTCTGGGCGGTATCGCCTTTCTGAGCTGCCAGGCATGGGAGTGGACGCATTTGTATTATGAGGGCGCCTGGTGGGGTCGCAATCCATTCATGAATATTGACGGCACCCAGTCAACTACCAACTTTACCAATTACTTTTTCACGATTACGGGCTTCCATGGTTTTCATGTATTCTCCGGTGTGATCATCAATATTTGCATGCTGATCAAAACCTGGCGCGGCGATTTCGAACGTACGGGACATTACCTGATGATTGAAAAAGCGGGTCTGTACTGGCATTTTGTAGATCTGGTATGGGTATTTGTGTTCACCTGTTTTTACCTGTTATAATTTAAACTGACTGAAACTATGGATCATTCGCATACCACCTCGGACCTGCCGGCAGAAAAAAGTTCATTTGATACCAAGGCAATCTGGAAAACCTTCTGGATACTGTTGGGCATCACGGTTTTTGAACTGATTATTGCGATCATTTATTTTGAAACGCATTTCTTCCCCAAACATATTCTCAATGGCGTGTTTATTATTATGACACTGGCAAAGGCATTTTTTATCATCGCCGAATTTATGCATCTGGGTCATGAAATCAGGAACCTGATCATGACGATCGCCATTCCTGCCCTGCTTTTTGTCTGGTTCATTATTGCCTTCCTCTGGGATGGCAGTTCCTATCATACGCTTCGCATGCGTTATGACAGCTATTATAATGCACAGAGCAAGACCAAGGTGGAGAAGAAAGCAGAACATGGGGAAGAAGGGAAGAAGCCTGGAAAAGAATGATTGATTATCGAGTATTGATTATTGATTGTTGTCAATAGTCTTAAATCAATAATCGATAATTAATAATCAATAATTAATGACCATTGCTTCGGCGGTGGTTTTTTTATCTTAAGTAATAAAATGAGTAAAAAGGCCCTGATTGCTATTTTGCTGGCCGTGATGGTTCCGGTTATCAGCTACCAGATCGTAAAGCGCGCAAGCGATAACTCGATCGGTATGCCGGGCAGATTTTACTATGACAGCGTAGTGTCTGTTATGCGGGATGGAAAGACTTTTACCGACACAGCCTGGCATAGCGTACAGGATTTTAAATTTCAGAATCAGCTCGGTGATACGGTTGCTCTGGCTGACCTGCCCGGGAAAGTCATTGTTGCCGATTTCTTTTTCACCCGCTGCCCCTCCATCTGTCCGAAACTGACGGCCAGTATCCGAAAGCTTCAGGACGCGCTTTCTACGAAGGACCAGTTCAAACAACTTAATCCCGCATTCATTCAGTTTCTGTCGTTTAGCGTGGACCCGGAACGGGATTCCGTTTCGATCCTGAAAAAATACTCTGACAAGTTTGGAATCAACCCGGACCACTGGTGGCTGCTCACGGGACCTAAAAAGCAGATTTATGATTTCTCGATCAACGAATTAAAACTGGGACTGGCGGACGGGGAAGGAGTGGATTCTAATTTTATTCATACCTCTAAAATTGTATTGCTGGATAAGGAACATGTAGTGCGGGGATATTACAACGGGCTCGACAGTCTCGATATGAACAAGCTGGCCAATGACATGGTATTTATCATGCTCGAGAAGGACAAAACCTATGTGTCGCCTTTAAAAGAAATGAAACCTTTGTTGCCGATTATTGTTTTTATCCTTTTTGCGACGGCTGCAGCAGTTATTTATCTGTCCAAAAAGCCTAAAGCTCAAAGCTTACAGCCTAAAGCTTAAAGCTTAAAGCCCAAAGCTTAAAGCCTAAAACGTAGAACGGTCAACGGTCAACGATCAACTGTCAAAGAAAATGTATGAAAGAAAAAAGCTTCACACTCCCGATCATCACTGTTTCGATAGCGATTCCGCTGGCGGTGACTTTCCTGATCGTCGGATTGAAAACGAAAGTGAACTTCGGATTCAATACCAGCAACCTGCCCCTGTTTCATGCGATTCTGAATTCAACCACAGCGATATTATTGCTGGCCAGTCTTTATTTCATAAAGAATAAAAGGGTTAGGGCGCACAGGAATGCAAACCTGACGGCTGTCGTGCTGAGTTCCATATTTCTGATTTCTTATGTGATCTATCACAGTTCCAATGCCTCTGTAAAATATGGCGATCTGAATCATGATGGCATATTAAGTGCCGATGAAAAAATTGCTGCCGGCAGTCTGCGTTACGTATATTATTTTATTCTGAGCAGTCATATTATTCTTTCCGGCATCATCATTCCTTTCGTTTTATTTACCATGCAGCGCGCATTCCAGGAGAGATATGCGGATCATAAAAAGCTCGCCCGTTTTACCTGGCCCATGTGGTTCTATGTCGCCGTTACGGGAGTGATTGTTTATATAATGATTAGTCCTTTTTATGCCTAAAGCTCAAAGCCTAAAGCTTAAAGCCTAAAGCTCAAAGCTTAAAGCTTAAAGCTTTATGCCTAAAGCTCAAAGCCTAAAACCACACTACCACATTACCACACTACCACACTAACCAGTGTGTTATGAGTTAAAGTGACTCAGCGTTGGGATCCCAGAATTTTTCTTTGAAGTTGACGACCGCATCATCCTTAACCAGCACGCCTTCTTTCTTTAAAAGCTTTTCCATTTTATCCGGTGGTTTGAAATGAAATTTTCCGGAAAGCAGTCCGACCCGGTTTACCACGCGGTGTGCGGGTACAGGAGGATGCACATGGTGTGCGCCATTCATGGCCCAGCCGACCATGCGGGCAGACAGTTTTGTTCCAAGAGCCGCAGCAATTGCACCGTAGGAAGTGACCCGACCCGGGGGGATCTGCCGCGCTACTTCATAAACGAGTTCAAAAAAGGAATGCTCTTTTTTGCCCGACGGATTTACAACATTCAACTGGTCATCTGACCGTACGGCGGGTTTCTTTTTCTTGGGTATGATGGTTTTTGATTTCGACGCTTTCTTTTTAACTGGCATATCAGATTCTTTCTGGTTTTTCAATATGTTTTAGCAGCTCCTGTAATTTAATATCCGGTTTCGGAATTTCTTTTTCCGGCAGGACAAATTTGAGGTAAAACACCTTTCTGCTTTCTGCAATATCCAGTTTTTCATAATGGGTTTTGATGTAAATCTCTTCCGGGTTGTCGTTACGCAGATAAACATTTTCCGAAGCATCAAGGATATCCAGATCGTAGAGATCAGCGATCAGCCGGGTGAAATGAAATAAATCGGGTGAATCTGTTTTAAGATGTACAATGCCGCCGGGCTTCATCACAGATTGATAGAGCCGGAGAAAACGCGGATGCGTGAGTCTTTTTTTCGCACGTGAAGTGCGGAGATGCGGGTCAGGAAAAGTGATCCAGATTTCACTTACTTCACCAGGAAGAAAATAACTGTCGAGTTTGTCTATATGTGTTCGCAGAAAAGCAGCATTCTGAAGACCGGTTTTTAATGCCTCCAGTGCGCCATGGTACAGGCGGTTTCCTTTGATGTCAATACCAATGAAATTTTTTTCCGGGTAAAGGTGGGAAAGGCCAACGGTATATTCTCCCTTGCCACAGGCCAGTTCAAGTGTAATGGGATGTTCATTCTTAAAAAAGCTGTTCCATTGCCCGGCCATATTCTCCGGATATTCGAGTACGTTGGCAAATGATTGTATGGCTTCGAAGCGGATAAGTTTTTTGTGGCCCATGGCCCGGCAAAAATAACACTTCGACCCAACTACTTTTCAGATGCTTCGGGAGAAAATTGACTTCTGGCGGGCATACCTACACCAAAGGGGTTTGTTTGACTGTGGCTTGTTTGCTGGTCGATCGGTTGTCTGTCTGCCGGAGTTTGCCGGTAGGCCGGGGATTTCCCGAAAGGAATTGCGTTTACGCGAATGCCAACAGGACCCAGATGTATATTTCCAGAACGCATAAGGGAGAAGATCAGGTTTCTGTCAACCAGTCCTTCAATCAGCAACATAGCGGCCATCAGACCGGAAAGATTCTGCGACATGGAAGTAAGCGCTCCGGTTAATTGTACAGCCGTTGAAAAAGAAAATCTTTCAAAAGTGCCCTGGGAAGCGATTTCCCAATATTTATAGATAACGCCGATGGACAGCGTAGCTCCAATGAGGATCGTATAAGAAAGCAGTTTGGAAATGCGCAGTTTAACTGTGCAAAAAAGATAAAAACACAGAGCCAGCAAAAAGCTCATGCCGAAATGGGCAGAGAAGTGAACCAGCTTGATATGATCCGAAAGGGAATCAGGTAAAAGGATTCCGAAACAAAAAACACCTGCGGCCAGCAGGAAAAGGGTTAGTTTGTCTTTGACGCTATATACATTCTTCATTTTTCTCCTGGTCTCTTATTAACCAGGCCCATAAAAACGAAATCCGTGCCAAATAATATCCTGCGAAAGAACTTAACTTTATTGACTATATATGATTTTAAGTCGTAATTCATTTTTTCTTCTGGTATTTGTCATCGTACTTCTTCCTCTTCCTTTGTATAAACTGATCTGGCTGGCAGGAACGCGCGAAACCACAGGGAAAATGTATTTTCTGGGTCATGGTAACCTGGGTTCGGTATTGGGTATCTCCACTTATCCGGTGATTTCGTTCAGGGCAGGGAAGGATACGATTTACTTTAATGGCAATGTTAATATTCCCTTAAAGCCCGGCGAAGAAGTTTCCGTGCGATACAGCAAGGCCGATCCTTCAGATGCGAAGATGAATACGTTTTCCTGTATATGGGGTGACACCATGGCCTATAGCCTCGCGCCCTTTCTGATTTGCCTGATTGTTTTTTTGCATCCCGACCTTGTACCCCGGAAAACGAAACTCAGGCTGGGGAAAAAGCCCTTCATAAAATATGTGGAATAAATCATCACGATTTTGGAATTTCGTTCATAGAACAAAATACGGGTAATGAATAAATCATCAACTGCTGAAATCAGGGAACGCTTTGATCAGGACGTGGAAAGGTTTTCCAATCTGAATACGGGACAGCTATCCACCATCGACGCAAAAATTTCTCTTGAACTGATTACGGAAGCTGCACGACGGCTCGTTCCCCTGGCGCAGCAACTGCTCGATATCGGATGCGGAGCAGGAAACTATTCCCTGATGATGCTTTCGAAATTAAAGAATCTGGAATGCACCCTGGTTGATTTGAGCAGGCCCATGCTCGATAAAGCATTTGAACGTGTGTCCCGGCAGACAACAAAAAAAGTGGAACTGATCAAGTCGGATATTCGCGATGTGGAATTCAAAGAAAATCATTTCGATATCATACTTGCTGGAGCCGTGCTGCATCACCTGCGCGATGATGCGGACTGGGAAACGACATTCACCAAATTATTTCGCGCCCTCAAACCCGGCGGCTGCCTGATGATCTCGGACCTGGTAACTCAGGAATCAGAAACCCTTAATGAATACATCTGGGAAAAATATGGCGACTATCTCGAAGGCCTCGATGGCAAAGCTTACCGCGAAAAAGTGCTTGCCTATGTCGCCCGCGAGGATTCTCCGCGCTCAGTTAATTATCAACTAAGTCTGATGAAGAAGGTGGGTTTTAGAGAAGTGGAGATCCTGCACAAGAATCTTTGCTTTGCCGCTTTTGGGGGAGTAAAATGACTTTTAAGCCTAAAGCTAAAAGCTCAAAGCCTAAAGCTCTGGCAAATGAAAATGCCTCCTTATCGGAGGCAATTCATTAATGGTTGCTGTAGAGGGAGGATTCGAACCTCCACGGGGCAGTTAGCCTTAGCACAATGGTTAGTGGTGGTCAACCCCAGTCGCCCACGCTTTGCAGCGAGAGCGGCATTATGCTACGTTTATTCTGTAATCCCCACCCCCGAGACAAGAGGGCATGTCTGCCAAATTTCATCACTCCACAGTATGGTCGTGGCTTTTCAGCCGTTGACTATGCAATATTAAGGCAAAACGCCCAATATCTTGCATAAATACTAAGAATTATTTTGAATCTTTTGATAATATTTAAATAATCACTATATTTATTAAATAATATTAAATCAATCATTCAAAATGAGCGGTAAATTTAACTTAGATAAGCTGGATTTGCAAATAATTCATGAAATGATGGAAAATGCTGAGATTTCCTATGCGGATCTCGGAAAAAAATTATTTGTATCCGGTGGAACGATTCACGTCCGTATAAAAAAGCTTCAGGAGTTTGGTATCGTAAAGGGTACCAAACTGAATGTTAACCTCAAGTTTCTCGGTTTCGACGTCATCGCCTTTATCGGAATTTACCTGGAGAAGAGTTCGCTCTATGATTCCGTAGCCAAGGAACTGCGCCGCATTCCGGAGATCGTCCGATTGAATTATACTACAGGCAACTACAGCATGTTTGCCGAAATCGTTTGCAAGGATATCAACCAGCTCCGGTTTGTTCTGCACGACGAATTACAGAAGATCAAGGGCATTGAAAGAACCGAAACCTTTATCTCGCTCGATGAAAGCTTTAACCGCAATGTGCCCGTTTATAAAGAACCGGTTTAAAGCCTAAAGCCTAAAGCCTAAAGCCTAAAGCCTAAAACCGTCAACGGTCATCGGTCAACCGCCAACTGTTTATGCCTTAACATTCAACGCATCCCTCAACCCGTTGCCGAGTAAATTAAACGCCAGCACCAGCAGCATGATGGCTAAACCCGGTGCGAGAGCAAGCATGGGATTATGCGTGATGATGAAATTATAATTCTCCTTGATCATAAGTCCCCAGCTGGGCTGCGGAGGCTGCACACCGATACCGAGAAAACTGAGCCCCGCTTCAATAACAATTGCCGACGCGAAATTGGCTGCCGCAACAACCATCACGGGTCCCAATATGTTCGGAAGGATATGATGGACAATAATGCGACTGGCATTGAAACCCAGGACACGTGCGGCTTCCACATATTCCAGTTCCTTAACCGCCAACACCTGGCCGCGAACGATTCGCGCCACATTCACCCACATCGTTAAACCGATGGCAATAAACACCTGCCAGAATCCCTTGCCCAGTAACAATGTCAATGAGAATACCAGCAATAAAGTGGGGATGCTCCAGATGACATTGAGCAGCCACATGATCAGCATGTCCGTTTTGCCTCCGTAATATCCCGCCAATGCACCCAGCAGAATGCCGATCGTCAGGGAAAGAATAACAGTAATCAGTCCCACGGACAAACTTACCCTTACGCCAATAATGAGTCGGCTCAGAATATCACGGCCGTACCGGTCGGTACCCAGCCAGAACGTTTTTGTTTTTATCTGCAGGTCCGGATTTCCGGGGGGATTAAAGAAAGCCAGCCGTTCACTGACGCCCACATCTATAAACTGCTCAGCGATTAGACTGTCGCCCTGCTGCCGGAAGGAAGCAATCGGCAGCCAGTCATAACGGTCATCCGCACCTGAAAACAGGCGCTGGAAAAACGGGGTCTTTTGAACGAAATGCTGTTTTTTAACGAGCAGAAAGCTTTGACGGAAACCCGGTTTTTGTCCGCCGATTTCCAGCACCATGCGATTCGCATAAGGACTGTGATCTGGCGCCAGAAAATAAGAGAAGACAGCCATCACAACAGAAAGCAGAATGATAATCATACCGAAAACGGCAGACCCGTTCTTTTTCAGGCGGCGCCAGGTATCTGTCTGTATCGAATGATTTTCTGTCAACCTTATTTTACTTTTCGGTTTTTCCATTCATAACGGCCAAAACTACCGAAACTGCCGGCGACCACGGTGTAAACAATATGAAAAGGCTGGCAGACCGGAAAATATTTCATCAGGGATTGCTGCTGAAAAAAAGAAGATACAGCGGACACAAAAAAATATTCCGAGATGGTTTTAAAAGCCAGTAATAACAGCAGCCAGCGCCAGTGCCCGTAAAAAAAACAACTGATAAATAAAATTAACAGCAGGGCATTCAGCAGGAAAACAGCCGCGAGGGTAACAAAGGTAGCGGGATGCTTATAATGTGAAACCTTGCTCGCCCAGCGGATGCGCTGACTAAAAAAGGCTCTTATGTTTTCAGCCGGCGATGTACTCACCATGGCACGCGCATCTTTGATGTACCCGGAACGTCCGGGAAAGCGCTCGTATATTTTTTTCATCAGCAGCATATCATCGCCGGAGGCAATATGATCAATACCCGAAAAACCACCCACAGCCTCGTAGGCTTTTCGGGTATAGGCCAGGTTGGCGCCATTACACATCGGGTAGAGATTTTTATACACAGCGGCTGCCGTAATACCCTGCAGGGAGATAAAATCCAACACCTGAAAAACGGAAAGGGCAGAACCATTCGAAATGATTTTCACGGGCGCCGCGATAAACTGCCATTGATTTTTTTCATAAGCATCTGCCAGTGTGCTGATCCATTCGGGGCCCATCCTGCAATCCGCATCCGTGCAGACGATCAGCTCTCCGGAGGAAAATGCAATCCCCGTTTCAATCGCTTTCTTTTTATATGAATTCAGACTGTCACTTACATAATCAGAAAGATTCAGGAGTCGGCAAACAGAAGAAAAACGGAGAACTTCAGTCGCTGTTTCATCCGTTGAAAAATCATTCACAATTATAATTTCCCTGAGTCCGGCAGGATAGGTTTGTGCAGCCAGGGATTCCAGACAGGCGCCGATGCGCAGGGCTTCGTTGCGCGCGGGGATAATCACGGAAACCTTTGTGATCGGGCCTGATGCAAACTTCGGATCTCCGGAAATGGTGGTAGTTGGTGTGGAGCGAGTTGAAAGATCTGAATTCATCGCTCCAACTTTTTCGACAACCGGAACCTCTTTGACTACAGGAACCTTTTCGACCACCGGAACCTCCGGAATCTTTAACCAGATCCGGTGATAATAAAATATCAACAGGGCATAAGCCAGCAGCAGGATACCCGTAACAGCTATGAGCAGATGGATCATTCGGACTGAAATATACGCTGACAGCAGGCATCTTCTATTGACTGGTTAAAAAGGACCGAAATATTTGTTTTTCCGGATGAAATGAGTAGATTTATATAGTTGTTTAACTAACTATATGCCAAACAACCAATTCAGAAAGGGAGAACTTTATAGCTTTGTAACGGGTAAGGCATCGATCGCCATTGCCCGCCGCCTGCAGAAGAAATTCAACAGCGCCACACTCCGTATCACTATTGAACAGTGGAGCGTGCTTTATCAGTTGTGGAAGCAGGACGGGCTGAGTCAGCAGGAACTTTGTAATGCCACATTCCGGGACAAGCCCAGCATTACACGTCTGGTGGATAATCTGGAGAAACTGCAACTGGTGAAAAGAGTGGCTGCCGCCGAAGACCGCCGCATCAACCGGATCTGCCTCACGAAAACCGGACTGAAATTACAGGAGCAATCCATGAGCATGGCCGAGGACACGCTCAACGAAGCACTCGAGGGCGTGCCCGCCGAACAGATCGATATCTGCAAAGGCGTTCTGCAGCTGGTCTACGATAATTTAAAATAACAATATAAAAATCCCAAAATGAGCACAGTAACCGAAAACAAAGCAGACATCAAAGGAGGTGAATGGCTGATTCGTGAATCTGAAGCGGCGGATTGTTTTATTCCGGAAGACTTCCAGGAAGAACAGCAGATGGTGAAAGATATGTGTGCCTCCTTTCTGGATGCGGAGGTGCTTCCCCTGATCGACCGCATCGACAAGATGGAAGCGGGTTTGATGCAGTCCTTACTCGCCAAAGCCGGAGAGCAGGGACTGTTGGGTACTTCGGTTCCTGAAAGTCTCGGCGGACTCGGAAAGGATTTTATTACTTCCACCCTGGTCAACGAAGGACTCGGCGGCGGTTATTCTTTTTCTGTTGCCATAGCCGCGCATACCGGTATCGGCACATTACCGATTTTATATTTTGGTACAGAAGAACAAAAGGCGAAATACATTCCTAAACTCGCGAGTGGGGAATGGAAGGGTGCTTACGGTCTTACCGAACCCAATAGCGGCAGCGATGCACTGAGTGCCAAAACCACTGCCACACTCAGTAAGGACGGCAAGTTTTATTTACTGAACGGACAAAAATGCTGGATCACCAACGGTGGTTTTGCAGATGTATATACTGTTTTCGCCAAAGTGGATGGCGATAAGTTTACTGCATTCATTCTCGAAAGGGATTTTGAGGGATTCACACGCGGTCAGGAAGAACACAAGATGGGAATCAAAGGATCTTCCACGGTACAATTATATTTTCAGGATTGCAAAGTGCCTGTGGAAAATGTGCTGGGTGAAATCGGCAAGGGCCATATCATTGCCTTCAATATTCTCAATATCGGCCGCCTGAAACTCTGCGCTGCTGCATTGGGCGGCGGAAAACGAGTGGCGGGTATTGCCATTGAATATGCCAAAACAAGGGAGCAGTTTAAAACTGCGATCGCCAATTTTGGGGCGATTAAAAATAAAATAGCTGAGATGGCTATTTATATATGGGTAACCGAAACGGCCCTGTATCGTGTGGCCAAATGGATCGAGGATAAAGAACAGGACCTGATGGCTTCCGGAAAAAAATTCAATGAAGCGGTTCTCGGAGCGGCTGAAGAATATGCCATTGAATGTGCTATGCTCAAGGTATTCGGCAGCGAGATGATGAATTTTATTGTGGATGAAGCCGTGCAGATTCACGGAGGAAACGGTTTCAGCGATGAATACGCGGTGTCCCGCGCTTATCGCGACAACCGCATCAACCGCATTTATGAAGGTACCAATGAAATTAACCGTTTACTCAGTGTGGACATGGTGCTGAAAAGAGCCATGAAAGGCCGGCTCGATATTCTAACTCCGGCAAAAAACGTCGCGAAAGAACTGGTCAGTATTCCGGACTTTGGTTCTGCGGATGATTCTCCATTTGCGGCAGAGAGAAAAGCGATCCTGCAATTCAAGAAAGCCATTTTGCTGACTGCCGGCGCGGCTGTGCAGAAACTGATGATGGGTCTCGAATCCGAGCAGGAAATTCTGATGCATATCGCCGATATGGCCATGATCACTTTTCATGCGGAGTCTGCTCTTTTGCGTGTGATGAAACTGACTTCTGTGAAAGGTGAAGCGGCCATGGCTTTTGAAAAAGATATTCTGCAAACCTACCTTTACGACTCAGCCGATAAAATAGACAAACACGGCAGGGATGCGATCAATGCATTCGCCGATGGCGACGAACAGCGAATGCTTTTACTGGGAATAAAACGATTTACTAAAGTCAATCCGTTTAACAGCAAGGAAGCGAAGAGAAGAATTGCCAATCAATTAATTTCGCTCGGGAAGTACCCTTTATAAGCCTAAAGCCTTTTGAGCCTAAAGCCCAAAGCTTAAAGCCCAAAACCGCCAACCGCCAACCGCCAACCGTAAACTGATGACCGTTGATCGATGACTGATGACCGTTAATCGATGACTGATGACCGTTAATCGATGACTGATGACCGTCAGCGAAAATCAATACTTTTGAAACAAAAACAATGGCTGAAGAAATAACCGGTATTTTCATTCATCATGTATACTTCTGGCTTGCCGATCCCGTCAGCGCAGAGAATAAAAAAGCGCTGATCGAAGGATTGAAAAAACTTTCCGTTGTAAAAACCATTCAACGTTACAGCATCGGTGTACCGGCAAATACCTCAAGGGATGTAATCGATTCTTCCTACTCTGTTTCCTGGATTTTGATTTTTAATAATGCCGCAGATCAGGATAGTTATCAGGTGGATCCTATTCATCTCCGATTTGTGGACGAATGCAAACATCTCTGGAAAAAAGTTCAGGTGTACGATACGATTGATGCCTAAGTACAAAGGTTGACCGTTGATCGATGAAGTTGGTTGGCGGTTGGTGGTTTTGGGCTTTGAGCTTTAAGCTTTGGGCTTTAAGCCTTAAGCAAAGAAGCCGCCGCTTCATCAGTAAAAAAATGGAGTTCGCCCTGGGTGGGACTGATCACCTGGGAAGGATAGAGATCCGGATTTTTCTCTCCTTCCAATACTTCACGTAAAGCATTTGCCTTATCCTTTCCGCTGATCATGAAAACGATATGATCCGCATGATTCACTATTATTTTCGTGAGGGTAATGCGTTGCATATCCTGCGCTTTCAGAAAAAAACTGGTCGCCCATTTTTTTTCTTCATGAATAACCGCTGTTCCCGGAAATAAAGAAAGGGTATGTCCGTCGTCGCCCATGCCGAGCAGCACGAGGTCGAAGGTTTGTGCAGGCAGTTCATCGGTTCCGAAAAATTCAAACAGCATTTCTTCATAGTCTTCAGCGGCTTCGTTGGGCGGGAGACTGGTATCCATGATATGAATCTGTTCCTCCGGAACGGGCACTTTACTCAGCAGGGTATCGAATGCCATGCGCGCGTTATTCCTTTCGTCTTCAAATGGAACAGCGCGTTCATCACCCCAGAATATATGAAGCTTACTCCAGTTTATTCTTTCTTTATAGGGAGAAGAAGCCAGCAAAAGATGGAGTTTTTTAGGCGTATTGCCACCGGAAAGAACCAGGGAAAACTGTTCCTTGCGCGTCAGCGTTTCTTCTATCAGGCTGGTAATCCACTCTGCCAGCTCCCGGCACAAATGATCATTGTCTTTATATATCTCAATATTCATGATACCCTTTTTGAAAGCCTAAAGCTAAAAGCCCAAAGCCTAAAACCGTTTTAAGCCTAAAGCCCAAAGCTTTTTTTATTTAAGATGAAAACAATTTATTTAGATTGCGCACTTCAGCGGTTTTGGGCTTTGGGCTTTTAGCTTTAGGCTTAAAACGGCTTTAGGCTTATTAAATGATAATCCACTGATGCCCGTCTTTCGCAATTAAAGCCTCTGCATCTTCGGGTCCCCATGAACCCGGAGCATAGTTTGGAAAATTGGAAGGCGGGCGATTCTGCCAGGCTTCGAGTATGGGCATAATAATTTTCCACGCCGCTTCCACCTGGTCCTTACGCATAAAGAGCGTGGCATTTCCTTCCATCACATCGAGCAGCAGGGTTTCATAAGCCTCGGGTTCGTTACCGTCGTATTCATCCTTATAACTGAATTTCATTTCCACCGGATTCAGCGACATAAACTGACCCGGGCGCTTGGACTGAAAACGCAGACGGATATCCATATCCGGTGCGATGCTGATCGTTAAGCGGTTGGGACGCCACGTTTCTGCCGCCTCGGGGGGAAAGGCAAAACTCGGGGCCGGGCGAAACTGGATATTGATAACCGTTGTTTTTTCGTGCAGTCGTTTTCCTGTGCGGATATAAAAAGGCACATCCTGCCAGCGCCAGTTGTCAATATAAAATTTGACCGCGGCGAACGTATCGGTATTCGATTTCGGATCCACATTTTTTTCTTCACGGTAGGCAGGAACTTTTTCTCCCTCCATCCATCCGGCTTCGAATTGTCCTCGCACCGCATATTTGCCCACGTCTTCGCGACTGATTTTCCGTATCGCGTTCAGTACATCCACTTTTTTATTTCTGATTTCATCGGCATCAAAGGACACCGGCGCTTCCATCGCGATCATGCAAATCAGCTGCAGGATATGATTCTGCACCATATCGCGCAGGGTGCCTGCGCCTTCGTAGTATGCCCCACGGCCTTCCGAGCCCACGGTTTCTGCCGCCGTGATCTGCACATGGTCGATATAATTTCTGTTCCAGAGGGGTTCGAAGAGTGCATTGGCAAATCGAAGGGCCAGGATATTCTGAACCGTTTCCTTACCGAGGTAATGATCGATACGGTAAATCTGTTTTTCATCGAACATGGTCATCAGCAGTTCATTGAGCTGATGGGCACTTTCCAGATCGTGACCGAAAGGTTTTTCAATCACAATGCGGGTAGTCGCTTTATCGTTCGAAATATTTTCCTTACCAAGTTTGGTGGCAATATCCGGAACCAGCTGCGGCGCAACGGCCATATAGAAAATTACATTCGGGTGTTCGCCGAATTCAGATTCTTTTTTCTGAATCGTTTCCGAGATACCGGAATACTTTTCATCTTTTTCCGCATCCATTTTCAGATAGGAAACATGCTGGGAGAAATCCTGCCATTGTTTCTCATCCACTTCTTTCCGGCGGCTGAAATGTTTAATGCCGTCGAGCAGGCGCACACGATAGTCCACGTCGCTATAGGGCGTTCTTCCGATACCGATGATGCTGAATTTATCAGGCATCCAGTTATCAATAAAAAGATTGTAGAGCGCGGGAGAGAGTTTTCTGAAATTCAGATCGCCGCTGCCACCAAAAATAAAGATGACGGTAGCGGGTGGTCTTTTATGATTTTCCATACAAGGTTTTAATTGTCATACGATCCCCATTCGGTGTGAAAGCTTCCGGGCATATCTATTCTCTGATAGGTATGTGCGCCGAAATAATCTCTCTGAGCCTGAATGAGATTGGTTGGGAGAAATTCGCTTCTGTAAGCTTCCAGATAACAGAGGGAAGTCATCAGTGCAGCCACGGGATAGCCCGTTTGAGCGGCATGCATGATCACATTCACCATATTGTGTTTTTTCGATTGTACCAGAGAAGCAATCTGTTTGTCGAGCAGCAGATTGGGCAGTTTGGGATTTTCCGTAAACGCCTTGTAAAAAGTATCGAGCATGGCAGAACGGATAATACAGCCGCCGCGCCAGATGCGCACGACTTCCGGCAATGGAATATCCATTTTCAGATCCGAAGAAGCTTTATGCAAAAGAGCCATGCCCTGTGCGTAACAGATAATCATGGAGAAATACAATGCATCGGCGAGCTGGGCTATGAATACCTCATTCGGCACGGCAATTTCGTGTGTGCCCGATTTGTACAGCGCAGAGGCCTGCACGCGTTCTTCCTTGGCGGCCGACAGATCGCGAAGGGAAACCGCGATATCAATTACCGGAACGGGAATGCCCAGGTCCATCGAATCCTGTGAGGTCCACTTACCCGTGCCTTTAGCGCCCGCTTTATCCAGGATCATATCCACGAGGCGGTTGGAGGTTTTTTCGTCAGGCTGCAGGAAGATATCCCGGGTTATTTCCACGAGGTAGGACTGCAAATCGCCTTCGTTCCAGCTTTTATATACTTTATGCAGTTCGTCGTTGCTGAGGCCCTTGCCCAGATGCAGGAGCTGGTAGGTTTCGCTGAGCAGCTGCATAATCGCGTATTCGATGCCGTTATGGACCATCTTTACGTAATGTCCGGCCGCGCCTTTTCCCAGGTGAGCCACGCAGGGACTTCCGTTTACCTTGGCAGAAACGGCTTCGAGAATCGGTTTCACCTGTTCGTAGGCTTCGAGATCTCCACCGGGCATAATGCTCGGACCGGTTCTTGCGCCATGTTCACCCCCGGATATGCCGATTCCCATAAAATGAAAACCCTTATCCCTGAGTTCATTCACCCTGCGGATGGTATCCGTGTAATGGGAATTACCACCGTCTATAATAATATCTCCCGGTGAAACCAGGGGGAGAAGGGAATGAATCACGTCATCGACGGGTTTTCCGGCAGGTACCAGCATCATGATTTTGCGGGGTGTAGAGAGGTTTTGAAGCATTTCCGCCAGGGTATTAACGCCCTTTACGATAGTTCCCGGAGTGGCAGAACTCTCGAGCAGCTTGCCTTTTGCCGGATCCAGATCAAAACCTATGGCCTTAAAACCGTGATCGGCCATATTAAGGAGCAGGTTTCTGCCCATCGTTCCCAGACCGATCATTCCAAAATCGAATAATTTGTTTTCCATGCGTATAAATGAACCTAAAATTAGGCAATTTGAGATATAGTGAACCGAAACTCAATAGGAAAGGATCACAAACGCATTACACCGGAAACAGATAAGAGTTTACACCTATGCTTTTTGATGTTTTCCTTTGGTGATTTGGGAAAAACCTACTATTTTTAGCCCATTCCCTGCCAGTCAGTCCATTTCCTGTTGATGCCTACCGTATTTCCCTATTATCCTTTCAAAAAGATCCTGACAAATTTCCTGAGACGCTGAGAGACGCTTGCTGAAATCGACCTTGTTTAAAACACAACTGGAGTTGTCATTTTTTTGCGCCCAAATTGAAAGTGAATATGAAGAAATTTACCCTGGAAGCCTTATTCTTTACCGGTCTTTTTTTGTTTTCTGCCCGATCGCAGGGGCAGGACGTGCTTACCCAACGGAACGATCTGAATCGTACCGGTTGGAATCCAAACGAAACCATCCTTACTCAATCAAACGTAACTCCAACCTCATTTGGGCTTTTGTACAAAAAGAGTGTGGACGATCAGATTTATGCACAACCCCTCTATGTGCAAAACGTTATCATAAATGGAGCTCCACACAATGTGGTGTATGTGGCGACGGTAAATAATTCCGTCTATGCTTTTGATACCGATGACGGCACTCTCGATCCCTACTGGCAGGTGAATACCACCATGGCAGGTAAAACGGTTCCCACTTTTGCCGACATTCATGCCGATGCATGTCCTGCTTATACTGATTTCCAGGGAACCGGATCCCTGGGTCAGAAAGGAGGTTTTGGTATCGTTGGAACGCCTGTAATAGATAAATCAAGAAATGTTATTTATTTAGTTTCCAGGTCAAGAGATCTTACGTTGGCTGATAACCCTCCGTATGCTTCAGACACAGACTGGCCATCCACCGGATTTTATCAACAGCTTCATGCGCTGAGCCTCAGTACAGGAAATGATACACTCGGCAGTCCGGTAAATATTGACAATTCCATTTCAGCTGCCGGAACGGGTGATGGTAAGGATGGTTCCAATCAGATACATTTTGATCCACGAAGGGAAAACCAGCGTGTCGGTCTCGTTCTTTCTAATAATGTCGTATATGTCACTTATGGTTCCCATTGCGACTGGAATTTTTATCATGGATGGATTCTCGGATTTAATGCCGCCAACCTGGGCCTGGCGACCAAATATATCACGACGCCAAATGATGGCCGGGGTGGAATATGGCAGAGCGGCGCAGCACCTGCCGTGGATGCAGCAGGTAATTTTTATTTTGCCGTGGGCAACGCTTTGGCGGGCAATGATGGCACCAGTGTAAACAATATGGGTCTGCGCATAGTGAAAGCGAAACCGGCCGGTGGAACATTTACCAATCTTTCCTGGTTTAAGCCCATCCTCTCCAACTATGAAGCCTGGAATATAGCAGATCTGGATTTTGGAACAGGACTGATATTGATTCCGACAGCAGATATGCTGGTCACAGCTCACAAAAGCGGCAACCTGGTTGTACTTAAAGAAAACCAGACGGTATCCGGTGAATTTAGTGAAAACGATAACGTAAATTTTCTGGGATATTTCAGCATCGGCGGCGCATTTGAAAGTCATTCGGGTCTCAGTTATTATGGGGGCACTGCAAAACAATGGGTTTATCAGTTTTCTGAAAATACGAATGTATCTGCCTTTCCGGTAGTTGCCGGAGGTTTGGGAACTTCTGTTAAAAATTCAACCGTTCCTACAAACGGTGGTTTCCAGGGAGGCTTTACTTCGGTGAGTTCCAACGGCAGTGTAGATGCCAGTTCCATTCTCTGGGTAGAACACAATAGTTCATCCGGAGGGCAGCTGGTAGCTTTAAAAGCGGATGACATTACCAAGCAGTTATGGAGTTCGGATGCACTGGCGGTAGATCATTTAGGTGCCTATGCTAAAATGAACTGGCCAACCATTGCCAATGGGAAAGTTTTCGCACCGACATTTTCCAATAACCTTAATGTTTATGGCCTTCTTGCGAGTAACACCCGATGTGTGACCAATGTTGCGCTCAACAAGCCGGCAACCGGCTCTCCGAATACGGACAATGCGAATCCGGCCTCCAATGTAACGGATGGCAATACATTGACGCGCTGGGGAATAGTTGGTGCAGGTCCGACTTTTATTTATGTAGATCTTCAATCCCGTTTTGATATTTGTAAAATTGATATTAATTGGAATCTGCCAGGTGATTACCCCATTAATTATAATGTTGACATATCTGATGACGCCCTTAGCTGGACTACAATTGAATCCGTTGTGAACAGTACTTATCCACTCAGCAGCCTGACTTCATTCAATGAAAATTCCACTGCCCGTTATGTAAGAATTTCCGTGCAGCCAGGTTCGCAATTTTATACTTCTGTTACTGAATTCCAGATTTTCGGTTCTCCAGCTAACAGCTGTATTTCCCCAGCAGGTCTAACGGCCAACCCGACACAAAATTCGGCCGCGCTTACCTGGGCTCCGGTTGCTGGAGCTACACAATATTTGGTCAGATATAAATCTGCACCTGTGTCAAGCTATATCACCCGCACAGTGCCCAATACCGGCAATCCGGTAACATTGAATATTTCGGCACTGACCTGCGGTTTAGGTTACACGTATGAGGTGACAACAGATTGTGGTTCCGGTTCGCTCAGCGACCCGGCTTCTTTTACTTTTAATGCAGCTGCCTGTGCATCGCCATGTGTGAATGACCAGCATTATGCCCAGGCAGATTTAGGCGATATTGGGATCGCCGGCATGTCCTGCTATGACGGCTCGACAAAAACCTATACGGTTACAGGTTCAGGCAACGGACTGGGCGGGACTTCCGATCAGTTTCAGTTCGAATATAAATCAGTGGCAGCGGACGAAGATGAGGCAGTGCATGTTGCTACCCAAGATCAGGTCGCACCTGCCAATGCCAATCTCGCAGGACTGATGATGAGGGACAGTCTGACGGATATTTCACGTTATATTTTCATTGGTAAAACCGGAGATAATAGTAAAATATATCTGATATACCGGACGAACCCGGGAGGTATTGCTCAATCCAGTTTTATTGCCAGACCAGCAGGAGCGGATTATTTCAGATTATCAAAATCAGGAACCCAGTTTAACGCTTATTATGCAAGCAATGTTGCCGGTCCCTGGACTCTTATGGGAACCCAAAGCATTTCTTTTGTCGGCCCCGCTTCTTTTAATGGCATGGCCGTCAGTAGTCTGAGCACCCTCTCCACTTCTACGGCGACATTTGATAATCTCGTAGAAAGCTCTATTCCTTTACCTGTTCAGTTATGGAATTTCACGGCCAGCAATGTGGGCGATTCGTATGCCTCACTGAAATGGCAGACCGACTTGGAAGTCAATAACGATCATTTTGATATCGAAAGAAGTGCAGATGGAACACATTTCTCAAAAATACTTACCGTGAAAGGGGTGGGAAACAGCGATACGACGATCACCTATACAGCGGCAGACCATACACCGTTAAAGGGAATTAATTTTTACCGGTTGAAACAGGTGGATCTGGATAATCATTATTACTATTCGCCCGTTCAAATAGTAAAATTCGGGACATCGGTCGCTCCGGTGGTTTACCCCAATCCGGTCAACTCATTCTTCACGGCAATTCCCGGTAACGAACCCATTCTGGATATTATAATATACAATGTTCAGGGTAGAGCTGTGCAATACGCTATGAACAATAATAACGGAAATGAAATGAACATCAATATATCGACTCTTGCATCAGGAGTCTATTTTCTCAAATTAAAAACCGAATCCAAGGTCTACCAGGTGAAAATCATTAAAGAATAAAGAGGATCAGCTTTCTTAAACGATTCTATGTCGAAGGCATAACGAAGGCAAAATTGCCCGTTTGACCTGTGAAAATAGGGAACTTGGATATTATACTAAAAACCAGGGATTTATGTAAGAGCGTATAACAAAAATGTTTTCCAACGGGATGATCAGACATCGCATTTTGGAAAATCTATGTTAAAAATGGGATCATCTTTGTAAAAATAGGCTCACCAAAAATTGGCGGCCATGGTACAATGGCTATTTCCGCGCGACAGTTCATGAACGCTCAATATCCCTGATACGTGTATCTTGTTTTTAAATTATTTCTCCATCATCCAACAGGGTGTATTTCCCCTATTTATCCAAATGCTTGGATTTTTTAAAAATTCGATCTATTTTTAATCTCCCGGTAACATTTACCTTTACCTATCAAGACCCGCCCGAATTCACTATTATCCTTGTATTAAGATCCTGAACATCCCTGAGCAATTTGATATGAACGATTGTGGCGCCATTTAATCCTGGCCTGGCTCTTTTTGGCTCAAATACAAGTAAATTATGGTGAAACTTACCCGGTTCACAAAGCTGTCAATTATTCTCTTATTCACGTTTACCCTGTGTAAAGCGCAAACCGATGTGCTTACCCAACATAATAACTACAACCGCACGGGATGGAATCAGACTGAAACGGTATTGAATACTTCCAATGTAACGCCTACCAATTTCGGACTTCTGTATAAAAGGAACGTATCCGACCAGATTTATGCCCAACCCTTAGTGGTCAATGGCATTTCTGTAACCGATCCCACTACGCACCAGACGGTTACCAGAAACGTCGTTTTTATCGAAACGGTCAACGACATGGTATATGCTTTTGATGCTGACGATGGCAGCATAGATCCTTACTGGACGCAAAACTTTTTGCCTTCCGGCAAAGTGGTTCCAAGTGCCATTGATATTCATGCCAGTCTTTGTGGATTTACCTATACTGATTTCCAGGGAAATACGAGTCTGGGGCAGAATGGGAATTTTGGAATTGTTGGCACGCCGGTGATCGACAAAACGACTAATACGATGTACCTGGTAAGTCGTTATCGCGAACCGGTCGTGGACAATACTCCTTTAAATACTACTGATCATAGCGATGATCCTCAATGGTCTTCAGCCGGATTTTATGAAATATTTCATGCTATTGACCTGAGTACGGGGGCCGAAAAATTTAACGGACCTGTTTTGATTGATCCTGTAACAACCGCGGTACCTGGTTTAGGTCCCGGACATGATGCCAGCAATATGGTCCATTTTGATCCAAGAAGAAATAATCAACGGGGTGGTCTTCTGATTTCCGGCGGTGTTGTTTATATTCCTTTTGCAGGCCACTGCGACATGAACGATTATCATGGCTGGATATTAGGATATCAGGCCAACGATCTTACGCAGCAGGTCATTCGTTATGCCACTACGCCCAACGACGGACGTGGCGGGATATGGATGTCTGGTGCCGGTCCTGCGCTCGATGCCGCTGGTAATATTTATTTTGCCACAGGAAACGCGAATAATGCCAGTCAGGCCAACAGCCCGCAAAATGTTGGGCTGAGTGTTGTCAAAACAACGCCAGATCTGGTGAATCACACGCTTCAGAATATTTCCTGGCTGAAACCTGTTTCGTATACTGCCTACGATACCACGGATCTGGATTTCGGTACCGGAGTCGTTTTGGTTCCGAATACGAATATGCTGGTCACTGCCCATAAGACGGGTCGTTTGATGGTAACAAAACAGAATGCAACACCTGGTGAGTTTAATGAAACTTCTTCAAATTTCCTGGGCGCTTATGATCTCGGGGCAGGTAACAGCGCACAGAGTCACTCCGGCATTTCTTATTTTGGAGGTACTCCGACGCCTTTTATTTACCAGTTTTCTGAATTTACCCATGTACTTGCTTTCCCAGTTAATACAGCATCGCAGACTCTGGGAACACCTGTAGCTAATACTTCCGTACCTACAAATACCGGTTTGGAAGGCGGGTACAGTTCGGTCAGTTCCAACGGAACGGATCCGTCCACCGGAATATTGTGGGTAACACATGCGACAGGTACCGGAGGAACTTTACATGCGCTAAATGCATCTGATATCACACAGGAACTCTGGAACTCAGATCAAAACACAGGCGATGGCCTTGGTCTTTATTCTAAAATGAATCCCGTTACGATTGCTAATGGCAAAGTCTACGCACAGACTTTTAACAATTCACTGAATGTCTACGGACTGCTGGGAAGTAATTCCCGATGCGTAAACAATGTGGCGTTGGGCAAACCAACTCATGCTTCCACCAACACGGATAATATAAACACACCAGCAGTTTATGCCACTGATGGAAAGCTGAACACACGCTGGGCAGCCGGCGGTTTCCCAACTTACATCTATGTAGATCTTCAAAGCAGGTTTAATATTTGTAAAATTGATATACAATGGAACTATCCGAACGATTATCCTGCAAATTTTAATATTGACATATCAGATGACACGCTGGCCGGATGGACTACAATTAATCAGGTTGCCAATAACAGTTTTCCGGCGCAGGGCCCTTTTTTCAGTTCTTACAATGAGCACTGTACTGCACGGTATGTGAGAATTAACGTACAGCCGGGATCTACTTATTTTACTTCGATAGTGGAACTTCGGGTTTATGGTAATCCGGCTAACAACTGTATTTCCCCTTCAGTATCCGGAATGAGTGTTACGAATATTACATCCAACAGTGCAACACTCAACTGGATGCCTGTGACCGGAGTAACAGACTATATAGTCAGGTATAAAGGACCAACGGTAAACAGCTATATTACCAAAAACATTCATGACGGATCTGGTTCTGGAAATATGCTGAGTGTGAATATTGGGGCACTGACCTGCGGCTTTACGTATGATTTTGATGTGCAGTCAAATTGTGGTGGTGGTCATTCCGGCGACGTCAGCGAAATCACTTTTACTACCCTTGCCTGCGGATATACCTGCCTCAGTCCCACCCGTTTTTATCATGGGGATTTGGGAGATATTCCCATTGCCGGCTCGGCATGTTATGTTGACCCGGAATATGTGGTGTCGGGATCGGGTAGCGGGCTCAGCGGAACCGGCGACCAGTTCCAGTTTTTCTATGCCGATCTGAATAGCGACGAGGATTTTATCATGCGCATATTCAGCCAGGATGCAACGCCTGCAGCTAATATTGCGGGCATCATGATGCGCGACAGTGTAACCGATATTTCCCGCTTCATGTTTATTGGCAAGACGGGCGATAATAGTAATGTAATTATGACTTATCGTTCTACAGTGGGAGGTGTAGCGGTAAGCACCAGCACAGCCAACCTGATCAACGCAAATTACTTCCGTATCAACAAAACAGGTACTATGTACACGGCGTACTACGGAATTACACAGGGAGGTCCCTGGAATATGTTGGGCACACCTGTCAATCTAAATTTTGGTTCACAAACAATTAAAATTGGCATGGCCGTAAGCAGCCTCAGTACAACAACAGCGTCCACCGCGAACTTCGATAATCTGTCCGAACTGCCCACCGCACTGCCCATTCAATTGCTCAATTTTACAGCGATCAATGAGAATGATGAATATGTCAGCCTGAAATGGCAGACCGGAATGGAAGAAAATAATGATCACTTTGAAATTCTACGCAGTACAGACGGAATGAATTTTTCTACCATCGCCACGATAAAAGCAGTTGGAAACAGCAGCACCCTTCAATCCTATGCGGCAACCGACAGTAAACCGGCTAACGGATTGAATTTTTATAAATTGAAACAGGTGGATCTGGATGGAAGATATACTTTGTCGTCCGTCCGGTCAGTCAGATTCGGCTCCGGTGTGGCCCCGCTGATTTATCCGAATCCGGTAACCGATGTGTTTACCGCCGTATCGGGCTCCGAACTTATCCGGGAAATAGTGATTTATAATATCCAGGGTAAGGCAGTTCATTTCGCGATGGGAAACTCGACAGAGGCAGACATGAAAGTGAATATTGCCAGTTTATCCACAGGCGTCTACTTCCTTAAAGTGAAGACAGACAAGAAAGTATTTCAGTATAAGCTGATAAAGGAATAATATCAATGGGTGAATAGCGGCACCGGCTTTCCCATATGGCAGGTTTTGCACCAGACCCGTCCGCGGGTATTCATGAGCCCGGTAAGTTTGACATCGAAATATTTTTTGTTCAGCTTCATGGTCATCCGAAGCATATCCCTGGCTACACGTTTATTCCGCATGGAATCGGTGACGTAGTCAATACTGAATTCATAACCTTTCTGATGGCCCACATGGCAGAACAGGCAGTTTACACCCAACTGGACACCGAAACTCTCCATGACGTAATCCATATCCTTGTCGCTGATATTTTTTGACAGGACCTTCAGGTTTTTATATACAGGCTTTTCTTCCTGGGGAGGTTTGGTTGCGAGAATTCCAACGCAGGTAAGGGTAGTAAGTAAAAATCCGGCTACGAGTTTTTTTCTGGGCAGGGGCATAAATGAGCGGATTTTCGGAGGGCCCTAATGACCAGGATGTTCTTTACCATGATGACAGGTCATACATTCCACCGTGGGGAGTGCCTGTCCCTGTTCGCTTTTATTATAGCTGAAGTATTTTTTATTGATCTTGCTGGTCATCTTCATCATGCTGCGGGCTATGTTTTTTTCCGGCTTGTCGTCACTTACGAAATCAGGATGATGATTTGTACTGTCCTTGGAAGGCGCATGGCAGAAACCGCATTTTACGCCAAGGGCTTCTTTGAAACCATCCATTACTTTATCCAGGTCTTCCGGACTGATATTCTTGGGAAGCACTTTCAGGTTCTTGAACTTGTGTTCCTCCGGTGGCTTGGTAGCGGCAATGCCGAAAACCATAAAAAGGCTTACCAGAATAACTACAAAACTCTTTTTGTTTAAGCGCATACCCCTGATTTTTACTCAATCTACTAAAAATCCTTTAACCAGGAACTGTTTTGAACTATTTTGCAGACCCCAATATGAAAAAACAGGCGGCCATCGGTTTTATTTTTATCACCCTCCTGATCGATGTGATCGGCTGGGGGCTGATCATTCCCGTGATGCCCGAACTGATCGCAGGAATGAAACATATTTCGGTCAATGAAGCGAGCCGCGAGGGTGGACTCTTATTATTTGTGTATGCCTTTATGCAGTTTATCTGCGCGCCGATACTCGGAAACCTCAGCGATCAGTATGGAAGAAGGCCCGTGATTCTTTTTTCTCTTTTCGGATTCGGCATAGATTATATTTTCCTGGGGTTTGCGCCCAGCTTCGGCTGGCTTTTTATAGGCAGAACGATTTCGGGCATTGCCGGCGCCAGCTTCACCACTGCCTCTGCCTATATCGCCGATATCAGTACAGCCGAAACAAGGGCAAAGAATTTCGGATTGATTGGCGCTGCATTCGGACTCGGATTTATTATCGGTCCCGCTATCGGCGGCCTGCTTACGGGTTGGGGTGTACGCGCACCTTTTTATGCGGCTGCGATACTTACGCTCCTGAACTGGCTCTATGGTTATTTTGTTTTGCCCGAATCCCTGGCCAAAGAAAACAGGAGAAAATTTGAATGGAAACGCGCCAATCCACTCGGTTCCCTGCAGAATCTGAAAAAATATCCTGCAGTCGCGGGACTGATCCTCGCCCTCACGCTCGTTTATCTGGCTTCGCACGCAGTGCAAAGCAACTGGAGTTATTTTACGGCTTACCGGTTTCAGTGGACACCTAAAACCATCGGAATATCGCTCGCCGTAGTAGGAGCGCTCGTGGCTTCGGTGCAGGCCGGACTCATCCGCGTGATCACGCCGAAGATTGGAAATGAACGATGTATTTATATCGGGCTGCTCCTGTATGCGGTGGGTATGTTTTTATTTGCCTCGGCGAACCAAAGCTGGATGATGTTTGTATTTCTGATTCCCTATTGCCTCGGTGGCATTGCCGGTCCCGCCCTGCAGGCCACTATTTCAGGCCATGTGCCGTCCAATGCACAGGGTGAATTACAGGGCTCCCTGACCAGCCTGATGAGTCTGACGTCTATTATCGGACCCCTGTTAATGACGAATCTTTTTGCCTATTTCACCTCTGTTAAAGCGCCGGTAAACTTTCCGGGTGCCCCGTTTGTTTTGGGAGGTATACTGATGCTGGCAAGTAGTATGGTGGCATATAAATCGCTCAAACAAAATCCATAATTAACAATTGATAATTAGGAATTTTACAGTATCTTTGCGGAGTCTTGAGTTGATCAGCATTTAGTAAGTGAACAAACATTCTGCTACGCATTCTTCAGTACGGTTAGTTAGTCGCCTTTACTTCAGCTTTAAGTCAGCTTGTATTTTTATCATTTAATTTTTTATTTAAGTATGAACATTTATGTTTCAAATTTAAGCTTCAACGTAACTGACGAAGACTTAAACGAGTATTTTGCAGAGTACGGTGAAGTTTCATCTGCTAAAGTTATTCTTGACAAATTCACTCAGAAATCACGTGGATTTGCATTCGTGGAAATGGCAGACGACGAAGCTGCCAAGAAAGCAATATCCGAACTGGATGGCGCTTCAGTTGATGGA
This sequence comes from Puia sp., assembly GCA_965214575.1. Taxonomy (GTDB): domain Bacteria; phylum Bacteroidota; class Bacteroidia; order Chitinophagales; family Chitinophagaceae; genus Puia. Next base: position 63,335 of record CBDCCE010000038.1, read on the forward strand.
AGGACCATCAACGTATCAGTAGCTAAGCCCCGTGAAGAACGCACTGGTGGAACCGGTGGCGGTAACAGAACAGGCGGCGGTGGTAATTTTCAGAAAAGAAATAACTACAGCAACAGTAACAGCAGATATTAATCGCTTTTAATGGTAAAGGTCCGGCCCGGTTTAACCAGGTCGGACCTTTTCTGTTTTCAGACCCGTTTCAGTCCGATACGACTATTTCCGATATTGCCAGTGATCCTTACCTGCTACCAGTGACCTTTATGCCATCTGTAGCCGTTATGACCGTTTTCCCAATATCCTGCTTTGTATTCACGGCCTTCGCGGCGCCTTTGCCAGGAACCTTCGTGCCACTGATAGTTACCACCGTGGTATTCCCATTCGCCTCCGATCCAGATATAATCGGGACCGGGAGCAGCGGGTCTTACATAAGTAACATCGGCCGGCCGGGTAGTTACGTATCCTGCTGAACAGGAGGCCAGAACCAGGCAGGATAAAATACTGAGTGATAAAAGATAATTTTTCATTTTTAACTGTTTATTCCATAAGAAGGCAAAAGCCGTTCCAGCGAAAGGCCCGTTATGTTGTAATTTGCAGGAATTTCATAATCAATGATAAGTGAAGCACCCCTCGCCGCTCCCCTGACGGCAAAAGATTTTGTAACAGACCAGGAAGTTCGCTGGTGCCCCGGTTGTGGGGATTATTCCATACTGGCGCAGGTTCAGAAAGTGATGCCCCAGATCGGCGTTCCACGCGAAAATATTGTTATTATTTCCGGCATCGGCTGCAGCAGCCGCTTCCCCTATTATATGAATACTTATGGCATGCATTCCATTCATGGAAGGGCAACGGCCATTGCCTCCGGACTCAAAGCCACCCGACCTGAACTCAGTGTATGGATTGTAACGGGTGACGGAGATTCGCTCAGTATCGGTGGAAATCATACCATTCATCTGCTCCGCAGAAATTTCGACGTGAACATCTTATTATTTAATAACCAGATTTACGGACTAACCAAGGGACAATATTCCCCGACTTCGGAAACGGATAAAGTAACCAAGTCAACTCCCATGGGCAGTATTGATCATCCTTTTAATCCGCTGGCCCTGGCCCTCGGTGCGGATGCGAGTTTTATTGCGCGCAGCATGGACCGCGATCCGAAACATCTGCAGCAGATGCTGATGCGCAGTCACCAGCACAAGGGTTCTTCCTTCCTCGAAATTTATCAGAACTGTAATATTTTTAATGACGGCGCTTTTGAAATATTTACAGAGAAGGGTTCAAAACCCGCAGAAACCCTTTTTCTTGAACAGGGCAAGCCATTGATTTTCGGAGCCGGTCAGAATAAAGGTATCCGCCTCGATGGCATGAAGCCCGTGGTGGTTGAACTGGGTAACGGATTCACTGCAGAGGATTTATGGATTCATGATGAAACGAATCTTTATAAGGCGCAGTCACTCGTGCGCATGTTTGACGATCCCCATCTTCCGGATCATTTCCCCCGTCCCTTTGGTGTTTTTTATGCGAACCAGCGCGCCTGCTACGAAGACATGCTGAACAGGCAGGTGGAAGAAGTGATTAAAACCAAAGGCAAAGGCGATCTGAACAAGCTGCTGAGAGGAAGAGAGACGTGGAGTATTTCTTAGTACAGGAATAAGGGAGTACAGGAGTACAGAAGTACAGAAGTACAGAAGTACAGGAGTGAAATCAATAATCAATAATTAATATTCAATAATTAATACTCAGTTCTCTGCTTGCTTCCGCAAAAGTCTTTTCCTTCTTATAATTATACCACCAGGCTGGTGCGGTTTTTTTCATCAGCGTGTCGAGATGTCGCATACCGAAAAGATTCCAGGCGCCTTTAATTTTTCCACTGATACCCGGCTGAAGTGAGCGCAGACTCATCGCAAATCCGCTGTCGATATATTCCATATGATGCCAGTATCCCGCAGGCATAAACAAAGTTTCCCCATGACCGAGAATCAGCTCATATCCCCTGGCCAGCTTTAGCGCGGGAAAACGATCATAGTCCAGCTGACTTTTTTCTGAATCGTAATATTTTTCAAAATTCACCATACTCAAAACCTCCCAGGGTTTCCGGTAGAGTTTATGTTGCTCTTCGTGCGGGAAAAGAAGAATGCGTTTCTTTCCCATGAACTGCGTGTGAAATATATGGGAGAGATCAATATCAAAATGCATATGCGTAACAGAACCCTGGCCACCGGTAAATAACATCGGGAATTTCTTTACGAATCCGCGACAATATTGTTCGGGCCAGCTGAAATCCTTTATGATGGACGGGGCGTGTTCAAACAGATTGAAAAGAAATATGCGCCATTCCGCCGGACCTTTACGGATCATATCAATGTATTCTCCGAATAGCATATAATCGTCGGCGGTATTGATGGGCGTATAGGCATCACTTTTTACATTATTATAAACACCCACATTCACATCTCCCACTACGGCTTTAAAATAATCCCAGTTCCATTTGGAATAGGCCGGCCAGTTTTTTGCCATGCCCGTAATAACTAGTGGTTTGAGTGGTCCGTAATAATTCTTCCTGAAATCCTCTGGAGATAGTTCATCCACCCGGTCAACCGGTCGTAACTGCATATCGGGAGTTTTTATAAAATTACAGCAAACAGCTTAAAGGACTCAAAGTTGCGGGATTGCCTCCTTACATTGTGTCATGCTTCTTACAGTTCATCCGGATAATCCGCAGGAAAGAAATATTAACACCATCACGGACTGCCTCCTGTCGGGCGGAATCATCATTTATCCTACGGATACCATTTACGGTCTCGGTTGCGATATTTTCCAGCATAAAGCCATCGAACGGATCTGCCGGATCAAGCAGATCGATCCGGCCAAGGCACAGCTTTCCTTTGTCTGTTACGACCTGAGCGATCTGAGCAGTTATACCAAGAGCATTTCCACACCATTATACCGGGTATTGAAGAATCATCTGCCCGGTCCCTATACTTTTATTCTGCCCGCCAGCAAGGAGGTGCCGAAAATTCTGAAGAGCCTGAAAAACAGCATCGGTCTGCGCGTGCCCGACAACCTGATCGCCCGCACCATTGTGAAAAAGCTCGGACATCCCGTACTGAGCACTTCCCTTCCGGGCGAACTGGTAGAGGAATACACCGATCCCGGGATCATTTACGAACAGTTTAAAAACCTCGTGGATATCGTCATTGACGGCGGCCCCGGTCATATGATTCCGTCTACCATTATTGACTACACTTCCGGTGATGCCGTGATGGTGAGGAAGGGAGCGGGAGCGTGGGAGGCGGAGTAGTAGGAAAGTATGAGAGTACAGGAGTACAGAAGTACAGGAGTGATTCGGTCAACAGTCATCGAATCTTTCCTTGCAAATTGAACTTCACCGAATCAAACCATTCCTTTTTTAATATCGAAAGAACAATGGAGTCCCTGCGAATGCTTTGATTAGCCAGGGGCATATTGCTGCGCAGTATACCTTCTGAAATGCATCCGATATTTTTCATTGCCTGAATGGATCTTTCGTTGCGGGCATCGGCACGAAATTCAACCCGCTCCATGCCCCATTGCTCAAACGCATAACATAACATTAACAATTTACAATGCCTGTTGAGTCCGCTGCGTTGAAATTTCTTTCCATACCAGGTATATCCGAGCTGTGTGCTGTTGCAAAAGAAAGATTGATATCATAAAACCGGCTGAACTTCCTGCGTAATGCATTGGCCTGTTTGTCAAAAATGATAAAAGGGATACTCCCTTTTTTTGAATTCTCTCTTCCTGAATGGCTGTATCAATGTAATTTCTTCATTCCCTTTTCTCCTGCCCGCGGCACTGACTGCGGAGTATTTCCACAGACTCCGGTTCCTGTTCTGCAAATGTCAGAAGGAAATTCAAGATCTTCTGGATTGGAGGGGTCTCATCAATACCCGTTCATCTTCAAGCTCCAGATATTCAGGAAAAAAAAACATTATACTAATCAGGAATTATTGATTATAGATTAATGGTGTTCCTCCACTCCTCCACTCCTGTACTTCTGTACTCCTGTACTCCTGTACTCCTGTACTCCTGTACTTCTGTACTCCTGTACTCCTGTACTACTCAAACAGCTCCGCCAGTTTCGACTGTATGTTGAAGCTTTTCCTGTGGTATGGACAAAGGCCATGTGTTTCAATTCCCTTGCGATGTTCGGCAGTTCCGTAACCTTTATTGTTGAACCAGCCGTAGTGCGGGTACTCGTAATGCAGATTGCCGCATATAGTCGTCGCGGTATGTTTTAGCCAGGATACTCGCTGCAGCAATGGAGGCATAGATGCCATCTCCCTTCATCGACACACTGATGAGGAACCCGTTTGTATTTATAAAACATATGTCCGTCGATCAGCAGAAACTGAGGGGGCTTCTTCAATTTATCAATGGCCTTGTGCATGGCTTTGAAAGAAGCTTTCAGAATATTGATCTCATCTATTTCTTCATTGCCCACCTGCTCCACGGCAAAATCCAGGGCATGGGCTTCGATATAGGTTCTGAGTTCAAAACGGATTTCAGCGGCTACCTGTTTGGAATCATTCAGCAGGGGGTGATGAAAATCAGGCGGAAGTACCACTGCGGCCGCAAACACGGGACCCGCATAACAGCCACGCCCTGCTTCATCGCAACCTGCTTCAACCATACCGGAATGATGAAATGCTTTGAGCAAAAATTATTCTTTGAACAAAAATAATAGTTTATCGAGAGAGGGCGACTATGAATTAATTTTGTTCTATGGTTCTCTGGAAAACGAGGTCCGCCAACCAGGCCGTGGCCTATTGGGTGCTGGCGGGGACCGGCATGTTGTTCATACAGGTTTTGCTCGGCGGTATCACCCGGTTGACAGGCTCCGGCCTTTCTATTACAGAGTGGAACGTCATTACCGGAGCCATACCTCCGAGAAACGCAGGAGAATGGGCAGTGGAATTTGACAAATACAAACAGACCCCGCAATATCATTTACTCAATGCCGGGTTCAGTCTTTCCGATTTCAAATTTATTTTTTTCTGGGAATGGTTTCACCGGCTCTGGGCGCGACTGGTTGGCGTTGTATTCCTGGTGGGTTTTGTTATTCTGCTGTACAAGCGTAAACTGAAGAGTGAAATGATCATGCCCCTGCTCATTTTGTTTGGCCTGGGCATGCTGCAGGCTGTTATCGGTTGGATTATGGTGGCCAGCGGTCTCACAGGCGATGCGATTTATGTAAAACCTACCCGGCTTGCCCTGCATTTTATTTTTGCCATCGGACTCATCTCTTATGCATTTTGGTTTTCCCTGAAACTTTTATTTCCGGTTACCCGCATACGTAATGCCCGCGGCATCCGCGCTTTTTCCATCGGGCTTCTCGTGCTGGTATTTTTTCAGCTTTTATACGGCGCCCTGATGGCCGGAAACAAGGCCGCCGCCGTGGCACCTACCTGGCCAACGATCAACGGAGACTGGATACCGGCTAACCTGTGGCGCGAAACCCCGCACTGGATCAATTTCATCGGCAATAAAGTGATGATTCATTTTATTCACAGAAATCTCGCTTATATCATCCTGCTGGGAATTCTTGCCTGGACGGCCAGGCTGTTCCAATCGGGCATTATCCGCAGCCAGCGCATGCGGCTGCTCACACCCCTCGCACTCGTTTCCCTGCAGATTCTGCTGGGTATACTGGCCCTGCTGTTCAGTCCGGGTATCCAGGCCAACCGCTGGGTTGCCTTTGACTGGGTGGCCCTTTTGCACCAGCTGAACGGTATGCTCCTGCTTTTCAGCCTGATTTATGCGATCTATGTACTAAGGCCCGTTTCGAAGTAATTTTAAACCGGTCTTTCCGTTAGGATAAGATCAAGAAAAGCCCAAACCGGTTTATTTTTCACCTTTGTTTTCTTAGATCCTGGCAGCATGATCAAATACCTGAAAGCCGTTTATTTTTCATTTCCGATTCAGCTGATATTGCTTTATCTGAAAAAGTACCAGCTGCTCCTGCTGTTCTGGCTTATTCTTTTCTCTACCATATCGGGTGGTTTAATGCATTCCTTTGGCGCTGATGCGCTGTTCCTCGCGCCCGAATACCTCGATCATGTGAATGCCCTCAGTGGCGCCATCGTGGGTGCCGCCGCCGGTGCATTCATCATGTGCTGGAACGTGACCACCTTCATTCTCTACAGCAGGCATTTCCGCTTTCTTGCCACCACCACCCGGCCCTTTCTGAAATACTGTACTAATAATTTTATACTTCCCGGCAGTCTGATGATTTTTTATTTTTTCAAAGTCATCGAGTTCGACAGCTCGAAGGAACTGATGACCAACGGGGAGATCGCCTGGCTGATCGCGGGATTCCTTACAGGCTTCTTTCTGGTGATCGGTCTCTCCCTGGTTTATTTCTTCGGGGCCGACCGCACCATCAAGCGGCAGATGACTCCCCTGATTGCAAACCCGAAATTGTTTAAGTCACAGTTCAGGTCGAAGGATGTGCAGGTGAACAGCAGCCGGCTGATTAAAGTGAACTGGTATCTGAACGCACCCTTTTCGGTTAAGCAGGTCCGTGATGTATCGCATTACAGCAAGGAATTTATCGAACGTATTTTCAGCAGGCATCATTTTTCCGCCATTCTGTCCATCTTCATTGCCTTCCTGTTTTTGGTTATCGTTGGATTTTTTATGGACGAACCGGCTTTCCAGTTGCCTGCTGCCGCGAGTATCTTCCTTTTCTTCTCGATCCTGCTGGCCGTGTCGGGCGCTTTTTCCTATTTCATGGAGAGCTGGAGTATTCCTTTTCTCGTTTTGCTTTTTTTTATTATGAATATTTTATACCGTTACGAAGTAATCGATCCGACGAACAAAGCTTACGGATTGAATTATACCAACCGCGCCGACCGGCCGGTATATGATCGTGACCATCTGCTCGACATGTGTTCCTACGATAAAGTGGCGGCAGACAAAGCCAATATGATTCAGATTCTGGAAAACTGGAAGAAGAAACAAAAGGAAGAAAAGCCACTGATGATTATCATCAATACCAGTGGCGGTGGCAGCCGCAGTGCTGCATTCACCATGAATATCCTGCAGCGCCTCGACCGCCAGAACGAAGGTCGGCTGATGGACAAAACCTTTATGATCACCGGCGCCTCGGGCGGCATGTTTGGTGCGGCCTATTATCGCGAGCTCTCCCGGCTGAGGTCTTATAAAGATTCGACGATCAATCCCGACGACCACCGCTATACCGATTCGATTTCAGGCGACCTGCTCAATCCGTTGTTTTCTTCCTTCGTGGCAAGGGATCTTTTTTCGCCGGCACAAAAATTCAAAGTGGGCGATTATGAATACATCAAGGACCGGGGTTATGCATTCGAACAGAAATTAAATAAAAATACGGGTGGGATTCTGGACCGGCAGCTGCGTGACCTGGCACCCGATGAAGCCGCCGCGCGCATACCGATGATGTTATTCAGTTCGGTGATTACGAGGGACAGTCGCACGATGCTCATCAGCACCCAGCCAGTTAGTTTTTTGATGCGCCCCGTTTTCGACAGCTCCAGAATTAAAACCATCGATCCTGACGCGGTCGACTTCGGACAGTTTTTCAGCAAACAGGACCCGATGAATATGCGCATGCTCACGGCCCTGCGTATGAATGCCACTTTCCCCTACGTCCTGCCCAATGTATGGCTGCCCTCTGAGCCCGTGATCGATGTGATGGATGCGGGATTTCGCGATAATTTCGGCGAACAGGTCGGCATCCGTTTCGTGGATGTGTTCCACGATTGGATTCTGAAGAATACAAGGGGAGTGCTGCTGATTCAGATACGCGACCGCAAAACGGGCGGATGGGAAAATCCCTTCGAATCGAAAAACATTACCGAGATCATCACCAAGCCGCTGTTGCTGATCCAGGTGAACTGGTACAAAATGCAGGAATATAATCAGAACGATCTGCTGAGTGTGATGGAAGGATATATGGGCGACAACCGCTTTTATAAAATGACTTTTCAGTACGAACCGAAACTCGCCAACGAAGGCGCCGCGCTGAATTTCCATCTGAGCCGCCAGGAAAAGCTGGATATCGCCAATGCAGTTGATAACTCGCTTAATCAGCAGATTTTTAAAAGCGTTTCTGAACTCATGAATCCCTAGTTAAGCCTAAAGCTTAAAGCTTAAAGCCTAAAACTGGTTTTTATTCAGTCACCAAAAAGGTTTTGGGCTTTTTGCTTTGGGCTTTAGGCTTTAAGCTTTGGGCTCAAACAAGGGTTTTAGGCTTTTTGCTTTAGGCTTTAGGCTTAAAATGGGCTTTAGGCCTTAAGCAAATAAAAGCAGCTTTTTATTACGCGAATTTTGAATGAAGAACTTGTATTTGTGGGATCGCCGTCAATATGAAGAGGGGCGAGAGAAGGATTACGAATGCTGATTTTATCGGTTTGCAGATAAAGAATATTGTTTTTGTTGCCCAGATCCATGGCGTGTTTGGGTCTGTTATTTCCGGCCACCTGAAAAAGAACGGAGAAAGGCAGGCTGATCTTGTTCATTTTTTTTACGATCACCACATCCAGCAAACCATCGTCGAGACTCGCTTTCGGCGCAATCGTCACGTTGTTTCCAAACTGGTTACTGTTGGCCACGCTGATAAAATAAGCATCTGTTTTCAGGATGCGGTCCTTCAGTTTGATTTCGAAAGGATAAGGTTTGCATTTGAGAAACTGCATCGTGGAAATGCGGATATAGGTTTGCAGTCCGCGCGTTTTCTGTTTGGCAAATTCGTGGGCAACCGCCGCATCGAAACCAATACCACAGAGCATGCAGGAGAATTTTTCATTGATCGTAAATGCATCGGTGGGATAGGCATTGCCTTTAAATATAATGTCGAGCGCCCGGCCGGGCTGCTTTGGAATTTTCGCTGCAAAGGCGAGACCGTTTCCTGAACCCATGGGCAGAATACCGATATGAACGGAAATGCCCTGCAGGGCTTTAACCACGGCATTCACCGTTCCGTCGCCACCGCAGATCACCACATCCGTTACGGATTCTTTCTGAATTATTTTTTTCAGATAATCGTATTCGCCATCGGCCCTTGTGGGCAGGATATCAAAATCGATACCCTCTGCCCGGGTTTTGCGAATGATCAGGTCTTTGATCAACTCCTTTTTTCTGGTTCCGGAGATGGGATTGATCAGGTAAATAATTTTGCGAACCATGTCCGCAAGTTCAGGTAAAAGACATTTTCAAAAAAGAAAACCACCTTCTTTCTTTACCCATTGGGGATAGTTTCCGAACTTGGAGACCCAACCCCTTACTTAAATTTTCATCAATGACTGTTGAACCAAAACAACGATTTCTGGCCCTGGATGTTTTCAGAGGGATGACGATCTGTTTTATGATCATCGTAAATACTTCGGGAAGCAAGTTTACTTATTCTCCGCTCGAACATGCCCACTGGCATGGATTTACGCCCACCGATCTCGTTTTTCCTTCCTTTCTTTTCGCCGTGGGGAATGCCATGAGTTTTGTTATGGCTAAATGGCATACCCTCAGCCAGTCACAGGTGCTGGGCAAAATATTTAAAAGAACGGCCATCATTTTCCTCTGCGGATTTCTGCTCTACTGGTTCCCTTTTTATTATACCGACCACGCACACAATATGCTTTTCGCTCCCATCTCGCACACCCGTATCCTGGGGGTGCTGCAGCGTATTGCCCTGGCTTACTGCATGGCTTCCCTGCTGATCTATTATTTCAAGCCGGGAACCGTGATCAGTATTTCCATTTCCATTCTTTTGCTCTACTGGGCGCTCATGTTATGGGGTGGGGATGCGCCCGACCCGCTGGCCATGACCGGCAACCTGGGTTATAAACTGGATATGTGGCTGATGGGACCCAATCATATGTATCATGGAGAAGGCGTCGCTTTTGATCCGGAGGGCTGGCTGTCCACTTTGCCGGCGGTTGTGAACGTGACTTTCGGTTATATGGTGGGTAAGTTTATCCAGGAGAAGGGCAAGACCTTCGAGGGTCTGACCAAACTGCTGCTGGTCGGTTTTTCACTGATCGTGATTGGCTATTTCTGGGATCTCTCCTTTCCCATTAACAAAAAATTGTGGAGCAGCTCTTTTGTGGTGTACACGGTCGGAATTGACTGCGTGATCATCTCTGCGATCATCTATGTGGTGGATTTTCTGGGACGAACCAACTGGACACGCTTTTTCACGGTCTTCGGCAGAAATCCCCTGTTTATATACCTGGTTTCTGAAGTGGGCGTCACCATCATGGATATGATTCATCCGGAGGCCGGCGTCAATCTCGCCACCTGGCTCTATCTGAATGTTTTCAGACATGCTGGACTCTATCTTGGATCTCTGCTTTTTGCCATTTCCTGGATGTTATTCTGCTGGCTGGTAGGTCTTTATCTGGATAAGAAAAAGATATACGTCAGGGTATAACTGACCCGTTATTTGTTATGATTCTGTAAACGCTTCAACCCGGGCCGGAAACGCTTCCGAATACGGGGAAAATTGACTACCTTTGCGCCTCGAAATAAGGCTGAGGCCGCAAAAAGTAAAGTCAATTATGGAGATCAGGAACATTGCGATTATTGCGCACGTAGATCACGGCAAAACCACGCTGGTAGATAAGATATTACACGCCACCAAAGTATTCAGGGATAACCAGGATACCGGTGAGCTGATCATGGACAGCAACGATCTTGAAAAAGAAAGAGGCATCACCATTTTCAGTAAGAATGCCTCGGTGATGTATAAGGGAGTTAAGATAAACGTCATCGATACCCCGGCCATGCTGACTTCGGCGGAGAAGTGGAAAGGGTACTTAAAATGGCCGATGGTGTTTTGCTGCTTGTGGATGCTTTTGAAGGCCCGATGCCGCAGACCCGTTTTGTACTTCAGAAGGCTTTACACCTGGGTCTGAAACCCATGGTGATCATCAATAAGGTGGACAAACCCAATTGCCGCCCCGATGAAGTACACGAAGCCGTGTTCGAATTGTTTTACAATCTCGACGCCAGCGAAGAACAGCTCAATTTCCCCACTTTTTACGGATCCGGTAAGAATGGCTGGTTCAATGAATCCCTGACGCCGACAACAGATATCATTCCATTGCTGGATGGTATTCTGAAATATGTTCCTGCCCCTGTGGTGAACGAAGGTCCTACCCAGATGCAGATCACCTCACTCGATTATTCTTCTTTCTTAGGAAGAATTGCGGTGGTAAAGTGGCCCGCGGAACCATCCGCGAAGGTCAGAACATCGTGCTGATGCAGGCCGACGGATCCATTAAGAAATCCAAGGTGAAAGAACTCTACGTTTTTGAATCTCTCGGAAAAAAGAAAGCAACAGAAGTTTTTTGTGGTGATATATGTGCCGTTGTCGGTCTCGAAACCTTCAATATCGGCGATACCATCTGTGATCCGGAAACACCAGAAGCTTTACCGCTGATCAGTGTGGATGAACCCACGATGAGTATGATGTTTTCCATCAACAACTCGCCTTTCTTCGGAAAAGACGGAAAGTTTGTGACCTCCCGCCATCTGCGGGACCGTCTGATGAAGGAAACAGAAAAGAACCTCGCGCTCCGTGTGGAAGACACCGGATCTGCGGACAGCTTTCTCGTTTTCGGTCGCGGTATCCTCCATCTGGGTATCCTGATTGAAACCATGAGAAGGGAAGGATATGAATTAACCGTTGGACAGCCACAGGTAATCGTAAAGGAAATCGGCGGTAAGAAATCCGAGCCTTTTGAAAACCTGGTGGTAGATGTTCCGAATGATTATAGCGGTAAAGTCATCGACATGGTTACCCGTCGTAAGGGCGAACTGCTGGTGATGGAAACCAAGGGAGATATGCAACATCTCGAATTTGAAATTCCTTCCCGCGGTCTGATCGGTCTGCGTTCCAGTATGCTCACCAACACTGCCGGAGAAGCCGTAATGGCCCATCGTTTCCTGGAATACAAACCCTGGAAGGGTCCGATTCCCGGCAGAAGTAACGGGGTGCTGATTGCTAAAAACCAGGCCACGACCACTGGTTATTCCATTGACAAATTACAGGATCGCGGATCTTTCTTTGTGGATCCGGGAGAAGATGTATACGTAGGTCAGATCATCGCCGAGCATATCAAGCCGGGAGACCTGATCGTGAATGCAACGGAAGGCAAACAGCTGACCAATATGCGCGCTAGCGGAAGTGACGATTCGGTTCGTATCATTCCCAAAATCCAGATGACCCTCGAAGAATGTATGGAATATATCCAGCAGGATGAGTGCATCGAAGTGACCCCTAAAATCATCCGCCTCCGCAAGACCATCCTCGACGAGGATACCCGGAAGAAGTTTCAGAAGATGCTGAAAACAGAAGAGGTCAGCTGAGAGTACAGGAGTACAGAAGTACAGGAGTACAGAAGTAAAGGAGTACAGGAGTATGAGGCTCTGACGTGCTGACTTTCTGATAAAATATAAAAGAGCATCCGGTGGGGTGCTCTTTTTTTGCGTCTTTAGGAGGGTTTGCCGCCCTAATTTATCGTTTCATGGCTTCCGCATTATTCGTATTTTTGCAGCTGAATCGGTGAACATGAAAAGAAAAACGGGTTTGTCCTTACTGATTATTTTTCTCAGCCTGGGTTCAGTTAAAAGCTATTCCCAATGCTCCATCTGTACGCGCACTACGCAGCAAATGGGGGAAAAACCCGGTAAAGCTTTTAATGCCGGTATCATCTACCTCGCTTTCACTCCTCTGGCCATCGGAGGCATCATCGGTTACCGGTGGTGGAAGCAGAACAGGTAACCACTATTCATTTTTCATGTTTGATTTTCCGGAAGAGAATGTTATGGTTAACGATTACAGATTAGTTTCTGTGGAGTTTCCCGTCTTCTCCATATTTATTCCAACCTGGAACAATTTACCTTATCTGAAACTCTGTATTAAAAGTCTGCGTCTGAATTCCCGCTGCCACCATCAGATTATTGTTCATGTGAATGAAGGCAGCGACGGTACCCTCGAATGGGTCAGATCCCAGAAGGATCTGAGTTATACTTATTCAGAAAAAAATATTGGCGTGTGTTATGCATTGAATCAATGCAGGACCCTGGCTACAGCCGATTATTTTTTATATCTCAATGACGATATGTTTGTTTGTTCCGGTTGGGATAAAGAACTTAAAACGGCCATCACGGATATCGGGCATGATGCTTTTTTTTCTCTCGGGAACTGCTATAGAGCCCGTGCATACCGGAAATAATTGTGTTATCGTCAGGAACTTTGGCTCGAATCCGGAAACCTTTCGCGAACAGGAATTGTCTGATCAGTTTGCAGGGCTGGATAAACCGGACTGGCAGGGTTCTACCTGGCCTCCCAATGTGGTTCATAAGAAAACCTGGGATCTGGTGGGCGGTTACAGTATTGAATTTTCTCCCGGTCTCTATTCCGATCCCGACTTTTCCATGAAGTTATGGCAGGTAGGAATTCGTTTGTTCAAAGGCGTTAGTAAGAGCAGGGTCTATCATTTTGGCGGGAAATCAACTACGCGGATGGTTCGAAACGCAGGCTATTATACGTTTATTTCCAAATGGGGAATGAGCGCCCGGACCTTCACTAAAAATTTTCTCCGCAGCGGCGAGCCATTTACCGGTCCGCTTTCCGAACCGCAGCTTCCCCTATCGGCGAAGCTGAAGAATGGATTTAAAAAGTTTCGGGCTTCTCTCAAATAAAGTCTTTCTTTAAATAGCCTGATAACCGCAAAACACGCTTTGTTTTCTTTTTAGTCCATTATTGACACCGGAAAAACTTCATTGATTTTATGGGTCCCTTCCTTAATCAAAACCTCGTTTCCATTATCACCCATTTTAAAATCAATCAGGTATTTATTAATCTTTGATAGCATAACCCGTACCTGTTCGTTTGATCTCCGGGAAAAATGTTGAAACCAATTGATCTTCACTCTTTATATAGCCTTTATCTATGGCTATGCCAATAAGTATGGATGTTATTGATTTTGTGCAGGATGCTATATCATGCCGTAAATCTGAGCGAAAAGGATAAAAATAGGCATCAGGTACGATCTTCTTATTCCGTACGATTAACAGGCTGTGAATATTTATTTTGTTTTCTTTCACATAATTAAATATATCACATAAGCCTTTTGAGGAAAACCCTTTTTCTTCCGGTGCGGAGAAAGAAAATATTTCATCCGGGATCTTGGGTTTGGGGACCTTTGTTATTTGGGAAAAAATCAGCCCTGTTTTAAACAGTAACAGGAGCCATAAAGTAATTCTTTTATAATAGACGCTGTGCATGAGTAGAAATTCAAATATATAGTTGCCTTCGCTTATTTCATGCCCGAAAATTTCTCTGCGAACCGGTAAACATTAAAATCTTTTTCTTTCATCGCCTGTTCAACCGAAGATTCGAGTACTTCTGCAGTAATATCGCTCATACGCCTGGCGGCAATCAGCTGCCATATTTTTTCTGCAAAACGCTGAAGTGACCGGTGGGTTTTTAATGTCTTTGATTTCTCAAGAATCATCTGATACAATTCAGCCACGCCCTTCTCTTCAGACGCAACGGTTTGTACAAACTGAATTTCTTCAGGGGACTTGGCGGTCTGATAGTGAATGGAAGATTTCAAAGATTCGAAAAACTGATCAGCGCCCGGCCTGTCCGATTTATTCACCACGAAAATATCGCCGATTTCCATAATGCCCGATTTCATGGTTTGTATATCATCCCCGGATTCCGGAACGAGTACCAGCACCACCTGGTCGGCCAGCCGCGTGATATCCACTTCCGTTTGTCCGACCCCGACCGTCTCTATAATTATATAATCAAAACCCGCATTGGACAGCAGGTCGGTGATTTGAAAAATGCGGGGATTCAATCCGCCTACGGCACCGCGGCTGGCCATGGACCGGATATAAACCAGCGGTTCGTTGTACCAGCGGTTCATACGTATCCGGTCGCCCAGCAATGCGCCGGAATGAAAGGAAGATGAGGGATCAATACAAAGTATGGCCAGTTTTTTCCCCTCGCTGATAAACTGCTTAACCAAAACATCCACCAGCGTGCTTTTGCCTGCGCCTGGCGGCCCGGTAATGCCAATAACAGGAACGGGATGGTAAGTCAGCGACTTTAACAACTCATCAGCTCCCGGTTTTGAATTTTCTACCAGGGAAATGGCCCTCGCGAGGGTTTGAAAATCGCCTGTCTGCAGCGCAGCGACGGTTAGTGCAGGCTTTGGCCCGATGGGAACTGACATAGAACCAAAAATAAGTTAAAATACAGGACCCGGCTGCGGGGGATTTTAAAAGAAATTTTCAAATAAAGAAGATACAGCGGTTAATTTTGTCGGCTGATTTCAGGTTATCCGGGCACAGAGCCTATCATTCAAGAATTGAAAACATGACGAATTTTATTCCGATATTTCCCCTCAACGTGGTGGTCTATCCCGGGGAAGTACTCAATCTGCATATTTTCGAGCCGCGCTATAAAGAACTGGTGAAGGAATGTTTCAGCAGTAAAAAACCTTTTGGTGTGCCTGCCGTGATCAATGGCAATGTGGCCGAATTCGGAACCCTGGTGAACATTGCAGAGATCGTAAAAGAATACGACAATGGCGAAATGGATATCATAACCCAGGGCACCAGCGTATTCAGGATACTGGAAATCATCAAAAAGATTCCGGATAAATTATACAGCGGCGCTATTGTGAATTATCCGGAGACAATCGATGTGTATCCAAGAAAGGATTTACTGACGGCTGTCATCAAGGCCATCCGTGAGCTTCACCGTATCCTGAATATCAGCAAGGATTTCAAAAAATCCGATGACGACCTGAATGCCTACGACCTGGCTCATCATGCAGGTCTTTCCCTGGAAGAGGAATATGAGTTGCTCGGATTGTTCCGCGAAGAGCAGCGGCAGGAATACCTGAAAAGGCATTTGGGCAAAGTGCTTCCTGTGGTAGCTGAAATGGAACTGTTAAAAGAAAGGATTATACTGAATGGTCATTTTAAAAATTTATCTTCCTTCCGATTTGAATAATCAGCCTCAACAGCCGAACTGATAAGAACATGTCGAAAACCCTTTGTCTCGATTTTGGTAATACCCGTTTGAAATGGGCTGTTTTTTTAAACGGCGAAATCCGGCATACCGGCGTCTTCACCGATGAAGTTGCGGAACAATTGAAGGCCTGTATTGAAGTGTATCAGCCGGATAAAAGTATTTTATCGTCGGTGGTGGATCATCCGCCAGTTGTGGAAGAGATTCTGAAAGCCAGGACAAGGTTTCATAAACTGGATCACCATTCAAAAGTTCCCATTACCACGCCGGTCGGAAAACCTGAAACAATCGGGGCGGACAGGCTCGCGCTGGTGGTGGCAGCCGCCCATTATTTTCCGGATAAAAACAATCTGGTGGTGGGGCTCGGCTCGGCCATCACATTCAATTATATTAACCGTTATCACCAGTTTACAGGCGGAAGCATTTCACCCGGAATGGAAATGCGGTTTAAATCTCTTCAGTTATTTACCGCTAAACTGCCGCTGGTTCATCCGCATTGGAATTTTCCGCTGCTGGGCTATGATACAAAAACCAATATCCAGTCAGGCGTCATCTTCGGCATAGCCAAAGAAATCGACGGCGTGATAGAAGCTTATGAAGAGCGGTATCGTAATCTGCATATACTGATGACCGGCGGAGACGCACATTATTTTATGCCCTTTCTGAAGAAAAAGATCACGGTGGATCCGGATCTCATTTTTAAGGGGCTTTATGTAATCAGTGAATTTAATTTTACCCATTGAAGGCTTTACTCAAATACAGTTTCCGGTTGTTGTTCCTGTGCGGATTATTTGCCGCCTGTGAAAACAATGAAAAGGATTTGCCCAACTACCGGCAGAAACACCTGGGCGTGGATGAGGGAAAGAAAATAACCGCTTATATGAGTGAGAGCGCCAAGGTCAAAGCCAAACTAACGGCTCCCTATATGCGCAGAAGTGAATCCGATTCACCCTACGTTGAATTTCCCAATACCCTGCACGTGGATTTTTATAACGACTCCACGCTGAAAATTGAAAGTGTCATGGATGCCAACTATGGCAAATACCGGGAACAGGAGGGGAAAGTTTTTCTGCGTGATAATGTGGTGGTGAAAAATATCGTGAAGGGTGATACCCTCTACTGCAAAGAACTCTGGTGGGATCAGAAAGGGCAAAGATTTTATACCGACAAGCCCGTGCAGATTCATAAAGCCGGGGGCACCGTGCTTTACGGGACCGGACTGGAAGCCCCGCAGGATTTCAGTGGTTATACCATTTATCAGATTACGGGGCCTTTTGCTTTTCCTGCCAACGGAATGCCGAAAAATTAATTTTTTTTAAGCCTAAAGCCTTTTTAAGCCTAAAGCCTTTTTAAGCCTAAAGCCTAAAGCTCAAAGCCTAAAACCGTTTTAAGCTTAAAACCGTTTTAAGCCTAAAGCCTAAAACCAAAGCCTAAAACTTATGGCAAAAGCCCCAAATCCAACCCCGAAATCACCCGAATCACGGATTTAGCGAAACGCGCTTTTCTAAGTCTTTTTAATTAGGGTATCCGGGCAGGTCTTTTTCCTCATATATAGAAAATCAACCAATCTCCTGCCAATGAAACAGTTGTTTTAGGCTTTAAGCTTTCTGCTTTTAGCTTAATACGTAGTTTTACGAAATTTGACGGTAAATACCATAAATAGCAGATCGAGCGCAACTGCTCTTGCCGAGGAATGCGTGATTTGTATGTTTACATCGTCATCGTGATTGATGCTCGGTTAAGCGGTCCAAATGTCCAAATCCTCCGAAAAGCTAACTATGAAACCAACCATTCTGTTTAGCAGAGAACAATCACAGACAGTTAAAATCCAAATTCCAATAGAAAGACCAAATCCTGCGAAGTGAATTTGTACCCTATTGAATGACCAACTTGGTAACGGTTAGGTTAAGTACAAACACATTTAAGCCCCGAATTTATTCGGGGCTTTTTTCTTTTTTTAAGCCTAAGGCCTAAAACTTAAAGCCCAAAACCAGTTTTGATGATGGATCAGAAAACAGTTTTAGGCTTTGAGCTTTAAGCTTTGAGCTAAAAAAAGCTTTGAGCTAAAAAAGGCTTTAACCCTGTTCCGGTTTCATTTGCGGAAACAACAACACATCCTGTATCGAGGGCTGGTTGGTGAGCAGCATGCACAAACGATCGATGCCGATGCCAATACCGGAAGTGGGTGGCATACCATATTCAAGGGCCCGCAGGAAATCGTAGTCAATAAACATGGCTTCTTCATCCCCTCTTTTCATGAGTTCTACCTGCTGTTCAAAGCGATCGCGCTGATCAATGGGATCGTTTAACTCGGAGTAGGCATTGGCGATTTCCTTGCCGTTGATGATGAGCTCGAATCTTTCCACGAGTCCCTCTTTGGAGCGGTGTTTTTTGGTCAGCGGACTCATTTCAACCGGGTAATCAATAATAAATGTGGGCTGAATGTACAGATGTTCACTGGTGCCTCCGAAAAGGGCGTCGATCAGTTTTCCCCTCCCCATACTGTTGTCGGCCGCGATATGATGTTTGTGACAAAGTGCCCGCAGGTTTTCTTCGTCCATCGCCGATACATCGGCGCCGGTAGATTCTTTAATGGCATCGTAAATGCTGATTCTTTTATAAGGAGCTTTGAAATTGATTTCCTTATCTCCCACAACGGCTGCCGTGGATCCGTTTACGGCCATGGCTGCTTTTTCCAGCATGGCTTCGGTGGTTTCCATCATCCATAAATAATCCTTGTAGGCAACATAAAATTCCAGGATGGTAAATTCGGGATTATGGGTTCGGTCCATGCCCTCGTTCCTGAAATTCCGGCTGAATTCATACACCCAGTCGAAGCCGCCCACGATGAGACGTTTGAGATAGAGTTCCGGCGCTATGCGCAAATAAAAGGGGATATCCAGCGCATTGTGATGGGTTACAAAGGGACGCGCCGCGGCGCCTCCGGGGATGGTTTGCAGAACCGGTGTATCGACCTCCAGCGCGCCTTCATGATTCATGAATTCGCGCATGCTGTTGATCATTTTGGTCCTTTTGATGAACACCTCCTTGACCTGCGGATTCACGATCAGATCGGCATAACGCTGACGGTAACGGAATTCGGGATCGGTCACCGCATCGAAGGTTTCGCCTTCCTTTTCTTTGATGATGGGTATGGGTTTCAGGGCCTTGGAAAGAAGGGTGAGTTCCCTGACATGAACAGAGGTTTCCCCTGTTTTTGTAACGAAGACATAGCCTTTCACTCCGATGATATCACCCAGGTCCACCAGGTTTTTCCAAAGCTTGTCGTAAGCTGATTTATCCTCGCCGGGGGCGATATCGTCCCTTTTTATATAGAGCTGTATACGGCCGCTGCTGTCCTGAATAACCGCGAAACTGGCTTTTCCCATATCCCGGATGCTCATGAGACGGCCGGCCAGGCATACGGATTCAAACTCAGCCTTTTTTTCTTCTGAATAGTGGGCTTTGATCCCCGCGGCACTGGCGTTTACCGGGTAGGCAGCAGCCGGATAGGCGTTAATACCCATTTCAGTAAGTGATTTCAACTTCTCTCGACGGATCAGTTCCTGTTCAGACAAAGCGGGATTCGACATATTATTTTCTAAATTCGTGCAAAGGTACTAAAGCTAAAAGCTTAAAGCTTAAAGCCCAAAACTCAAAGCCTGCAGCTTAAAGCCCAAAGCCTGAAGCTTAAAGCCCAAAACTGGAGCCTGAGGGAACTTTAACCTGATTAAAGTGTTGATATACATTGTGTAACCAGGTTTTAGGCTTTAGGCTTCAGGCTTTCGGCTTATAGACCTATTTTTGCAGGATAAATGCTGTGTAATGAAGTTTGAGAAGATTCACAATAAGGGGCAGGCCCAGCTTTTCCGTAACACCTATATGGAAATGCTCACCAAAACCCATCCGTTGGTAATCTGGGGCATGTATGTACCGGTGATTGTCTATTTTATTTACCTCAGCCATTTCCGGCTGGATCTGAGTTATACCACGATATTTTTCACTTTTCTGGCAGGTGGTTTTTTTTGGACTTTCTTTGAATACCTCATGCATCGCTTTGCTTTTCACGCCATTGCGGAAAGTGAAAGGGCCCAGAAATTCATCTATGTGATGCATGGAAATCATCATCATTTTCCCCGGGATAAGGAACGTCTTTTCATGCCTCCGGTTCCGAGCATTATTATCTCTTCCACGATTTTCGGAATCATGTATCTGGCCATGAAGGAATACGCTTTTGTTTTCTTCTCCGGGTTCATTTTGGGTTATCTGATGTATGGAACCATGCATTATGCGATCCACGCGTGGAACCCTCCTTTCAAATGGATGAAACCCCTTTGGAGGAATCACCATCTTCACCATTATAAGAACGATCACAAAGGTTTCGGTGTAAGCACTACTATCTGGGACCGTGTTTTCGGAACGATGTTCGATCTGAAAAAGGAAAAAGAGGACAAGGAGAAAGTGCGCGAACTGATGTACTAGTATTTGTCTGTAACACCGAGTCCGAATAAAGCAAAATCATATTTTACGGGATCTTTCCTATCCATTTCGCGTAATGCGATAGTGAGTTCCATAGCCGTTTGCCAGTCCGTCTGCGTGCGGCTGATCAATCCAAATCCTCTGGCCACGCGGGCCACATGTAAATCTACCGGGCAAATCAAATCCGCTGCTGAAATTTTTTTCCAGATTCCAAAATCAACGCCGCGCCGGTCTTTTCTCACCATCCAGCGCAAATACATATTCAGCCTCTTGCAGGTGGAATTTTTATCCGGGTTCGAAATATGTTTTCCTGTCCTTTTAGGCGCCCCTTCCAATGAAAAAAATCTTTTGTAAAAAACCGATAGGGCTTCTTTCACAAATTCATTTTCCGATATTTTTTTTCTATCTGCTGCTTTGGGTAGAAAGGCCGTCTCGAGTGATTCGGAAGAACGGTAGTGGCTTTGTAAAAAACGGAAGAAGTACAGGAGGTCCGTGGTATTGAATGTGCGGTGTTTGAAACTCAGAAAAGGTTTCAAATCTGCGGGCCGGTGATGAATAATAAAATCGTGCGGGGATCCTTCCATGGCATCCATCAGTTCATTCGATTTCTGAATGATGGTGGTACGGTTTCCCCAGGAAAAAACAGCGGCGAATAGTCCCGCTATTTCGATGTCCTGTTTTTTACTGAACCGGTGCGGTATGGAAACAGGATCTTTTTCTATAAAAGATTCCTGATTGAATTCGAGCACTTTCTGTTCCAGAAAATCGCGGAGCGCCTGTTTATTTTCAAATGCATCCATATTATCCGATCGCCTGAGCCAGGTCTTCTATCAGATCATCCGCATCTTCAATGCCGGCGCTGATCCGGATCAGGGAATCACTGAGCCCGTTTTTTATTCTCTCTTCCCTGGGGATGGAGGCATGGGTCATACTGGCGGGGTGACTGATCAGGGATTCCACGCCACCGAGACTTTCAGCCAGTGAAAATAAATGGGTGGCCGATAACATTCTCTTTGTTTCTTCAGCTGAATTATTTTTCAGTTCGAAACTGATCATGCCGCCGAATCCGCGCATCTGTTTGCTCGCCACGGCAAAACCCGGATGATCGCTGAACCCGCACCAGTATACTTTATCTATTTTTTTATTCCTGCGTAACCAGTGCGCAATTTTTTCTCCGTTCTCACAATGCCTGATCATGCGCAGCTCGAGTGTTTTGATTCCACGAAGAACCAGGAAACAATCCTGCGGACCAGGAACGGCGCCACAGGATTTCTGAATAAAATACAAATGTTCGCGGAGCGCCGGATCATTCATCATCAGGCATCCGTGAATCACATCACTGTGCCCGCCGAGGTATTTGGTGGCCGAATGAATCACGATATCCGCTCCGAGATCCAATGGATTTTGCAGATAGGGAGACGCAAATGTGTTGTCGACGCAAAACAGCAGATTTTTTTCTTTGCTGATCGAAGCCACTGCTGCCAGATCCACGATATTCATCAGCGGATTCGTAGGTGTTTCGGCCCAGATCAGTTTTGTTTTGTCGTTAATGAGCGCGCGGATATTGGCAGGGTCCTGCATATTCACATAGTGAAAATGAATGCCCGTTTTTTCAAATATTTTAGAGAACAGTCGAAAAGTTCCACCATACATATCATTGGCGGCGATCACTTCGTCTCCGGGCAGCAGGAGTCGTATCACGGCATCGGAAGCCGCCACGCCACTGCTGAAGGAGAGCGCGAATTTTGCATTTTCGATCGAAGCGAGTGCGGTTTCGAGTGCCCTTCTCGTCGGATTCGCCGAACGGGCATATTCATATCCTTTATTGTCGCCAGGAGCGGCCTGAACAAAAGTGGATGTCTGGTAAATAGGTGGAATAATGGCGCCCGTGCTTGGGTCGGGTTCCATTCCTGCATGTATTACGCGGGTAGCAAATTTCATAATTATTTTTTAGGGTGGTCAGTCGGGGGTTTACCAGTTGATGGGCAGATGCACTTCTTTATTATCCCAGCCGATCATGAGACTGGTTTTATTTTTTTCTGTGCCTTCAAAACAGATAGTGAAAATGTCAATCACATCGGAAAGGGTATCTACTTTCACATCCGTGCGCAGGATATCTTTTTTCTGATCGTATCCAAAAGCGCCCCAGGTATCTGTTTCTTTATTGAGAACAAGGGTCCATTTGTCGGTGGATGGAATGGCGTAAAGCGTATATCGGCCTTTGGGCGTTTTTTTGCCGCCGATTTTTACATCCCGGTAAAATTCTATTTCCGTGGCTTCATTGGCACCCACTCTCCAGATCATATCATAGGGTACCAGGTCTCCGAAAATACTGCGGTCGTTTTTCTGGGGCCTGCCATAAATAATTCTGGCAACGGGCGGAGCGTCTGTTTTTTTCTGAATTTTCAACACGGGATAATTCACGGGATAATAACACATATCCATCGGCGATTTATCCAGGGGTGGAATAGCTGACTGGGCAAAACAGAAAGCGGACAGAAAAATAAAGAAGCCGGAAAACAGAAGAGATTTCATTTTGAACATAGGAGGTAAAATTATCTGGTATGGTGGATCAACTGCCGCGAAGGTAGAGCAGTTCGTGATATGCGAAAGTTTTTACGTGGGGAAAGAAAAACTCATAGGCCATTTTTAACTCTTCATAGTGTTCCATAAAAGCCGCGAAAACAGGTTCGGGATCGCTGATATATTTTGCCCTGCGACAGAGTCCCTGAAAACTATTGCGGATGCCTTCGGTTGAGCGGTAATGCAGCAGCCAGTTTTGGAGCCGCATATAGTAAAAGAATTTCCGGGATCTTTCCGGTAGCCATTGTTCGTTCAGGTCGAGCTGCGCGTAAGTTTTCAGGGCGAATTCTTCCAATACTCCTTCTTCAAATTCGTAGGCATCATTGGCCAGAAAATGGTCGTAAACGATGTCGGAGAAAGCGCCGGCATAAAGTCCTGCTGACTCTTTCAGATACTGTTTGGCCTGTCTGGTGGCGGGGTGACTATCGGTGTATTCGTCAATTTTCCTGTGCAGGCTGATGCCCATCTGAATCCGGTCGGGGTAGTCGAATTTCTTTTTCCCCTTTACAAAATCACTGATCATATTGCCGGCCAGGATATCCGGATCACCAAAGGAAAGACAGGCATGCGCCAGGTAGTTCATCGGAGGCAAAATTACATTTTTTAGATCTAAGGGACCTGGATGCCGGTGCTTTCGGATTTACCTGGCAATCTGTGAATCCAATATTGCCGGCCAAATGAATAACTATGTATAAATAATAAATAAACAAATAAAAAACAAGAAGTAAACATACAATAAACAAGTAGTTTGCTCGTGTTTGGTCCCTGTTTAGTCCCTGTTTCGTATCTGTTTAATATGTGTTTATTAAGTTAATAACTGTACTGATTCAATCCTGAAAATGTATGCCCTGAACCCCGGGTGCTCGTTTTAAAGGCTGGGGGTGACTTAACTCAGGCCTTCGGTCAAAAGTTCTATTTTTGCCTTCCACATAACAAAATCATGAATAAAGGACCTATCTCTCAGTTTGTTGCACATCATTACCGGCATTTCAATTCGGCGGCCCTGGTGGACGCGGCAAAGGGTTATGAAACCCATTTAACGGAAGGTGGAAAGATGATGGTTACCCTGGCTGGGGCTATGAGCACGGCCGAACTGGGCGTTTCCCTGGCCGAAATGATCCGGCAGGATAAAGTGCATATTATTTCCTGTACGGGTGCCAACCTGGAAGAAGATGTGATGAACCTGGTGGCGCATTCTCATTATAAAAGGGTTCCGAATTACCGCGACCTTACCCCACAGCAGGAATGGGAACTGCTGGAACAGGGACTGAACCGCGTAACCGATACCTGTATTCCGGAAGAAGAGGCTTTTCGTAAAATCCAGAAACATATAGTACAGATCTGGAAGGATGCCGAAGCCAAAGGCGAGCGCTATTTCCCGCACGAATTCATGTATAAGCTGCTTCTGAGCAAAGTGATGGAGGATGGTTATGAAATTGATGTTAAGGACAGCTGGATGATCGCTGCGGCGGAAAAAAACCTGCCGATCGTGGTTCCCGGCTGGGAGGACAGCACCATGGGAAATATTTTTTCTTCCTATATCGTCAAGGGCGAACTCAAAGCCAGTACTATGAAGAGTGGCATTGAATATATGGTCTGGCTGTCTGACTGGTACCGGAAAAATTCGGGGGGAAAAGGCGTGGGCTTTTTTCAGATCGGAGGCGGTATTGCAGGCGACTTCCCTATCTGCGTGGTACCCATGATGTATCAGGATCTGGAATGGCACGATGTACCTTTCTGGAGTTATTTCTGCCAGATATCAGATTCCACCACGTCTTACGGTTCATATTCGGGTGCCGTGCCCAACGAAAAAATCACCTGGGGCAAACTCGATATTCATACACCGAAATTTATCGTGGAAAGCGATGCCACGATTGTTGTTCCGCTGATCTTTGCCTGGATACTCGGCTGGTAAGCAGAGACGAAAAACGATCCATATGAAAAAACTCGGTAACTATATCACGGGTCGCTGGATCGAAGGGGAAGGCGAAGGCCAGATCCTCTCGGATGCGGTGACGGGCAACCCGCTCTACCTTGCCGGCTCGAAAGGGATTGATTTTAGTGAAGTACTTCAATATGCCAGGGAGCGGGGCAATCCGGCCCTGAGAAAAATGACCTTTCATGAAAGGGGCCGCATGCTGAAGGCGCTCGCGTTTTACCTCAGGGATCAGCTGGAAAAATTCTATCAGATTAGTTTCCAGACCGGCGCTACGCGTTCCGACTCCTGGATTGACCTGGAGGGTGGGATTGGCAATCTCTTTTCCTATGCTTCGCTGCGCAGAAAATTTCCTGATCAGCCTTTCTGCACGGATGGCGAATCGCTCGACCTGAGTAAGAATCATACTTTCATGGCCCAGCATATCCTTGTACCCAAAGAAGGCGTGGCCGTGCATATCAACGCCTATAATTTTCCGGTCTGGGGCATGCTTGAAAAAATTGCCGTCAACCTTCTCGCCGGTATGCCCGCCATTGTTAAACCGGCCACCTGCACCAGCTTTCTGACAGAAGCCGTGGTTCGCGAAATACACGCTTCCGGCATTCTTCCCGAAGGCGCTTTGCAACTCATCTGCGGAAGTACGGGCGATCTGCTCGATCAGCTGAACGCGCAGGATGTGGTTACTTTCACGGGATCTGCGGGTACGGGATTAAAATTAAAATCGAATCTATCCATTCTGCGCGAAAATGTTTCCTTCACGATGGAAGCCGACTCGCTCAACTGCATGGTACTCGGAGAAGACGTGGAACCAGGCATGCCGGAATGGGACATATTTGTGAAGGAACTTCGAAAGGAAATGACCGTGAAGGCCGGACAAAAATGTACGGCTGTGCGCCGCATATTCGTTCCTGAAAACAAAATGGAGGACATGCGCAAATCCATTTCTTCCGCATTGGTGCAAACCCTGATTGGAAATCCGATGAATGAAAAAGTGCGGATGGGATCGCTGGCAGGCCAGGATCAGCGCAGGGAAGTAAAACAGCAGGTACAGAAATTGCTCGCTTCCTCCCATATTATATATGGATCAACCGACAGCGTGGAACTGCTGGATGCCGATATATTGAAGGGCGCTTTCATGGGACCCCTTTTATTGCAGAATGAAAAACCTTTCGAAAAGGAAGGTTCGCACGATATTGAAGCTTTCGGTCCCGTAAGCACCCTGATGCCTTACAAAAAAATAGAAGAAGCCATTTTGCTTTCAAAAAAAGGGAAGGGCTCCCTCTGTTCAACCATCGTAACCTCCAGTAATCAGCTGGCTAAAGAATATGTGGTGGGTGCAGCCACGCATCATGGAAGAATACTCGTACTGAACCGCTTTAATGCAAAAGAAAGTACGGGTCATGGCTCTCCGCTTCCGATGCTTGTGCATGGAGGTCCCGGACGTGCGGGCGGCGGAGAAGAAATGGGCGGCGCCCGGGGTGTTAAACATTATATGCAACGGGCGGCCATACAGGGTTCGCCGGATACACTCACGGCAATCACTTCAGTTTATCAGGCGCACGCCACTCAGAAAACGGACACGGTTCATCCGTTTAAAAAATATTTTGAAGAGCTGGCCATCGGCGACACCCTGGTCACTGCTAAACGCGAAATCACCGATGAAGACATCAGCCGTTTTTCAGAACTCAGCGGGGATCATTTTTATGCGCATGCTGAAAAGGGTTCTTTTGAAGATACCATGTTTGAAAAACGGGTAGCTCATGGGTATTTTATACTGAGTGCAGCTGCCGGTTTATTTGTAGATGCCCCGCAGGGACCTGTTTTATTAAACTACGGAATTGAGGAATGCCGTTTTCTAAAACCTGTTTATATGGGATCCATCATAGGGGTTCGTTTTACGTGTAAGGAAAAAACGGCACAGGATCTAAAGGATGAAAAGGATATACCCAGGGGCATTGTCAAATGGTACGTGGATGTGTATGATGAAACCGGCGAATCGGTAATGATCGCCACCATATTGACGATGGTCAGAAAAAAATCATAATTATGGAACAGACAGCAGGCTATGTAAAATCAGAGCGGCACGGACACACGCTGACGATTGAATTTTATCATCCGCAAAGTAATTCGCTGCCTTCTTCGATGCTCTCGGATCTGGCCAGCCATTTTCATAGTGCTGGACTGGACGAAGAAATCCGTGTGATTGTTTTGCGCTCTGCGGGCGACAGGGCGTTTTGTGCAGGTGCTTCTTTTAAGGAACTATCCGAAATAAAAAATGCAAAGGAAGGAGAAGATTTTTTCAATGGATTCGCACACGTCATCAACAGTATGCGCAAATGCAACAAACTGATCGTGGCCCGCATACAGGGTAAGGCAGTCGGTGGCGGTGTGGGGCTGGCTGCTGCTGCCGACTATGCCATTGCGCTGGCGGGTGCAGAAATCAAACTCAGTGAACTCGAAATCGGAATCGGACCTTTTGTTGTCGGGCCTGCCGTGGAACGCAAGCTAGGCTTGTCGGCCTTCTCGCAACTCGCTATTGACGCCGGTTCCTGGCGCACGGCAGACTGGGCAAAAACCCGTGGACTTTATGCAGAAGTGCATGCCAGCCTTCCCGAAATGGACGAAGCCATTCACCGGCTTGTGCATCATCTCAGTCATTCAAGTCCACAGGCCATAAAAGAAATAAAAAAAATGCTCTGGACCGGCACCGGGCACTGGGATACGCTTTTATCCGAACGTGCAAAAATAAGCGGGGCACTCGTAACGACTGAAATGGCACAGATAGCTATTCGTAATTTTAATAAAGCTTAAGGACCTTCCAAATTCCCACGTTATAAAAGCCGGAGAATCACATTTACTCCACTCCCAAATCATTGTACGCATACAATGGATCCACGGAGCTGGCGGAGTTCATGGTAAAAACGGTTTTCAGCAATCCGTCTTTTAATCCATATACCAGTCCGTGCAGATCCGGACCCTGACGATACTGCCATGCACGCTGGATGATGGAGGTTTTCGCCAGATGCAGAACCTGCTCCTGTACGTTAAGTTCGGTCAGCCTGTCCTCTCTTTTTTCCTGCTCGGGAATGGCTTCGAGTTCATCGCGGTGCAGGCGATATACGTCCTTGATATTCCGCAGCCACATATTGAGTACCTGTTTGAAATCGTGGTTTGACATGGCGGCTTTAATTCCACCGCATCCGTAGTGGCCGCACACGATAACATGTTTTACTTTGAGGTGGACTACCGCGTATTCGAGCACACTCAGCAGGTTCACATCGGTGTGAATGACCAGGTTGGCGATATTGCGATGCACGAAAATTTCACCGGGCTGCGTGCCCGTGATTTCATTGGCGGGAACGCGGCTGTCACTGCAGCCGATCCATAAAAATTCAGGCGTCTGTAACATGGCCAGTGCCTTAAAATAGTTCGGGTCATCTGCTTTTTTTTCAGCAGCCCAGGCCTTATTTTCCAGTAATAGTTTATTGATGGATTCCATATTGTTAATTATTTATTGTGTTCAGTTACGGGGATCAGGCTGCCAGTTCGCTGTGGCTATATGCCAGTTGCTCATTCACACCCTGATGACCGGATTTAAATTTACTTTTTTTAATCTCAACGCGTATATTTTTTAAGTGGGCATGCTGAAGAAAATCATTCACCACGTCAATAATATCCTTGTCAATAAAATCAGCCCGGGTCATATCGATCAGCACGTAGGCGTTTTCCGGAACGGATTCCAGCTTTTCCTTTACGATCGGTTTGTTCAGAAAGGAAATATCCTTCCGGAAACGGACCAGGTATTTATTCTCATCATGGACAACCATAACGGCCGATTTGAAATTGCTTTTGATGAGCGAAAATAAGGCAATCCCGGTTCCGATGATAATACCGATCAGCAGATCCGTCAGCAGGATCGCAATGATGGTCACAACAAAAGGAACAAGCTGATCCCATCCCTTTTTATACATGGACCTGAAGATGGAAGGCTTCACCAGTTTATAGCCCGTCATGATCAGGATGGCCGCCAGTGCACTCAGGGGTATCTTATTCATCAGCCCGGGGATAAATAAAACACTGAGCAGAAGCAGTACCCCATGCATGATGGCAGAAAATTTACTTTTTGCACCCGCATTTACGTTGGCAGAACCACGAACGATAACGGAAGTCAGGGGCAGGCCTCCCAATAATCCCGAAACAATATTTCCCACACCCTGCGCTTTTAATTCGCGGTTGGCGGGGGTTCTTCTTTTCAGCGGATCGAGTTTGTCGATGGCCTCAATTCCCAACAGGGTTTCAATACTGGCCACGAGGGCGATGGTAAGTCCCACGGTCCACACATCCCCATTCCCCAGATACTCCCATTTAGGAAACATAAAAAAACTGCTGAAGGATGCGAAATCGGTGGCAATCGGCAGGTTCACCAGCTGGGTGGCAGAAAGGGAATTGCGCGTGCCGGGAACGGAGAAGAAAGTATTCACCAGGATACCCACCAGCACTACTACGAGCGGTCCGGGCAGATTCTTAAAGAATTTCTTTTTCTTTAATGCGGGGCGGTCCCAGATGAGCAGGATGGCAATCGAAATCAGTCCGATCATCAGGGCAAACGGTGTGATATTATTTACCGAGCTGATCAGTTCTGAAAACGTATTGTTTTCATCCACCTGGATAAACGTTTCATCCCCTGAGTAGTCTTTATCATACCCGATCAGGTGGGGAAACTGTTTCAGAATCAGTATAATTCCTATGGAGGCGAGCATACCGAGGATCACCGAATTCGGAATATAATCTCCGATCACTCCTGCTTTTACGAACCCAAGTATCAGTTGGATAACGCCGGCAATGACAACAGAAAGAAGGAAAGCCTCATAGGCAGGCAGTTTAAGAACGGCTACGGCAACGATAGCGGTTAAACCGGCTGCCGGTCCGCTGATGCTGAGCGAGGATCCGCTCAATAATCCGATTACGATACCTCCGACGATACCGGCAATAATTCCGGAGAAGAGAGGAGCGCCGGAGCCGAGTGCGATACCTAAACAGAGAGGCAGGGCAACAAGGAATACCACCACGGAGGCGGGAATGTCCGCAGCCGCGTTTTTAAATAATTTTCTCATAAACGATATAAGTTAATGGATGGGAGGGTCAGCTCTGTAGTTCATTACAAAGTAAAATCAATACGGGAGAGCAGGACTAAAAATTTGGCGGGGGCGTGAGTATATCATCTGCGTGGCGGGCATGAATGGCTTCATCCTGGGGATGATTTCCCAGATCAGAGATGAGAAGGGACTGGGCATCTGAAGGATAACCGTGTATCGCAAACGGAGGATGCACGTCGTCCACAACAGATTTAGCTTTCACCGGGCTGATACTGTGCGCTATTTCTTCTGTCAGCTGGCTGGAAAAAAGCCAGGCTGCAATCTGCTGCAGGGGCAGCACCTGAATACTCAGAACAAGAAACAGAAAAAAAGATATGAGTTTTTTGGACTTCATGAATGGGAGCGAAATTAGTCATGAATGGCAAAAATGTAAAGCGATGCCTTAAATTTTAACAAGCTTATACCGAATGGGAATTTTCTTCTATATATTCAGTCCGCCGCAAACGCTGATGACCTGACCCGTAATATAACTGCTCATATCAGAGGCCAGGAATAAAGCCGTGTCTGCAATTTCGCCCGTGCTGGCAAAACGGTTAAGCGGAATTTTTGCAAGAAAACTTTTGGATCCTTCTTCGTCCTGAAGATAATGGGTCATATCGGTTTCAACGAATCCGGGTGCGATGGCATTGCAGCGGATATTACGGCTGCCCAGTTCGTGCGCAATGGATTTGGTGAAACCGATGATGCCGGCTTTGGAAGCGGCGTAGCTCGACTGCCCCGCATTTCCGCGAATGCCGATGATGGAACTCATATTGACGATAGAACCTTTTTTTGCTTTCATCATGGGCTTGATCACCTGCTTGGTCATATTGAAAACACTTTTGAGATTGGTTTCCATGACTTCATCCCACTGGGCAGGATTTAGACGCATCAACAAACTATCTTTGGATATGCCCGCATTATTAATGCAAACATCCACGGTGCCGTGTTCGGTGATGACTTCTGTTACGAATTTTTCACAGTCCTCATATGAACCGGCATTACTTTTATATCCCTTTGCCTTTACGCCAAAGCCCTGGAGTTTTTGTTCGAGTGCCCTGCCTTTTTCTTCACTGGAAAGAAAACTAAACGCAATGTGTGCGCCCTGTTCCGCCATCCGGATTGCAATGGCCTCACCGATTCCCCGGGAGGCACCGGTAACAATCACTATTTTTCCTTCTAAAAGTTTCATTTCATTGCGTTAAAGAGGCCCAAATATATAAACTCGGATGTTTGCAGATAAATATAAATATTAATTTAAGCTTTTCCGGCCGACCATGAATACGGGAAAAAGAAAGAATTTATTATTATTTGCACTGGCTGCAGAAACCATTACGGTCAGTTACGGACTACTTCCGGGTCTGCAGACCGGACTGGTTTCCGTTCTTTATCTTCTTGCCGGACTGCTTTTTATTTTTTGCGTACTCACGCTGCCTCGGGCCCGTCTGCCTTCTTTCCGGGAAATAAGAAAACCTGTTCCGATCCAATGGGCAGCTTTTGTGGTCATGATTTTCCTGGCATTTATTACGTCCCGGTACTGGTTGGAGAAAATTCCCATTGATCCGGATTTTGCAGACATGCTGCCGGTTATCAAAGTGATGAATGAAAGACTGTTGCAGGGTCATTGGAAACAGGTGTATGATCCCATCATTGAAATCTGGAATGGCACCCGGCCCATCTACCTGCCTGCTATGTGGGTACCTTATTTGCCCGCAGTGGCCATGCAGACCGATATGCGTTGGGTTACGGTTGGGGCTTTGCTGATCAGTTTCACCCTTATTTTGTTGTTGTTCCGGTTTCGAAAAAAAGAGTACAGAACATATTTTCTGCTGGCTATCACGGGTATATTATTCTGGTGGATTTTTTCTGACAATGAGATTCACGGACTCATTACGATGAGTGAGGAGGGTGTGGTCATTTTATATTTTGTTTTATTAACCATCGCCGTAGTCTCTGAAAATGCTTTGCTGATGGGGCTGGCGGCTTCACTTTGTCTGTTATCGCGCTACAGCATGATCGGCTGGCTTTTGCCCTGTTTAATTTATTTTATAGCGGGAAAGCAATACAAAAAAGCGTTTTTATTTTCTGTGACAGGTCTGCTTTGTTTTCTTTTTTTCTTCGTTTTTCCTTTCGGTCTGAATACGCTGCATCAGATGATTTCCCTGCCGGGAAATTATGTGG
Organism: Puia sp.; assembly: GCA_965214575.1. GTDB lineage: Bacteria > Bacteroidota > Bacteroidia > Chitinophagales > Chitinophagaceae > Puia. The sequence continues at coordinate 95,721 of CBDCCE010000038.1, forward strand.
CTTTTGCCCGTCATGTGTGGGAAATGACACCGGAAGTGTACTGGCTGAATCCGGGCATGGGGAAATTTTTCGGTGCCGGTGGCATGGCAACCCTGCATAAATGCCTGCTGGTATTGAGTTTCAGCGTTCCGCTATGGTTTATGATTTTTTGCCTGCGGCAGAAAAAAGGAAGATTTCAAAATATCAATCTGGCCTGCTTTAAACTCAGCCTGCTGATCTTTTATCAGTTTATCGATGTGCCTTATGGTTACCTGTTTTACACGTCGTCGTTTGTGAGTCTGGTAATTGCTGCCTGTTTATACGCTGCGGAAAGGAGGGAAGTCGTCGTAGAGCATCTTTAATAGTTCATCTATATTTTTCCGGTCATTGGCCAGTCGCGGCACTTTGTGCTGGCCGCCCAGTTTACCTTTTTTACGGAGCCAGCTGATGAAGAGACCTTTCGGAACCGATTTGATCAGGGGTGCGCGCAGTGCAATGTCTTTATACCGCTTGGCTTCATAATCGCTGTTTTGTGCCTTGAGTGCTTTATCCAGTTCATCGGCAAAAAGCTGCAGGTTTTCCGGTTCTTTTTCAAATTCGATCAGCCATTCATGGGCGCCGTTGGAATGGTCTCCGAAATAAACCGGTGCTGCCGTATAGTCGTTTACGACCGAGCCCGAATGACCCGAAGCCAGCACGATGGCTTTATCTGCATTGTCCACAATCACTTCTTCTCCAAAGGCATTGATATAATGTTTGAGCCGGCCGCTGACGCGGATACGATAGGGGAGCCGGCTGGTAAATTGAATGGTGTCGCCCAGCAGATAGCGCCAGAGTCCTCCATTGGTGCTGATCACAAGGGCATAGTTTTTATCCAGCACCACGTCCTGCAAGCCGATGGTCTGCGGATCCGGCTTACCATATTCTTCCACCGGCATGAATTCCATAAATATGCCATGATTCGTAAACAGCAGCATGCCGTCGTCGCCGGGAGAATCCTGTGCAGCGAAAAATCCTTCGCTGGCATTATACATTTCGAGGTAATTGATCGGTCCCCCGATGATTTTGGTAAACTGCTCACGGTAAGGGGTAAACGAAACGCCGCCGTGTATATAGAGTTCCAGGGAGGGCCATACTTCGAGTATATGACTCCTGCCGGTCATTTCGAGTATTCTTTTCAACAGCACGAGGGTCCAGGTGGGCACTCCCGAAATGGAAGTCACGTTTTCCTTAATGGTTATCTCTGCCAGCTGTTCGATTTTATTTTCCCATTCATCGAGCAGGGCAATATGGAGCTCGGGGGTGCGTATCCAGTGGCCCCAGAAGGGGGAATTTTGCAGCAGCACGGCGCTCAGGTCGCCGTATTGCACATCGGCATTGAACTGATTGATGGTATGGCTGCCGCCGATAACGAGTCCCTTGCCGGTGAGCAGATCGGAATCGGGGTGCGAATGATAATACATGGTGAGCACGTCCTTGGCGCCCCGGTAGTGGTTCTCCTGCAGACTTTCTTCGCTTACGGGAATGAACTTGCTTTTGTCGCTCGTGGTACCACTGCTTTTGGCGAACCAGGTTATAGGTGTATTCCAGAGCAGGTTTTCTTCTCCGTCCATGATGCGCTGGATATAAGGTTTGATATCATCGTATTCGTGGATGGGAACCGCCTTTTTGAATTCCTTTATGGAGAAAAGCTTGGAGAAATTATACTTGCGGCCGATTTCTGTGTACTGGGCTGAGGTAACGAGATCCTGCAACACTTCGCGCTGAACAGCTACGGGGTCGAGCACCCATTGTTCAATCTGCCAGCGTCTCATCCTGGCCAGGCGCGATATGGCAGGACTTAAAAGTTTCAATTTGCGTTGGTAAGGTTCATAGAAAATAACCCCGGACGGCCATGCAAAAAATTAAATAACCGGCCTCGAAGCTTCTTCGTGAAGATAGTCTTTTCGCTTCAATTCGAAGTTCCTGCCCAGATAGAGGCGGCGCACCTGTTCATCGTCTGCCAGCTGTTCGGCCGTGCCGTGTTTGAATATTTTTCCTTCAATCAGCAGGTAGGCCCTGTCGCAGATGGAAAGGGTTTCGTTTACGTTATGATCGGTAATGAGGATGCCGATATTTTTATATTTAAGTCGCGCCACTACGGCCTGGATATCTTCCACGGCTATGGGATCCACGCCGGCGAAAGGTTCATCCAGCAGAATAAATTTCGGGTCCACGGCCAGTGCGCGGGCAATTTCGGTGCGTCTTCTTTCGCCTCCGCTCAGGGAGTCGCCGTTATTTTTACGCACATGATGCAGGCGGAATTCGTCGAGTAGGGCTTCCAGTTTATCGCGTTGTTCTTTTTTGGTCATTTTGGTCATCTCGAGGATGGCTTTGATATTATCCTCGACCGACAGCTTCCGGAAAACGGATGATTCCTGTGGCAGGTAGCCGAGTCCCAGCTGTGCCCGCTTATACATCGGCAACCTGGTGATGTCCCGGTCGTCCAGAAAAACCTGGCCCTCGTCGGGTTTGATGAGTCCGACCACCATATAGAAAGTGGTGGTTTTACCTGCTCCGTTGGGACCGAGCAGTCCCACGATTTCGCCCTGTTTCACATTCACGGAAACCTGGTTTACCACGGTCCGGCTGTGATAACTCTTCACGAGATCATGCGTATGAATGGTGAGATTCAAGGCGGAAATATTTTTGGCAAAAATACCGTAAGAATAGGTAACCGGATCAATTTAAAATAGTTTAACAGGCGCTTGTGTTATAGCGGTATTGAAGTAAATTTGCGATCCGCGTATAAACCGTTCCGGAACTCACAGATGAAGGTTATTGATCACATCCGCCAGTTAAAAGATACCGCTGTTTCCTTTGAGATACTTCCCCCTTTAAAGGGTAAGACGATCAGCTCTATTTACGACCATCTGGATCCCCTGATGGAATTCAAACCGTCGTTTATTAATGTGACCTATCACCGGAGTGAAACCATGTTTAAAAAGAAAACAGACGGCACTTTTGAAAAAGTGGAGGTTCGCAAAAGGCCCGGCACCGTGGGCATCTGTGCGGCCATCATGAATCATTACCAGGTGGATGCGGTTCCTCACCTGATCTGCGGGGGGTTTGGAAAACGGGAAACGGAAGACGCACTGATTGACCTTCATTTTCTGGGGATCGACAATGTGCTGGTGCTGAGAGGGGATGCGCCCAAGAATGAAGCGGCTTTTACGCCGGAACCCGGGGGCAACCAATATGCACTCGACCTGCTGAAACAGGTGGTGAACCTGAATCAGGGGCTGTACCAGGAAGAAGATATCAAAAACGGAAGCAAGACGGATTTTTGTATTGGGGTAGCGGGTTATCCGGAGAAACATTTTGAGTCCCCCAACCTGGCCACCGATATGATGTTTCTGAAGAAAAAAGTGGAAGCCGGTGCAGAATATATCACCACCCAGATGTTTTTCGACAACCAGAAGTTTTTCGACTTTGTAAAAAACTGCCGGGAAAACGATATTCACGTGCCGATCATTCCGGGACTCAAACCCATCACGAATAAAAAACAGCTTAGTCTTTTGCCCAAAGTTTTTCATGTGGACATACCGTCGGATTTGTCGAACGCCATCATGAAATGCAAAAGCGACGACGAAGTGGAGCAGATCGGCACCGAATGGCTGCTGCAGCAGAGCCGGGAATTAAAAAAATCGGGTCTTCCGGTTTTGCATTATTATACGCTCGGTAAACCAAAAGTTATTTGGAATGTAGTGAAAGAACTGGTTTAACCAGGATCAACTATGGCATATACAGATTACTATAAGGCGCTAGGTATTTCCAAAACCGCTTCTGAAGAAGAAATAAAAAAAGCCTACCGCAAACTGGCGCGCAAACTTCATCCGGATCTCAATCCGAACGACAAGGAAGCCAATAAAAAATTCCAGCAGATCAATGAGGCCAACGAAGTGCTCAGTGATCCGGAGAAAAGAAAAAAATACGATCAGTACGGAGAGAACTGGGAAAATGCGGAGCAATATGAAAAGGCCCGGCAGGCTGGCGGTCAGCCGGGAGCGGGTCGCGGCAGTTCATCCGGAAATCCATTTTCAGAATATGGCAGCAGCGAAGAATTTGGCGGCGGTCAGTATTCCGATTTTTTCGAACAGATGTTTGGTTCGGGTGGTCGCGGCGGCGGAGCGTCCCGAAATGCCAAATTCCGCGGGCAGGATTACCAGGCGGAATTGCAGCTCAGTCTCCGCGATGCGGCAAAAACCCATACACAGACCCTCACGGTCAATGAAAAAAATATTCGCATAACCATTCCTGCGGGCGTGGAAGACGGACAGGTGATTCGTCTCAAGGGCCATGGGGCACCCGGCTCCAATGGCGGCCCCGCCGGTGATCTGTATATCACTTTCCGGATACCTGCAGATTCCGTTTTCAAGCGGGTGGGAAGTGACCTGTACATCACCCTGAACATCGATCTCTATGCGGCGGTTCTGGGAGGGGAAGTGATGGTGGATACCCTGGATTCAAAAATTAAACTCAAAGTAAAACCCGGAACACAAAACGGCACCAAATCGCGATTGAAAGGGAAGGGATTTCCGGTTTATAAGAAGGATGGTGAATCCGGGGATCTCTTTGTAACTTATCAGATAAACATTCCGGAAAACCTGACCCAGCTGCAGAAAGATCTTTTTACTGAACTATCTAAAATAAAATAAGATGTCAGACGAAGAAATCATACCGCTCGAAATATTCTGTTCCAGCTATCATGTGGAAAGGAATTTTCTGGAGACACTGGAATCCCACGGGTTGATTTCTATCAGCTATCGCGAAAACAAAGCCTTTATTTTAAAAGATGAAATTGCCGAACTGGAGCGCTTCAGCAGATTATATTATGACCTCAGCATTAATGTGCCGGGGATTGATGTATTGAAGAATATGCTTGAAAAAATACAGGAGCTTCAGCAGGAAACCGAGAACCTCAAAGCACGCCTGCGGATTTATGAATAGATTCCTTCTCTCTTAATACCATGCAAATGAAAAAATATTTTCTCCTGCTGACACTGGCAGCTTCTTATTCTGTTGCCTTTTGCCAGCTGCCCGACTCCCTGATATACGAAGCGCATACTTATATGATTCCTATGCGGGACGGGATACAGCTGAATACCGTAGTGCTCTCCCCGCGCGACCAGAGTGCAGCCTGGCCGATTTTGCTTACGCGCACACCCTATGGCACATATAATATTCCGGAGAAGGACAGTACCGCGACGCTCCACGCCAATTTTCAGTTTTATACGCTGGCGGCGGAAGGATATATTTTTGTTCTGCAGGATATCCGGGGAAAATATAAGAGCCAGGGTAAAATGGAAATCCATCAGCCACTGATTCACCAGACGAAAAAAGGAGCCGTGGATGAAAGCACCGATGCCTGGGACACGATCGACTGGCTGATTCATCACGTAAAAAATAATAACGGGAAAGTCGGTATCACCGGAATCTCTTATCCGGGCTGGCTGGCACTTGTCGGTTCGGTGGATCCGCATCCGGCACTCAAAGCGTCTTCGGAACAGGCCTGCATGTCGGATCTTTTCCTGGGTGATGATTTTCACCATAACGGCGCATTCAGGCTGAGTTATGGACTTGAATATTCTTATGAACTGGAAAAGGATCATACCACGGACAGCGATTTTCCATTTCCTGCTTTTGATTTATTCAACTGGTATCTGAAACTGGGCAGTCTCAAAAACGTAAACGAAAAATATTTTCATGGAGAAATTCCAACCTGGAATCATTTCACGGAACATCCGGCATACGATAGTTTCTGGCAGCAGAACTCACCTCTTTCGTATGTAAAAAAAGCGGAGGTTCCGCAACTCCATGTGGGCGGATATTTTGATCAGGAAGATCTGAACGGACCCCAGATGATGTACGGGCATATGGAGAAAACGGACGACAAAAACATCAATCATATTGTACTCGGACCCTGGTTTCATGGCCAGTGGGGCAGAGGAAAAGGCGACAGTATCGGGCTGATCAGTTTTGGTTCCCGCACCGGAGAAGAATTTCGCGTACTGCAGAAAAAATGGTTTGACTACTATCTCAAAGGAATCGGCGATGGCCATTTTGAAGAAGCTTATGCTTTTCAAACCGGATCCAATGTGTGGAAGACCTATACGAGCTGGCCTCCCCGTGAGGCAGCCATAAAACCATTATATGCTGAACCGGATGGTAAGGCGGGGTTTTCGAAACCTGCGGTAAATGGTTCGGTATCCTATGTCAGCGATCCGCAAAAACCGGTGCCTTACCGGGCACTGCCGATTGAGGCGACCTACGGACCGGGCAGCCGCTGGCGTCCCTGGCAGATCGAAGATCAGCGTTTTGTGTATACCCGGCCCGACGTGATCAGTTTTACCACGGAATCTTTAAACGAAGATCTGGTGGTTACCGGAGCAGTGAACGCCCATGTTTTTGCCTCCACCACGGGCACGGATGCGGACTGGGTGGTGAAACTCATTGATGTTTATCCGGACTGGGATTCGGCCAGTTTCAAACTGAGCAGCTATCAGCTGCCGGTTACCATGGAAGTGTTTCGCGGCAGATTCAGAAAAAGTTTTTCCAAACCCGAAGCCATCGTTTCCGGAAAACCCGAGGAGTATATTATTGGGTTGCACCAGGTGAATCATATGTTTAAGAAAGGACATAAAATCATGATCCAGGTACAGAGCAGCTGGTTCCCGATGATTGACCGCAACCCGCAGAAATTTGTCCCGAATATATTTGAGGCGAAAGAATCTGATTTCATCAAGGCGACACAAACGGTTTATTTTTCGGCGGAATATCCGACACATATAGACTTACCTGTAGCACCCTGAGTAATTGGAAGAACCTGGTTTCCACAATTTCAAATTTGCCACATCATGAAAACCGGAGTGCAAAATTTACTTCGAGAGCAGCTCTCTCACCAGAGTAGATATGCTTTTCCCGTCAATTTTACCAGCCAGCTGTTTGGTTGCCACACCCATTACTTTTCCCATGTCGGCAGGTGAACTGGCACCGGTATCCGTAATGATTTGCTGAATAACGGTTTTTACCTCTTCGGGGCTCATTTGTTTTGGAAGAAATTTTTCGATGATAGCGATTTCTTCTTCTTCCTTAACGGCCAGATCGGGGCGGTTCTGTGCCCGGTATATTTCGAGTGAGTCCTTTCTGGATTTGATCAGTTTTTGGAGCAGTTTCACTTCTTCTTCTTCTTTCAGATCCCCTCCGCCGGCACCTTCCGAGGTTTTGGCCAGAAGGATGGATGCCTTGATGGCACGGAGGGACCGGAGGGCTTTTTCGTCCTTAGCCAGCATGGCGGTTTTCAGGTCGGTCATTACTTTTTGTTCCAGGCTCATAATTCAGATTATAATTTATTTTCATTCAATTGTTTTGCCCTGGATTTCTGGTAGAAGGTTTTGGCGAACTGTTTCATTTCCCCGGCCAGATCATCGTGATGGGTAGCCCGCTGGTAGGTATCGGCCATGGTAACCAGGGTCTGATAGAAGAAGTCCTCCATTTCGTCCACCATCATGTCCTTGGTCCACAGGTCAATACGCAGGGCGGTCTTATCTGCCCCGTCCCAGAGGGAAAGCAAAAAAGCCTTCGCCTGACGGGTATTTTCGGGCGAATTATCGGGTGCACTCCAGCTGATGGCCGAAGGTATTTTTTGTTCGTCAAGATGGACATCCAGATGGATAGAAGATTCGGACATTTTAGGGCGAAGTTACTACGAAAAACTGATGCTCATTCCAGCTTCCCGAAGGGGAATAAACTGCGGAAAATACGAAGCGTTCCTTCGGGTATTTATGCGCTGTGATCCCATGCTGGTATTAGATATTTTTACATGAGTTCGTTTTCCGTCATCCGTCATCCGTCATCAAAATCCGTACTATGAAAAATCTTTACTTCAGGGGGTTCATGCTTTTCGCGTGCGTCCAATTTCTCCACACTACCTCCTTATCCGCCCAGTGTACCTGTACCGGGGGCATACCGGCCACGGCGATTAACCAGACTATTTCCATATCGCCGACCACCGTGAGTACGCTCAATTTTGCCTTTCAGCAATTCGACCCGTCGATCGGGAATCTGGCCTGCGTATCGCTGCACGATACGATCACCGGAATATCCGTAACCGGCGCCGGCAATACCGGTCCCGACAGCACGGCCTTTCTGTTTCAGCTCACGCTGACAAATAAGGTTTCTGCTCCGGGCATTGCGATCACCCATGTGTTCAACAAAACCTATGGGTACGATACCCTTGCGCCTTATATGACACCGGGGGACACCATTACCTACGGTCCCGACAATATCATCACGAATCCGACAGGGGTTGGAAATGCCGGCGGTAACGCGGCTTATATCGGCGTGGGCACGATCAATGTGGTGTACGCCATCAACGGGGGCATGATCACACTGGACGGGGGTTCCAACTATAATTCTTCGGTAACCACCGTTATCGGAGGGACCATGAATCTTACTTATTACTGGTGCCCGACCGTTCCTTTAGGGACTACCATCACCAACTTTTCAGTCTATAAAAACAACGGAATAGTGTCCCTGCAATGGCTGGGCACGATTGACCAAAAAGAAATCGTCTATGAAATCGAATACAGCAACGACAATGCACACTGGCAGACCGCAGGATCCGTCCCGGTTGGATTTGCTCCAACAGGTACTGTTGCACAATACCAGTATCAATACCACCCTGCTCAGACTGATGTGGGAGAAATATACTTCCGGATCAAAAGAACCGACGCGCAGGGAAACGTTGTTTATTCGGTAATTAAAGTGGTGAATCTGCAACAGGCAGACCAGCGGCCGGGTATCCAGATTTACCCCAATCCGGTAAATCAGAAGATTCTGATCCAGTTCGACGAAGCCCAGACCGGTAATTTCAGTCTTGAGCTGGTGAACACGACCGGTCAGATCATCGAAAAGAAGCAGATGCAGCTTACGGGCAGCAGCCTGGCCAATATGGACCTGATGCGGAAGCCTGCCAGCGGAATCTACTTTCTGAGGGCAGTAAATCTGGGTAATAACAGACAGTTCCTGACCAAGGTGATCGTGAACTAACTATTTTCCGTAGGTTTGTCAGGCTTAAATACTACATAATGGAATACAATACAACGCGTAATCATTTGATTATGCGTGAATACGGCCGCCATATCCAGCGGATGATCGAGTACCTTCTGACCATTGAGGATCCTGAAGTAAGAGAAAGAAACGCAGCAGTTGTTATCGAGTTGATGGGATTTCTGAATCCGCATCTGAAGAATGTGGAAGATTTCCGTCATAAGTTATGGGATCATCTGTTTCTCATTTCCGATTTCAAACTCGACGTATCATCTCCCTATCCGATACCGACGGCAGAAACACTGAAGCCGAAAACGGAAGTCATGCCCTATCCGAAGAGGTATCCGAAACATGCTCATCTGGGTAAGAATCTGGAACTGATTATTGACAAGGCGCTGAACGAAGAAAATCCGGAAAAGAAAAACGGATTCGCGAATGCGATTGCGTACTATATGAAACTGGCCTATAGTAACTGGCACAAGGAAACAGTACATGACGATGCCATTCAGGGAGAACTCAATGTAATGACGAACGGACAATTGGAATTTACCAATACTCCGTTTGTTAGAAGTTTTCGTCCCAATGAGAACCGTGAAAGAAGTGGTAACGGATATGGGTTTGACCGTAATAAACGCAATCAGAAATTTCAGCGTAATAATAATAACAACAACAACAATAACAGAAATAATAACGACCGGAACAGCAATGACCGGAATAACGACCGCGGGAATAATAAATTCAAAAAGAAAAGATACTAGTGAATTCTTTTGAAGTAGCCGGTGGCAGGCGGTTAAAAGGAGATATTATTCCACAGGGAGCGAAAAATGAAGCGCTTCAGGTAATCAGTGCCGTTCTCCTTTCCAAAAACAAAATTACCATTTCGAATATTCCCGACATCCTGGATGTCAACCTGCTGATTGAATTGCTGCAGGAAATGGGTGTAAAAACAGAACGTCCTTCGCGTCATGTATGTATTTTCCAGGCAGACGATGTGAATGTGGAATATCTCGACAGTGAAACCTACCGAAAAAAAAGCGGCAGGCTGCGCGGAGCAGTTATGATGGCCGGACCACTGCTCGCAAGATTCAAAAAAGCTTTTGTTCCCAAACCAGGCGGCGATAAAATTGGTCGCCGGAGACTGGATACGCATATGTCGGGTTTTGAAAAACTCGGCGCGCGGTTTTCCTATGATCCGGGAGACGATTATTTTCGTCTCGAAGCGCCCGAGCTGAAGGGCACTTATCTTTTACTCGAAGAACCATCGGTAACCGGCACCGCGAATATTGTGATGGCTGCGAGTCTCGCGAACGGCACAACGACCATTTACAATGCTGCCTGCGAACCCTATATCCAGCAGTTATGCAAAATGCTTAACCGCATGGGTGCAAAAATCAGCGGTATCGGAAGCAACCTGCTGTTGATTGAAGGGGTGCAGGAACTGGGCGGAACGGAACACCGCATGTTGCCGGATATGATTGAGATCGGCTCGTTCATCGGAATGGCCGCGATGACGCAAAGTGAATTGCTGATTAAAGATGCGGCAGTCAATGAACTGGGACAGATACCCGATAAATTCCGGCAGCTGGGTATTAAACTGGAAATTCAGGGAGACGATATTTATGTACCACAGCAGGATCTCTACGAAATACAAACCTACCTCGACGGATCTGTACTGACATTATATGATCATCCCTGGCCGGGACTTACGCCTGATCTGCTGAGTGTGATGCTGGTGGTGGCCACGCAGGCCAAGGGCAGTGTGCTTATTCATCAGAAAATGTTTGAGAGCCGTTTATTTTTCGTTGACAAATTACTGGATATGGGCGCGCAGATTATATTGTGTGATCCGCATCGTGCAGCAGTGATTGGTTTAGGAAGAATGCACAAACTGCGCGGCATCACGATGAGCAGTCCCGACATCCGCGCCGGCGTTTCGCTATTGATTGCGGCCATGAGTGCCGAAGGAAAGAGTGTGATTCAGAATATCGATCAGATCGACCGGGGCTACCAGTACATTGATGAAAGGCTCAACCGCCTCGGAGCTTCGATTAAAAGAGTATAAATTTTTCCGATGCTGATTATCATAACTGCGCCCTCGGGTGCTGGTAAAACTTCCATCACCCGTTACCTGCTCCATCATTTTCCGCAGCTGGCGTTTTCGGTATCTGCTGCCACGCGCAGTCAGCGGCCGGATGAAGTGAATGGGGTGGATTATTATTTCCTAACGCTTGAAGAATTTCAGCATAAGATCCAGAACCAGGAATTTATTGAATGGGAGATGGTGTATGAGGGCCGGTACTATGGCACGCTGAAGTCGGAATTAAAGCGCCTCCGCGACCAGCATAAAATTCCGATTCTCGATATTGACGTCAAGGGTGCTATTCATGTCCAGGAGCAATATCCGGAACAGAGTCTTTCTATTTTTGTGCAGCCCCCTTCCATTGATGAACTGAAAAGAAGACTGGAGTACAGGGCTACGGAATCTCCGGAGGCATTGCAGGACCGCCTGAGCAAAGCAGCCTACGAAATTTCGTTCAAGAATCATTTTAACAAGATTATCATTAACGACAATCTGGAGACAGCCTGTGAAGAGGCGAGACTGGTTATTTCGGATTTTCTCAAAAAGCATTTTTTAAAAGCGTATTAAAGCCTAAAGCTCAAAGCTTAAAGCCTAAAGCTTAAAGCTCAAAGCCTAAAACCTTTTGGAGCTTAAAAGCCCAAACTCTTTCTGGTAATCGTCGCTTTAAGTTTTTAAAAGTTTTAGGCTTTCAGCTTTAGGCTTAAAAGGCTTTAGGCTTTGAGCTTTTAAAAGTATATTCGTATTTGCATGCATATCAATACCAATACCCTGATTTTTATTATCATAGCCTGGCTGATGGTTATTTTTTTTGCCGGTATTGAGATCGCCTTTGCCAATGCCAACCGGCTAACCATCGAAATCAAAAAAAAGCAGGGCCTGCAGCGAAGTATTTTATTATCCGGTTTCCTGAATTCTCCCAGCCGTTTTATCAGCGCCATTCAAATCGGATATACCATTTTCCTCGTCATTTTCGGGCTGCTTGTTGGCGAAACCCTTTCACCGGCCTGGGAATACATCATAAAAAACTTAAATGTTCCGCAGGCCTGGGTTGATATTTTCCGTCTTTTATTTGAAACATTTACATCCACTATTTTTATTCTTTTTTTCGGAGAACTGATACCCAAAGCTTTTTTTCGTGCGAAGAGCGACAGTCTGCTGGATTTTTTTGCGCCGGTAAGTAATTTCTTTTACAATATATTTTATCCGATTTCCACCCTGTTTACACGGATTTCGGAGTGGATATTGAAATATGTTTTTAACGTACGTATTGATACCAGCAAGGATCTGTTTTCAAAAGCAGACCTGAGTAATTTTTTTCAGCCTTCCGGTGAAGATGATGAACCCCAGCAGGAGCTGAACACCGATCTTTTCGAAGCTGCTCTTTCCCTGCCGAAGGTTAAAGTGCGCGAGTGCCTGATACCCCGCAAGGAAATTGAAGGGGTTGAAGCCAGACTGACGATTGATGATGCGCGCAAAAAATTCATGAGCAGCAAACTGAGCAAGCTGGTCGTTTACGAAGGTAATATTGATCATGTGCTGGGATATATCCATCAGCTGGACCTGTTCAAGGCGCCCGCGGCGATCCATGATATCCTGCTTCCCATTCCGGCGGTTCCCGAAAGTATGAGCGCCACCGATCTGATCAGCAAATTCAGCAGGGAAAGAAAAAGTATCGCCTGGGTAGTGGATGAATTCGGAGGAACGGCGGGTATTGTTACGATGGAAGACCTTCTTGAAGAGATTTTTGGCGAGATCCGCGATGAATACGATACGGAGGAATTTGAAGAAAAAAGGCTGTCGGCCGACGAGTTTATTTTTGCAGGACGGCTCGAGCTGGACTATCTCAATGAGAAATACGACCTGGAATTTCCTGAAAACGAATCAGAGACCCTTTCCGGATTCATTATTAACCGCCACGAAGCCATTCCCAGACTAAAAGAGCATATCATCATTGATGACTATGAATTCGAGATTCTGAGCGTAAGCGATACCCGGATCGAGATGGTGAAGATGAAATTACTTAAATGAGCTTAAAGCCTAAAGCTCAAAGCCTAAAGCCTAAAACCGATGACCGCCAACCGATGACCCTTTCTGATTTCCAGCCTCCTGGCCCGCAGACGGCCATTTTTTAAATCTTTAAAAGCGGTTTTCACGTACGTTCAATTCAATTTACCTTTGCGACGCCTGAGTAAATGGCAACCCAGTGAATTATGGCATTTAATTTTTTTAAGAGGAACCCCGGGCAGGCAGAAATGTCATTTATAGAGCATCTGGAAGCGCTGCGCTGGCATATCGTGCGGTCGGTTCTGGCCATCATGGTCATCGCGATATTTTCGTTTGTCAAGATCGACTGGATATTTGAGAATGTGATCATGGGACCACTCAAGCAGAATTTTCTTTCTGTAGTGGGCCTTTGCAAACTGAGTCATTTTCTCCATATGGGGGATACGCTCTGTTTACCGGCGGCGAATGTACAATTACAGACTACGGCCTTTGGATCGCAGTTTATTTCGAGTATTACTATTGCTTTCGTATGCGGATTTATCATTGCCTTTCCCTATGTTTTCTGGGAATTCTGGCGCTTTGTAAAGCCGGCCCTTTCTCCCAAAGAAATAAAAAGCACCCGGGGATCGATATTTTTTGTCACCTTTTTTTTCCTGCTGGGCATTTCGTTTGGCTACTTTCTGCTGGCTCCTTTTACCTTCAGTTTTCTTTCCAATTATAAACTGGGTATGAGTGGCATGCTGATTACCCGTCCTACGCTCGATGATTATCTCGACAACCTGCTGGACATTCTGATCGGCTCCGGTATTGCGTTTCAGCTACCCCTGATCAGTTATGTGCTTACACATATCGGCCTGATTACACCTTCTTTCCTGCGCACTTATCGTAAATACGCTTATGTAGCTATCCTGTTTGTAGCTGCCGTCATAACGCCCTCGCCTGACTGGATGAGCCAGACTATTGTGGCACTCCCGCTGATCGTTTTGTATGAAATCAGTATCCGCATTTCTGTGAGAGTGGAAAAAAATATAAAAAAGAGAGATGCTGAATTTTAAGCCGGAGGCTTAAAATTCAAGTTATGAGTATAAGAGTACAGGAGTACAGGAGTGGGCACTAAAAAAACCGCCGGATGCGAAAGCTGCCGGCGGTTTTTTAATTTTTAATTATCACTTCTGTACTTCTGTACTTCTGTACTTCTGTACTTCTGTACTTCTGTACTTCTGTACTTCTGTACTTCTGTACTCCTGTACTTTCTTTCTATTTCCGGCTATCAATTTCATCAGAAAGTGCGCTGAAAATTTCATCCACCGTACCTTCTCCCGGAATATAGACCACTTTATCAGTGACCCGGTAGTGATCGGCGACGGCGGCCGTTTTGCGTTCATATTCTTCAATCCTGGATCCGATCACGGATTCGTTCACATCGTCGGTGCGGCCTGAAGTAAGGCCGCGGTTCAGGAGTCTTTTGATGAGTTCCGTTTTAGATACCTGGAGAGCCAGCACCACCTGAATGGGGGACTTTTTTTCCAAAAGCAGGGAATCCAGGGCTTCGGCCTGGGCATTGGTGCGAGGGAAGCCATCAAACAGGAAGCCGTTAACAGCCGGATTCTGATCCAGGGCTGTCCGGATCATACCAATGACCACCGCATCCGGCACAAGCTGACCCCTGTCCATCAGATTTTTGGCCTCAAGGCCCAGGGCAGTGCCGTTTTTTATTTCATTGCGAAGAATATCGCCGGTACTCAGGTGCTTAAACCCATAACGGGAGATAAGCTTCTCGGACTGCGTGCCTTTCCCGCTTCCGGGCGGACCGAAAAGAATTAAATTAAACATGCTACTGGCCTTGATTAGAAACAAATATAGTATACCGTTCTTATAATTCCTTTAACAAATCGGGCCTTTGACCGCATAAAATGCGGCTCAAATCAGATAGAGCCAATAAAATGCAAATTCTGCATAATGTCAAGGATTTGACAATCCCGGTGAACCCTACACACGTAGGTTTGTTATATAAAATAAGCCATGATCAGACTACTAAAAACATCGGGAATTATAATGCTTGCTTTCCTTTTTCAGCAATGCTATTCGCAGACAGATAAAACTAAAATGACAAATATGGATAAATCAACCGCTCATGCAGACAGTTCTGCGGTAAACCGTACGGATGATGAATGGAAGAAATTACTTCCGGCCGACGTGTATTATGTTGCACGGCAGAAAGGAACGGAAAGGCCGTTTACGAGCAAATTTGAAACTTCCAAAGAAATAGGTACCTATTATTGCGCCGTTTGCGGAAATCCACTTTTCCGCAGCGATACGAAGTTTGAAAGTGGTTGCGGATGGCCGAGCTTTTATGAGCCCATCAGTAAGACAAGTATCATTTATCTGAAAGATAATACCCTCGGAATGGAAAGAACCGAAGTGGAATGCGGTAGATGTAAATCACATCTGGGTCATGTGTTTGATGACGGTCCTCCTCCTACAGGTTTGCGCTATTGCATAAACGGTGTAGTACTGGATTTTAAAAAGGCACAGGAGGCAGAAAAAAAATATGCCGGTAAAAAATAAATCCGGGAATCAACTTCTCAATCAATCCGGAAGTCAGGTTTGGTAAATAAATCGTGAAATCAGATTCCTTATAAAATATTGAAATCGCATTTGAAATCGTATTTTAAGAATTTTGCCTGAACCTTATTCCTCAAAAAAGCCCCTTAGTAAAAAACTAAGGGGCTTTTCATTAAACTGATCATTAATATTAAGCTTTCTTAAAATCCGCGTTGATCGTAATGTCCACATTGTCACCTACAATGGATTCGCCTGACTGAGTCTTGCCTGCAAATTTCAGGTTGTAGTCCTGGCGGTTAATGGTGGTTGTTGCTTTAAAACCGGCATGAACACCGTACATATTCACGGTTCCACCATATTTCACATCAAAAGTTACCGTTTTGGTTACGTCGCGGATCGTGAGGTTTCCAACGAGTTTGTATTTATTGCCTCCAAGGGGTGTAAATGAAGTGCTGACAAATTTAATCTGCGGAAATTTTTCTGCATTGAAAAAATCGTCTGATTTCAGGTGGCCGTCTCTTTTATCATTGTCTGTGCTGACAGAATTCACATCTGCAGTAAAAGTGATTTGCGCATCTGAAAAATCCGGTTTCACCGAAGTCATTGTTCCGTCAAAGCTTTTGAATGTGCCATCCACATCGGAAATGACCAGATGGGATACCGAAAATTTTACATTGGTATGCGCTTTGTCGGCGGTCCAGCTGCCGGTCTGATTTGCTGCATGAGCAGCACGTGGATCAGACCCATGAACGGGTGCAAAAGCAGATAACATAGCGGCAAATCCAATCGTACTGAATAATAAAATCTTTTTCATTGAAGTGTTTTAAAGTTTAAACATCAATAATAAAGGTAGCATTTTCCCTGCAGCGGCCAAATTTTATTTGCACACCGGCTTGCATTATAGGCGGGGATAGGCTATTTTAGCGCTCAAATCGTTGAATATTACGGAGCTAGCGGCGAATGCCGCGAAATACGGCGGCCGTCTTAAAATCCTACTCCTGAACGTTTAAACAGACCCTTCAAGACTATGGATTCATTTAAGACACTCTCCATCATCATCCCGGCCTACAACGAGGCCAGAACGATACACCTGATTCTGGACCGCGTGAATGCGGTTAAACTCATCAATAATCTGCAGAAAGAAGTGATTCTGGTGAACGACTGTTCAACAGATGCGACGGAAGAAGCGCTGCTGGGTTATAAGACCGCCCATCCGGAAATCAACATGCAGTATTTCAAGCATGAGGTCAATCAGGGAAAAGGAGCGGCCATCCACACCGGCATTAAAAAAGCCACGGGTGAATACCTGGTCATTCAGGATGCCGATCTGGAATATGATCCGGAGGAATTCAACGATCTGCTGAAACCCGTTATGCGGGGTTCCGCTGATGTGGTATTCGGTTCCCGTTTTCTGGGTGGCAATCCCCACCGTATTTTATTCTTCTGGCATTCCATAGGCAACAAGGTGTTGACCCGGCTGAGCAATATGCTGACCAATCTGAATCTGACTGATATGGAAACCTGTTATAAATTATGCAAGACATCCATCATTCAGAATATTGAATTGAAGGAAAAGCGTTTTGGTTTTGAGCCCGAAATTACGGCCCGCCTGGCACGCATTCCTGACATCCGGATTTACGAAGTGGGTATTTCCTATTATGGCCGTACCTACCAGGAAGGCAAGAAGATTGGCTGGAGAGACGGGTTCCGCGCCATCTACTGTATTTTGAAATACAATTTGTTCCGGTAATGCCTTCCGGCATCCCAACGGACCCGTCGGGTTTGGAAACACTGGAAGCTTTTTCTCAGGCTTCTGCTATCAATCGCTGGCTGTATGAAAAGATAAGCAGATATATTCAGGGAACTGTACTGGAAATCGGCAGCGGAATCGGAAATATTTCAGGGTATATTTTAAAAGACCATGGTTCCGTTTCGCTCAGTGACCTTCGTCCTGAATATATTCCGCTTCTCAAAAAAAAATTTGGCGGCGATCCCCACCTGAATAGTATCCTGGAACTGGATCTGTCTGCAGAACAATTCGATTTGAAGTATGCGGGGCTGATGCAACAATTCGATTCAGTGATTGCACTGAATGTCATCGAACATATTGCCGACGATGCACAGGCCATTCGAAATGCCCTGTCCCTGTTGAAAAAAAATGGCCGGCTGATTATTCTGGTGCCCGCAGGAAAATGGTTATACAACCAGCTCGATCAGGAGCTGGGTCATTTCCGGCGATATACCCGAGCGGGTCTGAATCTGTTGCTGAACTCTTCGGGTCTGACGATTGCCGACAGTCGTTTTTTTAATGCGCCTGCCATATTCGGATGGTGGTTTTCGGGTAAAATTCTCGGTGATAAAATCATTTCATCCTCCAAACTAAAATGGTATAACCGGCTGGTTCCGGTATTCAGAAAGGCGGACTGGTTTCTGAATCCCTTTACAGGGGTTTCCGTTATTTCAGTCGGTATAAAAAATTAAATGAATCCACATGATTAAATCCCATCCGTTCCCTTTACCTGGTGAGAGCCAGGCGCGGTTATTAAAATGGATTTTTTATTTACTGGGGTTCGTTTTCCTGTTAAACTGTTTCACACCCTTGCGCATTCATTACGATATGCTCAGGTATTTTTCCATTAAGGACTGCCTGGAGGGCCACTGCCCGCCTTATGCAGACCGGAACGACTATCTGCCCTTTGGTTACACCGCATTGCTTCTCGTACTTTCCAAGCTGGGTATTCTCCGTTCCTTTTCCATCGTGCTGGTGAATTGTTTTTTTCTTTTCGGCGGAATGTATTGCGTGCGAAAGGTTTTGGATTATCTCAGGTCGCCTTACTTTTTTTTCTTCCTGGTTCTGCTGAACTGGACGGTCATCAAGTTCGTTACGCATCCTTTGTCCGAAATGCAATACCTGTTTTTCTCGCTGGCCAGCGTATATTCCTTTTACCGGTTTGTACAAACCAGGAAATTCATGCCGCTGCTGACTGCTTTTCTTCTGACAGGGCTCGCATTCATCACGCGAACCGTAGGCATCACGCTGGTGGCCGCACTTTTTGTTTCCCTTATCTGGGAGTACAGGAAACAGCTTTTGATCCTTCTGAAGAAAAACAAAATCATCGCCGTTGCCATTCTACTTGGCATGGCCGGGGTTTTAATTTTTTCCAAACAACTGGGATTAAACCACTATTCCGGTGTGATGTCGAAACAATTTGGTGCGGGACTGCATTTTTCTGATGTCATCAAATGGCATTTTTCTGAATGGGGCGAAATATTATCAAATAGTTCCAAAGCCAAAGTGGTGAGCTACCTACCTTCGAAAACAGGGGACTGGCTTTTTGTGATGGCCGGCGTGCTGGGCGTTTGCGGATTTGCCTACATCTGTTTTATCCGGAAGAACAGCATCCCTTTTATCGTTAAGGCCTACCTGTTATTTTACAGTCTGCTGATGTTTAACTGGCCTTTCAATGATCCCAGGTTCTGGGTGCCCGTGATTCCGCTGATTGCGGCAGTGATCGCCCAAACCTCCTTCTCTCAAAACCGCATGGTAAAATATATCGCCATCCTCTACCTGTTTGTTTACAGCCTGCTTGGTCTGTCGTCACTGGGTTTCATGACCTACACTTCATTCAATAAAAAAGCATTTGCGAAATCACAGGCCAAAGGGACCTACAGAAACGAATACGAAGTGCATTTTTTCGGGAAGACGCTGTCGGATACCGCCACGCATACGGATCCCGATCTGGTCGACTTCCTGAATAAATATGATAAATAAAAAAACCCATCCTGGTTTTCCGGAATGGGTTCTTCTATCAGACGTAAGCTGTTTAATTTTTCTGTGCCAGCACTGCCTGTACCTGCTCGTAGGACATGGCTTTTAACTGTGTTGGCGTATATCCCCTGATTTTGGTATTTGCACTGTTCCCTGTTTTCAGTGACCCTGGTATCGCCACATATCTGTAAAGAAAATTACTCAAATCCTGAATGGAAATAATATTGATTTTTCCCAGTGAATAATCTTCGGAAATCAGATTACTCAGTGCTGAAATAGCCTGTATGTGAACCACACTATTCTGATCAGTAAACTGTATATAAGATAATATCACACCACTGTCCAGGATACCTTCAGTTAGAGAAGGAGCAATAATGGTGTCTTCGTAAAGACTGTCGTTTGTATTATAAACAAAGGTCAGCGGAATCCAGGAAGAATAAATAACACTGTCCGGCCCGGCAGGTCCTGCTGGTCCCGTCGCACCGGCAGGTCCGGCACTTCCCTTGCTGCAGCTCATCATTCCGATTGCGATTACCGAGGCGACTACCAGTAAACTTCTGAAGTATTTCATCTTTATATATTTATTTATTAAATGTACGGACCCTGTCCCTGCAATATAATTTATTTATACCAACGGCATGAGTCCACTCCTCCTTTCCTGTAATACGGGAAAGAAAAAGACGGGTTGCCTGATCTTTATTTATTCAACATCGGGTTTAAAATCTTTGTGCCGCCACAGGTGCAGACAGGCATAAGTACGGTATGGGGCCCACCGGGCTGAAATTCTCAGCATATCCTCCCTTAATTTTTTCCTGTCCGTTTTATCCAGTTTATATAAGGCGATCATCGCCTGCTGGATCCCGAGGTCATCCACGGCAAATACGTCTTCCCTGCCCAGCGTAAACATCAGGAGCATTTCTGCTGTCCATCTCCCGACCCCTTTTATCCGGGTCAGGTATTCGATCACTTCTTCATTATTCATTTTGTCCAGCACCCTGTATTCCATTCCGGATTCGATGGCAAACTGCGCGACATGATGAAGATAATTCGCCTTTGCTCCGGACAGTCCGATGGACCGGAGTCTTTCATGTGCGGTATCGAGAATCTGTTGCGGGCTGGGCTTTCCGGTATAGAGTTTCAAAAAGCGTTTGCGAAGCGTATCTGCCACTTTGGTGGAAAGCTGCTGACCCATGATGGAGTTACACAGATGCAGGTAAACATCCCTCCGTTTTTTCAGGGTTAGCGCATCGTGGCCGGATAAAACGCGGGCCATTCTTTTGTCTTTCGAAAGATGCAAAATATAAGCTGACAGATCTTTGGGCATGCGCGCAAATTAATGCGTTTAGCGTAGCAGCAGGGAATCCATTTTGAACAACACCCCGTTGGTGGCCATGGTATTCAGCGTGATCAGGTTGGAAGAATGAATACTGCCCGGTATCTGAACCGCGGGCTGTAATCCGGGAATATAAAAAAGCAGCGTGCTGTCGGAAGCCGTTGTGTACAGGCTGCTGTCCGCAATATCATTGCTGAACAACCGCTGCGGGATCATATTCATCAGAATCATGGAACGGAGGCTGTCCGGACCCAGGGCGCTTAAATCCGAAGGCTGGTTATAACCCTGGTTGCGGAAGGCATCGTTGACGGGTGCCAGAAAAGTAAAAGGTCCGCCGGAAGAAAGGGTATTGATCAGTGTATCGGGAATGGGGGTGGACAGTTGAATGGCTTCATATAAAAAACTCAGGGAGGTATCATTACTGATCAGCTGGGACAGATTTTTGGAAGGGGGGATCAGCACATTTTGCAAAGCCAGCATGATCCCGTTACTGGCAGTCAGCTCAGAATTCAGAAACTGGTATCCATTTACGAAGGTTCTGTTGGAGTCGCCGGAAATAAACACAGAATCGCCGTTGGCCATGATCAGTTTGACTTCTGTTTTGCCGATAAAAGATTCGAAATTCAGGACGCCGCCTGCGTAGGTTTGATAAAGTACCCAGGCTTTTGCCTGATCTGCCGAAAAAGTGTCGATGACCGTCTGGGGGTAGCCGGACTGGGTACAGGCCAGATCATTCGGAACGAGCAGGGTAAAAACGGCGGGACTGTTGAAAATGCTGTCCAGGCCGGCTTTCACCACGGCGGAATGAAATATTGTGGTCTGCGTGGAACTGGCCAGAACATAACTCAGCGTGGAAGCCTGCGGGTTGGTACCGGAAGTACCCGATTTATTACAGGCTGCGGCAAACAGAATGGCTATCGCGAGGATCCGGATATACAGAATGTTGAATTTTTTCATTTCCTTTTCAGGGATATCATTTCCCGCAACCTACAATACGTTTAAAAAAATATTCTGGTATGTGGAAAGATGATTTTATTCCACGCTAAAACTTACCCTTCCGTCTTTTTCATCCTTGAGGGAAATACCGATCTCGGTAAGCTGCCTTCTGATGCGGTCGGAGGTCTGGTAATCCTTTTTGGCTTTTGCTTCGCGGCGGATATCAATGAGCAGGCTCATAATTCCGTTTAGTTTGTCAGCGCCCGTATTCACTTCATCCTGCAGGCCCAGCACATCTTCCAGGTAGGATTTGAACTGCGTCTGCGTGTAGGACAGGGTTTCAGCAGAAAGGGTTGTTTTTTCGAGATCGCCGCTACGAAATGAATTGATATGATTGACCAGCTGGAACATATTTGCCAGTACGCGTGCCGTGTTAAAATCATCATTCATAAAATCATCCATCTCGCGGCAGAGGGTATTGAACTGATTTTCGATCTGGGGATTGATGATTTTAGTCTCATCTGTTTTCATTTTCATCAGTTCCTGGTAGGCTTCCCAGAGGCGTTTCAGGCCTTTTTCGGCTGCCTGCAGGGCTTCGTTTCCAAAATCCAGCGTGCTCCGGTATTGGGTCTGAAGGATAAAGAAACGGATCGTCATGGGATGGTAAGCCTGTGCCAGCAGCGGGTGATCTCCTGAAAACATTTCAGTCAGCCGGATCACATTGTTATAACTCTTGCCCATCTTTTTCCCGTTGATGGTGATCATGTTATTATGGATCCAGTAACGGGCGATCATTTCGTGATTGCAGATCATGCTCTGCGCAATTTCACTTTCGTGATGAGGAAACATCAGATCCATGCCTCCGCCGTGTATATCGAACTGCGGGCCCAGGTATTTGGTGCTCATGGCGGAACATTCAATATGCCAGCCCGGAAACCCTTCACCCCAGGGGCTTGTCCAGCGCATGATATGTCCCGGCGGTGCGGATTTCCAAAGTGCAAAATCCTGCCGGTTTCTTTTTTCCTCCTGACTTTCCAGATCACGAGTCGTTTCGAGGAGCTCGTCCAGTTTACGTCCGCTCAGTTTTCCGTAAGGATAATGCTCGGCATATTTTTTTACGTCAAAATAAACAGAACCATTCACGGCGTATCCATATCCCGCTTTAATGATTTCCTGAATCATATTGATCTGCTCCACGATATGACCGGTGGCTGTGGGTTCTATACTGGGATCGAGATTATTCAGCTGACGCATGGCCCAGTGGAAAAGATTGGTATATTTCTGTACCAGTTCCATGGGCTCAATTTTTTCAATGAGGGCCTTTTTCGAAATTTTATCTTCCGCTTCGCGCCCTTCTTCTTCAAAATGTCCCGCATCCGTAATATTTCTTACATAACGGACTTTGTATCCCAAATGCAGCAGGTAGCGGTAAATGACATCAAAAGTGATGAAACCGCGGGCATGTCCGAGATGACTTTCGCCGCTGACGGTAGGTCCGCACACATACATACCCACGTGATGGGGAGTTATGGATATGAATTCTTCCTTCTGTCTCGTATAAGAATTGTAAACTTTTAAGTTGCTCATGCCTTCGCCCAAATATAAACATTTATCGCTTTATGTCCTGCAATTGCAGGTCGGTGATCAGGGCATGGTGATCTGAATAGGGTGAAATCAGCCGCATGGTTTGTGCCACCGTAAACTGCTGCGAGGGAAGTATATAATCAATCCGGAGGGTGGGTGAAATGTTGATATAACTTCTTCCGACCCCGAAACATTTTGCAATGAATGCATCCTGCAGTTTTCCGCGAATATGAAAATAGGTATAGGAATTCGGAACGTCGTTGAAATCGCCACAGATGACCATCGGGTAGGGGCTTGCATCCAGTTGTTTTCTCACGGTATCGGCCTGGTAGCCGCGCAGACCCAGTGCGCTTTTTAATTTCTTAGCCAGGGAGCGCGAAGCTTCCAGCATGCTGTCGTCTGCATTGCGTATGATTTCCACGCTTCTGAAATCCCTGGATTTGAACAGCACCGATTGCAGGTGGGTCGTGAACACCCGGATAGTCTGGTTCCTTACCTGAATATCGGCAGCGATCAGGCTTTCGGTTTGCAAAATACTGTCGCTGGTAAAATGAGATTGTATTCTGCCAACGATCGGAAACCTGGAAAACAGCACAACACCTGTTTCATATTTGCCCGAATGGTTATGATAGTCACGCGAAAAAAAATGATAAGGATATCCCAGCTGATTTTGAATGAAACGAATATTGGATTTGCTGCTGTCGTCGGGCTCATAAAATTCCTGAAAGCAGAGAATATCTGCATTCTGTTTCTCTACCAGTTCGAGCATGGGCAGCCGGTGACCGGAGGCGCCGATTTTTTTAGTACTGAATTCATCCCAGCGGCGAACGTTCCAGGTCATCACGCGGATACTGGAAGAATCTTTTTTGGAGAAATCCTGACCTGCGAGACTGAATCCAAAAAATGCGTGAACATTCTGCCAGCCTATCATAACGCAAACCACAGAAATGAACATATAACGCGGGCAGGCAAAAATCCAGAATATAAAAAAGCCGGTGAGCAGAAGCAGAAAGAGGGGAAAGAGAAAGGCCAGCAATGCGATGAACCACCACTTGTCGGGATGCAGAAAAGCATTACAGCAGCTGAGGAGGAACAGGAAAGCAACCAGCAGATTCAGCAGAATGAATAATCGTTTGGTAAATTTCCGCAGTGTAGTCATGAGGAAGATGGATTGAATTTACAGATCTTCCTCTTCAGCGGCCCTCTTGAGAATTTCTTTTTCTTCACTGGTAAGAAAACGATATCCCTGCTGGTTTATTTTGTCCAGTATTTCGTCAATTCTTTTCTGGGTGATATTTGGTATTCTTTTATAAGGCTGGGTTCCCGCCACGTTATAGTAGAATTCGTCCCTTTTATTTTTCGGCTTTTTCTTTTTTTCCGGATTAAAAAGATCGCTGCACCAGTCGAAAAACTGGTTGATCCAGAGGCTGCCGTCCATGCCTCTTCTCAAGAGATAAATAAAAAGAAACCCCGATCCCGCACCGGCCGCATAAGCCATATACGTGGCCATATCGCCGTTGGCAACGCCCGAAAAATTAAGCAGGATATAGACCAGTGTCAGTATCCACAGGGGAATGCCACCGCTGATCATGGGGAAAATGCGATAGTCGGGAGAAACCACTGTTGTGGCTACGGCAACGGCGGCGATAGAACAATTGGCTCCGCTCAGCGCGTCGGTGGTTATCAAAACTTTTGCCCCGGGAAAAATAAAATGAGAAACGATGTATACGAATGCACCGCATAACCCGCCATACAAATAAATAGGAATCAGTTTTCGGTTACCCGTGAGATCCTGAAGGATATAGCCAAAGCTCCACAACCAGAACATGTTGGAAATAAAACGAAAGAGTGCCTGGTCGGTGAACATAAAGCTGATGACGGTCCAGGGCCGGCGCACAATATTTTCCGGATCAGCCGGCAATATGAGCCAGTTGTAAACATGCGCCATAAAGGAAACCTTGTCGGCACCTGTGGCAAGAAATACAATAAACACAAATTGCAGAACGACAAAGAGGATGGCATTGATGACCAGCAGATTGACCAGGGAATTGCCGTCCTGGCCCAGGTACATTCGTTTTCTGTAACTATCTTGTTTTACATCCATGTCCATTTGCTTGCTTTAGCCTGCACGATCCGATCCTCATTCTTTAACACATGGAAACCATGCTGGTTCAGTAAAAATTCTTCCGGTCCGTCTTTCGCCAGTAGAATACCAGGATCAGTCCGACGAGTCCGCCTCCCAGATGGGCCCAGTGCGCCACATTATCCCCTGCATTGTTTTTGACTCCCAAAAATAATTCATATAAAACATAGGCTAGTACGGCCCATTTTGCTTTTACCGGGATCAGTGCATAGATATAGATGAGACTGTTGGGAAAAAGAAGACCGAAGGCCACCATGCATCCGAAGATGGCGCCGGAAGCACCCAGTGTGGCTTCGTTGATATTGATAAGCGGATCAAAACGATAGGCCATCTGTTCATGAACGGGAAAGCTGTTCAAAGCATCAAAAGCCGGTGTCAGTTCCCGGTAAACGACCAGTAAATGGAGAAGCGCCGCACCGATGCCGCAAACGATATAGAAAGTGAGGAAACGTTTGGCTCCCCAGAAGTTTTCAAGAATACTGCCGAACATCCAAAGGACGAGCATATTGAATATGATATGCCAGGGCGTTTCGATACTATGCAGAAACATGTAGGTTACAATCTGGTGCGGTTTGAAAAAAGAGGACCGCACATCATGGAGGGCAAAGAAATTCTCCATCCAGGGAGAACCGCTTTTCGCGGTTATGAATTGTATCGCAACTATTATGACATTCAGTATAATCAGGTTCTTAACTACGGGCGGAATGGATTGTGAACCACCTAATCGGAAATCGGCCATATGTGTGTATAAATTACTGGCTGCAAGTTAATGTTTTAAGAAAAGCGCGGTTACATTTTCAATGTGAAGCGTATGGGGGAACATATCTACCGGTTGTACGGCAGAAATCTGATATTTTTCGGAAAGCAGGTTCAGATCACGCGCCTGGGTGGCCGGATTGCAGCTCACATAAATGATTTTTTCTGCGGCGATTTCCAGCAGTTTGGCTACGAGTTTGTCCGACATGCCTGCCCTGGGCGGATCGGAGATGATCAGGTCGGGCCTGCCATGCAGGGCAAAAAATTCGTCGTTGCAGATCTCGGTTACATCGCCCGCAAAAAAAGTGGCATGGTGAACTTCATTTAACATAGCATTCTCTTTTGCATCTGCTATGGCTTCCGGTATCAGTTCGATACCCACGAGTTTTTTTAGCTGATCGCTCAGAAAAATTCCGATACTGCCCGTTCCACAATAGAGATCGTACACCGTTTCCGTTCCGTTGAGGGCCGCAAATTCCCTGACGATCTGATAGAGCCGTTCGGCCTGCATGGTATTGGTCTGAAAGAAGGATTTCGGACCGATCTTAAAGGCAAACCTTTCCAGGGTTTCCACTACATAACCCTTGCCGTAAAACGGCACGGGATGCTGGTCGTTCAGGCTGTCGTTCCATTTCAAATTGATGGTGTACAACAGGGTGGTGATTTCGGGAAAATCGTTTTGCAGTTTGGTCAGCAGGTCATTGCGCAGGCTTTCATCATCATAACCGAATACCACATTCACCATCATTTCGCCGGAACGGCACAAACGCACCTGCACATTCCTCAAAAACCCCTCATGACGCTGA
Source organism: Puia sp. (assembly GCA_965214575.1). Lineage (GTDB taxonomy): Bacteria > Bacteroidota > Bacteroidia > Chitinophagales > Chitinophagaceae > Puia. Next base: position 122,766 of record CBDCCE010000038.1, read on the forward strand.
ATATCATAAAAAGACACCCCTTTTTCCGTTCCCCAGCCCTTCACAGCTTTCCGGATCCGGTTGGTGGGTTCGTCCTGCAAATGACATACATCCACATCCACCACTTTATCGAATATGCCCCTGGCATGGAAGCCCGCCGCATTGTGCATGACGGAAACCGCCGGATCGGCCAGTTCCTCTCTCAATAAATACCGGCGGTTGGAAAAAGTGTATTCCAGCTTGTTCCGATAGCCCGTGGTTCTTTCAGAACCGAGGATGGGCCGGATTTCGGGCATCTCGATTTTGCCAATCCGCCGCAGGCTCTGTACTACCTGGTCCTGTTTGTATTCCAGCTGTTTCGCATAAGGCAGCATCTGCCACTGACAGCCCCCGCAGATACCGAAATGCGGGCAGAAGGGCTCGATCCTCTCCTGAGAGAATCCCGTGATTTTCAATACCTGCCCCACGGCCCAGTCTTTTTTATTTTTTATCAGCCTTACCGTAACAATATCACCGGGAACAGCGTTCTCCATGAAAATTACTTTGCCCTCGTGTTTGGCCAGACATTTGCCTTCAGCCGCATAGCCGGTAACCAGCAGATTCTCTAATACGATATTTTTCTTTTTTCCCACGGCGGCAAATGTAGGATTATCCTAATTTAGCATTCCTATGATCAGCCCTTTATCTAAAAAGACTTTAGCCGCCTGCCTTTTTTTATTGATCGGTTCTTTCGCCCGCTCGCAGGGTTACTCCATTCACCTGACTTTAAAACCCTTTACCAATAGCAAAGTCTATCTGGGCTACCATTATGGCAAAGTGAAGGCGGTGGCCGATTCGGTGATTCTGGATGATCATTCTGAAGGTGTTTTCAAGGGAAAGGATAAACTGGCAGGGGGCATTTATTTTATCGTTTCTCCCAAAAAAGAAATTCTGTTCGAACTGCTGATCGACCAGGAGCAAAACTTCTCCATTTCTGCCGACACCGCCCGTTTACCTGCCAGTATCGTTTTTACGGGTTCTCCCGAAAACAAAACCTTTCTCGACTATACCGCTTACATGAATAATCATGGTAAGGAGCTCACGAGCCTGCAGTCTCAGCTGGCGAAGTCGAAAACCAGGACTGACTCAACCGTTCTGAAGGATAAAATCAAAAAGATCAACGAAGAAGTGAAGTCAGAACGCGAAATGGTGCAGACAAAAGAACCGAATTCCCTGCTGGCGACCCTGCTTCGGGCGCTGAAGGAGCCGGTGGTGCCTGCCGCCCCCAATCTGGCCAACGGCAGGCCGGACAGCAGCTTTGCGTACCGGTATTATAAATCGCATTACTGGGACAATGTTTCGTTTACCGACGACCGCCTGATCCGTACACCGATTTTTGAACCCAAGCTGGATCATTACTATAAGGACCTTGTTTCGCCGGAGCCCGACTCGATAGACCGCGAAATAGACCATATGCTTCTTTTTTCGCGGACCAATAAAGAGATGTTCAAATTTCTTCTGGTCTATTTTACCCAGAAATATATCAATCCCGAGTATATGGGGCAGGATGCCGTTTTTATACACCTCTTTGATAAATATATCAATGCCGGCCAGGCGGAGTTTTTTACAGAGAAATACCGAAAGTTTGTGGACGACCGGGCCTATAGTATTATGGCCAATCTCATCGGGCAGCCCGCTGCCAATCTGGAAATGACGGACACGACCGGAAAACCCAGGTCGCTGTATGAAGTTCCGGCTAATTTCACCCTGGTCTGTTTCTGGGATCCGACCTGCAGTCATTGCAAGGAAACCATCCCCAGACTGGATTCCATTTATCAGGCAAAATGGAAATATGAAGGTGTGCAGATGTTTGCCGTGATGGTAGACGGGGGCCAGGACAACTGGCGCAGTTTTATACGCGCCCACAATCTGGGTGACTGGATAAACGTTTACCAGACTACGGCCCAGCACGATGCAGAAGTCGCATCGGGCAGGCCGGATTACAGACAGCTCTATGATGTATACCAAACTCCTTCGGTCTTTTTGCTGGATAAGGACAAAAGAATCATAGCCAAAAAACTCACCTATCAGCAGATGGATGAAGTCATCAATCTCAAACTGAAAAAGGTCAATACACCCTGACATGAAGAATATTGTACTGATCCTTATCCTGATTTTTTGTTCGGGTCATTTTTACGGTCAGTCACTGGTCCGCTATGGAAATAACAGCATCAGCAAGGCCGAATTTCTGGATGCTTTTCGCAAAAACAACAGTAATCAGAAAGCGACAGATAAAGCCTATAGGGAATATCTGAACCTGTATATCCGTTACCGGTTAAAAGTGCAGGCCGCTTACGAAATGAAGCTGGATACTTCGGTGGCCCAGAGAACCGAATTGAAAAACTTCAGGAGCCAGATCGTGGATCAGTATACGAATGATGAAAGCAGTCTCCAGTGGATGGCCAGAGAAGCTTTTGCACGAAGTCAGAAGGATCTGCGGGTTTCTTATATTATCGTTACCGTTCAGAAAAACGCTTTACCTGCAGATACCGCCAAAGCCTGGCATAAAATCCAGGAGGCATACAAAGCTTTAAAAAACAATAAAGACTTTAATGAAACGGCTCTTCAGTATTCTGAAGACCCCTATATTAAAAATAACCGTGGAGACATCGGATACATCACGGTATTTGATCTTCCCTACGCGATCGAAACTGTCGCTTACCAGACAGCGACCGGCAGATTTAGTGCAGTTTTTCGCACGGATGGAGGTTATATCATTTTGAAAAAGACAGCAGAGAGACCGGCAAAGGGTCGCCTGCGCGCAGCGCAGATTCTTCTTATTTTCCCTTACCAGGCCAGTGACGCTGAAAAAGCAGAAACCCATCGCCGGGCAGATTCCATTTATAAAGCCATTCAGTCAGGATCCGACTTTGGTGAACTGGCGAGAAAATTCAGCGGCGATAATTTGTCGTATCAGCTCGGTGGCGTGCTTCCGGAATTTGGCATTGGAAAATATGAATCCGGTTTTGAAAATACGGCCTACGATTTAAAAAAAGACGGGGAGGTTAGTCAGCCCTATGCCTCTTCTTTCGGATATCATATCATCAAAAGAATAAAAAGAATCCCTGTTGCAACGGTGGCCAGTCAGAAAACACTCGACGAGCTGAAGGAAAAAATCAAAACCGATGCAAGGGTATCGGTTTCCAGAAAAATGATGCTGCAAACCATTTACAGGCAGACCGGATTTAAAGAATTTGTGCAGCCGGGAAATGTTTTGTGGGACTATACCGACAGCCTGATAAATAATAAAAAACCTGCCCTTCACTCCGGTATCAATGATCAGACTATACTGTTTCAGATCGATGATCAGAAATATACCGTTGCCGACTGGATCGTTTACCGGAAAAGTCTGAAAGCGGCTCCTTCTTTAACCAATGGAAAAACCAATGCCGGTATCCTGGATCTGTACAAACAAACCATCGCTTTTGACTACTATAAAGAGCATCTCGAAAAGTACAACAAAACCTATGCTGCGCAGGTGGGCGAATTCAGGGATGGGAATCTTTTGTTCGATGTGATGCAGGTTCGTGTATGGAACAAAGCCTCGGCAGATTCAGCGGGACTGAAAAAATATTTTACGGCGCATGAAAAAGAATACTGGTGGAAACCAGGTGCAGAAGCAATCATCTTTAACGCGGGCAATGCGTCTGCTGCGGGTAAAATGGAATCTGCTTTAGCCGGTGGACTTCATGGCTGGAGAAAAAAACTGGATAGTCTGGGCGGCCAGGTGCAGGCCGACTCCGGCCGTTTTGAATGGAAACAGATTCCGGGAAACGAGATGGTGAAACCCGGGCATCTCACGAGACCGGTAGCCAACAGCGATAAATCCGTTCAGTTTGCCTATATCATCAGCAATTACGGTTCGTCTGCGCCGAGAACTTTTGAAGAGGCGCACGGGCTTGTTATTAATGATTATCAAAACGAGCTGGAGAATCAGTGGATCTCTGAACTGAAAAAGAAATACCCGGTAACGATCAGCGAGAGCGTTTTAAAAACGCTTCCGAAATAAAAGTGTAGACAGCTTAGGTTATTTTATCCAGCCTGTTGAGTATTGTTTCATCCACCCGGATATCAAATTTGCGGGCCATCAGTTTATCGGTAGAAGCCAGTTTATCATAGTCTTCTTCGGTAAGGATCCTGGGATTGGGACCTCCGCCCGACCAGTCGATATAATAAAAATTATCATTTACCACACTGTCCTTAAAAGAGGAATTCATAATCAGGGTGGGGATTACATATTCATCCGGCCCCCAGGTAAAACGGATAAATCGCCGCAGCTTTTTATCCTTTTCAATGAAGTCGACGATATAAGCAGCACAGGACATGTTGATGGTCATGCACATGGCCCTGGGTCCGCCGTACAGTTTGTAGGGCAATGGAAATTTTCTTGCCGGAAGAAAAGCATTCAGGAAAAACTGGATCCTGTACCTGCCTCTGAAATCGAAATTGGTAAAATGGTATTGGCTGACACGCGTAATGGCATGGTTCCACCAGTCGCTGCCCGTTTCAAAACAGATAAAATTCTTACCGGCACTTTTTTCCAGAACGGCTTGAAACTCGCTGAGGGGTTTTACAGGATAATCCTGTCCGCTCATGAGGGTCATAAAATCGTATGGAAGGCCGGTTAATGCTACTTCTTTTAAGGACTGAATGATGGCATTCAGAAAACTCCAGGAGGCCCAGCGCACGCGGACACGCTGCTGAATAAAATGAACATTCCCGAGACCGCCCAGGTATTCGAAGGGCTGCGCATTGATCTTTTTATCAATATGAATATAAAAATCCGCCGGAAGGGAACTGAGTTTTTTTATTAAACGCTCAACCTGCTGAGGTTCTTTATGAGCCATAATAATACACGCGATCCTCATGGGGTTTAAAGTTGGAAGGGGATTTAGGCAGGAATCAGGTGTACTCCGATCATTTGGAGAATGCATTTGATAAGCAAAAGTAATGCCACTCTACTAAGGGTTTTTACTTAGGAAAACACACCACTTCCTACAGCTGTCCGTATAAAGCTCTCAGTTTTTCCCGCGTCATCACTTTCTCCCAGTCCGCGCCCAGTGCATTTTCCCAGAGAGGTTTCATACCCAGCGACACGTTGATCATGGTATCGAATTGTTCTTCCGTCAGTCCTTTGGTAATATGCTGTGGTATTTCGATTTTGTTTTTTTCGACCATTTGTTTGAATTCCTTTACACCTGCGGGGTAATATTCTTCCAATTTATCGAAAACGATACAATTTCCAATACCGTGACGGGTTCCCAGCAGGTAACCCAGGCCATAACTCACGGCATGTGCCACGCCCACCTGGGAATAGGCGATGCTCATTCCGCCGGCATAGGATGCCATCATGAGGCGGTCATCGTGTTCAGGTCCCCAGGCTGCGTCTCCGAGAAAAACCTCCTGGCAAAGGTTCAGTGCTTTTTCGCCATACGATTTACTGAATTCATTCAGAAAAGTCCCTGTGAGGCTCTCGATACAATGAATATAACAGTCCATACCCGTGTAAAAACGCTGGTTAACCGGTGCATTGGCCGTCAGTTCGGGATCGAGCACGATCTGGTCGAAGGGAGTAAAGTCGGAATTCATCCCCAGTTTGCGGGTGGGTCCCAATAAAACGGTGGTGCGGGAAACTTCCGCACCGGTGCCACTCAGCGTTGGTATGCCGGCCTTGTAAACACCCGGGTTTTTTACCAGATCCCATCCCTGGTAGTCGGCAGAAGATCCCGGATTACCCATCATTAAAGAAACGGCTTTGGCCAGGTCCATGACAGAACCCCCGCCGATACCGATGACTCCGCTGATGGTTCCGAATTCCTGCTTCAGTGAATGGGCAAGCGCGTCCACCTGTTTGGTCTGGGGCTCGTGGCTGATATCAGAAAAGATTATTTTATCCATACCCCGAAGCGGGATGCGGCTGGTCAGGGGTTTGTGTTCAAAAAAAGGATCAATCAGGAAAATCATCGGAGAATTTCCCTTGCGGTGGGGTGCGAGAATTTCATCCAGCTGGTTAAAACTTCCGCGGCCATAGATCACATAACTGACCATCTTAAAATTCCTGAACTTCATCGTTTAATTGGTTTGTGTTAATGCGGCTGCGCCGAATACTCCGGCACTGTCGCCCAGTTCGGGCCGGATCACCGGCACAGTACAGTAATTATTAAATATGAAATGCTTCAGCGACTTCACGCCTTCGGTATAAATTTCATCGATATTTCCGACTCCGCCACCGACCACGATAATATCCGGATCCAGCATATTGGTGATAGACGAAACCGCCTTTCCAAAAAAATGGTTCAGCCTGTCCAGCGTATGACGGGCATACGGATCGGTTTCCCTGGTCATCACAATTTCCTTGAGTGTTTTTTTTGTTCCGGCAATGGACTCATAGAATTTCTGAAGCGAGGGTCCGGATATGATCTTCTCCACACAACCCACTTTTCCGCAATAACAGGGACCACCCGACTCATCCAGAAAATTATGCCCCCATTCTCCGGCAATCCCGTGGTGACCCTCCCAGATTTTTCCATCGATAACCAGTCCCCCGCCAACTCCCGTGCCCATGATAATTCCAAAAACCACACGGGCATGAGGCGCTTCTTTTTTTACCCCTCCCCAGGTGGCTTCTGCCAGCGCAAAGCAATTGGCATCATTGGCCAGCAGAATGGGTATTTGCAATCTTTCCTCCAGATCCTTTTTTAAGGGCTGGTGATTCAGAATAGTGGTATTTGAATTTTTCAGGGTGTGCGTGATGGGATCGAGGATACCGGGTGTTCCGAATCCGATACTTGCAGGAGTCAGGCCCGATTCCGCTTTCATCTTGATGACCAGTTTTTCAATCTGGCCGATCACGTGATCATAGCCCTGCGCCGCTTCCGTGTCCACACGGGTCCTGATCAGGGTTTCGGGGTTTTTGGCACCGCGAAGAATAATTCCCTCCACTTTGGTTCCGCCGAGGTCGATGCCCCACATGGTATCGTTCATATAACAATCGTTTTTTAAGTTGAAATGCTCAGGACAGCCTTTTTTTGGCCAGCTGCAGATCCTCCGGTGTGTCAATTTCCACACCCATATAATCGGTCAGTACCATTTTTAAAGGAATTCCATGCTCAAGATAACGAAGGCATTCTATTTTTTCTACAGCCTCCAGCGGACTGAGCGGCCATTTGGTAAAATTCATCAGCGCCTGTTTTCTGAATGCATACACTCCGATATGTTCGTAGTATGCAACGGGTGCCGTCTGGTCCCTTGGATAGGGTACTATGCTGCGGCTGAAAAAAAGTGAATTCATATTCAGATCCACAGCTACTTTAACGTAGTTGGGATCGGCTATGTTTTTTTTATCCTTCATCACCTGCATCAGGGAAGCCACCTGTATGTTTTCGCCTCCGGCACCATTAAAAACCCGCAGCAGTTTTTCCAGTGGCTCCCGCTGAACAAAGGGTTCATCTCCCTGTACATTCACTACAATATCCACGTCGAGATGTTCAACAGCTTCCGCAATCCGGTCGCTTCCGCTTTCATGGGTTCTGATACTCATCATCACTTCGCCGGCATGCGATTTTATTTCATCGAATATAACCGGACTGTCGGTTACCACAATCACCTGTTTGAACAGACCGGTTTTTACAGTATTGTCGTAAGTATGACGGATCACGGTTTTGTCGCCGAGCACTTGCATCAGTTTGCCGGGGAAACGGGTGGCTGCATATCTTGCCGGGATCATTGCTATGCAATTCATAATGGTCGATTCAAAATAAGTTTTCCAATCTGCGCTTTCAGAAAAATTTTTCTTCCAGCAGGCGTGTCAGATCCAGTACGGCTCCCCGGCCATCTTTGTCACCGGAATTGCACATCACAATAATACCTCTGTTTTTTTCTTTCAGAATTTCGGTTCTGCAATTGAATAGCAGGGATAGCCCTTCGTGAAAAGCGTAAGACTGACCATTAAAGCTTCCATTGTTCCAACCCATCGAGTAATCGGGAATTCCAAAATACAGAAATTCATAAGACGCTTGCGGAAGAGAAGTATTTCTGCCGGACAGTCCCGATAAATTAGTTTGCATATACCGGATATAATCCGGTGTGCTGATCGTGATGCCCTGCGCAGGATATAAAATCGGATTGCCTTTTATCCAGGTTTCGGGTTCTTCCGAATGAAAACTTCCTCCCTGCTCCCAGTGGCCATAGGGTGCCGTTGGATCGGTAATATTCGGCCAGGAATAATGCATGGATATTTTAAACGGCTTGCGAATATATTCGGTCAGCAGTTCTTCCCAGGATTTACCGGTTACTTTTTCCATCATGGACGTGGCCATCACATAACCTGCCAGGGAGAATGCAATTTTATCATTGAGGAAATTGGCCATATTGGGTTTTCTCTGCAGCATCCAGTAGGTAAAGGCTTTTCTTTTCGCTTCAATAGTTCCGGGATAATTGGGGATTTTGAACCAGTCGCTGATGTCCATAAAGGGCTGTATACGCGAGCGGCTGCTGAGCAGATCCTGCAACGTGATATTTTTATATACCGGTAATGTTTTGCTGCTGAATTCGGGATATATTTTGAGCAGTGGAGTAGACCATTTGATCTTTCCTTCCTGAACCAGTTTGGCGGCGATATATGCAGTAAAAGCCGCGGTATTGGTTCCTATATTGAACTTGTCGTTGGATTCGATCAGATCCCTCGACTTGAACACGCGGTAACCGATCACCTGGAATTCGATGATGCTGTCTTTGGAAAAAACCGCATAAGCCATACCGGGAACACCGCGAATGGTTCGAATCGATTCTGCTGCCTCGCGCAGCTCTTTGCCGGATATGGAACTGCTGACTTTGATTTTGGATGAATCGCCGGCATCGGCAAGGGAATCCGGAGTTGCCGGTGCGGAAATGTTCGCGTTTTCCGGCAGGGTCTGGCAACGTCCTGCAAAAGGAATCATGATTAAAAGGAGCAGGAACAAAACGATGCAAATCCTTTTCATGCGATAAGCTGGCGTGAAGGTAAGAAAATTCAAAAATCAGCCGTTCCGTTCATCCTCATTCATAATGGACCAAAGCAAATCTTTGAGTGCCTGGATACCTTTTTGTGTGGCTGAAGAAATAAAAATATTCGGAATATCTGTTGGTAATTCTTTCCGGATAGCAGCAATCAGTTCATCGTCCAGCAAATCGGATTTGCTGATCGCTATCACAAATCTTTTATCCAGCAGTTCCGGATTAAACTGTTCCAGTTCACTTCGTAATATTTCAAATTCTTTCAGATGGTCCGGACTGTCTGCAGGAATCATGAATAAAAGGGCCACATTCCTTTCGATATGCCGAAGAAAACGGTGCCCGAGTCCCTTCCCTTCTGCCGCGCCTTCGATAATGCCGGGCAGATCTGCAATGCAGAAACTTTTGCCGTCCCGGTATTCCACCATACCGAGCTGGGGAACCAGGGTGGTGAATGCATAATCCGCAATTTTTGGTGTGGCCGCCGTCATCACTGAAAGCAGGGTGGACTTGCCTGCATTCGGAAAGCCAACCAGTCCTACATCGGCAAGTACTTTTAATTCCAGCACTTTCCAGCCTTCCGTGCCTTCTTCACCGGGTTGGGCGTGTTCGGGCGCCTGATTGGTAGGTGTTGCAAAACGCGCATTTCCCTGTCCGCCGCGGCCACCTTTCAGCCAGATGGCTTCCTGTCCGTCTTCCAGTATTTCAGCTTCAATCAGTCCCGATTCCTCATCTTTTGCTATCGTGCCCAGGGGCACATCAATATATACGTCTTTGCCAAATCGTCCCGAGCAGTTATTGCCGCTTCCGGCTTCGCCGTCTTCTGCGTGCACGTTTTTATAGTAACGAAGGGGGAGCAGGGTCCATGTGTTTTTATTGCCCCGAAGTATAATATGACCTCCCCGTCCGCCATCGCCACCGTCTGGTCCGGCCATGGCATTGTATTTCGTACGCATGAAATGTTTGCTGCCCGCGCCACCGTGTCCGCTCTTGCAGAATACCCTGATCTGATCTACGAAATTGCTTTTTTCCACTTTTTGATATTCGGGCAGCAAAGATAGCTGAATAAAAAGCGATTACCTGACGATCAGGAGCCTTGCCACGAGGCCCGTCCAGCCGGTCTGGTGGGATGCACCGAGGCCCTTTCCGTTGTCTCCATGGAAATATTCAAAAAACTGGATCAGATCCCTGAAATGCGGGTCGTTCTGAAAAATCGGCTGGTCGCCGTAAACCGGACGTTTCCCGGTGGTATCTCTCTGGAACAGGGAGATCAGCCGGTCGGCCAGTTTAACGGCTATTTCCTGCAGGGTAAACAGATTGCCTGAATGCGTGGGATATTCAATTTTAAAATCATCTCCGTAGTAGTCATGAAATCTTTTCAATGATTCGATGAGCATATAGTTGACAGGCATCCACACGGGCCCACGCCAGTTGGAATTACCACCGAAAAGACTGGTATCGGATTCGCCGGGTGTATAATGAACCGAATACCAGTTGTCGCCGATTTGTAACATATAGGGATGATCCTGGTGGTATTTCGAGAGGGCCCGTATGCCATGATCACTCAGAAATTCGCTTTCGTCGAGCATACGGTAGAGAATGCGTTTCATGCGATGACCACGCAACAGTGAGAGCAGGTGTTTTTGATTATTTCCCTTCTCTCCCCATTTGGAAACCAGATTCGCCAGTTCGGGCCGGTTCGTGAGAAACCAGTACAGCCTTTCTGTAAATTCCTTCTGATCCCTGAGTAAGTCGTCATCCAGAATTTCTACGGCGAGCAGGGGAATCAGTCCCACCATCGACCGGATTTTTAGTTTGAAATCCTGTCCATTGGATTTTTGTATGGCATCGTAGTAAAATTCATCTTCGTCGTCCCAGAGTCCGGTTCCGCCTTCACTATCGGCAAACATGGCGTGCGCGATATAGAGGAAATGTTCAAAAAATTTGGTTGCCATATCCTGGTAAACCGGATTTGTTTTGGCAAGTTCCAGAGCGATCCGCATCATATTCAGCGAATACATACACATCCAGCTCGTGGAATCGGACTGTTCCAGTATGGATCCGTCGGGCAGTGGCGTATTGCGGTCGAAGAGACCGATATTATCCATGCCCAGAAATCCACCTTCGAATATATTATTCCCTTCTTCGTCCTTCCGGTTCACCCACCAGGTAAAATTCATGAGGAGTTTGAGAAAAATGGTCTCAAGGAATTTCGTGTCACCTGTTCCCGTAGCGGTTTTATCGATATTATAAACTTTCCAGGTCGACCAGGCATGCACGGGCGGATTCACATCCGAAAACGCCCATTCATAGGCAGGCAATTCTCCGTTGGGATGCATATACCATTCGTGGGTGAGCAGGGTCAGCTGATTTTTTGAGAAATCCACGTCTATGTCGGCAAAGCAGATGCAATGAAAGGCCAGGTCCCAGGCTGCAAACCAGGGATACTCCCAGCTGTCGGGCATGGAAATGATATCTGAATTGTTTAAATGCCGCCAGGTATGATTCCGCCCTGATTTTCTTTCAGGGGGCGGGGGCGGACCGGCAGGATCACCCGTCAGCCATTTCTCTACATTATAGTAGTAAAACTGTTTGCACCAGATCATGCCTGCATAGGCCTGGCGCTGAATGGATTTTAATTCTTCGGTTGGAAGATTGGTTTGTATGTCCGCATAAAAAGCATCTGCTTCGGCGATTCTTTTTGTAAAAATAGTTTCGAATTCTTCAAATGGTTTTTCCAGGCCGTCCTTGCTCAGGCGGATTCGGAAAGTCTCCGACTGACCCGCGGCGATCTCTCTGCTGAAATGAAATGCGGCCTTCGTACCGCTCTGACCCGGATTGATGCTGTTCTCGCCGTGGATGACATAATTGTTGATTCCGTCTTTATAATAACTGTCTTTCGGACCGGGAATCAGGTAACATTTCTCCGGATTGGTTTCATTATCACAGAAAAGCAATTCATCCGGATTTTCTGCATATAGGGCTCTTCTGCCCAACGCCTTATGCTGGAGCTGGGCGCATTGATCGGTTAATCTTTCGATAGAAGGTTTGTCGGGAGAATATCCCCATGACCAGGTATTGCGGAACCAGACGGTCGGTAAGATGTGGATGGGGGCGGCTTCTGTTCCGCGGTTAAACACCGTGATCTTTAGTAAAATGTCTTCCGCGGAGGATTTGGCATATTCAATAAAAACATCGAAATATTTATTGTCGTTGAATATGCCGGTGTCTACCAGTTCATATTCCGGATCTTCTTTTCCTCTCTTCGCATTCTCATCCACCAGGCCGGCATAAGGAAATGCCTGCTGCGGATATTTATACAGCATCTTCAGATAGGAATGTGTAGGTGTGGCGTCGATGAAATAATACAATTCCTTTACGTCCTCACCGTGGTTTCCCTGGTTGCCCGTGAGGCCGAAATATCTTTCTTTGAAAATGGGATCCCTGGTATTCCAGAGGCTAACGGCCATGCATAACTGCAGGTGGTCGTCGCTGATGCCTCCCAGCCCGTCTTCCCCCCAGCGCCAGGCTTTGCTGCGGGCTATTTCGTGCGAAGTAAATTCCCATGCTGATCCGTCTTCGCTGTAATCTTCGCGAACGGTGCCCCACTGCCTTTCACTGAGATAGGGTCCCCAGGTTTTCCATGCGGCATCGAGGAGCCTTTTCTTTTCTTCATTCATGTGCAGCGGTTGAAATGGAGCGAAATCAATGGTATATCCTGTCTATAAAAACTTTGTATTTTTCAGCTATGATTTTTCTTTTGATACTCATTTTCGGCGTGAGTTCTCCGGTTTCAATGCTCCATTCGGTGGGCAGGAGTTCAAATTTCTTTATCTGTTCAACATGATTGAACTGCAGGTTGTATTCATCCACCAGGCCTTTGTAAAAGGCAATCACGGCCGGATGCTGAATCATGGATTGATTGGAGCTGTTGTCCACCGCATTTTGTTTGCACCATTCTTTAAGCTGCGCAAAAGCGGGAACGATCAGTGCGCCAACGAATTTCATTTCGGAACCAACCACTATCACCTGTTCGATAAATCGGGACTCCTTGAGTTTGTTTTCAATGGCTGAAGGGGCCACATATTTTCCCCCGCTGGTTTTGAATAATTCTTTTTTGCGGTCCGTTATACGGAGGAATTGTCCGTCTTCCAGCACGCCGATATCGCCGGTATGCAGCCAGCCATCTATAATGGTTTCCGCTGTCAGATCCGGTCGTTTGAAATACCCTTTCATCATACTGGGTCCGTTAACGCAGATTTCTCCGTCGGCTTCCAGCCGGAGCCCCACGCCATTGATCACGGGGCCCACGGTACCGAAGCGGCAGAGCCCGGGTCCTCGTCTGTTCACGGCGATTACCGGTGAATTTTCGGTGGGGCCATAACCCTCATACACCGGAAGGTGCGCGCTGGTAAAAATGCGGATCAGTCTCTCCTGGCAGGCGGCTCCCCCGGTGATAATATATTTGATATTATTACCCAGTGCTTCGCGCCATTTGCTGAAAATAAGTTTGTTGGCCAGTGCCAGCTGCATATTGTACCAGGCTCCCTGATTTTTATTGTTATCGTATTTCTTACCCAGTTCAACGGCCCAGAAAAACAGGGCTCTTTTGATTCCTTTCTGTTCTGCGCCTTTCGCCATAATGCGCTCGTATACTTTTTCCAGCAGGCGCGGTACGGTGCAAAAAAGATCCGGTTTAACTTCCAGCAGATTGGCGCCGATCGTGTCCATACTTTCGGCATAGTAAATACCGTTGCCACTGAACAGATAAATATAACTCACCATTTTTTCGAAAATATGGTTAAGCGGCAGAAAGCTCAGTGCTTTAAAATCGGGCCGGTCCTCAAATGGAAAACTCTCTTTTGAAAGCATCACATTACTCAGGATATTGCGATGGGTCAGCATCACGCCTTTGGGAGTACCGGTAGTGCCGGATGTATAAATGAGTGTGGCGAGATGGTCGCTCTGAACGGAACGGCTGATGGCCTGAAGCTCCTTTTTTTTGATTTCATTCGGTGTCTGCAGCAGGGTCGACCAATGGCGGGCTCCCGCAATATCATCGAATGTAAAGATGTTCTGGATAGAGGGTACGTTCGGGCGCACCTGCTGAATTTTGGCATATAAATCCTGGCTGCTGACAAATACATATTTGACTGCAGCGTCGCGGAAAATAAATTCGATTTCGTGATTGCTGGTCGTTGGATACACCGGAACAAGAACGGCGCCCAGCTTCTGAACGGCGAGATCCGTGATCAGCCACTCGGGGCGATTATTTGAAATGATGGCAATCTTGTCCTGCTGATCCACGGTCATATCATTTCCCGAAACGCCGATCATGGTTAGTCCGCAGGAAAGGGCGTCTACTTTATCCGACACTTCCTGGGTGCTGTAATTTCTCCAGGTTCCTCTTTCTTTGGCCGACAACATATCGGGCTTGGGAAATTTTTCGAGCTGGTAGGCAATGCAGTCAAACAATCGTTCCGGCTTGTTCATATAGATTATTTGGTATTCAGGTTGCGATAGTTCTGACCCGCAGGCACTTTGAATAACCTGCCCTTCTGAAAACTGATAAAACGGTTATACTCTTCTGCATGCTGCGTGGTCCAGTTTTGAAATGCGGCGAGGCCCATGGCCGCTCCAAATGCCCATTCATTGTAGGCATCTGACATGCCGTCTTTCAGCAACTGGCGCTGGTAGTCAAACAGTCTGAACGGGTATTTATCTCCGTATTTCTCAAACCACTCCAATATAAACTTACTTCTCAGGATGCCCAGTGATTCGGTTGTTACGCCGAGGTTAATGGTCTGCGCCTGGTCGTTCATCACGCCGAGGTAAGCGGCGGCGAAAGGATTTTTGCTCTGAACCCTGGGTCCTTTTAAATCTGTAAATAATTTTTTATAGCCGTCCACCAGCATCGATTTTATTTCGGGTGTGCGTTTGCTATAGCTCTCGAGGTTGATAAAGATTTCACCATAGATCAGGCTCCAGACCTTATCATAAGTATAGTAGTAATATTTACTGGCGTTATAGTAATTGGAGGAATAAGACGGATCCACTTCAATACCTTTTTCCCAGAATCGAATGGCTTCGGCATCCTGTTTCACCCAAAGCATTTCTCCGTACTCATTATACAGTTCACCGCTGCTGGGGAATTTTTTAATTCCCTGCTTATACATTTTATCAGCTTCTTTTTTTTCATCAATGGCTTTATAGGCCAGTCCGAGAATCTGGTAACATTGCTCATCGGCATCTTTTCTTTCAATCAGCTTTCTGCCGGTTTCGACCGCCGCACTATAATTGCGCTGTAAATAATAAGTAAAGGAAAGATCTTTTTGAATTTCGATATCGTTGGGATCCATCCTGGCTGCATTCGTCAGCACGATGATGGCATTGGGATAGTCGCCATTTCGCATGAATTGCCTGGCGACCCGGTGAAGGGAATCGGCTTTTTGGGAATAACAGGCCCCGGCTGACAGAAACAAACCAATAACAAACAGCAGTTTTTTCATGAATAGATTATTGGGCAACTTTAAAAACGCCCGGGGATTTGAATAATTGTACGAACAAAAATAGCGCTTATCTGATCAGGTGCGTTAAAAGCCCGTCGCGGAGTTTGGGCTCGAACCAGGTACTTTTTGGAGGCATTATCTGGCCACTGTCGGCGATGTCGAAAAGCTGGTCCATACTCACGGGGTAGAGGCTGAAAGCGGCCTTCACCTGGCCGCTGTCGACCTTTTTTTCAAGCTCTTTCAATCCTCTGATTCCGCCAACAAAGTCCACCCGGTTGTCGGTTCTGGGATCGTGAATACCCAGCAGGGGAGAGAGAATATTATTCTGCAAAATGCTCACGTCCAGAATGCCAATCGGATCATTTGAAAAGCTATTCTCTCTGGCTTCCAGGCCATACCATTTACCCTCCAGATACATCCCGAAGGTATGTAAGCGCTCAGGCGAGTAGGCGCCAGTCACCGCATTCACGCTGAAATTTTTGTTAAGCTTTTCCAGAAACTGTTCTGCAGAAAGGCCGTTCAGGTCTTTAACCACCCGGTTATAATCCAGGATGCGGAGTTCGTCGGATGGGAAAAGGGTTGTCAGAAACCAGCCCGCCTCTGCGGTCGCTTCTTTGCCCAGCGCGTTTTTTACTTTTGCTGCAGAAGCTGCCCGGTGATGACCATCAGCGATATAAGTGAAGGCGATTTGTTTGTGGAATATATTCGTAATTTCTGAAATGGTATGCGGATCGTGCACTACCCACACCCGGTGCCCGATTCCGTCGTCGGCAACAAAATCGTACAGGGCTTCATGAGACTCCTTCCAGACCGTGATCAGGTCGCTGAGGGTTACATTGGATTGATAAGCCAGGAAAACATTTCCCGTTTGTGCGCCGGTGATGCGAATATGGTTGATCCGGTCCTGTTCTTTTTCGGGCCGGGTGAGTTCGTGTTTTTTGATGATATCATTTTCGTAGTCGGCCACTGAACTTACACAAACCAGTCCGGTCTGCTTTCTTCCGTTCATCGTGAGTTCGTAAATATAATAGGCGGGTATTTCTTCGCGTAGCAGAATCTTATGGTCACGAAAAATGAACAGGTTATCAGCCGCTTTATGGTATACTTTTTCGCTATGAATATCTGTTCCTTCGGGCAGATCGATTTCAGCCTTTGTGATGTGTAAGAAAGAATAGGGGTTATCACCCGCAGCGACACGGGCCTCCGCACTGTTTAATACGTCATAGGGCAGGGAAGCCACCCGGGCCGCCAGTTCCTTTGCCGGACGGAGTGCACGAAATGCAGAAATGATTGCCATGGTCTGGTTTAAATTGATTGAATGAGAGAGCAAAGAGCCTGCACAGATTCGAGTGGCAGTGCATTATACAGGGAGACCCGATAGCCACCTACCGAGCGGTGACCTTTCACTCCAATCATTTGTTGCTCCTTACAGGCTTCCAGAAACTTTTTTTCCAGTGCGGGATCGGGAACCAGGAAGACGACATTCATGCGGCTGCGGTCTTCTCTGTCAACCGTGGGCAGAAAACCATCGCGTGCCTCCAGCGTTCGGTATAAGAGATCCGCTTTTTCTTTATTTATTTTCTCAATTCCTGACACGCCGCCCTGTTTTTTTAACCAGCGCAGTGTGAGCAGGCACACGTAAATCGCAAATACCGGCGGTGTATTGAGCATGGATTTGTTCTCGATATGCTGACGGTAGTCCATCATTCCCGGCAATTTGCGGCTGACCTTGCCCAAGATATCTTTTCTGACCACGACCATGTTCACGCCGGTGGCGCCTATATTTTTTTGAGCGCCGGCATATATTAAAGCGAAGCGATTGTAATCCGTTTCATAGCTCAGGATATCACTGCTCATGTCTGCAACCAGAGGGACATCTGTATCCGGAATGGAAAACATTTCTGTTCCTTCCACCGTATTGTTGGTTGTGTAGTGGAAATAAACAGCCTCTTTCGGAATCTTATAATCCTTCGGGATATACGTATAGTTTTTATCTTTTGATGAAGCCACGATATCTACGTTACCAAAATTTCTGGCTTCCTTTATGGCTTTGGTACCCCAGATTCCACAGTCCAGATAGGCGGCCGTCTGATTTTCATTCAACAGATTCATGGGAACCTGGAAGAACTGCGTGGTGGCGCCTCCGTGAAGAAATAATACTTCATGATCCGAATCCAGTTTCATGAGTTCCTTTGCCAGCTGCACGGTTTCCGCCAGCATGGATTCGATCAGGGGCGTACGGTGACCGGTTTCGAGAATGGAGAGTCCGGTATCATTATAATTCAGAATTGCCTTTGCCGCTTCTTCAAAAACCTCTTTAGGCAGAATGCTGGGTCCGGCGTTGAAATTATGTATCATTCGAGCGTTTAATTGGGACCGCAATTTAAAGCTTAAAGCCTAAAGCCTAAAGCTCAAAGCCTAAAACTTATTCTTTTAAAGCCTAAAGCCTAAAGCTCAAAGCCTAAAACTTATTCTTTTAAAGCCTAAAGCTTACTCTATTGATAAAGTGCCTGGCCTTTACTCCAAGATTTTGAATCTGAATCAGTTTTAGGCTTCAGGCTTTGAGCTTTAGGCTTTTTAAGCTTTAGGCTTTTTACGCTTTTGGCTTCAAGAGGTATTCTCTTACCAAAGCATGATAAAGCGATTTATGCGCGGGTGTTTTTAAGCGTATTCTCGCCAGTACCTGCCTCTCTTCTGTGGCATACTCGAATTTCGCATAGTCGTTGGCGAGCCGCATGCGCTCGTTGGCCTCCAGTTGTTTTGCCGTGAGCACCCGTTTGCTCATATCGGGCATTTTGGAGATGACCGTCTTGTCGTAATATTTCTTGTATACAAGCATACCCCCGACTGAACCGGACGCATGCTGAAGAAAGGGGTTGTTTATGATAGCCATAGAAAATCCTTTAAATAAATATAATGCATATATCGTATATCTTACGAAAACCTTCCGTGAATCTTCCGTAATTGAACGGACAGTATACGGAGGTTATACGGAAGATAGATCATTCATTAATGATTATCAATTATTGATTGATTAGCTAATAATCAATAATTAATAATCCATAATTTATTTCTGTCCTAATTACAATCTTTCCCCTTGATTTTGTTTTCTTTCCAGGCCTGGTTCATACGTTCGTATTCCTTAAGGTCGGTTTCAGACAATGGTATATCGGCCAGGCTGTCGAGGGCCGGTTGTCCGGCATTTACCCAGGCGGTAAACCAACAGGAGGAGACAGCAAAAATGGACTGGCGCATGCGACGTTCGATCATATGATCGAGTCTGTTTTCATAAAGTGAAGCATAGACTGTAGAATATTGTTTAACGGTTTTGCCCATCCGGTCCTCGAATGCATATTTCATGTCAGCGCCGAATCCGCTGTTTAATTCGCGCTCGCAACGCAGAACTGTATCGGATGCGGCGGCACTTTCGAGTACCCGGGCCCAGATAAATGACGAGGGGTTTGACAGATAAACTGCCTTGCCAATAAAAAAGTCCCAATGGGCTTCCGCAAATAATTCCGGAACCCTCGACTCCCAGAATGCATGAATACCCTGCTGCTGGGTTAGTTGTCCATTGTGATTGGAACAGACATGGAGGGGAACATGGGCATCGGCGATATAGTGACCCAGCTCGGCTGCGGTTTTCAAAATGGCGTTCTTGTTTTTTTCACGAAATGCTTTTGTCAGCCGGTTCATCATGATGAGAATCCACCAGGGAACAATGCCATAGGTCTGCAGGGTATCCGCCGAGTATTTTCGGATGGCTGAAGTATAATCTCTCGGAATCTCCGGAAAAGGGTATCGCCCATAATGGTCTATGTCCATGTAGTGACGCGGCCCTTCACCCGGCACCATATACCTCCTTTTATCCGGATCCACCGCGTGTTTGGAAAGAAAATCAATATTGGGTTTGAATAAAATCAGCATTTGCGGCGGCAGAAGAAATACCGCATGGTAATTGATTTTTTCATGCATGTAAAAACCCCAGCAATAGGAGCGCAGGGTGAGGAGTAACAGGCTGAATAGTAGCGAAAGTTTTTTCACAGGTTTACGGTTGGCGGCCGGATGCCGTTGATTAATTTCAAATGCAAATTAATTTTCCACCAAACATTCGTCAATACCACTTAGAGGTGATTTTGCCGCCAACCGCCAACCGATATCAATCCTCAATATTCGTCACCCCGCCGGATATCGCAAATTTCATGGCATCGGTGGAAGTAACGTCGGTGATCAGGCGGACCCTGTCTTTTTTTACAAAATAGAGATGACCTGCAAAGGCGTAGGACTGGGGTATATAAACCGAAATATAATCCTGCAATCCGAATTCAGTGAGTTCCTGGTGCGTGATAAATCCAATGCGCCAGACATCCGGAGCTTCGATCGCAACCAGTACGGCCCGGTCGAATTTTCTTTTATTTCCGGCAAAAGCTTCAAAAAAATCCTTGATCGTGGTATAGATGATTTTGATTCCGGGGGTTTTCTCCAGGATCTTGTCGAAAAGCTCTACCAGTTTACTGACGATAAAAGAGGAGGAAACATAACCCACAATCAAAACGATCCCGATAACCAGGACAAAGCCAAGTCCCGGTATATGGCGGGGATTTCCATTTTCATCCAGTGCGAGTCTTGGAAAAAGGCTGTGTATGAAATTAGGCAGGATGCTGTCGACCCAGCTAAACAGGGATAAAACAGCCCAGAAGGTGATCGTAATCGGTGCCAGGATGATCAGGCCCTGCAAAAAGTATCTGAACAGTTTCCGGGCTATGATCTGAAATTTCATAATCAGTGGTTTGTTCTCAAAAATAATCAATCCTTCTGCCGAAGTCATCTTTAAAACCGTTAACTGACCGCCGATTCGGGCAGTTTTACCGGTAAAATGCCCTAAATAATCGGTGGAAACTTTGGTAACGAAAATAGTTTCCGTAGTTTTGTACCCTCTCAGAGCAAAAAAATGGAACACAAAGAAAGAATATTGGAGAAAGCGACGGACCTGTTTATGAGGTACGGGATCAGGTCCATCACCATGGACGAAATTGCCGCTCAGCTGGGTATCAGCAAGAAAACAATCTACCAGTTTTTTACAGACAAGGACGCCATGGTGGAAGCCGTGGTAAACGAAGAGATGAAACGTAATGAGGCCGAATGCCAGGGTTTCAGCTTATCGGCACAGGACGCGGTGCATGAGATCTTTCTGGCTATGGACGATGTTCAGGAAATGCTGAAAGCCATGAACCCGCAGCTGATTCACGACCTCGAAAAACATCATCCGGTAGCCTACAGAAGGCTGAGACAGTACAAACACCAGTTTCTCTATGATACCATCCGGAATAATCTGGACAGGGGCATGAAGGAGAATGTTTATCGAACCGGGCTCAACGCCGATCTCATCAGCCGTCACCGGATTGAATCGGCATTTATGCCTTTTAATCAGGAGGTATTCCCTCACAGTAAATATCCAATGTACCAGACCTGTCAGGAACTGGGTATCCTTTTTCTTCACAGCGTCTGCAACGAAAACGGGAAAAAACTGATTGATCAATATTCCAACGAGAGACTAAAAAACATTTTACATGAGCAAAAAATTTCATAACCGATTATTACTGACCGGTCTGCTGATAGCGCTCGGATTTGCAGCAGCAGAGGCCCAAACGGTGCATTCCCTGACAGCACAGGATGCCATCGAGCTGGCGAAGAAGAACAATATTGCAGTGAAGGCTTCACTGACCAGTCTCGCCATTCAGGAACAGACCAATAAAGAAGTTACGGCACTGGCGCTTCCGAAGGTAACGGGTTCAGCCGCTACTACCGACTTCTTCAATATTCCCGTAACCCTGGTTCCGGGCCAGTTTTTTGGAGGTGCGCCCGGATCCTACCTGCCGGTGCAGTTTCAGACTAAATACAATGCTTCAGCAGGGTTTAATTTAACCCAGACCCTGTTTGACGGTTCGGTATTTGTGGGACTGAAAGCACGTCAGAGTGCGCTGGACTATTATAGAAAGGCAATCGATCTGACCGTAGAAGAGCTTTCAGTGAATGTATATAAAGTGTATTACCAGCTCGTGGTGAGCCGCACTCAGATCCAGTTACAGGATTCCAACATCATCCGCGCAGCCAAGCTCTTCAATGATACCCGGGTAATGAATGAAAACGGATTTGTGGAAAAACTGGATGTTGATAAGGCAGCCGTTCAGCTGACGAATTTACAAACGGCCAAACAGAATACAGCCACAACCATCGTGAATGGGTTTTCGACATTGAAATTTCTGATTGGTATTCCGGCTGCCGATTCCATCATACTCACCACCGATTTCAACGAAGCCGATCTTAAAGGAGGTGTGCCGATGGATATTGATTACAGTTTACAAAAGCCGGTTCGACTATCAATCGCTCGAAATTCAGAAACAACTCAACGACTACGATATTAAAAGATATCAGGCTGCGTACTACCCGACGTTAAGTCTGAATGGATCTTATCAGAAAAACGCGGCGAACAATACCTACGATTTTTTTACTAAAAGCGGCACCTGGTTCACTTCTTCCTACGTGGGACTATCCCTCAACGTGCCCATTTTTGAAGGCTTTGCAAAAAATGCAAGACTGAAGAAGGCGCGACTGACCTCCACCCTGACATCCGATCAGATTGAAAATCTCAAACTCAATATCGGACAGGAAGTAGCCATTGCCAAGAACAATTTCATCAACGCGATTTCCACTATGGACTCCCAGAAAGGCAATATGCAGGTAGCGGAATCGGTGTACAGTCAGACGAAGAAAAAATTCGAGTCGGGACTCGCCAGCAATACGGATTTATCCAATGCGCAGTCTGACCTGATAACCGCACAAGCCAATTACGTGAATGCACTATATACTGCTGTTATTGCGAAAGTGGATTTCCTGAAAGCCATCGGTAAAATTTAATCATGCCAAACAACTCGATTATGAATAAGATATTAATGTCCCTCCTGCTCACCGGAACCCTGTTTATTATTTCCTGTTCGCAAACTGCCGACCCCATTGCAGCAAAAAAAGCCGAACTGCAGAAATTAAAAAGATGAGCAGGCGGCCCTGGTAACAAAAATTCAAAAGGCAGAGGAAGAATTGGGAAAGATAGATTCTTCTTCAAAAAAAAGAAAAAGCAAAACTCGTGGCTTTCCAGCCGGTTGTACCCATCAGTTTTACCCATTACATAGAGCTGCAGGGCAAGATTGATGCACTCAATATTGCCTTCGTGACGCCGCGAAACGGCACGGGCGGGCAGGTAAAGGAAATCCATGTGAAGAAAGGAGATATGGTAAAGAAGGGCCAGCTTTTATTAAAGCTCGACGATGTGCTGCTGCAGCAGCAACTGGCCACGGCCAAACAACAGGTGGAATTTGCAAAAAACCTGTATGACAGAAGAAAAAATTTGTGGGCACAGCAGATTGGTTCAGAAGTGGAACTGGTTACCGCTAAAAACCAGGTTGATCAGGCACAGCGCCAGGTAGACTTTGTGAATAAACAGATTGAACTCACCAATGTGTATGCAGATATCAGTGGTGTTGCAGATGACGTCAATATCCGGCTGGGAGAATTTTTTTCCGGCAATAACCAGATCCGCATTGTAAATACCAATGACCTGAAAGCTGTTGCGCAGGTTCCTGAAAATTACCTGGGTCAGGTGAAAGTGGGCAGTAATGTAAAAGTGGTGGTCCCGGAACTGAATAATAAAACCATCGACACAAAAATATCGGTTACCGGCAAAACGATTGATGCATCCAACCGGGGATTTTATGTGGAAGCCAAACTTCCTTACGATAAGCTGTTTTATCCGAACCAGGTGGTGCTGATCAAGATCCAGGACTATACCGTATCCAACGCCCTGACGATTCCGGTAAACAGTTTGCAGAACGACGAAAAAGGCAAATACGTGATGGTGGCCGTGAAAGAGGGCGACCGGTTGGTGACACGTAAAAAGCCAATCCGCATTGGCATGATGTACGGCGACAAGGTGGAAGTGTTATCAGGTATTCAGGCCGGAGATAATATTATTACGGAAGGGTACCAGGGCCTGTACGATGCGCAGCCTCTGACCACCACGACCAACTGATTCAGTTTCTTTAACCAACAGAATCGATTTTATGAGCGCACTAGAAAATATAAAAGGGAAGTTTAAAGAATTTAAACCCACCAGCTGGGCCATTAACAATAAGACATCGGTTTATCTGCTGATCATTTTTGTTACCATTCTGGGTATTAATAAATTTGTTACGACACCCAAAGAACAGTTTCCGGATATTGTTATTCCGAATATCTATGTTCAGACAACCTATGTCGGAAATTCACCCAAGGATATAGAAAATCTGGTTACAAGACCCATTGAAAAACAAATCAAGGGAATTACCGGAGCGAAAATCAATAAACTCACCAGTACCTCCGTACAGGACTATTCTGCCATCCTGGTGGAATTTGAATCAGATGTTCAAACCGATGTGGCCCTGCAGAAAGTGAAAGACGCGGTGGACAAATCAAAAACAGATTTGCCCACGGATCTGACCACCCAGCCCAATGTGGTGGAAGTGAGTTTGTCGGACCAGCCCATCATGTATGTTAACGTGAGTGGTAATTATGACGGTCAGCATCTCAAGAAATTTGCCGACGATCTGAAAGACAAACTGGAGGAACTGTCGCAGATTAACCGGGTAGATGAAGTAGGGGCGCCCGAGCGTGAGTTCCAGATTAATGTAGACAATTTTAAAATGCAGAGTTCCAATATCACATTTAATGATATTGCTACTGCAGTGGCAAATGAGAACCTGGATATTTCCGGTGGTTTACTGGAAGTGGGAAACATGAAGAGAACACTACAGCTGAAGGGGCAGTTCAAAACGGCTTCTGATATCGAAAAAATTGTAGTTCGAAATACATCTGCCGCACCTATTTATCTGAAAGATATTGCCACGATCGTGGACACGGTAAAACAAAGTGAGAGTTATGCCCGCCTGAATGGAAAAAATGTGGTTACGCTGAATATCATCAAGCGCAGCGGAGAGAATTTAATTGAAACCTCTGATGAAGTAAAACGGGTGGTAGCGGAAATGAAAGACGGCCAGTTCCCGAAAGATCTGGATGTGGTAGTCACCGGCGATCAGAGTAAAACAACCCGAACTTCTTTTAATGACCTGGTGAACTCCATTGTGATTGGATTTATCCTTGTACTGGTGATCCTGATGTTTTTCATGGGGGTTACAAACGCCTTTTTTGTGGCACTTTCGGTACCACTCAGCATGTTCGTGGCTTTTCTGTTTTTGCCGGCTGCAGATCTGATTGTTGGCGGCCATGTGACACTGAATTTTATTGTACTGTTCGCCCTGCTTTTTGGATTGGGAATCATTGTGGATGATGCGATCGTGGTCATTGAAAATACCCATCGCATATTTATTGAAGGGAAAGGTAAAGTGACCTCTATTATTGCAGCCAAAGTGGCTGCAGGAGAGATATTCGTTCCCGTACTGGCGGGCACGCTCACCACGCTGGCTCCCTTCTTCCCCTTGATCTTCTGGCCGGGACTGATTGGTAAGTTCATGATTTATCTGCCGGTGATGCTGATATTTACGCTCTCCGCTTCACTTATTGTGGCATTTATCATGAACCCGATTTTCGCGGTGGATTTCATGAACCATGCGGATGAAGAACATGCGAATAAAAAATCCCGGGTATTCAGAAATCCGCTTTTCTGGACCTTCCTGGTATTGGGTATTGTGCTTGATCTGACCCATTTCACGTTTGGAGGAAATCTGTTGATACTCTTCAGCATCATCATGTTCCTCAATGCGTATGTTTTTACCGGCCTGATTCATACGTTTCAGAATAAAAGCCTTCCCTGGATTATGAGTCACTATGAAAGCGGACTCCGGTGGGCGCTGAAAGGCTGGCGGCCCGTCTGGCTTCTCATCAGTACGTTCGTGTTGCTGATTTTATCTTTTGTATTTCTGGTTGCGAGAAAAGTACCGGTTGTATTTTTCCCTAAAGGGGATCCGAATTTTATTTATGTATACCTGAAACTTCCGGTGGGAACCAATGTGAATTATACGGATTCCATTACCCATCAGCTGGAGGGTCGCGTAAACAAAGTGCTGGGCATTGAAGACGGAAAGACCAATCCGCTGGTGGAAAGTGTAATCTCGAATGTGGCTATCGGGGCCAGTGACCCCGCGAGTGGGGACCGCAGCACAAGACCTGAACTGGGACGCGTACAGATTTCATTCGTGGAATTTGAAAAGCGCCACGGGCGGGCCACGACGCCCATTATGGATTCCATACGTGCCTCTCTGAAGGGCATACCCGGTGCTACTATTTCTGTGGATCAGGAACAGAACGGTCCGCCAACCGATCCTCCGATAAATATTGAAATCGCCAGTGATAATTTTGAAGACCTGACAACTACCGCTACCTCGCTGAAAAATTATCTCGACTCCATCCAGACACCCGGAGTGGAAGAATTGAAAATGGATGTGGATCTCACCAATCCGGAAATTACGCTTACCATCGACCGCCAGCGTGCGATGATCGAAGGCGTGAGCACGGCGCAGATCGGACAGCAGATCCGGACGGCTTTGTTCGGCAGGGAACTGTCAAAAATTAAAGACAATAAAGAAGAATATAAAATTCAATTGCGCAATACTGAAGTCCAGCGAAGGAATATCTCGGATCTGCTGAATATGAAAATCGTATTCCGCGAACCCACGGGCGCCATCAAATCGATTCCTATTACGAATCTCGTGAAGATTGATTTCACCAGCACTTACGGCAGCATCAAGCGTAAAGCATTAAAGAGGGTGATCACTTTGTATTCGAATGTGCTGACAGGTTTCACACCTACGGCAGTGAATGCCCAGCTGAAAGCGGCCATTGATAATTTCCAGGGCAAAGCGGATGGTGTAACCATTGTGCAGACGGGAGAAGGAAAACAGCAGCAGGAAACGGTTTCGTTTCTGGGATCGGCCATGCTGATTGCACTGATGCTGATCCTGTTTATACTGGTACTGCAGTTTAATTCGATTGGTAAATCCATTATTATCCTAACGGAAATTGTATTCAGTATTATCGGTGTATTGCTTGGGTTTGCCTTTACAGGCATGACGATTTCTGCGGTCATGACGGGTCTGGGAATTGTGGGTCTGGCAGGTATTGTAGTGAAGAACGGAATTCTGGTAATCGAATTCACAGATGAATTGCGTACACGGGGTATGAAGACCAGGGAAGCGCTGATCGAAGCCGGCAAAACGAGAATTATTCCGGTATTGCTGACGGCCCTCGCCGCCATTCTCGCACTGATACCTCTGGCCATCGGATTCAATATTAATTTCATTACACTCTTTGCAGAATTGAATCCCCATATATTTTTCGGAGGCGACAGTGCCGTATTCTGGAAACCACTGTCATGGACGATCATCTTCGGACTGGCATTTGCTTTCTTCATGACCCTGTTCATCCTTCCGAGCATGTACCTGATTGCGGAGAGGCTGAAACGCCCGATGCGCCGGTACTTCGGGGGTAAATGGGTTTCCATGATGGGTATCCCGCCTTTGACATTTATATTTCTGATCGTGATGATACCCTACACTTTAGTAAGGCATTCTATGGAGAAAGCCAGAAGAAGAAGAAATCTGTCCGGTAAGGGTGTAAGTGAAACCTGGATCGGATCATGGTTCTAGCATGAAATAAATATTATATTAAAAAAGGATCATTAAAAAAATAGAAAAAGCCAGTTCCATAAAAGGGACTGGCTTTAACTTTATGTAAAAAGAATATGAGAAACAATCACGAAATCGATTATAAAATTTACGGAGAGGAACTGCAGTTTGTTGAAGTGGAACTGGATCCGCAGGAAACGGTAATCGGGGAACCGGGTGGTTTTATGATGATGGATGACGGAATTGAAATGCAAACCATTTTTGGCGACGGGTCGCAGCAGCAGGGTTCCGGATTGCTTGGACGACTAATGAATGCGGGCAAGCGGGTACTCGTGGGCGAGAATTTATTTATGACCGCATTTACGAATGTGGGTCAGGGTAAAAAGAAGATCAGTTTTGCCGCGCCCTATACCGGAAAGATTATCTGTCTTGACCTCCAGCAGCTCGGGGGCAGTATTATCGCACAAAAAGATGCCTTTCTCTGCGCAGCCAAAGGCGTGAGTATTGGCATCGCTTTTCAGCGCAGACTGGGCACTGGAATTTTCGGCGGCGAAGGATTTATCATGGAAAAGCTGGATGGGGACGGACTGGCATTTGTACACGCCGGAGGATTTATCATGGAGAAAGAACTGAAGGCCGGAGAAATTCTGAAAATCGATACAGGCTGTGTGGTTGCCTATCAGCCAACCATTGATTTCGATATTGAATTCATCCGGGGAATCCGAAACTGGATGTTTGGAGGAGAAGGTTTATTTTTTGCTGTGATGCGTGGCCCGGGAAAAGTATGGATTCAGTCACTCCCTATCAGCCGGCTCGCCAGCCGGATTATTCAGTACAGTCCCCAGTTTGGTCGCCGCCGGGAAGAGGGCAGCATTCTGGGTGGCTTGGGAAACCTGCTGGACGGAGACGGATATTGAAGCAAAGAATTTGCATCCCGTTCCGAAAATAAAAAAGCTCCCGCATGGCAGGAGCTTTTTTATTATTCATCGTCACAATGAAATTATTTTCGGCTGGCCAGCTTGGAAAGCAGGCGCAGGATTTCAAGGTAAAGCCATACAATGGTAACCAGCAATCCGAATGCTCCGTACCACTCCATATATTTTGGTGCGCCGGCGGCAACTCCTTTTTCGATCATATCAAAATCAAGCAGCAGGTTCAATGCAGCGATGCCTACCACCAGTAAGGAAAAAACAATACCCAGTGTAGAGCCTTCATGAATGAAAGCAATATCCACATGGAACATACGCAGAACCATGGCGAGCAGATAAAAAATCGCGATGCCTGCAGTAGCAATAAAAATGATAGAGCGGAACTGCTCAGTTACTTTGATGATTCTGAAACGGTATAAAACATACATCGCGATCACCGCGCCGAAAGTCAGAAGAACGGCCTGCGTAACAATGCCGGGTGCGGTTTTGGCAAAAACGTTATTATATATCGCAGATATTCCTCCCAGAAAAACGCCTTCGAATAAAGCATAAACCGGAGTGAGATAAGCGGCCCATTCTTTTTTGAAAATAACCACGAGTGCCGTGATCAGACCAAGTATCGCCCCGCCCATCGTGTAAGGTGCGATGTCTACTCCGTCATAAAATGCCTTCCATGTCAGGGAAGCCGAGGCCATGACGAGTAAAAAGAGCATGAAAAACTTATTGAGTGTTCCCCGTTCAGTCATTACGCCTGCACCGGGTATGGTAACCGTATTCTGAAATACATTCATCGCAGGATTACCAGATTTAAAAATTGCCATAGTTGTATTCGTTTAGGACTTGCAATTTACTAAAAAGGAAATGTATTGTAAAGGGTCGGTGCCCGATTTATCCCTTAGTACAATTTTAACAAAACAGCCCGGATTTCCGTGAACTTTGTCCAGGGAATGAAATGATTGGCTCCGGGTATGAGGGTTTCCTGAACATTATTCGAATGAACGAGTAATTTCTTCCCATAGGCCACATTTGCCGGTGGAACCCAGGTGTCCATGGCTCCATGTATGAAATAAACGGGACAGGTAATTTTCGGGAAGTCTTTTTCCAGCAGAACAAGATCTTTTTTCAGATACCAGAGCTCCTCATTGGAAGGCCGCATGGCCCCGGGCACGAAATAATTCAGTGGTGTTTTGAAAAGCACAGGCCGCCATTTTTCGGGTTTTTCTTCTGCCGGATCAATGGAGCCCGATATCACTACGATACCTGAAAATAAATCCGGATTGTCGGCTCCCAGTTTGATCACCATCGGTCCGCCCAGTGAGTGCCCTGCCAGGAACCTGGGCCGGTGATTATCCAGCAGGTGAAAAATCGGACTGATCCATGCCGACTGAACATCCAGGTGCTGGGCCATTCCGAAATCGCTGTATCCGAAACCAGGCCGGTCAATCGATACCATTCTGAATTTGCCAAGCAACAGGGAATCCTTCATGTATTCCGCAAAAGCATCCCAGCTTCCGGGAGACCCATGAATAAAATAAAGGGTAGGAAGGGAATCCCTGCCGGTTGACGCAAAGTGGATTTTTCTTCCGTCAATTTCATAGGTGTCGGTTTTCAGCACGACATGTTTTTGCGCGAATTCAGATTTCGCTTCGGCATCCGGTTTCCGGAAAGTCATACAGCTTTGTGCGAAGAGAAGCCAGCTTAGCAGGAATAAACCGGAAAGCAGGATCATTTTCTTCTTCAGGCCTTTCATGATCTATGGTTTCTTGATGGGCGGTGTCGGTCTGTTTTCTCTTGGTGGTTGAGGAGGTTTGTTATTGTTATCCCTGGGTGTATTATCCCGGGGTGGTTGCGGCGGCCTGTTATCTCGCGACTGCGGCGGCCGGTTGTCTCTGTTTTGCGGAGGTCGGTTGTCCCGCTGCTGCGGGCGGTTATTGTCTCTTTGCTGGGGAGGCCGGCCCTCTCTCTGCTGCGGACGATTACCCTCTCTTTGCTGAGGCCCTTTTCTGAGATCTCTTTTTTTCCGGTCTGCACTATCCAGCGCTTTGAGACTGAACTGTCCTGTGAGATCCACATTCACCAGTTCTTCTTTAGGTTTGCCGGTGGCTTCCACTGCACCCAGGTCATCCGGAATCGTGTTTTGCTGGTTAAGTTTTTTAATTTCCTTTACCCTTTCAATCAGTAAGGGATATTGTTTGTTGCTGTCGGGCAGCACATACCACATCAGGTTTTTGAAAATATCTTTTTTAATGAGCAGCGCCGTTCCTTTTGCCACCTGTAAAGTATCTGCATTGTCGGGGAACTGCTGAAGGGCATCAAGGTAAGTATCCAGCTCATAGTTCAGGCAGCACTTTAACCGTCCGCACTGACCGCTGAGTTTACTTTGATTGATGGAAAGGTTCTGATAACGGGCTGCCGTTGTATTGACTGATTTGAAATCCGTGAGCCAGGTGGAACAGCAGAGTTCTCTTCCACAGCTGCCGATGCCACCCACTTTGCCTGCTTCCTGACGGGCCCCGATCTGCCGCATTTCCACTTTCACGCGGAATTCCGAAGCAAAAATCTTGATCAGCTCCCGAAAATCCACCCGGTCGTCTGCTATATAGTAAAAAGTAGCTTTTCGGCCATCAGCCTGAATTTCAACCTGTGAGACTTTCATATCCAGCCTGAGCTGGCGTGAAATGGCCCTGGAGCGGATAACGGCTTCCTTTTCCCGTGCTTTATTTTGTTTGAGCAGGTCCAGGTCACGTTCAGAAGAATGCCTGAGCACTTTCTTCATGTCCGGATGAAACTCATCCACAGATTTTTTCTTCATTTGTATCCTGACCAGCTCTCCCGTAAGACTCACTTCGCCAACATCGAAACCACTTACCCCTTCCACGCTGACCATTTCTCCTTTTTCGAAGATCTGGGTTGTTGTATTGCGATAAAAATCTTTCCGGCTACCTTGACTAAAGCTTATTTCCATCACCCGGCACTCTGTGGCGGGATCATGAATGGGCAGGTTCGAGAGCCAGTCATATACATTCATTCTGTTGCAACTTCCGGTGCCGCAGCTTCCATGGCTTTGGCATCCGCCTGGCTTGCCGTCTGAGGCCGTGCCACAATTAGAACATCCCATATATGTATAAATTAACCAGCAGTTGACAAATATACTCGTTTTCTAGGTCACCACCGCCTCTTCGCCGCTCGCTATGATGTGGTAGAGACGGATCGTTAACGCATGAAATAGCATTTTCGCATGCGCATTTCTTTCAATATAATAGACCGCTTTGTTGATTTCCTGAACAATGGCCTGCTGGGCGGCGATATCTGCAATTTTATTCAGCCTCACAGCAAAATCCTTTTCTGATTCAGGTAAATCATTCAATGCACCTTCAGACATCCGCAGACGGATCGCCTGTTCCAGCAAATGGCAGAAATATTGTAAAAACTGCTTCTGTTTTTCCCTTCCTGCTTTGCTGATTTCCTCCACCCATTTCACCTGTGCAATGGGCCCGGTTTTCAAAACGGCGTTTAACCATTCCCGTAATGTCCCCAGCCAGTCATCCTGCGCATGTTGTAATTGTTTGAGCGCCTCCCTGTAATTCTGTTCACTTACTGCAGCCAGTTGCCTTGCCTGTTCTGCGGGCACACCCGCGCGATGAATCAGCGCTTCCTGTATTTCTGTAACGGATGGCCGCGGAAGCCGAATGATCTGCACGCGGCTGAGAATGGTTGGCAGGATCTGGGATTCATTCTCTGAAACAAGAATGAATAGAGTATCAGGCGGCGGTTCTTCAATCAGCTTCAGCAGTTTATTTCCTTCATTGCCGAGGTATTCCGGCATCCACATGATCAGAATCTTATAACCGCTTTCGAAACTTTTCAGGCTGAGTTTGCGATTGATTTCATTACACTCGCTGGCCGTAATATTTCCCTGCTTGTTTTCTGCGTGAATAGCCTGGAGCCAGTCAAACACCGTTCCGTAGGGAAACTGCGAAACGAATTCGCGCCATTCAGAAATATAGTCGGCGCTTACCGGTTTTTCACCTGTTTTCTTTACTACAACGGGATAAGAATAGTGGATATCCGGATGAATCAGTCTGGCAGCTTTTACGCAGGAAGGACAAACATGACAGCTTTCCAATGGAAAAGCGGTTTTCCCATCCCAGCCTGAAACGCGCTCGCAGAGCAGGAACTGGGCAAATGCCAATGCCAGCGGCAGGCCGCCTGCTCCTTCCGGGGCCTGCAGCAACAGCGCATGACTCAGCCTGTTGTGTTCAACCAGACTGCGAAGTTTTGCTTTCATTTCCTGTTGGCCAATCACCTCACTAAATAACATCCCTTCCAGGATTTAATTGAGGTGAGAAGTAATCTCCGTACTCATCGGAGTTACTTTACTGTTGAAAACGGCAATCAGTTTCCCGTTTTCGTCAATCAGGAATTTGGTAAAATTCCATTTGATGACTGGCATGGGGGTACCCATTTTCACAGCTTCTTCAGTAAGATATTTAAAAAGGGGAGAAGTGTTTTCGCCTACCACATCCGATTTGGCAGCCAGCGGAAAAGTGACGCCATAATTTTTTTTACAGAATTCTCCTATTTCAGAATTGGTACCGGGTTCCTGACCTCCAAAATCATTCGCAGGAAATCCGATGACGACAAGCTTGTCCTTGTACGTATCTGATAATTTCTGAAGTTCGGTATACTGTGGCGTAAAACCGCATTTGGATGCTGTATTGACAATCAGAATTTTCTTTCCCTTATAAGCAGAAAGATCAATGGTTCCTCCGCTCAGGGCGTCTACCTTAAAATCGTATACACTGGAATGAATCATAAATAAAAATGGAATGATGAATAATTTCAACATAAAATATAGTTTAAGAAAAAATCAATGTTTCGCTTTCAAAGTTAGGTGAAACTCCGTTTGGAATCACTGCCGTTCGTAACAACCCAGATCGGGAAACTGTGCAGGCCGGCTGAACCCGTCCAGATCGATGAGAACACCCAGAGAAGCTCCATTTTTAAGTGCAGGTGAACCAGCCTGCAAATGGAAATCAAAGGAACTGGCCGGATCGCCGGTTGCTGTAAAAACGGGATCCGTATTCAGGAACAATGCGATACTGTCGATATTGGCCGGATAGTTTTGCTGCTTCAAAATAGAATGGTCGAAGAGCACATTAAAAATGGTATTTCCCTGTTTGGAGATCTGTGCTTCGTCGCTTACTCCCTCACTTCCCCAGAAAATGCAGTTTCTGAAGGAAGCTGAAAGATCGCCCGTAAATACCTGGCTTCCGTCTGAACCGGCATTCGACACCGTGAGTACCGACAGCTGATGAGAAAGCAGGCTGCTGGAATAGCTGGCGACCGTACATTGTTCAAACTGGTATTCGCCACCGAGACCGATCACTATATTTTGCCCGCAATTGCTGACGAGACAGTTAGTAGCGGTTATGCTTGACTGAATAGCCAGTATGCCGTCGGCGAGCGAATTATTGATGACGCACTGATTCAGCGTGATTTTGGGATGGCCATCGGTAGACGGACCTTCAGTGACCAGGGTGTGGTACCCGTTTTGAAAAACGGAATAATTCAGGACATTGTTCCTGCTGGAGCTTGTGAAATAAATGCCCGGCCAGGATCCCGGGTAACCCGCATAGGGCTGATCCAGACGGTCTCCGGTGAAGTAAACCCGCTGGCTGGCGGCACTGTCTCCCAATACCTGGAGGCTTCCATTAATATTAACCGTTGCATCGGCATGCATATATATATGTGCGCCCGGCTGAATGGTCAGCGTCACATTGCTGTCGACGGTTAAGCCGCCTGACAGGACATAGGGCAGGTCGTTGGGCCAGGTGGTATTGGTAAGTATTTCACTGTTTTTGAGAAAGTGGGCATTTTGTCCCCAGGCACTAAGCTGTATATCCTGTTCCGTGCCGTTGTAGGTAATTCGAATACTGTCGCGCAGAATAAAGGGATTCGACAGGTTTCCGGGTTTCACGAATACCGTAACGAATATATAGATACTGTCATTTGCCCCGATGGTGAGATTGGCGGCGTCAGGTCCGGGGCTTCCGTCTATATTAATAATAAAGGGTGACTGGCTGCCGCCTGCCAGACTGATAGAGGATAAGGAAATGCCCTGATTATTGTTATTTATGAGCCTGATTTTCTGGGTAACGGAACCCACCGAAGTAAAAACAGTATCGAAATACACCGAGTCGACCGGGATAAACAGACGTGCATTCCCGTTCAGATCGGACCCTTTTTGGCAGGAAATCACGAAAATTCCGGCTAAAACCGATAAAAACAGGGTTTTTCGCATCCCGGCAAAAATAGCAAGAATTGGTCGTTAAGATAAATGAAGCTAAGAGGCTACGGTATGGGCAAGACAGGCAATACTGACACGAACGCCTGCCAAGGAAAGAAGTTCCCCGGCACAGGCTTCCAGACTGGCCCCTGTAGTGATGACGTCGTCGACGAGTAAAATATGTTTTCCGGCAATCCTGCCAGGGTGAAGTATCCGGAAGGAGGATTCCATGTTCTTCCATCTTTCGATCCGGCTTTTCCGGGTTTGCGTACCTGTTTGTTTTATACGACAAATCGCATCGCAGCAAACCGGAATGTTCAGTTGACCGGCAATACCTTTCGCAATCAGTGCAGACTGATTGTATCCTCTTTTTTTTTCTCTGCCTGCAAATAAAGGCAATGGTATAATCAAATCACAATTTGCGAAACGGCCTGATTTTTCCAGAGCAACGCCCATGTTTCTTCCGAAATAAATTCCGATATCTTTTCTGTTTTTGTATTTGAGCAGGTGGAGGCTGTGCTGGATGGCGGAGCCCGTTGTGAAATAAAGGTGGGCGCTGGCGGCCTCCAGGCTGGCGCGCCCGCGGAATATTTTTTCAATCGGATTGGAAGAATGATATTCAAAACCGGTAACAGGTGCTAAGGCCTGACACCAGATACAGAATAAAATATCTTCTGTCAGTAAATCGGTTCCGCACCCACAACAGTGGTATGGAAAAAAGAGCTGCAGCAGTGATTGAAAAACAGATATCCGCGATTTCATGACTCATAGTGCCCCGATCGCAGAACCTTAAAACAAATGTTTATATACTTCTTCCACTTTGCCCATCCACTTGATTTCGATGTGATGGGAAAAGTTTTTCAGACCTTTCTGATTGTATTTTGAAACGAGAATTTTACTGAATCCCAGTTTCTCTGCTTCTGCAATCCGCTGACTGATCCGGTTCACTGCGCGGATCTCTCCGTTCAATCCGACTTCACCCGCGAAACAGATATCTGCAGCCAGTGGAACATCTTCAAACGAACTTAACAACGCACACAAAACAGCCAGATCAATGGATGGATCTTCAACTTTCAGTCCGCCTGCAATATTTAAAAAAACATCTTTTATACCAAAGTGAAAACCCCCTCTTTTTTCAAGTACTGCCAACAGCAGCTGAAGACGCCGGAGATCAAAACCGCTCACTGTTCTTTGTGGTGTTCCGTATACTGATGTAGTAACGAGTGCCTGCACCTCAATCAACAGAGGCCTCTGCCCTTCTATGCTTGCGGCGATTGCACTGCCGCTGAGCTGTTCATCTTTTTGTGTAATCAGGATCTCACTCGGGTTACTTACTTCCTGCATGCCTTCATCCGTCATTTCATAAATACCCAGTTCTGCAGTGCTCCCAAAACGATTTTTAAGCGTACGTAATATTCGATAGGTATGATGACGGTCACCTTCAAACTGCAATACGGTGTCAACCATATGTTCCAGTATTTTCGGACCCGCGATGGTTCCGTCTTTGGTGATATGACCAATCAAAAAAACCGGCGTATTGGTTTCTTTTGCGAAGCGTTGAAATTCCGCCGCGCATTCACGAATTTGTGAAACTGTACCGGCAGAAGATTCGATATAAGAAGATTGAAGTGTCTGAATGGAATCGACAATAACAACCTGCGGTTTTAATTTTTTTATTTCCTGAAAAATGGCCTGTGTGGAAGTTTCAGTAAGCAGATAAAAATGATCTGTGTTATTCATGAGGCGATTGTTCCTCACTTTTAAACGATCGGCACGCATGCGGATTTGCTGTTCACTTTCTTCTCCGCTGATATAAAGCGTTGTATTATTTTTTAACATCAGGCCGATCTGAAGAAATAAAGTGCTTTTGCCAATGCCTGGTTCTCCGGCAACCAAAACCATGCTGCCCGAAACGATACCACCACCAAGTACTCGGTTTAATTCAGCGTCAGGCGTGACGATTCTTTTTTCTTCACCACTGATTACTTCGTGAATGGAGATGGTTTTGATTTCTTTTTTATCAGAAGTTTTTTTCCATCCTGATTCTCCCAGTCTGTCGTCTTTTGTGATTACTTCTTCAGTGAACGTGTTCCATTGTTCGCAGGAAGGACATTTACCC
Source organism: Puia sp. (assembly GCA_965214575.1). Lineage (GTDB taxonomy): Bacteria > Bacteroidota > Bacteroidia > Chitinophagales > Chitinophagaceae > Puia. The sequence continues at coordinate 159,293 of CBDCCE010000038.1, forward strand.
AGCCATTTCGCACTTTCATAGCCGCAATTACTACAGAAGAAAGCGGTTTTGATTTTACTCATCGTTAAAGATAATTACCTGGATGGCACAAAAGTAAAAAGGCCGGCTATGAGAGCCGACCTTTTACTTACTAACCCATTAAATTCTTCCGCTAAATTACAAAATCAGGTCACATAACAAAATAAATTTTTCGCTCTGTGAATAACTTTAAAGATAAAAATCAAACTTGCATTTATTTTCTAAATCATTCATAATTAATTGATATACAAATACATAAGAAGGATATTTTAATTGAGTCAGGAAGCTAAAGCCCTGAAAATGAGGCCTGGAAATGAGTCTAAATTTTCCTTTTTCGCCTACACAGAAATGCTTAGACGGAACTGGTCATATTATATTAATATATAATGAAAGTAGGGGCAAAAAAGGAGGAAAAACGACAAAAAAAGAGGGCTTAGAGTTTGATTTCTTCTTCCTGTTTGTCGAAGAAATGGAACTCGGTCATGTGGTAGTTGTTATTTTCCTGGACCTTGATGGACTGGTTGTATTTTCTGCGCCATTTCCATTTTTTGCTGAAGAACCAGCCGCCCTTGGTAAGGTAGGCGTACATGATGGGGTGAACGGTCAGGATCAGGTCTTTATGCTGGTGGTTGAGCAGATAACTCAGATTTTTCTCGATTTCGTCTTCCAGAATCAGCGCTGAGGATATTTTGCCTGTTCCGTTGCAGGTGGGGCAGATTTCCTGGGTGTTAATGGTGATTTCGGGCTTCATCCGCTGCCGGGTGATTTGCATCAGTCCGAATTTCGAGATGGGCAAAACAGCATGTTTGGCCCTGTCGGTGCGCATAAAGCCTTCCATAGCCTCCACGAGCTTCCTTTTGTTGTCAGGGAGCTTCATGTCGATGAAGTCAGCCACAATGATCCCGCCCAGGTCCCGCAGCCTGAGCTGTCTGGCAATCTCTTCAGCAGCCTCCAGATTGGTTTCCAGGGCATTTTGCTCCTGATTGTTGCTTACGCTCTTGTAACCGCTGTTAACGTCTATGACGTGCAGGGCCTCGGTATGTTCTACAATCAGGTAGGCTCCGCTGGGCAGGTTAACCGTTTTGCCAAATGCAGCTTTTACCTGCTTGGTAATGCCAAAATGATCAAAAATCGGGGATCCGTTGCTATAAAAAGAAACGATATCAATTTTATCTGCTGCAATTCGCTGTATATACGCTTTGGTGTCTGTAAAGAGGTTGCGGTCGTTGACCACAATTTTATTGAAGTCTTCGTTCAGCAGATCCCGGAGCATGCTGGTTGTCTTGGTCTGCTCGCTGAGAATTTTAGCCGGGGCCACCGCGCCAATCAGGTTATTCTGAATCAGCTTCCAGGTGGTGACCAGATCGGTCAGGTCCTCATGAAGCTCGGCCGTATTTTTTCCTTCTGCTGCCGTGCGCACAATCACTCCGAAATTTTTTGGCTTGATGGCCTCAACTATTTTCTGAAGTCTTTTTCTCTCGTCGGAGGAATGAATTTTGCGTGAAACCGCAACGATATCATTAAATGGAGTGATAACAACAAAACGACCCGGAAGTGAAATCTCGCAACTGAGCCTGGGCCCTTTGGCAGCAATGGGTTCTTTCAGAATCTGAACCAGTATATTGGGTTTGCCGCTGAGTACTTCATTAATTTTTCCCGTCTTGATAATCTCCGGCTCAACAGCAAAAGATCCAAAATCCAGTGGATTTTCTTTCGTGGCAACAATACTTTGCTGGGTAAACTTTAGCAGTGATCTGGCGTAGGGACTCAGATCCGTGTAGTGCAGGAAAGCATCTTTTTCAAAACCCACATCCACGAAGGCTGCATTTAATCCGGGAATCAGTTTTTTGACCTTGCCCAGATACAAATCTCCGACAGCAAAACTGGCATCCGTTTTTTCATGGTGTAATTCCACCAGCTTTTTATCTTCCAGCAGGGCTATTTCAACTCCCTGAGGGGCTGCATTAATGATCAGTTCCTTATTCAATGTTGATGTAACATTTACTGCATATCCAAATTCTCTACACAAAAAGGAAACGAGCGCTGAAGGGGATTAAGTTAACGGTCATTACGAATGCAAGCAAGCATAGTAAGCGTTAGCATATAAATGATTTCAGCAGAACGAGGCCGGAAAGTATTCCGGCCTGAGTGCGTTTATTTGTTCTTCTTCTTATGACGGTTCTTACGCAATCTTTTCTTTCTCTTATGAGTCGCAATTTTATGTCGCTTCCTTTTTTTACCACAAGGCATCGATAATCTCTTTTAGTTTACTAAATAATTTCTGTCCAGGCTCCTTCGAGCGTTTATTTTAAAGACCCCAGCCTTTCGTTGATCGCACCGATCAGCTCATGGTTGGTCGTCAGTTTTTTTGCTGCCGTATACCAGACTTTTGCGGAGGCTATATTTCCCGTTCTTTCATAAGCGTCACCGAGACTCAGCACCGCTTCCAGATTGCCCGGGTCATAATGAACCACTTTCAGAAGTCTTTGAATCGCCTTGTCATACTGCCCCGATTCGATCCCACCCAGTCCCAGCGTAAGCTGTGCATACATGTTCAGTGAATCTCTGCGGGTCACCTCCAGAATTTTCTGGATTCCTTTCATCACGTCTGCCGGTTGTTCACCGGTACTTCCAAAAATATAAGTGGCGCCCAATCCAATTTTTGTGGAATCATTGTCGGGGTTCAGCAATTCTGCTTTTTCAAAAAGACCCCGGCTTTGATTTGCCATCCAGCTTTTTACCACCGGATTCTCCTGTCCCCGCAGGTTGTTCAAAAATAATTGGGCTGCAAAAGTGAGACTTTTTTCAGAATTTTCCAACTTTGCGGCTTCTCCAGTATAATAAGCGTAAGCCAGAAAGCCGTTTTCCACCGAATCCTTCCAGAATTCAGCCAGCTGGCGGTCGGTAATCACCTGCTGATCCCTGACATTTCCACGAACTACTGAATTTTCCAGCCGGTTTACATAGGCCTGTCGCGCGGGACTGAGTTTTGCCTTACTGGCATCCAGAATAGACTTGATATCAAAGGATTGACTCGCTACCGGCGCGGCTGCGCCTGATTCAGATTTCTTTAAAGGGGGAACTGTATTTCCGAAAAAATAAAAACCAACCAGGATAATTACTCCGATTCCGGCTACAATGACTTGCTGTTTCTTCACATCGCGCGTTTATTCCGCGAAATTACATCTCTTCATCAGGGTTTGGCTGATTATCCTGAATGGATTGAAGTTTTTTAACTTCCGCAACGAACTCCTTGGCAGGCTTGAATGATGGAATAAAATGCTCAGGTATGTGTACGGCAATATTCTTTTTGATATTCCTTCCGATTTTTGCAGCTCTTTTTTTGGTAATAAAACTGCCAAAGCCACGGATGTAAATATTCTCCCCTTTTGCAAGGGTATCTTTCACTTCTTTAAACATGGTCTCCAACGTAACCAGTACGTCTACCTTAGGTATCCCTGTTTTATCCGAAATTTGATTAACGAGGTCTGCCTTTCTCATGGCGGAATTGTTTTATAAGTTTCTGATTTTAAATATATAACAAAAAAATTAATTCACAACTATTTGTGAAAAATTGGATGCTGCGAATTTTTGCCTGATTCCTAATCCCTTGCATTTCAGCATATTATAAAATACTGATTATCAAGGGTCTAAATTATCAGCTGCATGCTTTATTTTGCTGTTTTATGACAATTGATTTCACAAAAAAATTAATGTTATGGCACCGGAATCAGAACAGGCGGTCCATGCCCTGGAAGGGGGAACCCGATCCCTACCGTATCTGGCTGAGTGAAATTATTCTGCAGCAGACCCGGGTGGAACAGGGAACGGCTTATTATGAAAAATTCATTCTGGGATTTCCGACTATCAGAGAACTTGCCCTGGCGCCTGAAAAAGAGGTTTTCAAATATTGGGAAGGACTTGGTTATTACTCCCGCTGCAGAAATCTGATAGCCACTGCGAAAAAAATAATTGAGGAATACAACGGCCGGTTTCCTTCTTCTTATAGTGAGATTCTCGCTTTGCCCGGAGTGGGACCCTATACGGCAGCAGCCATTGCATCCTTTGCGTTTTCCCTGCCATTTGCAGTGGTTGACGGAAATGTGGAACGTGTGCTCTCCAGGTACTTCGGCATCAGCACGCCAACACAATCTGCGGCAGGAAAAAAATTGTATAATGCGATCGCATCCGATCTTCTGGATAAAGATCATCCTGCCCTGTACAACCAGGCCATTATGGATTTTGGAGCAACCGTTTGTAAACCGCGGAATCCGCTCTGCGATCAATGCGTCCATTCGGAAAACTGCCAGGCTTTTCAGCATCGATGGGTAAATAAACTGCCGATAAAGAAATCTGTGGCTCCGCCGAGAAAAAAAAGGTGGTACTATATTATTTTATTGGTAGACGCTTCGGAAAAGGAATAAAGTACTGGATCCGCGAGAGGAAAGGGGAACGATATCTGGCAAAATCTTTATGAGTTTGTCCTTGTGGGAGACTGGGAAAATAATACCTCAGAACAAACCTCCTGAAACAAACAACATTCGTGCGCGAAAAACAGTTTGGCAAACAGGACTTTCGCAATTGGGCATATCTCTCCTGCTTTTAATCAGATACTTACACATCAGTTGATAACAGGCGCACTTTCGTTCATATTAAAGCGGCTAAAGCAGGTACCGGTGAGCAAACCCGATGGCTATCAGTCTGTTTCACGACAGACAATTGTCCGGATTTTCCATTTCCCAAAGATGATTGCCGACTACTATCAGAAACTCCTTCCGCCTCTCTTCCTGATCGCAGTGGTAAAGATTTTGCTAGAGTTAAACCGGCAATTCGCTGAAATTCTCGCAGTGAGTCTGGCATTGGAAGTATCACATTTAACAGCATTATCTATGAGAGGCGTTAACAGAGTTATGTTGATTGGCAACCTGGGTAAGGATCCGGACGTTCAGTATCTTGAAGGAAATATCGGAGTGGCCAAATTTTCCCTGGCCACTACAGAGACATTCAAGGATCGTACAGGCAAACTGATATCCCAAACGGAATGGCACACAGTTGTACTCTGGCGCGGACTGGCAGAACTTGGCCCAAAAATACCTTCATAAGGGAAGCCTGGTTTATATAGAAGGCAGATCTGCAGCACACAGCAGCTGGGAAGATAAAGAAGGCAATAAGAAATTCGCGACGGAAGTAGTGGGCGACAACTCTAATCATGCTGGATAAAAAAATGGACGGCAGTCATTCTCCCGTTCCTTCGCAGGAGGGCCTGGAAGGGTTAAATGGCAACGACTCACGGCGGTTGTTACGGAGCCATCTCCCGGATTTACCTTTTTAAGAGGAGAAATAGCCAAGTTTTATTAAATTTACAATCCTGCACATCCGGTAACCTGCCTTTTTATGCCGGAATAAAGGATTTTTAACGAAACAGACTATTTTGGATCACCCTTCTAACATGCTGAAAGCTCTCGGGCATCCCGGTATTTTACTATTTATTAATGCACAGGCAACCACCATCCTGGTGATCCTCATTCTTTTTTTCCTGGTCATGTCTTTTATTGTTTCAGGATCCCGCATCGCTTTTTTTTCCCTGAGCGATAAGGAAATCAATATTCTGAAAACAAAACAGGACAGCTCCTGGCGCAGAATCGTTAACCTGCTGGAAGAACCCAAAGCTCTGCTGGCCTCCCTACTGATCGCCAATATTCTGCTGAATATAGCCATCATCATTCTCTCAAATTTCCTGATCGACCAGGTGATCTCTTTTAAACAGGATTTCTGGCTTTTTGAATTTCTGATGAAGATGGTCATGGTGAGTTTTGTTCTGATTCTTTTTGGCGAAGTCATGCCTAAAGTCTGGGCCAGTCAGAATACCCTGCAGTTTGCTTTTTATACTTCAGGCGTCACCGAAGTGATTCATCTGCTTTTCAAAAGACTGGGCGGACTGCTCGCGAATCAGTCCGAAAAGCTGGAGAAACTTTTTGGCGGCCACCGTTCCGCAGCAAACAGTCTGGAAGAACTCGATCATGCCATAGATAACGACACAACCGAAGAAGAAAAAAATATACTGAAGGGAATTATCAAGTTCGGAAATATCACCGTCAAACAGATTATGAAAACCCGGCTTGACGTGAGTGGTATTGAAGATGAACTCGATTTCGGCGAACTCAAACAAAAGATTGAAGAACTGCATTATTCCCGGTTACCGGTATTCAAAAAAAGCCTCGATGAGATTACCGGCATGATACATACCAAGGACCTGATCCCTTTTCTGAACGAACCTGACAGTTTCGACTGGCGAAGCCTTCTGAGGTCACCGCATTTTGTTCATGAACATAAAATGATCAAGGATCTGTTGCAGGAGTTCCAGCGCGACCGCATTCATTTTGCCATTGTGGTGGATGAATTCGGCGGCACCAGTGGCATTGTTACACTGGAAGATATTATGGAAGAAGTGATTGGAGATATCAAAGATGAATTTGATGAGGATGAAGGCGACACCGCCAAACAGGATGACGGTTCCTATGTTTTCGAAGGCAGAACCATGATCAATGATGTGTGCAAAACCATGAATCTGCCCGTGGATACTTTCGACAACGTAAAAGGCGATTCGGATTCCCTGGCCGGGCTCATCCTGGAGCTGGCAGGAGAAATTCCAAAAGTGAATGATGTGATCGTATGCGGTGATTTCGAATTTGAAATTCTCGAAGCGGACAGCAGCCGCATTAAAAAAGTTAAGGTTCGTATCAAACAATAAAAATGCCCCTCTTGAGCAACCGCACTGTTTTCTTTTTTGGTTTCCTGTTTATTGTTTTCACTACGATCGCCTGCAACAGCGACTACTCTCCCAAACCCCGCGGTTATTTCCGCATTGATTTTCCTGTCCACCAGTATCAGTCATTTGACCGCCCGGAATTTCCCTATTCATTTGACTACCCGGTTTACGGAAATATTATCCGGGATACCTCGTTTTTTGGTGACAAGCCGGAAAATCCTTACTGGATAAATGTGGATTTCCCCCGATTTCACGCCAGGATATATATCAGTTATAAACAGGTGGACGGTAATTTTGACAAGCTGAGAGAGGACGCCTATAAAATGACTTATAAACACACGTATAAAGCAAGCTCCATAGAAGATTCCATCATTCAGACACCCATGGGGGTTCATGGCATTTTCTTTAATGTGGGCGGCAATGCAGCCACAGCCAAACAGTTTTTTGTATCCGATACCAGCCGGCATTTTCTCCGGGGAGCGCTTTATTTTGATACCACACCCAATGCGGATTCTTTAAGTATTGTTAATGATTTTCTCCAGGCTGATATGAATCATATGATCAACAGCCTGCGCTGGAAAAACTGATCCGGAATACTTCGCGATATCTTATCTTAGCCTGATTTTCAAAACAGACACTTGATAGTAATTGATAATATACTGGTTAGTGATGAAGTGGTATCGGAACAATTTGTCTGTGACCTGAATAAATGCAAAGGCGGCTGCTGCGAAGACGGGGATTCAGGCGCACCGCTGGCAGATGAAGAGCTCCGGTATCTCAACGATTTTCTGGAGGAAATTAAGCCCTATCTGACACCGGAAGGACGTAAGGTTCTCGAGAAAGACGGGCTCTATAAATACGACCAGGAGTTTGGCTGGGTAACACCAACCATCGCCGGGCGTATGTGCGCTTATGGATTCCGCGACGAAAGTGGAATTATCAAATGTGGCATAGAGCAGGCTTACCTGGATAAAAAAATTTCCTGGAAAAAGCCGATCAGCTGCCATCTCTTCCCTGTAAAAATTACCAAAAGTAAACGGCAGACTCATGAATACGTAAATTATGAACCCCGGGAGGATCTGTGTAAGGCAGCCTGCAAACTGGGTAAGCAGTTAAAAGTTCCTGTTTATATTTTTTTGAAAGAAGCGCTCACCAGGAAATATGGTCCGGAGTTTTATTCAACTCTCGAAGCCACTGCACAACATATAAAAAAAGATAAAGTCTGACGGCATCTATGAAAATTTTTCCTGCAGCTGTGTTTCTTCTGTTCTGTTTTTTTTCGGGTTATCACTCCTTAGCACAGGACTCTGCCATTCGGATACCGCAGTCACCGAAACCGGTAAAACATAAACACATTGTTAAGGATTCTGCTGCACAGATAATAACTGCAGATACTTCTGCGACGGCAGCAACGGTTGAAAAACCGGCCGTTAAACCCATCAGACATAAGCGAAGCATCAGGGATTCCCTTGCGATGCTGAAAGCTGCCCGCGATTCAGCTTATAACGCGTTACCGGATTCTGTCAAGGTTTATATTCGTGATTCGGTTGCCCGGGCAGATTCCCTGCGCGAAGCGGCAGATTCTGTGGCCGCCGATTCTGTCAACCGCCATTGGGCGGGATGGAAGAAATTCCAGGTCCAGCCCGGCCATTCCTATACGCTGTATTCCAAAGGCGTTTTAAAAGGGAAGAGCAAATCACAACTGCAGTATAATATTGCTGATTTTTATCTGTATCTCAATGGACAGATCGTAAAGCCGCCCAAGTCAGGCTATTTCTTTTTTGCTGCGGGTTGTCTTTGTTTTAAATATGATGATACCCTGCTGCTGAATAGTGGGCTGGGATTTAAAGTGGGAGTCGGAGTCGGAATAAAAATTCTCGACGGGCGGTTTACCAGCACCCTGCATGCCAACACGCACAACAAAGAAGTATATAAATTTTCTAAAGACGATACCAGCTATGTGAAAAGCATGATGGCTGTGCCGCTGACTCAGTCTTTGAAACTGAAAAGCGAACCGACCTATGCTTCGGACGAAATCATTACCGGCGAATATCGCGCCACCTACAGGAAATTTTATCAGAAGAATGATGATGATGAGGACGAAGTGCGGCAGTATAATGTTCGGATCATGTTCAGGTGCCGGGTTTCCGGCGGTATCGACAGTACACCCGGCGGCTCGGGCAGTAAATAAGCAGCTGCCCCTATAATTTATTATCTTCAACCTATGACCAACAGGGATACGGCATCAACCTTTTTGGATAAGAGCGGATCGAAAGCGAAAGATCTCGGCCACCGTAAGAAAATCAATTATAATATTGGTAAATACAATGCGGCTGTACCGCAGGGCAAACAACAATTTGATAAAATGGATCTGGCCCGGGAGAGGGCAAAAAATATCAAGTGGCGTTCCCTCGAATCACTCGATCAGCAGCTGGAACGTTTCGAACAGGCTTTTACCCGCCGCGGTGGCAAAATCATCTGGGCAGAAGACAGTGCCGGCGCCCTGAAAGAAATACTCGCTATCTGTAAATCGAAGAACTGCAAGGCGGTTGTGAAAAGTAAGAGCATGGTCACCGAGGAAATTCACCTGAATAAATTCCTGGAGGAAAATGGGATTGAAAGTCTCGAAACCGATCTGGGAGAATACATCCAGCAGCTGGATAACGAGCCACCCTATCATATTGTGACACCGGCCATGCATAAAAGCAAGGAAGATATTGCAGCACTCTTTCATGAAAAACTGAACACCGCCCCTGACCTGTCACCAACAGAACTTACCCTTATTGCCCGTGAAATAATGCGTGGCAAATATCCTCTGGCAGATATCGGTATTACCGGAGCCAACTTTATTATTGCAGATACGGGCAGCATTGCCATTACCGAAAATGAAGGTAATGGCAGGCTTTGCGCATCCTTCCCCAAAACCCATATCGTGATCACCGGAATAGAAAAAGTAATTCCTTCACTCGGGGACCTGGCTCTTTTCTGGCCCCTGCTGGCCACATTTGGTACCGGCCAGCGGGTTACAAGTTATAATTCGATTGTATCCGGGCCGAAACAGCCGGGAGAATACGATGGCCCCGAAGAAATGTATGTGATTCTGCTGGATAATGGCCGGAGTGAAATGCTGGCCAACACTAAAGTCCGCGAAAGCCTCTACTGTATCCGTTGCGGCGCCTGCCTGAATGCCTGTCCGGTTTATAAAAATATCGGGGGTCATACCTACGGCACCACGTATAGCGGGCCGATCGGCGCCGTTATCACTCCGCATCTCCGGGATATGGGCGAATGGAAACACCTCAGTTATGCTTCATCCCTCTGCGGAAATTGTACCGAAGTTTGTGCAGTGAAAATTAACCTGCACGAAATACTGCTGGAAAACCGCCATGAAGCTGTTCAGCAGGGGAATGCGGGATGGATGGAGAAACTGGCATGGAAAGGGTGGAAGCAGGCCAGTCTGCACAGGAAATGGATGAATATGGGCAATGCCGGTTTAAAAAACTGGTTCATAAACCGGATATTCAGGGGTTGGAACCGGCAAAGAGCGGATCTGCATTTTCCGGAAAAGAGTTTTAATCAGCGATGGATGGAAAAGCATAAACCCTGAATATGCTTTTCTACAGCAAAGAATACCATCCACGCCTGAATTATGTGCTGGACCTGATCAGCGCGGAGATTTTCATTGAACCCGGGCTTCGGGTATCGGACAGGGATTATTTTCTTCAGTATAACGGACCCAAGCTCAACTATTCTTCTGAAAGAATTTCCGCAAACGAATTTTTTATCCAGCCCCATGGATTGCTGGATGAAAAGGATATCCGGATACAATCCATTCATTGTTTTGAATCCGCAGGCAAAGCGGCTTTTTTTAAAACACAAGGTGATTTCCCTTTTGATCTGTTCGCTGCCCTGTTTTACCTGCTGAGCCGTTACGAAGAGTACCTTCCGTTTACGGCAGACAGATACGGCCGCTTCCCGCATAATGAATCACTCGCATACAAAGAGAATTTTTTAGAATTCCCGCTGATCAATTACTGGCTGGAAGATTTTAAAACGGCGCTGAAAAAGAAATTTCCTGAACAGATTTTCCGGCTGAAGGATTTTAAATTCATTCCCACTTACGATGTGGATATCGCTTATTCGTATAAATACAAAGGACTGAAACGGAACCTGGGTGGCTTTTGCCGCTCCGTGATCAAAGGGGAATGGAACTATTTTCTGGATCGATGGGATGTACTGTTCAACAGGAAAAAAGATCCTTTTGATTCCTACGAGTGGCTCGACTCATTGCATTTATACTGCCGTACACGCGCCTATTATTTTTTTCTTGTCGCAAAACGGCAAACGGGAGTCGACAGGAATATTTCTCCTGACAGGAAGGCAATGAAATCGCTGATTGCTTACCATGCCGGCGGGTACACGGTGGGGATTCATCCATCCTGGCAGAGTGGGGATGAAGAAGCGGTATTGATGGAGGAAGTGGATCTGCTTACGGAATTAACAGGTGCTCCTGTAAAATACAGCCGTCAGCATTATATCCGGATGAATCTTCCGAAAACTTATCGTCAGCTTATTGATGTGGGTATTGACAAAGACTTCTCCATGGGCTATGGTTCGGCCAACGGATTCCGCGCTTCCATCGCATCTTCTTTTTTCTGGTACGATCTGAAAGCAGAAAAAAAAGACCAGCCTCATGCTTTTCCCTTTTTGTTTTATGGATGCGAATTCTTTTTATGAGAAAAAACTGATCCCCAAGGAAGCATTTTCAGAACTGATGGACTATTACCGCAAAATCAAACAGGTAAACGGGTTGATGACTACGATCTGGCACAATCATTTTTTCGGAAGCGATCCGATGTTTGCCGGATGGAAGGAAGTTTATGAAGTGTTTTTGAAGGATCAGATTTTTTGGGATACTTAATCCTTCAATCAAAAGGTTTTGCTGATGGCATGTTCGTCTGTCAGCAATGTGGAAATCTGCAATTGTACATGATGGCTGCGCCATTATGATGTGAAAATGTGGAGATGAAATGTATAATTTTAGTTGCGGGAACATTTCATTCTCTCATTCTCACATTACTACAATGTCACATTTCCACAGGGTGAAATGAATCCTGCCGTTTTTTGTTTTAAACTTCAAAGTATCAACTAATGTTTAAAGTGGCGCATTCCGGTTATCACCATCACGAGCCCTTCCTGTTTGCAGAAAGCAATACTGTCTTTATCACGGATAGAGCCGCCGGGTTGGATAAAGCTGGTAATTCCTTCTGCAGCTGCGATCCGCACACAGTCATCGAAGGGGAAAAAAGCATCGGAAGCCAAAGCCGCACCGGTCAGATCAAATTTGAACTGACTGGCTTTTTCAATAGCCTGACGAAGGGAATCAATCCGGCTGGTTTGTCCGTAGCCTTTACCGATGAGCCGTTTGTTTTTTATCAGTGCAATGGCATTTGATTTCAAATGCTTGCATACCAGATTGCCGAATATCAGATCTTCTTTCTCGGAATCCGTGCTCTCTCTGCCGCCCATTTCCTCCCATTTGGAAAAATTGCCCTGATCCGTATCCTGCACCAGCACGCCGTTCAGAAGGGACTTTTTTATCAGGGCGCCAGCGGGTCTGGCAAGAAGCTGAAGTAAAATCCGGTTCTTTTTGGTTTTGAGCAATTCAAACGCTTCAGCCGAAAAAGAAGGCGCTAAAAGCACTTCGAAGAAAAGTTCATTAATGGCTTCTGCAGTAGAAAGGTCAATCTCGTTGTTACAAACAAGTACCCCGCCAAAAGCACTTTCAGGGTCACCGGCAAGCGCATCATCCCAGGCCCTGCGGGTAGTATCTCTTTTTGCAATACCGCAAACATTCGTATGCTTGATAATCGCAAAAACGGTCTTCTCATCAAATTCACTGATCAACTGGATGGCAGCATCTATGTCTACCAGATTATTATAGGAAATTTCTTTTCCATTAAGTTGCTTAAAAATAGTTTCCCAGTCTCCTTCAAAATAGGCTTGCTGATGCGGATTCTCTCCATAACGCAAATGCTTCTGATTTTTGGAAGCGCCAATGGATTTGCCCGGATTGAAATATTCATGAATGGCCAGATCATAACCCGCAACCACTTCAAAAGCTATGGCCGCAAGTTCTTTTCTTTGTTCGCGGCTTAGTTCTCCATGCTGACTGATCAATAGCTGCTCCAGATGGGCATAGTCTTTCTTATCCGCAATGACTGCCACGTGAGAGAAGTTTTTAGCTGCTGCGCAAATCATGGAAGGACCGCCGATGTCGATTTTTTCAATGATGAGTTTTTCCTCTTTGGTATTTGCCACTGTTTCTTCAAAAGGGTAGAGGTCAACAATCACCAGGTCTATTTCCGGAATATTGAACTCTTTCATTTCTTTCAAATCCTGTGCTTCCTCCCTTCTTCCCAGGATGCCTCCGAATATGGAAGGGTGGAGCGTTTTAACGCGTCCTCCGAGAATAGAAGGATAACTGGTCAGTTCTTCTGCGCCGGTGCATCGGATGCCCAGTGCCTCAATAAATGTTTTTGTTCCTCCGGTAGAAATAATTTGAACGCCGAGTTTATCGAGTTGCCTGACAATGGGTTCAAGACCGTCTTTATAAAAAACAGAAATAAGTGCTGATTGAATTTTTTTGGTCATAACTAAGCTTTAGAACCCGAAGGGTCGTTGTGGGAGCCGCAAATTTACATCAATCGGTTTTCCCGGCAAAGTCAACCCAACTCGAAAAGACGGACCTACCCGGCAGGCTAAACAGGAAGACGGCTCAGCATTAATAAACAAATACCACACAGACCCGCAAACATCCAGCCTTTTACCCGCAGGCTCAGGAAACGATAAAAACATAAAATAATATAATACAGCAGGATGAGCTGCGGGAGAGTGACTGTCAGTCCCGAAACTGTGGCGCCCGGCATTCGGGAGAGATGATCTATCAGCCCGTTCAGAAACTGAATTAAGATCCCGAGGATCCATCCAAGTCCCTGAGCAACCGGCGGGATCCAGAAAAAAAAGCAGAGTGCGATGCCGCCCAGCAGTACAGCACTGGAGAGAGGAACTGCCAGCAGATTGGCGGGGAGAAAATAAGTCGGGAAACGATGGAAATAATAAATACAGAGAGGTGTGGTAAGAATCTGGGCGGCAAGGCTTACAGAAGCTGCCTCCCAGAGTCCGCTCAGGAGTTTGTTCTGCGGACGGATCCGGTTTCTGATGGGACTGGCGAACAGTCTCAAACTCAGAACGGCCGCATAGCTAAGTTGAAACCCCGTGTCCCAAAGCCAGTTCAGATCATAACAGAGAAGTAAAAAAGCAGAAGCGGACAGCGTATTGTAGAGAACCGCCTCGCGCCCAAGGTTGGCGGCCAGCAGGACCATACTAAACATGGCAGCCGCCCGGATAACAGAGGGAGAAGCTCCGGAAAGCAGACTGTAGGCCCATAAACAGCCGGTTATTCCGATCAGACGTATCCAGCGGATCCACCACCTGTTGCCCGATCTTTTAGTCATGAATTGAAGAATCTGGCAAATCAGCGCCAGATGTAAACCGGAGATGGCGATGATGTGAATCACGCCGGTATCCGCATAGGATTTCATTAGCCCGGCGTCAAGATCATCGGTAAAGCCGACAAGCAGGGCCTCCAGTAAACTATTCCGGGACTTCTCCGGTATTTGTTTTTTTATTATAATAAGTAATCTCAGGCGCAGTGCCCCTAATCGGCTCATCAGCGAGTTTACCTTATCTCCATCGATCAGTGCAAAATCTTTTTCTTTCAGGAAGACCTGCGCATGGATATGTCGAAGGGCACAATATTTCCTGTAGTCGAAATCCTGGTTTTTTTGATTTTCGATGGGCCGCAATTCCTTCCTCATGATAATCTGTTTTCCTGAAGAATAAAGTAGCGGATCGATTGTTTTCGGAAAGTAGATCAGGATTTTTTCATCTTCCCGGAAACAAGTCTTTTCCCCGACCAGCCAGCGGACGACTCCTATTGATTTGAATGATTTATTTTTTTCTGCCGGATCGCTGATAAGCTTTACCAGCAGGCAATCCGGCTGATTTTGCTCAAAAGTAGAATGACTTTCTACGGGTCTGTCGCGCTGCAGTTCGCTGAGCAAAATCCCCAGCGAAAAAAAAGAGAGTTGGATAAATAAACCGGGAACCCAGGCCATTTCAAAAACTCTGCGCAGGCGCATTTTACGCAAGCACAAAAACATCAGTGCAGAAACAGAAATCAAAAAAAACGCGGGTTCATTCTGAACGGGAAAGTATTTCCCGGTGGTAATGCCAAGGAGGAAGGGAAGTAGCAGGCGGAAAAACGGAATCTGCGTAAAAAAATGATCTCTTTTATAGTTCTGCAAATGCATGGGTGAAAAATCCTCCAGATACGAATCAAATAAATGAACTGGTCATTCCGGCAGTAAACACAGCATTTAACACGGGGTATTTTTCTGTTGTTTTAACGGTATTTAGACCCGTTTAATGACGGGATTTTCATGGGAAATACCACGGTATTCCTTGATTCTCTTTGCCTTACGAATAATACTAATTCGTAATAGCTTGAACTACACTTCTTTGCGAAAGCGGCGCGCCTGACTATCGGATAGTTTTAGGAGGAATGCAATTGTAAAACGTCAAAAAAACCTACAACAATGATCGCGCAATCAGAAAAATCCGTAAGAGTTGAAAAAGAAAGCAGGACAGAAAATGCAAACATCCTCATCCGGGAGTACAAACAGAAGAGGTGGGTGCAGAATTCAGAAAAGATCGGGAAGCCGGACTCGCTGAGTGGATGGTACAGCATAGAAGACATGGAGAACTTTATTGCACTGGCCAGAAAAAATGGTGGGGATGGTATTAAGTTTTACTATGGCGCGTACCCTGCAGATTATGCTGCACAACCGGAATACGCTGCACGGCAAACTCTCGTAATGGTAGCCACAAAATCAAAAGTTGCCGCTTGTGGTTCTATTGCGAACAAAGATATATACATAACCAGGAATGGTCAGGCGAAGCTTTTGAGTCGTTTGGATCCGACTTTGTGTCCGCCTAAATGCTCGCCTCCATCTGAAGGTGGTATGGGTGATTTAGGAATCACCCTTGTGGACAAAGGGGAGAAGGGTATGGAAATTATTTAGCAGTTCATCATGCGATTCAAAACCTCCTTCGGGAGGTTTTTTTATGCCCCGAAAGTTTGCCGATATTTGAGTATGCATTTTCCAGTTCTTGTTTATATTTCCTTTTCCATGTTTTTGATTAGCCTGGTTGTGTATAAAAAACAGCCGGTATCGTTATTTATCAGATATTTCCCATTATTCTTCTTTGTCGATTTTATTTCCAATGTATACATCAGTTACACCTCATCTCGCGGAATTCACAATACTGCTGTAGTGAATGCGGTCTCCATTTTCGAAATATCTTTTCTATGTTTCGTGGTCGGTCAAGTGGTTGTGAATCGTATAGCTAGAAATATTATTTTTTACTCAATTATAGCTTTCATAGTATTTAGTGTTATTAATTTATTATTTGTTCAGAAAAAAATTGGGTTCAACCCGATTAATTATACTGTTGGCAGTCTACTGATCGTTGCGTTTTGTATTTATTATTATATAGAATTATTTCAGAAAGCAGAGGCGGAATCTTTGGTTAGGCTACCCGCTTTCTGGATCATATCTGCTATACTATTTAATACGGTTCTTAGTTTCCCCATGTTTGCCCTTCTGAGTTTTATGGATGAAATGACAAAGTTGAATGCAGCCGCCATGAATCTTTTCTTTGAAAATATAGTGGCCATATTTAATATCATCAGTATACTTACATATATTCTATATTCGATTGGCTTTCTATGCAGGATCCGAACCAGCAAATCTATTTCGTAATTTTCATGGGCACGCTGCTGGCATTCATGCTGGTCGCTTTTGTGCTTGGGATGATCTTTTTCTACCAGCGGAAGCGTCAGAAACAGGCGCAGGAACTGATCCGTTTGAAAGAGGAGTATCAGCAGGAAGTATTACGTTCTCAGTTGGAAATTCAGGAATCGACAATGAAAACGATTGCTCAGGAACTGCACGACAATATCGGGCAAAGCCTTACCGTAATCAAGCTCTGGATGTCCATTGCACCTATTTCGCCTGATCACGAAGCGTATGAGGGGGTGCAGAATTCAAAAGAAATGCTGCACAAAGCCATCAGGGATATGGCCGATCTGACCAAGAGTCTGCACACGGACCGGATTTCGGATATCGGCCTGTCGGAAGCCATCCGCTTCGATCTAAACGCCATTCGCCGAACGGGATTGTTAAATATTGACTACGATACGGAAGGGGAGGAGTTTCATTTTACGGATCAGAAGGCTATTTTTATATTCCGTATCTACCAGGAGATGATGAACAACCTGATAAAGCATGCGCAAGCCACCCATGTAAACGTTTCTGTAATTTATTCAGGCAATGATACCTTTGTACTCACTATTCAGGACGACGGAGTGGGTTTTGATGTGAAGCAGAAAAAAGAATCGACCAGCGGATCAAGCGGACTGGGATTAAAAAGTATGCGGAACAGGGCACAATTGATCGGAGCCGATTTATCCATTCAGAGTGAGCCTGGAAAAGGAACCACCGTAGTTGTTAAGGTCCCATTGAATTAATCCCTTAATCCAGTATATGTCTTCATCGGAAAAACAGATACAGGTTGCCATTGCGGACGACCACACCCTACTCAGAAAAGCGCTGGCCAAACTGGTGGGCTCATTTGAAAACTATAATGTATTGTTTGAAGCCGACAACGGCAAGGAGTTAAAAAAGAAGATCAATGAACATCTGGTGCCCGACCTGATCCTTCTCGATGTGAATATGCCCGAGATGGACGGATTCGAAACGGCTGCCTGGCTGAATAAGAACTATCCCAAAATTAAAATACTCGCACTGTCCATGTTCAGTGACGAAAGAACCATCATTCGAATGCTGCGGCAGGGAGCAAGAGGTTATGTAATGAAGAATATTGATCCCGACGAGCTGAAAAGGGCGCTGGACTCCGTGGTTCATAAAAACTTCTATTTATCTGAGGAGATTTCCGGCAAGATCATCAGCGGATTGCATAAAGACGTGGATCGCGAGGAAGAGCCCGCGCCTCTTACCCAACGCGAAAAAGATTTCCTCAAACTGATCTGCTCCGAAATCACGTATAAAGACATAGCCGCGAAGATGTTCGTCAGTCCCCGCACCGTAGACGAATACCGGAATAATCTTTTTGAAAAACTCAAAGTGAAGTCCCGGGTCGGACTGGTCATGTATGCGATCAGGAATGGATTAGCAGAGGCTTAGCCTCTGCTAATCCATTCCTGATCGCATAAGTACATAAGTACATAAGTACATAAGTACATAAGTACATAAGTACATAAGTACATAAGTACATAAGTACATAAGTACATAAGTACAGGAGTACAGGAGTACGGGAATGCGGGTCAGGATAGATTTTTCTTACTCGTAATAATGATTTTGGCAAGGATTGCCATTATTTCGTTAAGCCTTTCTATAAGTTCATTCTGAATGGCTGAATCTTGTATTTTTTCTGTTAAAATAAGCCAGTATAAAGTTTCATTAGCCTCTTTCTGAGCGATTTTCATTTTGTGCATAAAATAACCCGACTTTCAGAATACTGCGCTTCAAAAACATTAGCTCCAATCGAAGTCCCCGATTTCAATAGCTGATTAGAAATTATGTATTTTCTTTTTTCCGAAAGTGCATTACAATATTGAATGATTTCAATAGCAAATGCGAGGCTTTTTTTAACTATTGGGCCATTCCGGTGAATTATCATTTCTGTTTTTATTTTCCAAAAATGAATTTATTATGAGTATAACAAATGAGGTTTCCACTAATAATTCCGAAGTTTTTCCCACACTCCTGTACTTCTGTACTTCTGTACTTCTGTACTTCTGTACTCCTGTACTAAAACTCCATCCCGCCATTACTTCGAGAGATACATACTCCGATCCTTATACAGCTGCCGGAAGTAGGGATCTTTCAGGTCCTTGATAAATCGGATGGCTTCGCCGGTTGATTTCATTTCCGGTCCGAGTTCTTTGTTCACTCCGGGAAACTTATCAAAACTGAATACCGGCTCTTTGATCGCGTAGCCCTTGAGATTTTTCTTAAAAGTGAAGTCCTTTAGCTTGTTCTCTCCCAGCATCACTTTGGTCGCAATATTGAGGTAGGGAATCTGGTAGGCTTTGGCGATAAACGGAGTCGTTCTGGACGCACGGGGATTGGCTTCTATCACGAATACTTTTCCGTCTTTGATGGCAAACTGAATATTGATCAGGCCGCGGATATTGAGCCGGAAGGCAATCTTTTTGGCATAGTCCTCCATAGTTTCCACAACGAGTGGCGTCAGGTTAAACTGAGGCAGCACTGCATTGGAATCACCGCTGTGAATGCCGGCGGGTTCAATATGTTCCATCAGGCCCATCACATGAAACTGGTCCCCGTCGCAAATCCCGTCCACTTCTGCTTCCTGGCATCGATCCAGGAAATGGTCGATCAGAATTTTATTATCGGGAAGATGTTTAAGTAAACTGACTACGGCACTTTCGAGTTCTTCATCGTTAATTACGATCCGCATGCGTTGTCCGCCGAGCACATAGCTGGGCCGCACCAGCACGGGAAAGCCAACCTGTTTGGCAACGGCTACCGCTTCATCCACTGTGGTGGCGGTTCCGTAAGAAGGATAGGGAATTTCCATTTCCTTGAGCATGTCGCTGAAACGTCCGCGATCCTCCGCAATATCCATATTGTCGTAGGAAGTGCCAATGATCGGGATGCCTTTCTTGTGCAGTTTCTCTGCCAGCTTCAGCGCCGTCTGACCGCCAAGCTGCACGATCACCCCTGCCGGTTTTTCATATTCAATAATATCCCAGAGATGCTCCCAGAATACGGGCTCGAAGTAAAGCTTGTCGGCCATATCGAAATCAGTCGACACCGTTTCGGGATTGCAGTTCACCATAATGGCTTCGTAACCGCATTCTTTTACGGCCAGGAGTCCGTGCACACAACAGTAGTCGAATTCTATTCCCTGGCCGATTCGGTTCGGACCCGATCCGAGGATGATGATTTTCTTTTTATCGGTTACGATGCTTTCGTTGAAACCACCGTTTTCAAAAGTCGAATAGAAATACGGGGTTTTGGCTTCGAACTCTGCACTGCAGGTATCCACCATTTTAAAAATCCTTTTGATGCCGGCAGCAGTTCTTTTTTTATAAACCGCTTCTTCATTGCCATCCTGCATTATCGTGGCGATCTGAATATCGCTGAAGCCCAGTGATTTCGCTTCGCGAAGCAATTCCACCGGAAGGGTTTCCATTTTGTATTTGATCAGCTCTTTTTCCACCACACAGATCTTCTGGATTTCATAAAGGAACCAGCGGTCAATGCCCGTGGCCTGCGAAATCGTTTTTACGCTTACCCCCAGCATCAGGGCATCTTTGATGCGGAATATGCGGTCCCATTTCGGAACCTTTATATATTGTATAAGTTCTTCGGCATGCATCTGGCTCTTGCCATAGTAACCCAGACCGACGGCATTATTCTCCAGACTCTGACAGGCTTTCTGCAGTGCCTCGGTAAAACTTCTTCCGATGGCCATCACTTCGCCGACGCTTTTCATCTGCAGTCCCAGGGTATCATTGGCTCCCTTGAACTTATCGAAGTTCCATCGGGGCATTTTTACAATCACATAGTCCTGCACCGGCTCAAAATAGGCCGAAGTGGTTTGGGTAATCTGATTTTTTAATTCGTCCAGCGTATACCCGATGGCCAGTTTAGCGGCAATTTTAGCAATCGGGTATCCCGTTGCCTTGGAAGCGAGGGCGGAAGACCGGGACACGCGGGGATTAATCTCCACGGAAATGATCTGTTCGGTTTCGGGGTTGAGCGCAAACTGCACATTACATCCTCCGGCAAAGTTTCCGAGGGAGCGCATCATCAGGATGGCTTTATTGCGCATATCCTGAAAAGCAGTATCGCTCAGGGTCATGGCCGGCGCCACGGTAATCGAATCCCCGGTATGAACTCCCATGGGATCCAGGTTTTCAACCGTACATATTATAACAACATTGTCGTTTTTATCTCTGAGCAGTTCTAATTCATATTCCTTCCATCCCAGCACAGCTTTTTCCACCAGCACTTCGTGCATGGGGGAAGCTTTCAGGCCCTTGTCCAGTGCCGCATCCAGGTCTTCCTTGCCGTGAACAAATCCTCCGCCTGTTCCGCCGAGTGTAAAAGAGGGTCGGATAACCAGGGGGAAGCCGATTTCCTGCGCAAATTCCTTTCCTTCAAGCATGGAATTTGCTACGCGTGAAGGGGCCACGTCGATGCCGATGCGGATCATCAGCTGCTTGAATTTTTCCCTGTCCTCTGCCGTATTGATCGCATCCACATCTACGCCGATCAGCTGCACCTTATATTTCTCCCAGACACCCAGCTCGTCCGCCTCCTTGCAGAGGTTGAGTGCTGTTTGGCCGCCCATGGTTGGAAGCACCGCGTCGATCTGGTTTTCTTCCAGAATCTGCTCGATGCTCTCCACGGTCAGGGGCAGGAGATATACCCGGTCGGCCATCATGGGGTCGGTCATAATGGTGGCGGGATTGCTGTTGATGAGGATCACTTTGATGCCTTCTTCGCGGAGACTCCGCGCTGCCTGGGAACCTGCATAATCAAATTCGCAAGCCTGACCGATGATAATGGGACCTGAACCGATAATGAGAACTGAACCTATTGCGGGATTTTTTGGCATGGAAAAACAAATTCCGCAAAACTACGGTTGTGTGGGTTCTTAAGGAAATATTTTAGAAACTTGGGTATAAAAACATTTAAAACCTGCTTTTGGAGTCGAAAAGGCAGAAATGAAAAACGCGCAGGCATAAAAAAATCCCGCGGGCATCAGCCGGCGGGATCGCAGAATTTATTTAAAAAAACTCAATTCGTGTGGAAAGAAGCCATCTCGATATCATCCAGCAGCACCCCGCCCTTTTTAGCCTCAAGGCGTTTCTGGGCAACCAGTTTCTTGTTGTCCACTTTGGATTTTATCTTAAAAACCCATTTTTGTTTCGCCTCCTGTCCGCGCACGATTCCGATCACGGAGCCGACGCTGATGACGAAAAACAGTAAAAATTTATTCCTGAATAACATGTTCTCATTTTTTCAAAGTAAGGTCTCAATATATAGACAATGTATTTATGCCAAAAGCTGTACCAATTTTCATTTTTTTTTAAAAACGCTGGTTATCATTTTACTAACATTATTTTCAGGATGGGAGCATCTTCTTTCTTATCCTTATTTGGGATTAATCACCTTTGTTATTCTAAATCTGGGATTCCATGAGGCGATCCGCCCTGTTTTTTTTCCTGCTGGTATCTGCCCGTTGCGCGTCCGGCCAGCTTTTTCAGAATCCGGTCTATCCCCAAAAGGAATTCAGAAATCCGCTGGATATTCCGATCAGCCTGGCTGCCAACTTCGGCGAACTGCGTTCCAATCATTATCATATGGGTCTGGATATCCGCACAGCACATCGCGAGAACCTTCCCGTGTTCGCTGCGGCTGACGGTTATATTCTGCGGATTAAAATTGAGCCCTTCGGATTCGGTCAGGCCATTTATATAAAACATACCAATGGTTATGTTACACTTTACGCTCACCTGAATGCATTCTACCCGGCCCTGGCTGCCTATGTAAAACAAAAGCAGTATGAAATGGAACGCTGGGATATCTCGCTGGAAGTCCCGCCCGGCCTGCTTCCTGTTAAAAAAGGCGATCTCATTGCTTACAGCGGGAATATGGGCGGATCGCAGGGTCCGCACCTGCATTTCGAAATCAGAACCTGGCCCGACGATACCAATCTCAATCCCATGTTATTTGGTTTGCCGGTAGCCGATAATACGGCACCTGTGTTTCGGGGACTTTCCGTTTACGACCGCAACCGAAGTTTTTACGAACAGTCACCTGCCTTTGTTCCGGTAAAAGGTTCAGCAGGCCACTACGGTATTACGCTTCCCGTGCTGATTCTGAAAACGCCTAACCCGGGTTTCGGTATTTCCGGTTTTGATACGCAGACCGGTTCCAATAACCCCAATGGCATTTTCCAGGGAATCGTTTACGATAACGGGGAAGCCGTTTCGGGATTCCGGATGGATCGAATCAGCTATGACGACACCAGGGGAATCAACGCACATATAGATTATCCGACCCACGAAAGAGGAGGCCCATACTATCAGCTGCTTTTTAAAATGCCGGGATATAATCATTCAATTTATAAAGAAGCGAAACCGGGAGGTTTGCTGAATATCAGTGACGGTCAGCTGCATGATATCCGCATCGAATTAAAAGATGCCTATGGAAATGTTTCGAATCTTGAATTCAAAGTGAGATACGAACCGGGTGAAGTCATTGGCTCCGTATACGCCGGAAAGGTTTTTTATCCCGGAATGCTCGACGGGTTCGAAGCAACGAATGCCGCTTTTTATCTGGGCGCTTCCTGTCTCTACGATTCCCTGCACCTGCCTTACCTGGAAACCTCTGTGGATGGGAAAGACTTGGTTTCCCTGCTCCAGCATTTTGGAAACAGTCAGATCCCTCTGGCAGATACGATGACCGTCAGAATTAAACTCTCCAAACCCGTGACGCAGAAACAGCGGGTACTCATGCAATGGTCCGATGGCGGTGAGTCGGACGTTAAAAAACCCCAATGGCTGGGTGATTGGGCCACTGCCAGTTTTAGATCTTTCGGTAATTTTCAACTCGTACTTGATACGATCCCCCCGGTGATTCGAATACCTGGAGTGGTCGAAAATGCCAATCTGAGGAGGAGCAGCCGGATTGCCGTTCTCGTCCAGGATAACTATAAAAAGGTCAGGAAATTCCGCGCCACGCTGGACGGGAAGTGGATCCTGTTTACGAATGACAAGGCCCGTGCTTTTTTATATCATTTTGATGAACATTGCTCCCCGGGCCGTCATGAGCTAAAGATTTCTACCGAAGATGAGGCGGGCAATTCCACTACCCAAATAATTCACTTCAGCCGATAGAACACAGGAGTACAGGAGTACAGGAGTACAGGAGTACAGAAGTACAGGAGTACAGGAGTACAGGAGAGCGGTTAATAGTCAACGACTAACACAACCTCTCCCACATTGAAGTCCCCGTTACCGGTCACTAACTGTCCGGTTTCAGTCACTCCGAGGATGCGGGTGACCAGCAGTTCTTCTCCTTTTTTAAAAGTCACTACCTGATTTTTTTTATATAAGGAAGAATTGAAATCAGTAAGAATCTGATCCGGATCCATCCGCAGTTCCCGGATCCGTTTCTGAATGCAGGGCACCAGCTCCCGGGCAAAGTCGACAGGCGCCATGGACTGACCGGTAACCTGTTTGAGCGAAACGGCGTTGGGTACTTCGGGCGGGAAGCTTTCCTGGTTCAGATTCATCCCGACACCGACAACGGCAAAGGGCCATTGCTGACCCTGAATAACCGACTCAATGAGGATACCCGCTGCCTTTCTGTCATTCCAATAGATATCGTTGGGCCATTTGATGGACCAGCCATCCTTTCCCAATAGTTTAACAAGATCGAGGATGCCAAGGGCCACGGCAGCCGAAAAAAGGAACTGTTGGGTGAGTTTCAGCCCTCCGGGTTCGATTACGAGGCTCATGATGAGGTTCTGACCAGGCTCGCTCAGCCAGGTTTTACCCCGCTGACCCTTACCGGCCCACTGGTTTCGGGCCAGACAAACCATTCCGTCGGAAGCCAATCCTGCATGAATCCGCCCCATGGCATAGTTGTTGGTGCTATCGACCGATTCAAGCTCAATCAACTGATTGTCAAATGTTGTTCTGTGTGGCTTTGGCATACGGGTATCTGGCAAAAGATTGTTATTTTTGGGCAGAACGAAAGTAGTTCATGAATCCATGAATTACTGCCATTCATCTTTCATCATCAAAATATTCTGATTATTGGAACAATTGTCAATGCTGGTTAACCGGAAGCCCAACAAATCAGTGCGGTTAGCGAAGAACTCAAAAATTATAAAAACGATCATACAGGCCATTCAGGCGAAAAAAGGTGAAAAAGTCATATCTCTGGATCTCCGTAAAATACCCGAAGCAGTTGCCGATTTTTTTATTGTATGTGAAGCCGGAAGCACCACACAGGTAAGGGCCATTTCCGATTTCATCGAAACAGAAGTAAAAGAAAAATGCGACGAATCACCGTATAAGCACGAGGGCCGTCAGGTGATGCAGTGGGTTATCATCGATTATATAAATGTTGTCGTTCATATAATGCTTCCGGATTCCCGACGTTTCTATAAGTTAGAGGAGATGTGGAGTGATGCTGTTATGGAGGAATATGCAGGCTGATCATCCAACGTTTTAACTTTTTTCTGAACTTTTTTATTTCCCAAACATTAATTACTAGAAGGAAGACTATCAAATGCCACAGAATAATATAAAACCGAACGACAGGCCAGGGTTTTCGCGATTCAGACCTCGTCCGGGTGGAGACGACAACACCCCTAAAAAAGGACCAAAATTCAACATCTATTGGGTTTGGGCCGTGATCGCGCTGATTTTATTGGGATATAATTTTCTGGGCACCGGCTTTACGCCAGACGCCCGTCATATCGATTCCGAATTACAGTTCCGCAACAATATGCTCGACAAGGGCGATGTGGATCACCTGGTACTGGTGACCAACAAAAACCTTGTGAGGGTATTTATTAAGAAGGACAGTCTCGATAAACCTTATTATAAAGAGCTGCTGGGCAAAACCAACCAGGTGATTAAAACCGAGGGCCCGCAGTTCGAATTCCAGGTCACCAAGATCGACGATTTCGAAAAAAGGATGAGTGATATATTCATCAAAAACCCTTCTCTCGAAGTGCCGATGTCTCCCGTTCAGGAAGGCGACTGGATACCCGGACTATTACAGATTGCGCTGCCCATTCTGATTATCTTATTAATATGGGTAATGCTCATGCGTAAGATGGGCGGACAGGGAGGCAGTGGCGGTCCTGGTGGTATTTTCAATATCGGCAAATCAAAAGCCACTTTATTCGATAAGGGAACCCGCGTCAACATTACGTTTAACGATGTGGCAGGTCTCGATGAAGCCAAAGTGGAAGTGATGGAAATCGTTGACTTCCTCAAGAATCCAAAAAAATATACGGCCCTCGGCGGAAAAATTCCCAAGGGTGCTTTACTTGTCGGACCTCCCGGTACCGGTAAGACCCTGCTCGCGAAGGCTATGGCCGGCGAAGCACAGGTTCCTTTCTTCTCCATGAGCGGATCGGATTTTGTTGAACTCTTTGTGGGTGTCGGCGCAAGCCGCGTGCGCGACCTGTTTAAACAGGCCCGTGAAAAAGCGCCCTGTATCATATTTATTGATGAAATTGATGCGATCGGTCGTGCCCGTGGCAAGAACGCCATGATGAGCAACGACGAACGCGAAAGCACATTGAATCAGCTGCTCGTTGAAATGGATGGATTTGGTGGTGACAGCGGGATCATTATCCTGGCAGCAACCAACCGTCCCGATGTACTCGATACCGCCCTGCTTCGTCCGGGTCGTTTTGACCGCCAGATCTCGATCGACAAGCCGGATCTGAAAGGAAGGGAAGCCATTTTTAAAGTGCATCTGAAACCCATCAAGATTTCTTCCAAACTCGATATTTATAAACTGGCTGAACAGACCCCCGGATTTGCCGGTGCGGATATTGCCAATGTGTGTAACGAAGCCGCACTGATTGCTGCCCGTAAGGGAAAGGACAGTGTGGAGATGGAGGACTTCCAGGATGCCGTGGATCGGGTGATCGGCGGTCTCGAAAAAAAGAACAAGATCATTTCTCCCGAAGAAAAAAGAATTATCGCTTATCACGAAGCAGGTCACGCGATCTGCGGATGGTATCTCGAACATGCATACCCGTTATTAAAAGTAACGATCGTTCCACGTGGTGTGGCCGCCCTCGGTTATGCTCAGTACACGCCGAAGGAACAGTATCTCTATAGTACAGATCAATTGTTCGACCAGATCTGTATGACCCTTGGAGGACGTGCGAGTGAGTCGCTCACATTCAAAAAGATTTCCACCGGCGCGCAGAACGATCTGCAGCAGGTGACCCGGATCGCTTATTCCATGGTGACGGTATATGGTATGAATGAAAAGATTGGAAACGTAAGTTTCTATGATCCCGCTCAGGAAAACCAGTTTACCAAGCCGTATTCGGAAGAAACCTCCAAACTGATCGATGAAGAAGTGCGCCAGCTGATTGATAAGGCCTATGTTTTTACAAAGGATCTGCTGACCACCAAATCGCACCAGCTCGAGCTGCTTGCAGAAGCCCTGCTTGAAAAAGAAGTGCTCTTCCAGAGCGATGTGGAAACCCTGATCGGAAAGAGGCCTTACGAAGAAAAAAGAGCCCTCGACGTATCGGACCATGAATTGCTGGATCATGATGTTCCGGAACTGAAGATTGCAGAAAACGGAATACCTGCACCGCCGATTCCTGTTCCACCCGTAGGTGAAGTTTAGTTTGTCTTATGCAGATATCTCAGGCAAAAGAAAATATACTCAAGAGAATCCGGCAGGCGTTGGTGAACCCAACGCCTGTTCCGTTTCCGCAAAGCGAAGGGCAGTCCAACGTGTTCGCCGCCCAGAGCCAGGAAAATGAAATTGAATTCGCTGAAAACTTCGCCCGCATTCAGGGCAAATTTATTTACTGCGCCAATACGGAAGAACTGACGGATCAGCTCAAAAAGCTCATCAGCCAGCAGGCCTGGACCCAGGTATTTTGTCGCGAATCCGAATTTATTCCCCTGCTGCAGGAACCGCTGAAGGGTCTGCTGATTTCAGAAGATCTCGCCGAGGCCGATGTATCCATTACGGGATGCGAGGCCCTGATTGCCCGCACGGGCAGTATCCTGATGAGTTCGGCACAGGAGAGCGGAAGAACGGTGAGTGTGTATGCGCCCGTCCATATCTGCATCGCCTGGAGCGACCAGCTGGTCTATGATATCCGTGACGGTCTCGACATGCTGCTGGAAAAGTATAAAAACAGGATTCCCTCCTTTATTACCCTGGCCACCGGCCCGAGCCGTACGGCCGATATCGAAAAAACCCTGGTTGTAGGTGTTCACGGACCAAAAGACGTTTATGTTTTCCTGATAGATAAGGAGTGAATTATATTTGCCCATGCAAATTGCTTCGGGAAAAAAGATTTTCTTCCTTTCTGACTTTCATCTCGGGTCACCCGACCATCAAACCAGCCTGCAAAGGGAAAGATATATCATCGGATTCCTGGACTCCATCCGGCACGAAGCCGCAGAAATTTTTATCGTCGGCGATCTCTTCGATTTCTGGTTCGAATATAAAACCGTTGTCCCCAAAGGTTATGTGCGCATCCTCGGCACTTTGGCCAAAATGACCGATGCCGGCATTCCCATTCAGTTTTTTGTAGGCAACCACGATATGTGGATGAAGAATTATTTCGAAACGGAACTCGCCATCCCCGTGTACTATGAACCCAAGACTTTTATCCGGAACGGAAAGAAATTTCTGATCGGTCACGGGGATGGTCTCGGTCCCGGAGACGGCGGCTATAAATTTCTCAAAAAAATATTCAGGAATAAATTCAGTCAGGGTTTATTCGGCGTGCTGCCACCTGCGATCGGCGTGGGCGTGGCGAATTATTTTAGTCGCAAGAGCCGCTCGGTAACCGCGCAGACCGATGTCAAATTCTGGGGCGAGGAGGGAGAATGGCTGATCCAATATTGCAAACACCGCCTCGAGAAGGAGAACTTTGACTACATGATTTTTGGTCACCGCCACCTGCCCATTGATTTCCGGTTTCCCAATGGCAGCCGCTATGTGAACCTGGGCGACTGGATCCGGTATTTCACTTATGCGAGTTTCGATGGAGAACTGCTCGAACTGAAAGCTTATGACAGCACACTGGAAGACAAGATCGTGCGGGTATGAAAAAATTAATCCTCCATATGGGCCTTCTGTTTTTCTTTCTGTGCGCGATGGCACAGTCAGAAAATAAACTGCCCTATTCAGCAGCCAGCCCGAAGGATTCCGCCGGCAAATTTGCTCAGGCCGTGGACAGTCTCCCGGCCATGTCACGCTTTATTCCCGGAAGCTTTGCCGATTTCCAGGTAGATAATCTGGGAAATATATTTGTGCTTACCCCCGATAACCAGCTGAAGAAATACAGTGCTTCAGGCGATTCACTCGGCGTGTTCAACGATGTAAAACGGTTTGGAAAGATTGCCTATATCGATGTTACCAATCCGCTGAAGATCCTTTTGTTTTACCAGGAGTTCGGAACCATCGTAATGCTCGACCGCTTTCTGAATAATATCAATGTACTCGATCTGCGCCAGCTCGGCTACTACCAGGTGACCTGTATCGGGCTCGCCTATGATAATAATATATGGGTCTATGACGCGCTGGCCGGGCAACTCAATAAGATCGGCAGCGATGGAACGGCCATCAACCAGTCCAACGATATCCGTCAGTTTACCGACTCCGTGCCCAACCCGGTGCTGCTGAGTGATCAGGGAGGGCTCGTTTATTTATTTGACCCGCAGAAGGGTGTTTTTATTTTTGATCACTATGGCGGCTATTCGAAATTTGTACCATTGAAAAACTGGCGACATTTTACCGTGATCAACAAAACGATGCTCGGATGGAACGGTCGTGACTTTCTGAAATACGAGGATAAAATGGCCGGGGAAGAAAAGCAGCGTATGCCTTCCTACTATTTACCGGCGACAAAAATTCTCATCCTGCCCGATTTTAACTATGTGCTGAAAGCAGACGGCATTCACGCATTTAAGAACTGATGACTATGAACGGATTCTGGAACCAAATGATATTCGACAATCCGCTGAAAAAATACCTCTTTGTATTGATCGCGATTGGCATGAGTTTCCTGCTGAAGCGGATCATATCTAAATTTATAGCGGGGCAATTATTCCGTGCGGCTTCGGCGCTGGACAAGGGCATTGACAAAACTTCTTTTGTCAAGCTGCTGCTCGATCCGCTCGAAATTTTCCTGATTGTTTTCATATCCATCGTAGCGATCGATAAACTGACCTTCCCCGGGGCACTCGACTTCGAGATATATGAAGTGCCCTTCAAATCGATTGTGCAAGGTCTCGCGAAGACCATTCTCATCGTGGTGTTTATCTGGTTGCTGCTGCGCACCATCGATTTCATTTCACTGCTGCTGAAAGAAAAAGCGCGCGTGGCGGGCGGCATCAAGGACCACCAGCTTGTGGTCTTCTTCCGCGACTTCCTCAAAGTGATCGTGGGCATTATCGGATTGCTGATGGTGATGGGCATAGCCTTCGGATTTGAAGTGAGTAAACTCTGGACGGGGCTCGGTCTCGCCGGTGCCGCCATCGCCTTGTCCCTTAAAGAAAGTATCGAAAACCTCATCGCCTCCTTCATCATCTTTTTCGATAAACCTTTTATGGCGGGCGATGTGGTGAAAGTGAATAATATTTCGGGAACCGTGGAAAGAATCGGATTGCGCAGCACGCGTATTCGCACCGACCTGAAAACCTATGTTACAGTCCCCAATAAACAGATGGTGGACAGTATCGTCGACAACCAGACCCTGCGCACCTATCGTAAAGCCGAAATCCGTCTTCAGCTGGATTCTTCCACAGCAGCGGAAACGATCAATGGATTTGTGGATGACTGCCGCAAATTGCTGAATGAGCAGGAAGAAATCAGCGACGCCACCGTGTTCCTCAATGATATCTCCGGAACCTTTCTGCAGGTGAATATTGACTACTTTACCACCCCTATTCCACTGGCCAGCTTCAATGCGATCAAACAAAAACTCAACCTCGACATGCTAACGCTGATTGAAAAGCGCAAAATCGTTTTTGCCGGATCAGGTATGACAGTGAAGCTATCACAGGAAGTGGCAGGTTGAGAATCCGAAATCCCGGATCGGAGCTAACAT
Organism: Puia sp.; assembly: GCA_965214575.1. Taxonomy (GTDB): domain Bacteria; phylum Bacteroidota; class Bacteroidia; order Chitinophagales; family Chitinophagaceae; genus Puia. Next base: position 190,113 of record CBDCCE010000038.1, read on the forward strand.
ATTGTGACCTCCAAAAAAGACAGGCAGATTTTTCATTTCTCAATATGCCGGAAAATTAGCCAGGTTCTTATATGGTGCTTTCCCGTTTTTTCTGCTGTTTTCAAAACCCCAGACCGCCATTTGATAAAGAACCGGTTTCAATTTCAAGCCTGCGGGTGCAAGAGAATAGGTGACGTAGGGAGGAACCACGGGCCTGGCTGTACGTAGAACAATATCATCTTCTTCTAATTGCTTCAGATGCTGGATCAGCATTTTTTCGGTAACCGCAGGGATCAGTTTTCTTAGTTCACTGTAGCGCTTTGGTCCGGAGAAAAGATGAAACAAAATAATGGGCTTCCAGTAGCCGCCGATTTTATCCATCACATAGGTTACAGGACATTTATTGAGGGCCGTTTGCTTGTTAGCCTGAATGGTAGATGATGTTTTAATCTGAGCCATAGATACATACTTTGGGGTAAGTACTTGTATTAAAGTAAGTACAAAGATATCTTTGTATCTGAATAAAAAAAATACAGATTATGAAAATCACCATTACCGGTTCTTTGGGAAATATAAGTAAGCCACTGGCAGTTAATCTGATTAAGGCAGGGCACGAAGTGACTGTCATCAGCAGTAAGGAGGATAGAAAGGAAGATATTGAAAAATTGGGCGCAACAGCAGCTATTGGGTCCGTTCTGGATGAAATCTTTTTAAAACAGGCTTTCAACGGGGCAGATGCCGTATATATTATGACGCCACCCAACCTGCAGACAACGGACTACCTGACATATTCTTCGGGCATTGTGGAACAATATGTGAAAGCCATACGGGCCACCGCTGTGAAACGTGTGGTCAACCTGAGCAGCGTGGGTGCGCACCTGGAAAGCGGTACGGGACCTATTGAAGGACATCACAAAAGCGAAGCCATTTTAGAAAAACTCGGTGCCGCAAGTCTTACGCATGTGCGTGCAGGCTTTTTCTACACTAATTTCTATGGAAACATCGACATGATCCGTAACATGGGAATTATCGGTTCAAACTATGCGGGCAACAGCCGCATTGTTTTTGTCAGTCCCTCGGATATTGCGGCAGCCGTGGCAGAGGAATTACAGAAAACGGGCGATACAAAAAGGGTTCAGTATATCTCCAGCGATGAACGCAGTGCACAGGAATCCGCAACCATTTTGGGAACCGCCATCGGTTTACCAGCGCTGCCCTGGGTGCAGTTCCCCGATGATCAGCTCAAAGGCGCGTTGGCAGGTGCCGGATTTTCTGAAGAAATGGCCGGGCGTTTTGTGGCTATGGGGCAGTCCGTACAAAACGGAAAACTCTGGGGTGATTACGATACGCATCACACGATTCCAACGGGAAAAATAAAACTGGAAGAATTCGCGAAGGAATTTGCTTTGGTTTACAAGAAGGCCTAAAGCCCAAAGCCGAAAGCCTAAAACTTTTGAGTCCGCGTCGGGTTCGTCATTGACGGACTTGATGCGGATTTTTTTAATTGAGTCTTGCCCGTTTAATTTCAGCCCTTGGAGAATTTGGAACACTGATCGCTGTTAATTGTCTATAGTAAACATCAGCATTTTTAGTGTCACCCAAGCTCTGCGCAGCCAGTCCTGCGCCATACAAAGCATTAAACCGGTTCGGATGGGTTTTCAAATCTGCCTGATAAGCTTCAAGCGCTTTGGAATAATCCTTCTGCTGCATTAACATGTCGCCCAGCAATTCCCGTGCGGGTATTACTTCACCGGGGGTAACGGGGCTTTTCTCTGTAGCGTCTTCCATCTCCGCAGCAGCTTTCATCAGATCCAGGGCTTGGGAAGTCTGACCTTTGGCCAACAAAATCCAGGCCCGCGATGATTTGATCTGTATGGCCACCTGATTGGCTTTATACAAATCCTTTTGATTCATCAGTGTATCATGAATGGATTCGAGTTTACCGAGCTCCGCATTCGCCGAATCGAGCCTGCCCATATGCGCCGAACCAAGAAGTCGCGCAAAGTGATAGATGGCGCTTTGCAAGGGAAACCTGTTCCAGGGAAAATTCGCAGGGTGAATTTGAAGCACGGCGGCTTCCTTCCACCTTTTATTTTCGAGCAGATAACGTGAAGGAATAGCCGCAAAAGAATAAGCGACTTTAAAATTCGCGGGATACACTTCCTGAATGCTGTCGAGATAGTCCCATAGTTTCTTTGCCTGACTATTATCGCCTTTTTGCAGATAGGCATATTCCAGGTAGTCCATACCGTGCAGCTCTTCATCCCAATGACCTTTCAAACCTGAATTTTCTGCGTAGCATTTCGCCGCAGAAGTGGATATGAGATTCGATTGAATACTTTCATTCCATAATCCAAGCCTGGTGAAAATATGCGAGGGCATATGCTGGGCATGCGCCGACGCGGGAGCAATGGAGGCATATTTTCTGGCAGCGGGTAAAGCCATTTCCGCCAACGATGGGTAATCATACGTGTGAATAATATAGTGAACGATTCCCGGGTGGTCCGGTTCACCCGGATAAATAGCGCTTAGAATTGTGCCGGCCTTCCTTTGGTTCACATAGGATTTATCAGCCGGATCGGCTGCCGCATCCAGAGACAGGGCGTAAAAAATGGCCGCCTCCTTATCCTGCGGATAATTCAGGTAGATTTTCTCCATGTTCTTTTCAAACAGTATGCAACGGTTATGATCATTTATTTTATCAAAGCCGGTATAATACATTCCAATGGCATTTATATAGGCCGATTCCCGTTCTGTTTTTTCTTTTATGGATTTTGCAATCTGAATAGCGGCGGAACCTTTTTTCAGTTCAGCAGGGCCTGAAGGTGCCCAGAGCGGATGGAAGTTGGACATGGCCACGCCCCAGTAAGCCATGGCACATTGCGGATCAGTCTCTATGATTTTCGCAAATATCTTTTCAGCCTCCTCATATTCGAACGAATGCAGGAGAGCTACGGCCAAATTGAAATTCTTTTTTAATGTATCCGGGCAGGAAATATCGAATGTGATGGAGCCGAACTGTTTGTCCGGCGGCCCGCATAAAACAATCTCTCCTTTTTTCAGGTTGAGGGCATTTATATCTGCGGAAGATATACGGGTTGTTTTTGTTTTACATGAAACGGCCAGGATAGCAAGAAGAAGAAATGCCTTTTGAAATGACAGGTTCATGTGTCGTAAGGATTCGGTTATCTCCGAATATACAACTTGTCCCAGTTTTTGCCGGAAACCCGAATTACGATATTTTTGGCGCCTCATTAATTGAACATCATGAAATCTATTGTAAAGGCTTTAAGAATGGCATTCCTGGCTTTTGTTCTCAGTCCGGCACTGTTTGCCCAAACAAAACCGATGGCTAAAAAAACGGCGACTCTGGCTCCCATCATTGACCGGGAGATATTTTTAGGGAATCCTGAATTAGCCGGGGGGCAACTCAGTCCCGATGGAAAGTTTATCTCATTTCTCAAACCGTATAAGGGAGTTCTGAATATTTATGTAAAAAGAACAGAAGAGCCTTTTGAGAAGGCCAAACAGCTGACCGATAACGACCGTCCCGTGGGAGGCTATTTCTGGAGCTACGACGGCAAATATATTTTGTATGTAAAGGACAAGGGCGGCGATGAAAATTTTAATATCTATGCCCTGAATCCGGCAGACCCGGCGGTTGCGGCCACTGGTGTTCCCGCGGCACGTAACCTCACCCCCAATGATAAAATCCGCGCGATCATTTTTGCCGTCAGCAAAAAAAACCCGGATATCCTGATGGTTGGGATCAATGACCGCGATCCGAAATGGCATGATCTCTACCAACTGAGCATTTCGACCGGCAAGCTGGTTAAACTGCGTGAGAATAAAGACCGCATCAGTAACTGGGTATTCGACTGGACCGAGACACCGCGACTGGCCGTTCGTAATCCGGAAGATGGCAGCACCGAGATCCTGCATATTGATGCGCAGGGAAATTTTAATAAAGTGTATGAGGTAGGTCCGCTCGAAGCCGCCGGAGTAAATGCGTTTACGGCGGACAATAAAAAAGTCTATATCAGCAGCAATAAGGGAACGAATTTCGTTCAGCTGTTACTGATGGATCCGGAAACAGGTGCAACCACTCTCGTAGAAAAAGATCCGCTGAACCGCGTGGATCTGGAAGATGCTTCGTTTAGTGATGTAACGCACGAACTGCAGTACACGAGCTACTACGATGACCGTCTCCGTCTTTATTTCCGGGATAAAAAAGTGGAAGCTGATTACAATCTTTTGCATCAGAAATTTCCGGGTAGGCAGATCGCCTGGAGCAGCAGCACGAATGATGAAAAGAAAGTGCTGATCAATACCACCAGCGATGTACATGTGGCTGAAATATACCTGTTCGACAGAACCACAAAGAAAACCGTTTTTCAATATACACCCAGGCCCAAACTCAAGGCCTTCGAAACTTATCTGAGTCCCATGCAGTCGGTGCGCTACAAGAGCAGCGACGGTCTCGAAATCCAGGCCTACCTGACGGTTCCAAAAAACAGCGCGGGCAAACCACTTCCGCTGCTTGTATTTCCGCACGGTGGTCCCTGGGCCAGGGATTATTGGGGCCTGAATGGTTACGCACAACTGATGGCCAATCGCGGATTCATTGTGCTTGCTCCGAATTTCAGGGGAAGCACGGGTTTTGGCAAAGCTTTTCTTGATGCAGGCAATCTGCAATGGGGCAGGCTGATGCAGGATGATATTACCTGGGGTGTGAAATACCTGATTGCAAAGGGCATGGTGGATCCGAAAAGAGTTGCGATTATGGGAGGCAGTTATGGTGGTTATGCCACACTGGCCGGTCTCACATTTACGCCCGACCTCTATGCGGCTGGTGTGGACATTGTTGGCCCCAGCAATTTATTTACCCTGATGGCCAGCATTCCCCCTTACTGGGAAGCAGCCAGAAAAATATTTACGCTGAGAATGGGCGATGAAAAAACGGAAGACGGAAAAAAATTGTTACATGCAGCAAGTCCTTTGTTTAGTGTCGATAAAATCAAAGCGCCTTTGCTGATCGTGCAGGGCGCTAACGATCCTCGTGTAAACAAGGGTGAGAGCGACCAGATTGTGATTGCGCTGCGCGATAAAGGAGCGCAGGTAGACTATATCCTGGCAGATGATGAAGGTCACGGTTTTGCCAAGCCCGTAAATAATCTCGGTATGGTAGCCGCTTCAGAAAAATTTCTTGCAAAATATTGTGGCACCCGTTACCAGGAATCCATGCCGGATGATGTGGCGAAGAGACTGAAAGAAAATACAGTCGACATCAGCAAAGTTCTGCTGGTGAAAAAAAGCAGCGCGCCGTTATTGAAAACATTGCCTGCTCCTTCCTCCGATCTGACTGCGGGGCGATATACATACACCGGCGATCTGCAGGTGCAGGGGCAAAAACTGCCTGTAACCATGAGCCGCACGATCGTGGCGGGCGGAGGCACCTGGGATGTGTCAGATAGTCTGGCTGTGATGGGACAGCAGGTGAGCGCTACTTCTACCTTTGTACAGGGTAGCCTCGCAGGTGTAAAGCAGGTGGCCGTGCAGGGACCTGCAAAATCGACCATCAATTATGCGCCGGATTCTTTAACCATATCCGTAGATATAAGTGGAAAGCTCAGTAGTAAAACCCTGCATGCCGACGGACTCGTGGTCAACGATGGAGCCGGTCTCGATATGATCATCGCGCGTTTTCCTTTAACTGCCGGATATACCACTGCATTTTATGTAGCCGACGGACAAACTCAGAAACTGAAAAAAATAATCCTGACCGTTACGGGAAATGAAATGGTTGGATCGGTGAATACCACTGTTGTTAAAGTCGTGAATGATGAAAACGATAAAGACGTCACCACCTATTATATTGATGCTGCAAAAAAGATTGCGGTTAAATCGGAGCAGGTGATTCCTGCCATGATGAATGCAAAAATTACCATGCTGCTGCAGTAACTTATACGTTTGAAATACAAAAGCCCCTGCTGAATTTCAGCAGGGGCTTTTATTTGCGAATGATTATTTTATTGATTGTAGGTTACGGCCTGTTCTTTTAAAATATTTTCCTGATTTTTTCTGTAGCGAAGAATATTAACATAATTCAGGGCCAGCGTTATTTTATAATCCTCGTACGATTTCTGTGCCCATTGAATGGCTCCGTCGAGGTCACCATTGATTTCTGCAATGATGGCCATATTGTAGCAGGCGCGGCCAGCCAGCGTACGATCGGTGCTATTGGTTTCATTCTTCCAGATTTCTCCTGCGCCATCCCAGTTTCCGGATTGCGCTTTTCTCTGTGCGGTTTTAAAATTATCATCACCACGAACAAAATATTCTCTAGAAACCCTGATCCAGTAAGGAATAATGCGGGCCGCATAAGCTGCGCCTGCTTTATTGCCTGCATCTTTAACGGCTTCTTTTCTCCCGGATAATCCAGACAGCGCAACAGCGGGATTGATTCCCGAACCTTCCAGTACGATATTGGTGCCCAGCACATATTCGTCGAGAATGGTGCGGGAAGAAGGGTCGTAAATTCTCCATCCGGTTCTCAGGTTAGTGGACATACTCACCTGGTGATTCACCGTCTGCAGGGTTCCACCGGGAACATTCACATTCACAGGTGTGGAACCATAACCGACTTTGGATTCTGTATCGAAAAGCTCGAGTGAAAACAGGGCGTTTGTGCCCGTTTGAATACATATTTTTTCAACCGAATCCCAGGACAGCGCGGAAGGAAATACACCGGAACCGAAAGAAGTGAGTTTGATATCCGTCACTTTTTTTACTTCTTTGAACCGGTCGTTTTTCAAGAGTTCATCAGAAAGTCCCTGTACACTGGCCTGCGCACCTGCGGATTGCAGATCGCCGGTTTGCAGTGACAACACATTATGAATGGCATTGAGCGTTTTTGTGGCATCACCCGCTTCAGAGCGGTTGATGACGGCGACCGACTGAATGCTGGCGGGAAGGGTTACCGGTGCGGGTTTCTTCACACTCAGCGACATCTGGCTGGTGGAACCGCAGGCCACTGCCGATACGGCAATAAAAGCAAGGATCAGGTTTTTCATATTGGTTTTTTACAGAATGAGATATCTGTAAAACGAATACGGAAGCCCGTTAGTATGCCTTTGTCAAGATACAGTCAGGTGAACAGCAATCCTTTATGGATGGGGTGGCAGCGGAGGATGTGGCGGCAGAGGAGGATGTGGCGGCCTGCGATGATAATGGCCGTGGTTGTAATGCGCGTAATGGTGATGATAAGGATGATGATAGGCGTGATGATAATGACCGTGATAGTGACCATGATAGTGACCATGCGGATGCGGCGGACGGGGAGGGTGCGGTGGCAGGGGTGGGTGCGGAGGTGCCTGAGCCAGCGCTGCGATCCAGCCGATCAGCATCAGGCAGATTAAAATCGATTTCTTCATATGATTCACTAACGTTTTTTAATTAGCATTTAGTCTATTCAATTATGGGGCCAGCAGTGGATTGTTTTCAAACTTCAAGTACAGGTTTGAATCACATCACCATGTCCCCGACTGGATTCATTAAAAAATTCAAAACTATAGGGTCTTAGAACTCATATTTCACAAGTTGGTCCCCATGGGGTAAAATAAATATCCGGGTAAAGAGCAGGTGTGTTACTGCCTTTCTTCGGGATTGATTATGCTTTTATTCAGCGTTTTATGACGAGTTCTTCGGGAATCCTTCGGAAATCCCTCTGAATTCACCCTGAAGTTCCCGAAGAACTTCCGAAGAACTTCAAAAGGAATACAGAAGGAATGCAAAACAAAACCACAAAAAATATATTTTCCCCCATGGGGTCGAACTTGTGAAAAACAGGTTTAGGTTATATTCATATTTGTGTAAAAAACGCGGGGACCAACTGGAGATTTATTTTCTGGAGCTTTTAGCCCTCCGTAAACCAAGTTCTTAATTTGTTCTTCGAAAGAAAGCAAATGAACGCAAAACGAAGCAACCTTACGCAACTGAAAGCAACCCGAAGCAAAATGACGCAACGATAAAATATTTCTTACAACACACAGTTTAAAGAAGAAAAAGACACGGCAATGGTAAATAAAGAAAAACGCAGTTGAAGATCACCGACGTGATACTGACGATGTTCAGGCGAGATACTGACGGTTCTTAGACGACACTTAACCGTAAGGAGACAATTAGATGGTAATTGTTGGGCAGTTTAACGCAACCCCGCCTTCATCTCGAGCAGGAATCGCTTTACCTCTTCAAGCTTGCGGATGGTTTCGAATTTCTCTTCGGCTTTGGAGTTCTTTTTCAGAAAATCCTTTGCGCCTTCAATCGTGTATTTGCGCTGGCGAAGAAGATGATAAATAAGATGGAGGTTCTTGATATCGACGGGTCGGAAATAGCGGTCACCCTTTTTGTTTTTCTTGGGCTGCAGAATATTGAATTCAGCTTCCCAGAAACGGAGCAGCGACTGATTCACACGGAACATCTCGGCTACCTCGCCCATTGTGTAGTAGTGTTTCTGAAACAGGATCTCGTCTTCAGGAATCTGGATCAGGTCGGCTTCTTCCGAAATCTGGCGGATGGATTTTCTTCCCCTGCCACTTTTGAGTTTCTGAACGGGACCTGCAGATTTAATTTCTTCAGCAGGCTCTTCAACAACGGTTTCCTGAACCAGGGTTTCGGCCACAATGGTTTCTTCCACAGTTTGTTCAGCAACAGGCTCCGGACTGGATTCTAAAACGGGTGCTTTGACTTCCTGCGCGGGTTCCTGTGTTTTCAGTTTCTTGATTCGGAACCCAACGTTTACCGGTTGATCTTCCTTAACAGGAGCAGCCTCCTGAGGCAGTGATGTTTCTTCAACAAAATTTAAGGAGATCTGGGAAAGCGGTGTCATGCTGTTCAAAAATAACAAAAACTATTCCGAAACGGCGCAACGACTAACAAAAAATACTTAGTCGAAGCTCTGATTGGGGGATGAGGCGAGTTTTAACAGGCGGTCGTACTGCTCAGGAGTAATATCATTGTAAAAATAAAATACGGGATCCACCGGTTCGCCGTTTCGGTGCACTTCATAATGGCAATGCGGACCCGTACTCTTTCCGGTATTTCCGACCCAGCCGATGATTTCTCCCCTTTTTACTTTTTCACCCGGATGTACTTTGATCTTATACATATGTCCGAACAGGGTGGCATATCCGTATCCGTTGTGAATCACCACATGATTGCCATAGCCGTTGCCCGTATTGCCTGCCGTTTCCACGGTACCGTTGGCCGTGGCATAAATAGGTGTGCCCTGGGGTGCGGCAAAGTCGAGCCCTGCATGAAATTTGGTGGTTTTGTAAACCGGATCAACCCGATATCCAAATCCGGAGGCGATACGCTTCAGGTCCTTATTGCTGACAGGCTGAATGGCCGGCGTACAGGCCAGCAGCAGCTCCTTGTTCTTGATAAAACCATTGATATCGTCGTAGCTTTTGGTCTGTGCATGGATCCGGTTGCCGAGCCCGGTGAGGGTATTGGCCACCGAGGTCGCCAGGTTCTCCTGATCCATACCCTGCACCAGTTTGAACTCCTGCTGCTGGGCCATACTCTTGGCGCGGGCGCTGTCGGGAATAGGGTTGGCCTCAAATATGGCGCGGTACACGTCGTTGTCGCGGGTTTCGAGACCGGCAATCTGCTCCTGCATCTTCTTCACCTGCTCGTTCAGCACAAAATAATTGTCCTTGAGGGCATCATTGTTTTGCAGCAGTCTCTTTTCGTTGGCTGAGGGAAAGTAGCGGTAGGCAAGGGAAACCAGGATCAGGGCGGTGACGATTGAAGCGGATAAAAAGCCCAGAATACGAAGCAGGGTTACGCGCAGTGGCGTTTCCAGTTTTTCGTACCGGAGGGTATTGGTATTATAGTAATATTTGATCTTTTTCATGCCGTCCGTTGGCTTCGGTCCGCTCTTTTAAAAGGGGACACGTACCTTTGCAGCGCCTGATTAATAACGCAAGAGTACTAATTATTATGCTTTTATAAACCGGGTTTTAAAGATAGTCTGTTAAAATATGATGGGAAGCGCCGAGATAAGAGATCATTTTCTGGATTTTTTTAAGTCCAAAGCACATGTCATCGTTCCTTCTGCCCCGATAGTCACCAAGAACGACCCGACCCTGCTGTTTACGAACGCGGGCATGAACCAGTTCAAGGATTATTTCCTCGGAAACAAACCGGCGCCCCATCCGCGGGTGGCCGATACCCAGAAATGTCTTCGCGTGAGCGGTAAACACAACGACCTGGAAGAGGTCGGCGTGGATACCTACCATCATACCATGTTCGAAATGCTGGGCAACTGGAGTTTCGGAGATTATTTTAAGAAGGAAGCGATCGAATGGAGCTGGGAGCTGCTCACCAAGGTTTACCAGATTCCGGCAGACAGGATCTATATCACCTTTTTTGGGGGCGATGCCGCTGAAAAGCTTGCCGCCGACGACGAAACCAGGGCCGAATGGCTGAAATGGGTTTCGGGCGACCGGATCCTGGCAGGTAGTAAAAAGGATAATTTCTGGGAAATGGGCGATACCGGCCCCTGCGGTCCCGCTACTGAGATCCATGTGGACTGCCGCACCGATGCGGAAAGAAAAGCCACCGATGCGAGGTCCCTTGTGAATAACGACCATCCCCAGGTGATCGAAATCTGGAACAACGTATTCATCCAGTTTAACCGGATCAAATCGGGTGCCCTAGAACCCCTGCCCGCGCGGCATGTGGATACGGGCATGGGACTCGAAAGGCTGGTGCGGGTGTTGCAGAATAAACAGAGTAATTACGATACCGATATTTTCAGGGGAAGTCTGGAGGCCGTTGCCCGTATTACCGGCAAAACCTATACAGGATCTGATACCGGTAAAACAGATATCGCTTTCCGCGTGATCGCCGATCATATCCGGGCCATCAGTTTTACCATTGCCGACGGACAACTTCCCGCCAACACGGGCGCGGGTTATGTGATCAGGAGAATCCTGCGCCGCGCCGTGCGTTATTATTATTCTTACCTCGACCAGAAAGAACCGTTGTTGTATCAGCTGGTTTCCCTGCTGGCCACTCAGTTCGAAAAAGTATTTCCCGGGCTCAAACAGCAGCAGGCATTCGTGGAAAGGGTGGTGAAGGAAGAAGAAGAAGCTTTCCTGAGAACCCTCGACAAGGGCATTAAGATATTTAATGAATATATAGAAAAGGGCGGCTCGCAAAAAGAAGAGGCCGAATGGCATGCGCAGAAGCGAATTTCCGGAGCTTTTGCCTTTAAGTTGAATGATACCTATGGATTTCCCGTGGATCTCACTTCGCTGATGGCCAGGGAAATCGGGTGGACGGTCGATGAAAAAGACTTCGAAACCGAACTGCAGAAACAGAAGGATCGTTCCCGCGCAGCGGGACAACAGGATATGGGTGACTGGATGCCGGTGCATGAAAACGGCCAGATTATTTTCACCGGATACCATGATCTGGATTCCGAAACGGAAATCAGCCGCTGGCGAAAAGCAAAGATCAAGGGGAAAGAAATCTACCAGCTCGTATTGGGCAAAACGCCGTTTTATGCAGAGAGCGGGGGACAGGTGGGCGATACCGGTTTACTTGAAGTGGGCGGGGAAAAAATAGAAGTGCTCGACACGAAAAAAGAAAATGATCTCATTATTCATTTCACCGATAAACTGCCAGCCGACCCAAAAGCAAAAGTGCGGGCACATGTGGATGCGGTGAAAAGAAAAAATACCGAAGTACATCATACCGCTACCCATCTCTTGCACGCGGCACTGCGCAAAGTGCTGGGTACCCATGTAGCCCAGAAAGGATCATTGGTGAATGCGGAACATCTGCGTTTCGACTTCTCCCATTTTTCTAAAGTTTCTGATGAAGAAATCGCGGCGATTGAAAAGATCGTCAATGAAAAGATCCGCGAAAATATTCCGGTGGTTATTCGGGAACTGCCCAGGGAAGAAGCCATGAAAACCGGCGCCATGGCGCTCTTTGGCGAGAAGTACGGAGAAACCGTGCGTGTGGTAACGGTCGATCCTTCTTATTCTATTGAACTCTGCGGCGGCACACATGTGAAGTTTAGCGGTGAACTGGGATTCTTCAAAATAAAATCTGAATCGGCTGTGGCAGCCGGTGTACGGCGCATCGAAGCCGTTGCCGGAGAAGCCGCAGAAAATTATATCAATAACGAACTCGCGGTATTATCCGCGGTGCGTGTTCATTTTAAAAATCCCAAGGATCTCCTCAAATCCATTCAGGATCAGAATACGGAATCTTCAGCCCTGCGTAAGAAAATCGAATCCATGGAAATGAAACAGGCTTCGGTGCTCAAGGCCGAACTGTTGAAAGAGGAGCAGCCCTTCGCAGGTTATGCTTTTATCGGCAAACGCTGCGAAGGAATTAGCGCAGAGTCACTGCGTAAACTCGGCGGCGAACTCAGGCAGGAAAACTCCCAGCTTCTTTTGGTACTGACTGCCGTTTCGGATGGCAAACCCGTTGTGGTGATCGGCATTGGCGACCAGCTTCAGAAAGACAAAAACCTCGATGCTTCCAAAATGATCCGCGAAATCGTGACACCTCTGATCAAAGGTGGCGGCGGCGGACAGAAGACCCTGGCTTCGGCCGGAGGACAGGAATCGGGGCGATTGGACGAGGTGGTTGCAGGTGTCAGGTCGGTGCTGGGCTGATCGTTTATAGTCTATCGTTGTTCGATAAACAATATACCATCCACGATATACCATACACGATTTACGTTCCATGTTTCCGGCTTTAAGCTTTAGACTTAGGCTTAAAAGGGCTAAAAGAATGTTAACCCTAATCTAGGAATGTTTTCGTAATTCAAAATAATCCCTATATTTGAAATACGAAACTTGACGTAGATAACCAATCAAAATGAATTCTGATGAAAAAATGTATAAGCCGGATCCTGTCTTTCGGCGTTGTTTGCCTGTCTTTGGGTCAGTTGGCCAAGGCCCAGTCACCCGCTCCTCCGCCTCCGGCTCCCCCGGTTGCTCGATCTGAAAATGCAGAAAGATCCGAAGCCGTTGTAAAATCGGATCAGACGGAAATCGTCATCCGGCAGAAGGGAAACAAAGACAGCAAGGTTACCCTGGAAATCAAAAACGGCAATTATTTCATCAATGGAAAACCACTCGAGAAATTCGACGACCAGAATGTGATTGTTGAAAAAAGAGAAGTCAACAACGACATTGTGGTGATGCCGGATATGTCTTACAACATTTCTCCTTTTCGCATAAATCCCGATGAGGAAGAAAGAATCGAAAGAAAACTGAGCGAAGAGGACAAGGAGAATATGGATATGGCCCAGTTGAATGCGGACAAGATCATACGGGATAAAGACATGCAGCGTTTGATCAGGAAGAATATCCAGATCCGTAATAATGCGGCCTTTCTGGGTGTTTCTTCAAAAAAATCAGAAAAAGGCGGAGCAACCGTTCTGGAGATAACAAAGGGTAGTCCCGCGGAAAAAGCCGGTCTCAGAAAAGGTGATGTGATCACCAAGCTGAATGATTCCGCGATTGAAAGTCCCGAGCGTCTCTTTGACGCCGTGCACAATTACAAACCAGGCGATAAAGTGAAGATCAGTTTTAACCGCGAAGGCAAGGCACAAACCGTTACGGCCATCCTGGAGAAATCGGACTACAGACAAAAAGAATATAATTACAACTACAATTTCCGGATGCCGCCGATGCCGCCTATGGGCGATATGCGGGGAATGGATGAATTCCGGCGGGACAACCGCCAGCCTAAAATCGGAATCAAAGCACAGGATGCCGAAGACGGGAAAGGCGTCAATGTATTGGAAGTGGAAGACAGTTCCGCAGCCTCGAAGGCCGGCCTGAAAAAAGGGGATATTATTCTTCAATTCGATGGAAATGATGTGAATAGCGCCAATGAGCTCGTGGAACAATTGCAGGCAGCCAGGCAGAAAATACTCGTGAAAATGAAGATTCTCCGCGAGGGTACCCCCCGGGAAATTGAGGTTAAAATACCCCGCAAATTGAAAACGGCAGAGCTTTAGGAAGGGTAAATGAATTCATAAAAACTTCCCGCTATTTTTTAACTTCGTGGCCGGATTAAACTGGTTCACGCGAAGCGCAAAGAACCGGCTGCATGCTGGCCATTCTTTGCGCTTTTTTACTACCGGTCCGACTCATTGATATGCAATCTGAAGTTTACGAAACCGTCATCGGCCTGGAGGTTCACGCCCAGTTACTGACTAAAACGAAATTGTTCTGTTCGGACGAAACCATCTTTGGCGCCGAACCGAATACGCATATCAGCCCGGTCACCCTTGGCTATCCCGGCACCTTGCCCGTGCTCAACAAAGAGGCGGTTTATCTCGCGGTAAAAATGGGGCTCGCATGCCATTCTGAAATCGAAACCTGGAATTACTTTGCCCGCAAAAATTATTTCTATCCCGATCTGCCGAAGGGATACCAGATCTCGCAACATACCACACCCATTTGCAAGGGCGGTTACGTGAATATTTCCATGCCGGAAGGCGATAAGAAAATTCAGCTGAACCGAATCCATCTGGAAGAAGATGCGGGCAAAAGCATTCATGACAGGGACGACGATTTCACGAGCCTGGATTTCAACCGGGCGGGTGTGCCGCTGATTGAAATGGTTACGGAACCCTGCCTCTCCAGCGCCGACGAAGCGGTTGCTTTTTTGACCAACCTCCGCCGGTTGCTTCGCTACATGAAAATCTGCGATGGTAATATGGAAGAAGGCAGCATGCGATGTGATGCGAATGTGTCGATCCGTAAGGCCGGGGAAAAGACACTGGGCACGAAAGTGGAAATCAAAAATCTCAATTCGATCCGCAATGTGAAGCGAGCCATCGAATCGGAAGTGGCCCGCATGACGGGGCTGGCAGAAAAAGGCGAGCCGATCATACAGCAAACACGGAGTTTTGATGCCGTGAAAGGAAATACCTTTTCGATGCGTTCAAAGGAAGAAGCAAACGACTACCGCTATTTCCCTGATCCGGATCTGCCACCTTTTGAAGTCACTGCGGAAACCCTGAAGGAAATTCAATCGTCTATTCCGGCACTCCCGGAGGAACTGATCGCCCGGTATACAGAAAATGATAAGCTCAGTCGTTATGACGCGGAAGTGATAACGGATGATAAAGAAACATCGGATTATTTTGAATCCCTTATTCTGTTGACTCCCGTATATAAAGCGGCTGCCAACTGGATGCTTGGCCCGGTGAAGTCCTGGCTCAATGAAAACAGTCAGCCGATAACGAACTTTCCGGTGAAACCTGCTGTTATGGCTTCTTTGATTGCGCTGGTGGAAGAAGGACGTGTGCATTTCTCCACGGCTTCATCAAGGATATTTCCTGAACTGGTTTCCGGAAGATCCAGCGATCCGCTGGCTGTGGCAGAAGCGTTAAACCTGATACAGACCGGCGATGAATCGCAGATCCTGGAATGGGTAAAACAGGCGATGGAAAAAATGCCGGATAAAGTGATCGAATATAAAAAGGGGAAGAAGGGTTTGCTTGGCCTCTTTGTGGGGGAAGTAAAAAAGATTTCCAAGGGCAAAGCGGATCCCCTGTTAACGAATCAACTACTCATACAAAAACTGGAAGATAAAATTTCAATCAAACCATAATGAAAAAACGACTCGTCCCTGTTCTGTTGCTCGCGCTCATTTTTGTTTCCTGTAAATCAGGCGACAAAAGTCGCTTCCAGGTAAAACTTTCCTATACAAACGGAGACAAACTCATCAATGCCCAGAATACGGGCAAAGCTGACGGTTGGGTATTCCTTGAAGAAATTGTTTATGGCAAATCCCAGCTTCCGGTTATTCTGGATTCGCAGAAAATTTCGGGAGCCACGGGCAATCTGACTTTTCAGGGCAGGAGTAAAAGTGAAGGCATTTTTGAATTGGTGTTCGGGGATAATATACTTGCACTTCCACTGCTGAACGATGCCCCGGAGATTCAGGTGGATGCCGATCTGGCCAGGACGAAAGACTTCTACACAATTACGGGTTCACCCGCCAGCAAACAGCTGAAAGAGCTGATGGATAAAGTGGGGGATAAGAATATAGAAATACGTGCGGCGTTTAATCAACTGGACAGTCTCAAGAAAGCGAATGCGCCGGACAGTCTGCTGCTCGCGGTGAATAGCGTAAAGAATGCCGGAATTACCGAACTGAACGATTATCTCAAACAATTTATACAGACCACGCCGAATGCCACACTGGGTGTGCTGGCGCTGGGTTGGGCTTCCGCCAGTTTTCCGCCAACCGATATGGAAGCTTCACTGAAAAGTCTGAAAGCGCGGTTTCCAGGCAACACCATGATTGCCGATATGGAAAAAGCGAGTCAGCAGCCACAGGCTGATCAGGCTTCTTCCGGAGAATCCTGGGTTGGCAAAACAGTACCGGAGCTCACGATGCCGGATGTGAACGGAAAGGATGTTTCAATTTCTTCTTTTCGCGGAAAATATGTGCTGATTGATTTCTGGGCCAGCTGGTGCGGTCCCTGCCGGATGGAAAATCCGAACGTAGTGAAAGCATTCAATGAATTCAAAGGGAAAAATTTTACCGTTCTCGGTGTGTCGCTCGATAAGGACAAGGATGCATGGAAAAAAGCCATTGCCCAGGATCATTTAAACTGGACACATATGAGCGACCTCAATTACTGGAACAGCCAGGCCGTGACCACCTTTGGCTTTCAGGGAATTCCGTTTAATGTACTCGTAGATCCGACGGGCAAAGTGATTGGTGAATCATTGCGCGGAGATGATCTCGATGCTAAGCTGAAGCAGGTGCTGAACTAGATATTGCGTTGTGCTGAACTAAATTTTGCATTGCTGATTTTCACATTTACCACAATTCCATATTTATCACATTGTTTTTTTCGGGCTGATTGCAATAAGTAGCGCTGGCAAGAATATCAGATTGGTAAGTGTCACCATCACGAGTGTCAGTGAAGTAAGCCATCCCAGCGCCTGAGTTCCTCCGAATCCACTGAAGCAAAAAATGACAAATCCGGCAATGAGCACCAGCGAAGTATAAACAATACTGATACCGGTGGAATGAATGGTTTTGATTACCGTGGCTTCCACACTGTCCGTTGAATTACTGTCCTGTTTATAATTCACCAGAAAGCGAATGGTAATGTCAATGGCAATGCCAAGGGCAATACTGAATACCAGAACGGTGGAGGGTTTAAGCGGAACTCCGGCCCATCCCATCACGCCGGCGGTAATCACCAGCGGAATCACATTCGGAATCAGGGAGCAGATCAAAATACGAAAGCTCTTAAAAAGATATAACATACAAACCGCAATCAGCAAAAAGGCCCATAGAATACTTTGCTTGAGCCCTGCGATAATAAATGAACTGCCTTCGAGAAAGGTAACTGTCGTACCGGTGAAAATAATATTGTAGTGCGCAGTGTCGAATAACTGATCCGCTCTTTTTTGCACGCCGCCAATCACCTGTGGAAGGCGAATACTTCCCACATCGGCCATATTCACACTGATGCGCAGAATCTGTTTATTGGTATCCACAAAACTGTTGGCGAGTTTCATTACCCCATTGGGTTTGCTGCCGCTGTCGGCCTTCATATTTAAATAAGGGGCCAGAAAAGCGACATCAAAATCATTGGGTAAGCCGTAGTTTGCGCTGTCGTTATTATAATAAGCCTGTCGCACAAATTTCAGTCCTTCCACAATGGAAAGCGGTCTTGCCATCACGGCACTCGAATCAATATAAGAAGAGAGCTGGTCGATTTTTGCAAAATTGCCCAGCATATTGGCGCGGATGCCATTTTTCCTTTTTGTATCGATCAGGATTTCGAGCGGCATCACGCCTTTGAAATGATGCTCGAAGAATTTAAGGTCGGCAAAGATGGGATCGGTTTTAGGGAGATCATCAAGAATAAAAGCTTCCGAACGCAGTCGCGTAATACCAATTATAGAAAAGACAAGTATTATGGCGGTACTGATAAAGATGGTTCTTTTATGATGCAGGGCCCAGTTCTCCAGCCAGTCCAGCAGAGTTACTAGCCATCGGTTGGTGAGATACTTCATGTGCCGGGGTTTGGGATCGGGCAGATAACTCAGTGCTGCCGGGATAAGAATGATCGAAATAAAAAACAGCAGCATAATATTGATGCCGGCTACCACGCCAAACTCTTTGAGGATAGCGCTTTTCGTTAGTGCAAATACACCGAAGCCGATGGCCGCTGCGATATTGCAGAATAGGGTAACCACGCCCATCTTGCTGATCATTTCGTAAAGTGCTTTCTGCTTTTCGCCTTTTTCGCGGAAGGCTGTATGATACTTATTCAGAAAGTAAATGCAATTCGGAATTCCAATTACTACGATCAGTGGCGGGATGAGTGCATTGAGCAGAGTGATTTTATATCCGAACGCGTGCATGGTCGCGAGACTGAATACCACTCCTATAATGACAACCACCAGCGATAGTGCCATATTGCTCAGGCTCCTGAAAAATATTAAGAGGATAAGAGCGGAAAGCAATACGGATCCCAAAAGAAACCATTTCATTTCCGAAGCCACCCGCGTGGCCATATTGGTTCGTATCAGTGGCAGTCCGCTAAAATGCATGTCGATCTGGTGGGCCCTGCCGAATGCTTCGCCGTCGTTCACGATCGCGCTCACAACCGATGTTCTTCCCGCAGAATTCATGATCTGCTTGTTCACACTGATAGCCATCAGGTAAGCGTGTGTAACGGGATTGTATAACAGACCTCGGTAGAAAATCAGATTTTCGAAAGATCTGTGTGCACTGTCGAGCGCCGCCTGCGAATCATAGGGACCGGGGAAAATGGGCCGGGCCTGCAGTTTTTCGGTTTCCATATTCTTGTTCAGAATAATCGCGTCCGGAATGCTGAGCACCTGTTCCACTCCTTTTATTTTCTTCAGACTGTGGCTCAGTTGGAGATAGTCGTTGAATACTTCTTTTGAAAAAAGCTTATCGGTTTCCACGCCAATGACGAGCAGGTTCCCGTCGTCGCCAAATTTCTTCTGAAATTCCTGGTAGGCCTGATACTTCGCGTTGTCGGTCGGAATAGCCCGGGTATACTCGTAACTGAGTTCCACTTTGGATGCCTGATAGGCGGCAACAACAAAGCTGCCCGCCATGATCAGCAATAACAGCAAACGATATTTCAAGACAAAAGCAGCAATACGTCCCCACATATCAAAATGTTTTAAATGAACCGGTCTTCGCCCGGCAAAGAAACTTATTTTAACCGAATTTCGCCTGAATCCGTTTGGTCATGATTCACAAAACAAAAGGCATTGTACTTCGCTCCGTAAAATACGGCGAGACCAGTGTGATTGTGACTATTCTGACCGAACTCTTCGGTTTGCAGTCCTACCTCGTAAACGGCGTCCGGACCAGTAAAGGCAAAAGCGGGTCCAGGTCGGCCTTATTTCAACCGGCCGCGCTGCTGGATCTTGTGATCTATCACCAGGAATCGAAAAATCTGCAGCGGCTCAAAGAATACAACTGGAGTCATTTATACAAACATATTTTTTCGGATGTGGTGACGAACAGCATTGCTCTTTTCATGATCGAACTCCTTCAGAAATGTCTGAAACAGCCGGAGCCTAATCCCGAGTTATATTATTTTATGGAAGATGCGCTGACCGGTCTCGATGAATCCGAGCCCAATGTGCAGGCTAATTTCCCCTTGTTCTTTGCCCTGCACCTGGCCGGCTTTTTCGGATTGCGTATCGACGACAACTATTCAGAAAAAAGAAGCTTTCTGGATCTGGAAGAAGGATATTTTACTGAAGAAAAGCCGTTGCATCCACATTATCTCGAAAATCCCCTGAGTGAAGTCAGTTCCCATCTGCTGAAGATTATGCAGCCCGCCGAACTCGCCGACCTGCCCTTAAACAAAGAGAAGAGAAGATTATTACTGCTGGCATATGAAGATTTTTATTCCATGCATGTTTCGGGGTTTACGCCCTTGAGGACGCTGCCGGTGCTGAGGACACTATTGGAGAGTTAGGCGTGTGGTAGTGTGGTAGTTTTTGCTGCACTACCACACTACCACACTCGTCACTACCAAACTAAATGATCCTCCGACAATGACTCCCTGCCCCAACCTCTCCATCCTGCACACCGCCGATCAGCAGGACCCCTGGTTTTTTTCCTTTGCTGAAATCTCCCAGTTTATCCTCAAAAGAAAGGAATTTGGCGCCGTTCGATGTGGCCCAGAGCAATAGTTCAGCGCTGGGAATGGAAGGATAATGCTTTTTAATCGATTTTATTTCTTCCAGTATACTGAGCTGGTGATTGCTGGCCAGGCTATCTGTACCTAAAACCATTTGGGCACCCAAACGCATAAAAAGGGGAATATCAGGCAAGCGGTTTTCGATATAGAGATTGGCATTGGGGCAAAAACAGAAAAAAAGCCGTTTGCCAAGCAACTTCATTGCGGATTGTATATCCGCTTCACCAGTAAAGGTATTATGCACCAAAAGGACTTTGGCGGCGCTAAGCAGTTTCGGCAGAACATGCGTCAGACTGCTGCAACCGGGGGGATGAAAATGCGCGGTATCTGTCTTAATCAACTGATACATACGTCTCAGATCACCGGTGCCGGACTGGAAATATTCGTTCTCCGCCGCCGTTTCCTGGTTATGCATCGTAATGGTTTTCCCGGTAAACCCGGGCCGAATTTTATTCCAAAGGGCTTCTGAAACAGAATAAGGCGCATGGGGGCTCAGGGAAATCTGCCTGGCCGGAATGCCTGCTTCTTCAAAGCGGGCGGCGAGTTTTAAGCTGGTATCGTAGCGGGATTCTGCCAGGTCAGGTGCCCAGCCAAAAACTTCTATAAAATTGAAATAGACCGGCCGCTCATAATAAAAAACTGGTTTTCCCAGACCCGGAGTGGCTTCATTTCCCCTTATTTTTTGATCGAGGGTATCCCCCGTATTACAGATATCTCCCACAGCGGCAATGCCATTGAACCACATGTCTGATTCGGCCTGCCGGATTGCCTCTTTCTTCACTTCTTCAGCATGATTACGCTGGCTGATCACAGAAAATACAAAATTCACCAGTCCCAGCTGCTCGGGAATCAAACCGTTTAAATGACTGAGTTCCAAATGACAGTGAGCGTTGATGAATCCGGGACATAACAAACCGTCATATATCTCCAGGTCGCCGCCGGCATCCTTTTCATCCAGAATGGACTCTATAATTCCGTCTTCACCGACCAGCAGAACTGCTGTTTTTCGCATTGTAAAACCGTCAAACAAGTATTCCGCTTTCAACTTCCTGTAACTCATGATCAGTTAACTTTGCAGCAATATAAATTTTTCGCAGGTTATGATTGATAAACTGGATGCTATCCGGGCAAGATTCGATGAATTAGGCGTTGCGTTAACCAATCCGGCCGTTGTAAACGATAACAGAAAATTTAGTTCCACCAGCAAAGAATACCGGAGTCTCGAGAAAATCGTTCAGCGGTACGACCGTTACCGGAATCTGCTGGAAGATATCGCCTTTAACAGGGAGGCTTTAAACGGGGATGATGAGGAACTGAGGGAACTGGCCAAAATGGAAACCTCGGCGCTGGATGAGAATAAAATCCGTCTTGAAGCGGAAATAAGGCAGTTGCTGATTCCGAAGGATCCTCAGGATGAAAAGAATGCGATCATTGAAATCCGCGCAGGTACGGGCGGTGATGAAGCCAGTCTGTTTGCCGGTGATCTATACCGCATGTACATGAAATATTGCGAAAAGAGGGGATTCCGCACCGCTCTGCTGAGCGAAAGCGAGGGCACGGTGGGTGGTTATAAGGAAGTTCAGCTGGAAGTGACCGGTGAAGACGTATACGGCACCCTGAAGTTTGAGAGTGGGGTTCACCGGGTGCAGCGGGTTCCGGATACGGAACAGAGTGGCCGTGTGCATACCAGTGCGGCAACAGTGGCCGTTATGCCGGAGGCGGAAGAAGTGGATTTTGAACTCAATCCCGCAGACGTTAAAATGGAAACTTCACGAAGTGGCGGTGCCGGCGGACAGAACGTTAATAAGGTGGAAACCAAAGTGATGCTCACCCATATACCTACCGGAACGGTGGTGATTTGCCAGACGGAAAGATCCCAGCTCGGCAACAGGGAAAAGGCCTTTGGTATGATGCGGACCAAACTCTATGAAGAGCAGGTCAGAAAGCAGGAGGATGAAATTTCCCGACATCGTAAAAGTCTGGTGAGCACGGGTGACCGTAGCGCGAAGATCCGGACTTACAACTTTCCTCAGGGAAGGGTGACGGATCACCGCATCGGGCTCACTGTGTACAATCTGGCCGACGTGCTGAACGGGAACATAAGTGATTTTATTGATGCCCTGCAGTTTGCAGAGAATGCAGAAAAAATTGCAAAGCCCGCCTGAGTTGTTGCATTATTTCTACAGACCCTAATTATATATAAAGGAATAGTTGGAGGCGAAGCCTTTTAAGTAGTAAATTCATTATAGGTATTTCTTAACAATCGCCCGGTAAACCAATTTCAATTTGCTACGTTTAATATAGTACAAGGAGTGCAGGTTTCAAAGCGAATGGAGAGAGGGGAATGGCAATCTTAAAAAATTGTTATTAAGAAATCGGGAAGAAATTTCAATTCACTTTCACTTGTAACTTTACATCAGTTCTTCGGCATTATTCAGAAATCAAAAATAAGTTGGCATCTGAATTGCGTTTTAAAAGTAAATGGTCTTTTCTATTTGACTTCACAAAAGCAGTCAATTTTCTCATAAGCAGTTAGTTTTGGTTACGGCCCCTGTTTCCACAGGGGCTTACTTTTTACAGCAGGTTCTCCGACTGTGCGTCAGGCCGCCCTACCTTAGGGCACTTTAAATTTTGAAACTGTCAGTTGGACAATTAACAATCCAAGAAATGCACCTGCGATGTCCGCAAGAATATCATAGAGATCAAAATCGCGGTTGGGAATAAAATATTTCTGCACGTATTCCATCGCGATACCGTAAAGGCAGCCGATGATAAAATACCAGGCATATCGTCCGTAAGGAAATTTATTTTTTTCTTTTGATGAGGACCAGACCGACCAGAAAAAAACAAAACAGGCAAACAGTGTGATATGAACCAGCTTGTCGAGGTTGGGAATACTTGTATGCGTTTCGCTCGGTAACATATTACCCGGCAATGCCAATAAAATAAAAATGATGACGGTCCAGACCCTGGCGGGATAACGGGTTGAAAGAATTTCCTTGATACGTTGACGCATAGGCTGGCAGCGAAGATAAGATCCTAGCCGGTAACCTTACCCATAACATACATGGCGTCCATGGTGGGTGTGGCACTGCCACCTCTTTTTTCGAGCGTGATGGCAAACGCCTCCGCTTTTTGGATCGTTTTAAGTTTGACGAATGAAACGCCTTCGCTGATATCAAAGCTTCCTGCATCTACCGGTTTGCCATCAACAATGGCCCAAAGCTGGTATTGTTTGTCCTGCACATTTTTTGGAAGCTGGTTAACGAGCAGATAAACATCTTTGGTAGATGTGTTCCAATAAACCGTTGCCAGGCTTGAAGGGGCCGGGCTGGCAGGTACGCCCGGGAGTTTGACTACCGCCATTTCCGGATCTTTAATGAGGCTGAGTGCGTTTTCGTAAGTGGTCAGTTTGGCCTGCATGATCTGGTTGGTACCGGCCACCTGAATTTGCGCATCTGTGAGCTCCTTATTCTGGGCTATTGTTTTTTTATACTGTTCAAGCAGATAGAAATTAAGACCCACACTGCCGGCCAGCAGGAGCAGGGAAGCAGCAGCCACATATTTGGCAAATCCGAGTCTGGGCACCAGAGCCGGTTTAGCCAGCGGAATTCGGGGCGCCAGCTGGTCCTTCTGCATACCGATTTCGGAAAAAATACGCGATTTCAATTCGCGCGGGGGTTCCATCTTCTGCTCCTGAAGATTTTCTTCCAGCTGCTTCTCAAAAAGAATCCTGGCGGCGAGTACTTCACTATGGGCAGCAGACATACGTTCGAACTCGGCGCTGTCTTCCGGAGAAGCCAGTCCAAGTACGTAGCTTTCTACAATTCCACTCAATATGTACTCTTGTACGTTCACTTATTTCAAATATGCTCTTAATTGCAATAATGCGTTTCGGATACGGGTTTTGACCGTGCCCAAAGGAATCTCTTCAATTTGTGCGATTTCATCATGCGTATAGCCCTTAAAATAGGCAAGTTCTATTAAAACACGCTGTTCGGGTCGAAGTTTTCCCAGGAATTTAGTCAGGCCGATATGATCAATACTGGTTTGGGTCACCTGGTCACTACTATATACGTTGTCTGTAATCTCCTGGTTTTTCTGGCTGTTCTGATAATTTTTGGAACGCAGCATGTCGATAGAGGCATTCCTGCTGATATTCAGCATCCATGTAAACAATCTTCCCTTTATTGGATCGTAGGTTTCTATTTTGCGCCAGATATTTACAAAAACTTCCTGTAAAACATCACTGGCCACCTCGGGCGTTTTTACAATCTGTAAAATAATACTATAGAGAGCACCGCTGTAGTTGTCATATAAATAAGCGAAAGCCCGATCATCCTTTACCTTAAGGGCAGTGACCAGTTCCTGTTCATTATATGTAACGGTTAATCCCAAGGCTGTGTTAATTGTAAAAATTGTACCAGTGAATTTATCCTACCAGCGAAGCGTAAGCAGCAGCATCCAGAAGTTTGGTAACTTCTGCAGGATCATTCACTGTCAGTTTGATCATCCAGCCTTTTCCGTAAGGGTCGGTATTGACCAGATCCGGCGACTGGGTGAGTTCGGGATTTAATTCCGTGATGGTTCCCGCAACAGGAAGAAAAAGATCGGAAACTGTTTTTACCGCTTCTACTGTTCCGAATATCTCACCGGCTTCCAGGGCCTTGCCCACAGTTTCCACTTCCACGTAAACAATATCGCCTAATTCGCGCTGGGCGTATTCGGTGATACCCACCAGGAAAGAATTACCTGCTTCCTGTTTAACCCATTCATGCTCTTTGGTGTATCGAAGATTATCCGGAAAACTCATTTTTAGACTTTTTAAGTGTTTGAGCGGAAGCTGCAAATATAGAAGGATTTGAATATAACCCGTGCGGACGGATTATTCGCTTTGTTCCTGTTTTTCAAAATAAAATAAAATATGATCTTTCATGAAATTTTCCTGTTCGATAAAATTATAAACGGGCAGCGCTTTTAGTTGCCGGTAATGTGGCCATCCTTCCTCATCCACCATCGAAAGTTCATAATATCCGCTCGGCGATAAAAGAGTGCAAACAGCCACATGCATCAGGTCCTGCTTCTGCTCCTTGCTGAATTTGGTTTGGAAATCACCCACTTCCTGTATTCCGATCAGAAAAAGAATGGCTTCCATATCCGGCTTTTTATCAAAGCGCCGCATCAGTTTTTCCTCCAGGGCCCACCATCGGGTCTGGATATCGTCTTTCACGTTCATCCGGCAAAGATAACCCCGTCAGGAATCTATCCCGCATCTGTTACCTTTGCGAAAATTTTCATTCATGTTACAGTTGGCAGTGATCCGGCAGCAGCCCGATTTGGTAAAAGAACGACTCCTGGTTAAAAACTTCAACGCGTCTGCCGCGATAGATTCCATTCTTTCACTTGATGAAAAAAGAAAAAAACTGCAACTGGAACTTGAATCCGGACAGGCCGGTTTAAATGCGATTTCCAAAGAAATCGGGCAGCTCATGGCCAAAGGAGAGAAGGCAAAAGCAGAGGAGAAAAAGCAGGAAGTGGCTGCCATTAAATCGGGACTCAGTCCGCTCCAGCAGGCCTTGGATGAGGCCGACAGCCAGCTGCAGCAGATTCTGGTTACCCTGCCTAATCTGCCAGCCAGGGAAGTTCCGCCAGGTAAAACACCTGAGGAAAATGAGATCGTGCGGGAGGGCGGACAAAAACCGGATTTGCCGGCTGGTTCCCAGGCTCATTGGAATCTGGCAAAAAAATACAATCTGATTGATTTTGAACTGGGCAACAAGATTACGGGCAGCGGATTCCCGGTATACATAAATAAGGGTGCGAGGCTGCAGCGGGCCCTGATACAATATTTCCTGGATTACAATACGGCAGCCGGTTTCGTGGAATACCAGCCTCCGTTGCTTGTCAATGAAGCCAGTGCGTTTGGTACCGGACAGCTACCCGATAAAGAGGGTCAGATGTACTATGTGAATGAAGACAATCTCTACCTGATACCCACTTCTGAAGTTCCGCTTACGAATCTCTGGCGTGATATGATTCTGAAAGAGAAAGATCTTCCTTATAAAATGACCGCATATACTCCCTGCTTCAGGAGGGAAGCTGGAAGTTATGGCAAGGATGTCCGCGGATTAAACCGGCTTCACCAGTTCGACAAGGTCGAAATCGTGCAGATAGTACATCCTGATAAGAGTTACCCGGTACTGGAGGAAATGATTCTTCATGTGGAGAAATTGCTTCAGTCACTAAACCTCCCTTACCGCATTTTGCGTTTGTGCGGCGGAGACATGTCGTTCACTGCGGCCATCACGTATGATTTTGAAGTCTATAGTGCTGCGCAGGAAAAATGGCTTGAAGTAAGTTCTGTGAGCAATTTTGAAAGTTATCAGACCAACCGGATGAAAATCCGCTTTAAGGATGAAACAGGCAAAACGCAGTTGTTACATTCCCTGAACGGCAGTTCACTGGCCCTGCCCCGCATACTGGCCTGTTTACTTGAAAATAATCAAACAGGTGATTCCATTAATCTGCCTGAAGTGCTGCATTCTTATTTCGGAGCCAAAAGCCTTTTTTGAGCCTAAAGCCTTTTTTGAGCCTAAAGCCTTTTTTGAGCCTAAAGCTTAAAGCCCAAAGCCTAAAACTTTTTTTAAGCCTGAAGCCTAAAGCCTAAAGCCTAAAACTTTTGTGTATTAGTAAATCACTAACCATTTTAAGAGATTAAAAAATTGTCCGGCTCGTTATGTTTAAGAAGTTTTAGGCTTTAGGCTTTGGGCTCTTTAAACCTTTCTGTCTAAACGAAGTCCAAAAAAAGTGAATATCAGGCAGCTTCAAAATCAGCATTTATGGTGGCGGGCAGGATTTGGTCCTCCCGCGAATGAGGTTAAGGAGCTTTCGAAGAAAAAACCGGATTCATTATTTCATTCCATACTTAAAGCGTCGGAAGAGAAGCCTGGGCTCTTTGACGTGGCGGATCCCGAATTAAAAAAGCTGGTTATGGGTTCCATGGAAATGGGCCCTATGAAAAAAGCGGATCTGAGTCAGGATCAAAAACAAAGAATCCGCAAGCAGTCCGTTATGGACGTAAATAAGCTTAATCTTCGCTGGCTCGATGAAATGGCTTTGTCTTCTGCACAGCTGCTGGAAAAAATGTCGCTGTTCTGGCATGGGCATTTTGCATCCAAAACGGTCAATATCATTTACGATCAGGATCTGCTGAATGTGATCCGTGAAAATGCGCTCGGCAATTTCAGGGATCTCTTATTTGGCGTGAGCAAATCCGCTTCAATCATTCAGTTCCTCAACAATAACCAGAATAAAAAAAGTCATCCGAATGAAAACTTTGCGCGTGAGTTGATGGAATTATTTACCATCGGCCGCGGACATTATACGGAAACGGATGTGAAGGAATCCGCCCGCGCTTTTACCGGATGGGGTGCGAATGCACAGGGTGGATTCGATTTTCGCCCGAGGCAACATGATGATGGGGTAAAGTCATTTTTCGGAAAAACGGGCAACCTGTCGGGCGAAGACATTCTCGATATCCTGTTATCACAAAAACAGACGGCTTATTTTATTACAAAAAAGATCTACCGGTTTTTTGTGAATGATGAGGCAGATGAAAAAATAGTAAACGAACTGGCTGCTGCTTTCTTTCAGAGCCAGTATGATATTCGTGCCTTGTTGATCAGTATTTTTACCTCTGACTGGTTTTATGATCCTAAAAATATCGGATCCCAGATCAAGTCACCTGTTCTCTGGCTGGTGGGTATACGCAGACAACTTCCCATGGATATTCAGAATCCGGAAGTACAGATTTTACTGGAGCGTTTGCTCGGGCAGGTTTTATTTTTTCCACCGAATGTGGCCGGATGGCCGGGAGGCAGACACTGGATAGACAGTTCCAGCCTGATGGTGCGTATGCAGATTCCCAGGGTGATTATTCAGTCAGACACTATTCTTTCCAAACCCAAGGACGACGATGATGTAATGATGGGGATGCGCGATGCCAGACAGGCGCTCAATGTAAAAAAGAATAGAAATCCATATCCCGGCGCACAGTTATTCCGCGCGGTAATTCACTGGGAACAGTTCCTGCAAAATTTTGACCATACCAGAGAGGCCGACCTTTACGCTGCAGTCCGGGATGTGCTGCTTCAAAAAGTATTGCCTATGAATGAAACGGACATGCTGAAATATATAAATGAATCGAACCGCCAGATGCGTATTCAATCCATTACGCAGCGGCTCATGGGAACGCCGGAATATCAACTGTGCTGAAAAAAAGGATCATGCTTATCAACAGAAGAAAATTTTTAACGCTTGGATCTCTCGCTACAGGCACGCTGATGCTGCCAAAGTTTTTGAAAGCTTTCGAGAAGCCCGCTCTTGGCATTGGCGGAAACAATATTCTGGTTGTGCTTCAGCTGAGCGGAGGGAACGACGGACTCAATACGGTTATTCCCGTCCGGAACGATATTTATTACCGCCTCAGACCCGGCCTGGCAATTACAAAAGACAAGGCGCTGAATCTGAACGGGGATGCTGCCCTTCATCCTTCCCTCACAAATCTCAAAGCTTTATACGACGAAGGAAATCTTTCGATCTTAAATAATGTAGGTTATCCCAATCCGGACCGCTCGCATTTTAGAAGTATGGATATCTGGCAAACCGCCAGCAGAAGTGATGAATATGTAAATTCAGGATGGCTGGGCAGATACCTCGATGCAGAGTGTAGGGATTGTGCCAAACCCACGCAGATTCTCGAGATGGATGATATGCTAAGCCTTGCGCTGAGCGGAGAACAGATGAAAGGTATCGCTTTGAAAGATCCGAAGAGACTCTTCGAGAGCAGTCAGGATCCTTTTTTCAAAGACATGCTGCTGGCCGGTCAGCAGCAACACGCAGAAGATCCTTCTTCCTATTTATATAAGGTCATGTCGGAGACCCTTTCGGGCGCCGACTATATTTTCCAGCAAAGCCGCCAGAGGCCGGTCACGACAACTTATCCCAATACCGAAATTGGGAAAAATCTGAAAACGATAGCCTCACTGATTTCTTCCGATATTAATACCCGTGTATACTATGTGTCGCTGGGAAGTTTTGATACCCATGTGGGGCAGCAGGATAAGCAGGCAAAATTGTTCAGCGATCTGAACGATGCCATTAAACCTTTTACGGATGATCTCAAATCGAATCATCGTTTTGAGAATGTGCTGATGATGAGCTTTTCTGAATTCGGGAGAAGAGTGGGGGAGAATGGGAGCGGTGGCACAGATCATGGAACAGCGAATAATATGTTTCTGATTGGCGGTAGCCTGAAAAATAAAGGGGTATTAAATGATATGCCCGACCTCGCCAATCTTACAGAAGGAGACCTGAATCAGCAGCTCGATTTCAAACGTGTTTATGCCACCGTGCTGAAAAACTGGTTGCAGGCGGATGACTATAAAATTCTTGGAAAGCAGTATGAGTATCTGAATTTTGTTTAACGTATCAGAACAACCGTTCCTTTTTCCGTGTGTATTTGGCCGAGAAAATCCTGCCCCTGAATGATCCATACATAGGTCCCCAGGGGCTGCGGTTTACCTTGGAAATTGCCATCCCATCCCTGTCCTACAGATGGACTGCTGAATACTTTTTGTCCGAGACGGTTAAATACTTCGAAATAAGAGATAGTACTCATGCCGACAGCCACCGGATGGAACCGGTCGTTGATCCCATTGTTATCCGGTGAAAACGCATTGGGTACATAGATCTCCGGACCTTTATAGGCTTTGATCTGAATGGTATCATAAGTAGGACAGCCGAAGGTCGTGTAGGCTTTTACGATATACTGTATGTTGTTATTCAGTATCGCCACCGGATCCGGAATATTCGGATCGTTCAATCCCTGGGATGGTGACCATTGATACAATTGCCCTCCGGTTGCATATAATTGAAGCGGCTGACCAAATGCCACGATGGTATCCCTTCCAAGTTTGGCCTGCGTCTGGTAAATCGTAACTGTCGTGGTTACGGTATCAGAAGAACAACCTGCTTCATTTATGGCAAAAACCGTGGGGGTATATACTCCGCCCCTGGGATAAAAGTGCGAAATATTTGCGGAGCTGTCCTTCCATCCGTCACCGGTAACCCAATACCATTGTTTTATAGGGATGTCGGGAGTCATAGTGGCTGCAGATAGTAATACAGGATCTCCGTAGCAGGCGTCCTGGGCGGAAATACTTGTGGCCGGTTTAGGCGTAATATTCAGTGATTTTGTGAAAGGTTCGGAAATGCAGCCTTCAATGGTTTTAACGGTGAGTTGAATCTGTTCCGGGCCTTCCGGAAATGTTTTAGCAATAAATGAATCAGCGGTTTGAATCTGTTCTGCACCACTATTGAAATTCCAGGTCCACTGGTTGATTGTACCGTATTCGACCGATGAAGCGTCTGAAAGGATCGCTTCGTAATTGGCGCATATAACGGGGGGTGAAGATTTGAATCCTGCCTGGGGAATAGAGCCAACCGTTATTTTGCGACGAAACGTATCTGAAATACATCCATTGTTCGCTTCGATATTCAGCTTAATAGTATAATAACCCGGAACCGCATAGGCATGAGGCGGAGGCGTCTGTCCGCTGAACGATGTTCCGTCGCCAAAATCCCACCACCAGTTTATAATGGAACCAAAGGAAGCCGAGCTGTCGGTTACGGAAACTGATGCGGGCGCACAGCTGTTTAAACCGGGCGGTAAGGTAAAAACAGGATTCAACGAGGTGCAGAATTTCTGCACATTATTTTGCCCTCCTGTAGACGCGCTGAATCCCCAGTAGACTTCTCCGTTATTGTTGAAAATATTTTTTACGAGATCGGTATGGGTTTGAACCCTCGGCACACCGTCTATTTCCGCTGAAAGGATTTTGGCATCCGCATCCCAGATAATCCGCAGGGTATGCCATTGGCAGTCTTCGATATTTCCGCTGCTGGCAACGGCCTGGACCGGCCCTGCGAGCGTATTGGCGGTGCCGTTAACCAGATCGCCGTTTTTATAAATACCGATATGGTCGTATGGAGGATCGTTAAAATCCAGGTTCTGCCAGGTATCGATGGGAATACCGATTGAGGGCACAATATTCTGGAAACCGAGACCCTGCCCTGCAGTACCGAGACTGGTGGAGATGGGTTGCAGTACAAATACTATTCCGTCGGCGCCGAACTGGTCTTTGCAACCCAGGTATACGTTGAAAATGTAATTGAACGACTGATTAAGGTCAATTTTATTCTTATTCCAAACGGAACCTGACTGCCAGTTGACATCTGTGGTCAGCTGGTAACAGTTGCAATTTTCCTGAACGGCCGTGCCATTCAGGATATAGGTAGGCAACTGTTGCGCGGGCAGCGAAATATGCAATAAGCTGGCGAAAACCAGCAGGAACACCACGTAAATCCTTGTCTTCATATGCACCATCATTGACAGCCGGGCAGACCAGTTTCATCATAGGAAATTCAAAATCAATTCTTATGCAGAACTTGTGCTCCGGGTTTGTCTGAAGGCAGGAAAATGGGTTCAGGTGCTGCTTACCAGCTCTGTTTAGCTACTCCGGCCTTGATGGCTTCGAGTGCTTTGGCCTCACCGAGTAATGTAGTGAGTTTGTTACCTTTTCCGTCATGTCCCTGGGCCATATAGGCTCCCTTGGCAGTCTTGCTGATCACCGCATCCATGATCGGAACATTTTTCTCTTTGGTCTTTACGTTATATGCTGTAAGTACTACGGTGGACATATCTTAAATTTTAAAAGGTTCTCAAAATCTGGCTAAGCGGCGTAAAGGTAGATAATTAATCTTAAACGGCTTTCCGCCTTTAAACGTCGAGCCGGGCGTACTTGGCGTGGGATTCGATAAACTCTCTGCGGGGGGCCACTTCATCTCCCATGAGCATGCTGAAAATCCGGTCCGCCTCTGCCGCACTTTCGATGGTTACCTGTTTCAAAGTCCTCGTATCCGGGTTCATGGTGGTCTCCCAGAGCTGACTGGCGTTCATTTCTCCCAAACCTTTGTACCGCTGTACACTCACGCTGTCTTCTTTGCCATTTCCCAGTTTCTCGATCTGAAGACGGCGCTGATCTTCGGTCCAGGCATAGGCACTGTCCTTGCCTTTTTTCACCTGGTAGAGTGGTGGCTGGGCGATGTAAATATGACCCTGTTCCACGAGGGCTGCCATATACCGGTAAATAAAAGTCAGAATCAGGGTAGCGATATGACTGCCATCCACATCGGCATCCGTCATGATAATCACTTTATGATACCTTAGTTTAACCACATTTAATGCCTTGGCGTCTTCCGGGGTACCAACCGTAACCCCCAGGGCGGTATACATATTGCGGATTTCTTCATTTTCATAAATCCTGTGTTCCATCGCTTTTTCGACATTCAGGATCTTACCCCTGAGTGGCAGAATCGCCTGAAAACTGCGGTCCCTGCCCTGTTTGGCGGTACCACCTGCCGAATCCCCTTCCACTAAGTAGATTTCACAGCGCTCCGGGTTTCTTTCTGAACAATCGGCCAGTTTACCCGGTAAACCACCACCGCTGAGCACGCTTTTCCGTTGGACCAGCTCGCGGGCTTTTCGTGCTGCTGCGCGGGCCTGGGCGGCCAGAATGACTTTTTGTATAATGTTTTTGGCTTCCCTTGGATTTTCCTCCAGATAGGCTTCTAAAACCTTGGCAACCGTGGTATCCACGATGCCGCTGACCTCGTTGTTGCCCAGTTTGGTTTTCGTCTGACCTTCAAACTGAGGTTCCGGAACCTTAACGGAAATGATGGCACTCAGACCTTCCCTGTAGTCGTCTCCTTCAATCTCCACCTTGGCCTTTTCAAAATGATTTTGTTTGTCGCCGTAACTTTTGAATACCCTGGTCAAAGCCCTGCGGAAACCGGCCACATGGGTTCCTCCTTCAATGGTATTGATATTGTTGACGTAAGAATATATGTGTTCGCTGTAACTGTCGTTATAAGTCAGGGATACTTCCACAGCTACATTGGTTGCCGTGTCCAGTACGTTGGCATAAATGGGTTTGGGAATCAACGGGCTTCTGGATGCGTTACTGTCCAGCATTTCCAAAAATTCAGTGATGCCACCTTCACTGAAAAATGTTTTGGTATAAAACTTTCCATCATCGTCCAGTTCGCGCAGATCGTTGATTACAATCTTCACGCCCTTGTTCAGAAAAGAAAGCTCACGTAAACGACTTTCGAGGATATCCCTTTTATAAACAGATTCAATAAAAATAGAGGCGTCGGGCAGGAAATGTACACGGGTGCCCGTTTTTTCACTCTCACCGATAGCGCGTACCGGGTACTGCGGTATGCCGATTTTATAAGCCTGTTCAAATATTTTGCCTTCACGCTGTACGGTTACGTGCAGATCGCTGCTGAGTGCGTTTACACAGCTGACCCCCACGCCATGCAAACCACCCGATACCTTGTACGTATTCTTATCAAATTTTCCGCCGGCATGGAGTATGGTCATGACCATTTCCAGTGCACTCTTTTTTTCTTTGGTATTCATGCCAGTAGGAATACCCCGGCCGTCATCTTCCACACTCACGGAATTGTCCGGATAAATCTCCACGGTTATATTGCTGCAATATCCGGCCAGTGCTTCATCGATAGAATTATCCACCACTTCATATACCAGATGATGCAGACCTTTTACGCCCACATCCCCGATATACATGGCAGGTCTTTTTCTCACAGCTTCCAACCCCTCGAGAACCTGAATACTATCTGCTCCGTAACCGTTCACCATCGGAGCTGTGGCGGCTTGAATACTTTCGTTCATATTTAATTGAAAAACCGGTTATTAGATGTAAAATAACCGGGTCTGCAAATCTACTGAAATCGGGGCTAAGAACAGGGTAAAAGGGACAGTTTTTTAAACAAATCTTTTGAGTGAATTTCCTGTCAAAAAAGCGGTTTCACAGAGTATATCAATGGTTCACCAACAATATCTCCGGGTTTGAAATTTAGAAGCTAAATTTGCCCTCTCGTATGCATCAGCCGCCCGATATTCTCAGTTTTGCTTATAAGCAGCCCATTATGCATGGGCAACTCACCGTTTTGGATGAAAAAGAGCGTCAGATTCCGGGTTCCGTTCAATACATGATACGGCGATATGAAAAGAACCCGCAGTGGAGCCTGGAAGATACGGGTATGATGGTTTATCATTTCGAGCGTGAAAAGCCCCAGGAAAATTATTTTGAACTCCGTTTTTGTATTTCCGGTAATGCCTATTGCAAACAAAAGGAAAAAGACTGTGAAGCATGCCGTCTGCATACTTCCCGTTTATGTCCCGACCGCACGGAAACCGTGGATGTGATGAATTTTCGTTTTTCTGCCGTACATCTTTCGCAGTTTGTAAAACCACAACAGCCGGTTGGGAGTTTATCTGATAACGTTTTGCACTTCAGACATCCATCCTCTTTTTCAAAAATATTATCTCTCTGCAGCCGAACCCGAATGGTTCTGGAAGGCATGCTGAATCACAATTATACCGACAGTCTCGAGAATATTTTCATCAACGCGCAAACACAGATGCTGCTTTTGTACAGTCTCGAATGCATGCTGGGTGAAAAAGAAGTTGAGGCTTTTCAGTGTAAATTTCTGGCCAATGGCGCGGACCGGGAAAAAATCAATCTGGCCAGGGAAATTTTGCTGGAACATATCGGCGAGCCGCTCACCATCCGTGAGCTCAGCCGGAAAGTGGCCATCAATGAATGTTATCTGAAGAAAGGGTTTAAAGAACTTTTCGGCACTACGATATTTGATTTTTATCAGGGTCAGCGGATGGAGCATGCCCGTTATCTCCTGTACGAAAAAGGACTCAGCGTTACGGATGTGTCTGTGATGCTCGGTTACTCTTCTATCTCCCATTTTTCCACGGCTTTCAAAAAGCACACGGGACTAAAGCCCTGTGAACTACTTTTTAAAGCTTAAAGCTAAAAGCCTAAAGCTTAAAACTGAAACCATTCTTTCAACCATACAAAATTAAGCATACCACGTAAAAAGTTTTAGGCTTTTGGCTTTACGCTTGAGAAGCTGCTTCAATGGTTTCGTCGAGATCTCGTGTGGTGAGTGCGTTATTGAGGAACCAACTTTCATAGGCTGAAGGCGGCAGATAAATTCCCTGGTCGAGCATTCCGTGAAAAAACTGGTTAAACCGGTTCAGATCCGATTTGGAAGATGATGCAAAATCGGTTACCGGCTGGTCGGAAAAATGCACGCTCATCATAGAACCAAAGCGATTGATGACAAAGGGAATTCCTTTCTTTCTCAATACTTCTTCCAGCCCCAGATGCAAATACCTGGTTTTCTCCTCAAGCTCCAGATATATAGATGGATTTTCTTTCAAAATTTTCAATGTCGTAATACCGGCAATCATGGCAATCGGATTACCACTTAGTGTGCCCGCCTGATAAACTTTACCGAGTGGTGCAATAAACTCCATGATTTCTCTTCTGCCTCCGAAAGCGCCTACGGGCATACCGCCGCCAATAACTTTTCCATAAGTGACCAGATCCGCCCGGATACCAAGTTTTTCCTGAGCGCCGCCAGCTGAAAGCCTGAAGCCCGTCATCACTTCATCAAATATCAAAATGATATTCTCTTTGTCACAAAGGGTTCTGAGGGATTCAAGAAATCCTTTTGCAGGGAGAACGCATCCCATATTGCCGGCTACCGGTTCCACTATGATAGCGGCGATCTGCCCTCCGTATTTTTGAATCAGGGCTTCCACTGATGGAAAATAATTAAACGGGGCTGTTAATGTGTCCTGAGCTACACCTGGTGTAATGCCGGGTACGGTCTGTATATCCAGAGTCGCGACTCCGCTTCCTGCTTTAACCAAAAAAGCATCTGCGTGACCGTGATAGTGACCTTCGAACTTGATGATCTTGTTTTTGCCGGTAAAACCACGGGCAAGTCTGACGGCACTCATACAGGCTTCAGTGCCGCTACTGACCATACGGATGAGGTCAACATTCGGCACCATGCCGTTGATCAGTTCAGCCATTTCTATTTCGAGCTCTGTTGGTGCGCCATAGGATGTGGAAAGTGCCGCTCTTTCCTGTATGGCCTCAACTACCTTGTCATAAGCATGACCCAGGATCATGGGTCCCCAGGAAGCGATATAGTCAATGTATTTGTTGCCGTCCGCATCATAGAGATAGGTTCCCTTTGCTTTCTGAATAAAAAGAGGTGTGCCACCTACACTGCGAAAAGCACGTACAGGAGAATTAACGCCTCCAGGAATAGTTTTCTGCGCCCTTTCGAATAGTACTTTACTTTTATTTATTTCCATTTTCTAAGCATAAAGCGATTTTAAGCCCAAAGCCATTTTTAATTAAAAGCAAGCGGTTAAGGTTTTTTTCACTTCCACACTTCACAGCTACTCCCGCAAGAGCGCCATCGCTTCTTTTGCGAAATAAGTGGCAATGAGATCCGCGCCCGCTCTTTTGATTGCCGTTAGTGTTTCGAGTATGGCTTTATTTTCATCGAGCCATCCCATTTTGGCGGCTGCTTTGATCATAGCGTATTCCCCACTGATATTATAGGCACTCACGGGTACGCGTACCGCATTTTTTACTTCCCGGATAATGTCCAGATAGGCCAGGGCCGGTTTGACCATTACGATGTCAGCTCCTTCTTCCACATCCTGCAGTGCCTCCCTGACGGCTTCGGTGCGATTGGCATAGTCCATCTGGTAGGTTTTCTTGTCGCCAAATCCAGGTGCAGAATCCAGCGCATCCCGGAAGGGTCCATAAAAGCAGGAGGCGTATTTCGCGCTGTAAGCCATGATTCCGGTTTTCGTGAAACCATTTTTTTCAAATGCCTCACGAATGGCTCCTACACGGCCGTCCATCATATCGCTGGGTGCAACGAAATCAGCGCCTGCTTCCGCGTGGCTCAGGCTCATTTTTACGAGAGCCTCCACGGTTTCATCATTTACAATCTCGCCGTCTTTTACAATACCGTCGTGTCCATAAGAAGAATAAGGATCCAGCGCGACGTCGGTCATGAGAATGATTTCCGGTACGGCATCTTTAATGGCGCGGATACTCCGCTGCATGAGGCCGTCTTTATTCCAGGCTTCTTTACCTGTATTGTCTTTCACTTCGTCCTTTGCTTTCACGAAAAGAAGAACCGACTTCAGTCCCGCGGCGTGCAGTTCCTTCACTTCTTTGATTGTGATATCCAGGCTGTTTCTGAAATATCCCGGCATGGATGCGATTTCCTGTCTGACCTGTTTACCTTCATCAATAAACATTGGCGCAATAAAATCGGAGGCTTTCAGATGGGTTTCTGCAACCAGGCTTCTGATGGCCGGACTGGTTCTTAAAATTCTGCTTCTTTTCTGCAAATACATATTCGTTTATTCTTTCACTTTTTGGAATAATCTAAATCTCTGATACAACTCCCACACTCCCTTACTCCCCTAAGTCCATTCACGCGGATGCAGACATGCCTGCAATAGAATATCTTCTGCACTTCCCGCCACGGGCTGGTAATTATAAATCCAGCGGGCACGGGGAGGCAGACTCATCAATATGCTTTCTGTTCTGCCGTTCGTTTTTAACCCGAAGAGCGTGCCCCGGTCATGAATGAGGTTGAATTCCACATAACGACCGCGGCGTATTTCCTGCCAGAAAATTTCTTTTTCTCCGTAAGGAAGATCCTTTCTCTTTTGCACTATGGGCAGGTAAGCTTCCAGGAATGCATTTGCGTTCGCTTCCTGAAAAGAAAATAATCTTTCCGCGTCTGTTTCTTCTGCAGGTCGCAGAAAATCATAAAATATACCGCCGATGCCACGCATTTCCTGATTGCGGTGATGATTTGAAAAATACTGATCGCAGTCTTTTTTATAACGGCTATATAATTCTTTCCCAAAGGGATCCAGGGTATGTTTCAGCGTCTGGTGAAAATGAACGGCATCTTCCTTATACAAAAAATAAGGTGTCAGATCCGTTCCTCCTCCGAACCAGGAATCGTTGAGCATGCCGGATTCATTGTACAATTCAAAATACCTCCAGTTGGCGTGCACTGTGGGCACGTGAGGATTCAGTGGATGAATAACCAGTGAGAGGCCGCAGGCAAACCATTTCGAACCCTCTATATGAAGTTGCGTTCTCATGGTGTCCGATACATTGCCGAAAACAACGGATGTATTTACGCCTCCTTTTTCAAACACCCGTCCGTTTTCCATAACTCTCGTTTTTCCACCTCCTCCCTGATCACTTCTTTCCCAGCGGTCTTCTTTGAAAAGAGCGAGGCCGTCTGTTTTTTCCAGTGTCCCGCAAATGGTATCCTGCATGCCATGAATAAACTGTATCCAGCGATTTCTGAATGTCAGGGATGAGATGCCGGCGGAACTTTCTGTAGTCTGCATAATTAAAGTGATGAGAGCACATGCTTCTCGCGTGTTTTGAACACGTGGTTTTGAACGGTTTCAACAAATGCCTTTGCATGATCCACCGGTATATGAGGAAGTATTCCATGACCGAGATTTGCGATATATCTTCCGGGGCCGAATCCATTGAGCATTTTTGTTACTTCTTTTTTCAGTTCAGGTATGGGGCTCATTAAACGGGCCGGGTCAAAATTACCCTGAAGGGTGACTTCCTTCCCTGCCATGGCTCTAGCTGTTTCCGGCCGAATGCACCAGTCGAGTCCCAGTCCGGCAGTTCCTGTTCCCACCATTTCGGGAATAGAGCTCCATGCCCCTTTTGCGAATAATATGGTAGGCACTTCATTTTTCAATGCCTGTATAATCTGACGCATATAACGAAGCGAGAAGGTTTCAAAATCATCGGGACTTAAAAGTCCACCCCAGGAATCAAATAACTGGATGGCATCGGCACCGGCCTTCACCTGATGTTTTAAATAGGCGATACTCGTGTCTGTCAGCATTTGCAACAGCCGGTGAGCCAGTTCAGGCTGGGTGTAACAAAACGATTTTACCATATCGAAGGTTTTGGAACCCTTTCCTTCGATCATATAACAAAGCAGCGTCCAGGGGGC
This sequence comes from Puia sp., assembly GCA_965214575.1. GTDB lineage: Bacteria > Bacteroidota > Bacteroidia > Chitinophagales > Chitinophagaceae > Puia. The sequence goes on from CBDCCE010000038.1 coordinate 229,414, forward strand.
GCCGGCAAATCCAATCAGCGGCACGCGATTGTTCAGTTCCTGTTTTGTCAGGCGAATTGCATCAAATACATAGCCCAGGGATTCCTGTACATCCGGTACATACACGCGAGAGAGATCAGCAGAGGACCTGACCGGATCGGGTAATACCGGACCTCTATTTTCGATCAGCTGCACTTCGAGTCCCATGGCCTGCAGCACCACCAGAATATCGGAGAAAAGAATGGCTGCATCCACCCCGATCTGATGGACCGGCTGGAGGGTGATTTCTGCAGCGAGTGCAGGCGTCTGCACACGCGTAAAAAAATCATATTTGTCCCGTAGTATTCGATAATCGGGCAGGTAACGACCTGCCTGACGCATCATCCATACGGGTGTTCTTTCGGTGGACTCACCTCGAAGGGTTCTCAATAACAAATCGTTTTTTATCATGCTCATATTATGGGGTGGGATGCGGCGTACTGAACGGCCATATTAAAAACAAAAGCTTTGTCCGCTTCGGGCGAAATAATAATATTTTCCTGCACAAATCCGCGGATTGCTTCCGCTGTGGTTTTCCCCATGGCAAAAATCCTGCAGTCAGCATTTACACTGTTTATTGAAAAAAAACTTCTCACGGCGGTAGGACTGAAAAATAACAGCGCATCAGGTTGTTCTTTAATTAAAACCGGTGTTAGCCGGGTATTATAGACAATCACCTCTTCCAGCTCCACTCCGTGATTTTTCAGGTTGTCCGGCAATATATCCATCCGCTGGTCACCGCAAAAAAATACCGCTTCCCGAACGTTTTCGGCGATCATGCATTTTGAAAGCGTCAGTGCATTGCTTGCAAAATGGACGATGGAGCTGCTGTCAAACCAATTGATAACTGCAATCCGTGTTTCGTTCCTTATACAATATATTTTCCAATCGGGTTTTTTATTCAGTAGTCCGGCTACAAACTTAACAGCGTAAGCGCTGGTAAAAACGACTGTTAGCTGTTCTGACGACAGGCTGTTGATCCGGGATTTCAGACTGTCATTGATTCTGGCTTCGATCTCGGTAAAAGCAACAACACGCAGGTCAATTGTATCGGGAATATTTTCGATCCGCTCCATAGGCAACGGGGCTGTGGATAATATGGTAAACAGCTGATCAGGCATGTTGTCGTTTTACAATAATTCCATCAGTTCCTTTTTGAAGTAATTCCTTCGCCGACGCGGTACCCAGACTGGCAGCCAGCTCTATTGAAATTCTTTTTTCAACAGAAACCATTTTTTTTCCTGATTCGTCAAGCAGATTGCCACGGAACACAATATTTTCTCCTTCAATTTCAGCCAGTGCCCCGATGGGAGTTGAACAGCCACCCATAAGAGCAGATAAAAATTCACGTTCTATTCTGACACAGAATGCGGTGGGCTGATGATGAAGGCTTTTGAATTGTTCGAATGCCTCAGCATCTGCTTTTCTGCAAACCACTAAAATGGCACCCTGCGCGGGTGCGGGAATCATCCAGTCGAGTTCAATGGCCTGTGGGGAACGAAGTCCTATACGTTCGAGTCCTGCTGCTGCGAAAATCGCTCCCCACCAACGACTCCCGCCGAGTTTTTTTAAACGCGTATTTACATTACCTCTGATGGGTTCTATCTTATCTTCCGGAAATCGGTAAAGCCACTGGGCCTTTCTTCTTAAACTGCTGGAAGCAATAATTGCCGAACTATGGTTACTCAGATCAGCATTTTTTACCGCAGGGTGCGGAACAAATAAATCAAAAGGACTGTCTCTCTTCAAAACAGCTGCTTCCGCAATGCCATCCGGCAGTTGCACGGGCACATCCTTCATAGAATGCACAGCCAGATCGATCTGATCATTAAGTAATGCCAGGTCAAGGCTTCTTGTAAATATGCCCTGTACGCCCATGGCATAAAGTGGTGTGGACAGATCCAGATCCCCCTCACTTTTGATCAGAACCAGTTCCGAATCAATTCCCTCCTGATTGAGCAGTGATTTCACCCTGTTGGCCTGCCATAAGGCAAGCTGGCTATCCCTTGTGCCGATCCTTATTTTTTTCAACATGGTAATTGGTTTATCAGCCGGCGATAAACTCGTTAATGGCTTCTATATAATAACAACCGCGCTGATTTTCCCGGCGCATTTTGTTTGCCATTCCATTGAGCACACGCTGGATCTTTTGGTCGCGGTTCACCGATGTGGGTTGTTGAGCAATGGGCAGCTCGAACAGAGGAGAACCATGAATTTCCTGCAATTTTATTTTTACCTCCCTGAGTAAGGGCACGTGTCTGCGCATTTCATGCCATTCCATTAATTCAACGAGATGGCTTTGAATGATTTCCCTTGCTTTCGGAACTTCTCCCGCCCGTCGGATCAGGGTTTCATCCTTTAATTTTGAAAGACCATCCACATCAATGAGCGTGATGCCTTCGAGACCGGCAACTCTTTTTTCCACATTGCAGGGAATAGAAAGGTCAATGATCAGTTTTTTACCTGTAATTTTTTCCAGATCCGAATACAGGATCACCGGCTCGGATGCATGTGTGGCAACCAGAATAATGTCGGATTGCTGCACTTCTTCCGGAAGGGTATCTATAGGTGCACTTCGCAGATTGAATGTATTAGCTAGGTGTTCAGCTCTTTCCGGAGTTCGGTTCATTAACGTAATCTGACTGCTGCCCAGATAATCCACCAGATTTTTACAAGTGGTTGTGCCGATCTTTCCGGTTCCCAGCAATAAAATTTTTTTATTTTTCAGAAGAGAAACATGCTCGCGAATAAACTGAACGGCTGCAAAGGCCACGGAGACGGTTCCGTCACTCAGCGCCGTTTTATTCTTTATTTCTTTGGAGGATTGTAATACCTGGTTAAGCGTTCTTTCGAGAAAGCTGTGAATAAATCCCCTTTCCCTGGCAAATTTCATCGCCTGACGAAGCTGACCTACAATTTCATAATCACCCAAAATCTGCGAATCCAGTCCAGCACCAACTTCAAATAAATGTAAAATGGCGTTCAAGCCGTTTTTATGGTATGCCAGTGTGTTGAATACTTCCGGAGCGCCCTGTGTCTGGGAACAGAACAAGTCAATGAGCAGCTGCGGGTTTTCAGCAATTCCATAAATTTCAGAACGGTTGCAGGTAGATAAAACAAACAGATCGCGTACTTCATAAGACGCGGCCATTTCAAGCAAATGAGCATATTGTTCGGGTCCGATGGCAAAAGACCCTCTGACTTCAGTATCAGTCTTCTTGTAATTGATCCCGGCGACAAAAAAATGTGAAAGCTCAGCAGTTGGGTTTCTACTCATCCTTTTAATAGTACGTCAAAATTAAACCGCGAATAGCCTATGGCCCATTATTAGTGTCATAATACTGTCATTTTGCAATATGTTTATCGTCATGTCTTAAAATGATCAAACTCAGTTGTTCTCTGCAAATACGCATTGTTTCTTAATTACATTTGCAAAATGGCTAGTCTCAAAAGAGGTATCATATTAATGAATCTGGGTTCGCCGGATTCGACCGAAGTAAAAGATGTAAGGAAATATCTGAATGAATTTTTAACCGATAAAAGGGTTATTGATTCCTGGTTTGTTCGCAATATACTGGTGCGCAGTGTGATTGTGCCAAAAAGGGCACCCGAGTCGGCAAAAGCTTACCAGACGGTATGGACCAAAAACGGATCACCCCTCATTCAATATACCAAGGAGCTCGCTAACCGGCTGCAGGCAGAAATCCCTGAACCGGTAACAATCTCCATGCGATACGGAAATCCGGATATGGTTTTTGCTTTTGAGGAACTGATTAAAAGAGAACCGGATCTCGATGAAGTGATTGCCATACCTCTTTATCCCCATTATGCCATGTCGTCTTATGAGACAGCTGTTGAATATGCCAAAGAAGTGCATCGAAAGAAAGAATACAGATTCAAACTAACATTCATTTCACCGTTCTATCAGGATCCATCGTATATCCATGCCATGGCGGAAAATATCCGGCCTTATCTGCAAAAGGATTTTGATCATCTTTTATTCAGTTTTCACGGAATTCCGGAACGTCATATTAAAAATACGGACCCTACACGTTGTCACTGCCTTCTGACGCCGGATTGCTGTTCCGTGGCTTCTGTTGCACATGCTACCTGCTATCGCCATCAGTGTCTGCAAACGATGAAATTGGTTACTGCTAAGCTGGCACTGCCTGAAAACCGGTTTAGCTTTTCCTTTCAGTCACGCTTGCTGAAAGATCCCTGGCTGAAACCATACACTGATTTCAGGCTTGAAGAAATGCCGGGTGAAGGGATAAAAAAACTACTGGTAGTTTGTCCTGCATTTGTCAGTGACTGCCTGGAGACTTTGGAAGAAATAGCTATCCGTGGAAAAGAAAGTTTTATGGAAGCCGGAGGAGAAGAATACGAAATGATTCCCTGTTTGAATACAAACCCGCTTTGGGTTCAGACATTGGCGAATTGGGTACGAGAATAATTCAGCATGTACTTATATATAAAGGCACTCCATATTATTTTCATCGTAACCTGGTTCAGCGGGATGTTCTATATCGTCCGCCTGTTTATATATAATACAGAAGCGGCGGGGAAAACGGAGCCGGAACGGGGGGTTCTGCTGAATCAATTTCATATCATGATCCGGCGCCTGTGGCTTGGTATTACCTGGCCGTCAGCCATACTCACACTGATATTCGGTCCCTGGATATGGATTCTGCTTGGAAGTACGCCACACTGGCTGGCTGTGAAACTGATTTTTGTCGTTTTGCTCTATCTGTATCATTTTTCACTCCATGTTATATTCAGGGAGCAGGAAAAAGGTATTTTTCGTTTTAGTTCCCAGAAGCTCCGCATTTGGAATGAAATGGCTACGCTGTTGCTGTTTGCTGTTGTATTTATTGCGAGTGTTAAACAGTCGCTCAGCTGGATTTTCGGTATTGCCGGCATTGTTTCCCTGGGGATCGTTCTGTTCCTTGCGATACGGATCTATAAGAAAATGAGATCCAGATGATTCCCTCTCTATTCGGAAAAAATAAAAAAGCCCCTCACAAAAGGGGCCTTTATAAAAGGGGTAAAAAAGGTGGTCTTTCAGAATCTGTCTTCCGTAGTTGCTTCAGGAATTGGGAAAAATCAGTGGTCAAAAACTAGCCTGGCATTGGTTTTTGCAAAATCGATAAAAGGAATTAAAAACGGGAAGGTGCGGATTAAAAAACGTCAGTGTAAAAAGGAAGGGGAGTAGGAATACCCCCCTTTTTAACCCCTAAACCCTAAACCGTAGAAAAAAATTTTTCAGAACCGGAGAATGTCTTTTTATAAATACAATCTCAATGATTTTATTAAGGATCGGACTCCCTTTTTAAAACATAAATTATGCCAAAGGATTTTTTTGTGGATAACTGAATGCTCGCAAATGCTTGATTATGCTCACCTTCTGCGTAAGAATACGAAGCGCTATCGTACACAAACGATTTATAACCGGGGTTTTATACGGGTGAAAAAACGTCTGAATTCGTTAGCTTTGCAGCCATTTTAAATTGTTAAAATTTTCGCGGATACCATTTATTTCCTAATCCATTCATTATTAACGGATCAGCATGGCTGGGCAGTACAAAGAATATGAAAAGTTGAATTTACCTGAGATTGGCCAGTCGGTTTTGGATCGATGGCAGGCTGAAGATGCTTTTCAAAAAAGTATAAGTCTGCGGGAAGGAAAAACTCCCTTTGTTTTTTATGAAGGGCCTCCGAGTGCCAACGGTTTGCCCGGCATTCATCACGTTATTAGCCGGACTCTGAAAGATCTTGTCTGCCGCTATAAGACCATGCGGGGGTTTCAGGTTGAGCGGAAGGGTGGATGGGATACACATGGACTTCCCATAGAATTGGGGGTAGAAAAGGAGTTGGGTATAACGAAGGAGGATATTGGCAAAAAGATTTCTGTTGAAGAATATAACCGCAAATGCAGGGAAGCGGTGTTGCGCTATAAGGATAAATGGGATGACCTTACCCAGAGAATGGGTTACTGGGTCGACCTGGAACATCCTTATATTACTTACGAAAATAATTACATTGAAACCCTTTGGTGGATACTTAAAGAGCTGTATAAGAAGGACTTACTTTTTGAAAGTATTAGTATTCAGCCTTATAGTCCGGCTGCTGGCACAGGGTTAAGTTCACATGAACTGAATATGCCTGGCACATATAAAGAGGTAAAGGACACAAGCTGCGTGGCGATGTTTAAGGCCCTCCGGGACTACCGGTCGGAGTTTCTTTTTAAAGGACTTGAGGAAAAAGGCGGAGAAATCTTTTTTATGGCCTGGACAACAACCCCATGGACACTTCCTTCCAATCTGGGACTGACAGTGGGTCCCCGGATTGAGTATGTACTTGTACATACATTCAATCCTTATACCCACTTACCTGTTAACGTGGTGCTTGCCAGGTCACTGCTGACTAAATATTTCAAACCGGAGGACGAAAACGCGGCCTTTTCCACCTATCAGCCGGCTTCTAAAATACTCCCCTGGAAAATCGAATCGAATTTTTCCGGCTTAGAGCTGGAAAATTGCCGGTACGAACAGCTTATTCCCACCGGGGCGGGAAGCCTGGAGAATATCAGGGCAATAACTCCGGACGCAGATCCTTTCCGGATCATAACGGGAGATTTTGTGACAACAGAGGACGGTACAGGTATCGTTCATACCGCGCCGGCATTTGGAGCAGACGATTATAAAGTAGGAAAGAAAAATAAACTGGGCATTCTGACTCTTGTTGACAGGCAGGGAAAATTTGTTGACGGAGTAGGTGAATTCAGCGGGAGATATGTAAAAGACTACAAAGACGACCCCGGGTATGTAGATGTGAATGTAGATATCTGCGTAAAACTGAAAAAAGAAAACCGGGCCTTCAAAATAGAAAAATACGAGCATACTTATCCTCATTGCTGGAGAACAGACAAACCGGTTTTGTACTATCCGCTGGACGCATGGTTCATCAGAACAACGGCCGTTAAAGACCGTATGGTAGAGTTGAATAAAACCATTCAGTGGAAACCCGCATCCACAGGCGAAGGTAGATTTGGCAACTGGCTGGAAAATCTGGTAGACTGGAATCTCAGCCGCAGCCGGTTTTGGGGCACTCCTCTTCCGATATGGAGAACTTCTGATGGGAAAGAAGAAAAATGTATTGGATCGGTTGAAGAACTGATGACAGAAATAGACCAGGCAAACAAGCTTTTTGGCGAAAAAACAAATGCAGGAATAGATCGGTCCTCGCTCGATTTACACAAACCTTTTGTAGATGGTATCGTGCTGGCGAGCAGCAAAGGTGAAAGAATGGAACGGGTGTCGGATCTGATAGACGTTTGGTTCGATTCGGGAGCCATGCCCTATGCACAATGGCATTACCCTTTTGAAAATAAGGAAAAGTTTAAAAAAAGCTTTCCGGCCGATTTCATTGCGGAAGGCGTGGATCAGACCCGGGGATGGTTCTATACACTGCATGCCCTTGCCGTATTATTGTTCGACGGAATCGCCTTTAAAACCGTTGTATCAAACGGACTCGTGCTGGATAAAAACGGCAATAAAATGAGTAAGCGGATTGGGAACGTGGTAGATCCTTTTCAAACCATCGACCAGTTTGGTGCAGACGCCACACGCTGGTATCTGATTACGAATGCTTCCCCCTGGGACAGTATGAAGTTTGATACGGAAGGAATTAAAGAAGTACAGCGGAAGTTTTTTGGAACCTTGTATAATACATATCAGTTTTTTGCACTTTATGCCAATGTAGATGGTTTTGCATTTAAGGAAGATTATATTCCGCTGGCAGAAAGACCTGAAATTGATAAATGGATCTCGTCGGCTTTAAACAGCCTTGTGAAAAAGGTGATTTATAGTCTGGATGATTATGAACCAACTGTTGCCGGACGACTGATTGAGGATTTTGTAGATCAGGAGTTAAGCAACTGGTACGTCAGATTGAGTAGAAGGAGGTTTTGGAAGGGGGAATACGAACATGATAAACTTTCAGCTTACCAGACCCTCTATGAGTGCCTGGAAACGCTTAGCAAGCTCATTGCTCCCATTTCTCCTTTTTTTGCCGACTGGCTGTTCAGGAATTTAAATAGTGTAACCGAAAGATCGTCTCTCCAAAGTGTACATTTTAATGATTTTCCGGAGGTAAAAAATGCGGCTCTGGATAAGGATCTTGAGGAAAGGATGAAACTGGCCCAGGATGCTTCATCACTTATTCTTTCCCTAAGGAAAAAAATCAATATCAGAGTACGTCAACCACTGAAAAAAGTGCTTATTCCCGTATTTAACCCGTTAATGAAGGAGCAGCTCAGCAAGGTGGAAGAATTGATCAAATCGGAAGTAAATATTAAAGAAATAGAGTATCTCCAGGCTAACAACGAGTTTATCCACAAAAAGATTAAACCAAATTTCGTTCTGCTGGGGAAAAAACTGGGTGCGAAAATGAAGGCAGTTAGCCTTGCATTGGCTAAATTCACCCAGGAAGAAATAGCCAGCCTGGAAAAAGAAGGCAAAATTCAGCTTTCGGTGGATGGACAATGGCTGGAAATTGCCCTGGAGGAAGTTGAAATCAACAGTGAGGATGTTCCTGGCTGGATGGTGGCGTCGAAGGGCTCACTCACTGTGGCTCTTGATGTTACGGTAACTCCGGAACTGGAAAGAGAAGGAAATGCCAGGGAACTGGTGAACCGCATACAGAAAATCAGAAAGGATCAGGAATTTGAACTGACGGACCGGATTAGTGTTCAAATCGGCGGTGCTCAAACATTGGAGGAGACGATAAGAGAATTTAATTATTATATTTGCGCGGAAATTTTGGCAGACAAGCTTGATTTGGTTGCCGAAATAACCCATGGCACTTTAATTGAAGTTAATGACGTCCCTTTAACAGTGTTTGTCACAAAAAAAGCCTAACCATATGGCAATCAAGAAAAAGCCGGTCAAAGCCGTGAAAAAAGTGCAACCCAAAAAGGTTGCAAAGCCTGTAGCTAAGAAAGTAACTGCCAAAAAGGTAGTGCCGGCAAAACCTGTGAAAAAGGACAGTCCCAAAAAAAATTCACCAGTGGTAAAGAAACCTGCAGCGTCAGTGACTAAGACAGTCCATGCGAAACCCGTAGTTCCGGCAAAAAAAGCGGCTCCCGTTCATACGAATGCAAAGAAACCCGCTCCAATAGCAGCAGCGGCAAAAAAGCCTTTGTCAACGGCTAAGCCGGTGTCCCACGCCCCTGTGGCACAAACTCCGGCTGTAGTCGCCAAACCTGTTCAGCCAGTAGTTGCACCAAAAGCCGCGAAAGCTGAAAACAAGGCACCTGTGTTTAAACAGCAAGTGAAAAACACCAGCCCGGTAACTGTGAAACCGGAAGCAAAAAAGCCAATTGCTGTGCCAGTCAAGGCTGTTAAAGTGGTTATTCCCGACATTAAAACGAAAACCGTTCGTAAATACGAACCAGAATTTACAAAATCCGTACTGGACATACGCCAGCAGGAGCAAACCGGACCCACCATGAGATATAGTGATACAGAGTTGACAGAGTTCAGAGAGCTTATTACAAAAAAATTAGACTCTGCGAAAAAGGAATTAGCCTATCTCCAGGGTCTGATTACCAGGAGAGATGAAATGGGTGGCGATGAAACGGATAACCGTTATATGACCATGGAAGATGGAAGTATGAGTATGGAACGTGAGCAGCTCAGCCAGATGGCGAGCAGGCAAATCACTTTTATTGATCATCTGGAAAAAGCCATGATGCGTATTGAAAATAAGACCTACGGAATCTGCCGGGTAACAGGTAAACTAATTGACAAAGCGAGACTCAAGGCGGTTCCTCATGCCACACTGAGCATCGAGGCCAAGCAGACGATGAACAAATAGTTCTCGTGCTGATATATTGAGTTTATAACCAAAAACAAATCTGTTCAGGTTATGCAATCGCGTTGGTTATTTGTAATAATGGCACTTGCACTCGGATCGGTATTGCCTATGCAGGCCGCGATCAATGCCCGATTGGCAAAAACAGCGGGTAGTCCGGTAATGGCAGCTTTCGTATCCTTCGCTGTAGGAACAATAGCACTGCTTGCTTTTTTATTGGTAACCGGACAATTTAAATTTGGATTTGTTTCAGCTCAGTCACCCTGGTGGATATGGACGGGCGGATTACTCGGAACATTTTTTGTGGCCGGAATTGTGGTTCTTCTTCCCAAACTGGGTGTTGTGCTTTCATTCAGCCTGGTGCTGGCCGGGCAAATGTTTATTGCCATTTTATTTGATCAGTTTGGCTGGCTCGGTGTAGCAGTAAAAGAAATCTCTGCAGGTAAAATAGTCGGCGCCATTCTACTGATCGCCGGTGTTATTTTAATCAGGAAGTATTGATCTTCTATTAAAAATCACTTCCACACTATCTAATCTCCTGCATGTCGACCAGTTTTCTATAAAAGCCGTTTTGAGCAACAAGCTCTTCATGAGTGCCCCTTTCTACAATTGCTCCCTTTTGTAAAACGATAATTTCGTCCGCGTGGCGTATGGTGCTTAGTCGATGAGCAATAACTACACAGGTTCTGTTTTGCATCATATTATTGATAGCATCCTGAACCAATCTTTCACTTTCTGTGTCAAGAGAAGAAGTTGCTTCATCCAGAATTAAAACGGGCGGGTTTTTTAGTACGGCTCTTGCGATAGTAACGCGTTGTCTTTCGCCACCGCTCAATTTAGATCCCCGGTCCCCGATATTGGTCTGATAACCCTCTTCTTTCTGGCTGATAAAAAGATGCGCATTGGCCACCCGGGCGGCCTGTTCAATTGCATCGGCACTGGCTTCTGGTGTGCCAAGGGCGATATTTGCGGCAATTGAATCATTGAATAAAACGGGCTCCTGGGTTACTATGCTCATTAAATTCCTGAGTGCATGAAGTGAATAATTCTTTATGTTTATTCCATCCACCAGTAATTCGCCTCTGGTGACATCGTGAAAACGAGGTATGAGATCCGCCAGGGTGGATTTTCCTGCACCGGAAGAGCCCACCAAAGCAATCGTTTTTCCTTTTTCGATTTTGAGATTAATATTGTGTAATACTTCCAGGCCATCATAACCAAAACCAACATTTTTGAATTCAATGGAATGGTTAAAGGAAATAATGGGCTCCGGATTCGCAGGTTCTTTTATTACAATATCTGCATGAAGAATTTCTTCAATCCGTTTGATAGCCGCGGTACCCCGTTGAGCATTATAAAAAGCAGTAGATAAAGATTTTGCCGGATTAATGATTTGGGTGAAGATGGCGATATAAGTTATAAAACCTTCTGCCTGCAAAGCGAACCGATGGCCAAGTATCATTTGACCGCCGAAGAATAATATGCAGCATAAAACCACCACCCCAAGCAATTCCGACATGGGCGATGCCATATCCCGCCGGAAGATAATTTTATTTTTTACCTGATTAAGATAGTTGTTGGTTTGAAAAAATTTTGCCTTTAAAAATTTCTCCGCGTTAAAAGCCTTGATGACTCTTAGTCCTCCGAGGGTTTCATCAAGGGTTGACATCAGTATTCCCAATTGTTCCTGAGCAATATTGGATTGTTTTTTGAGCGAACGGCTAACGCGGCCAATGATAAAGCCAGTCAACGGTAGCAGAACAAGCAGGAAAAGGGACAGTGGGGGGCTTAAAAATACAAGTGTTGCAAGAATAACAAGAATAGTCAGGGGTTCACGAAAAACGCCTTCCAGTGTGCTGATTACACTCCATTCTATCTCGTTGATGTCATTGCTCATTCGACTGATCAGGTCACCTTTACGCTGTTCTGTAAAAAATCCCAGCGGGAGATCCAGAATTTTGGAATAAAGATCTGACCGCAGACGGTTGAGAACCCGATTACGCATTGGTCCCAATATTCTTAGCGAAAGGTAGAGAAAGAGATTTTTGAAAAATACAGACAAAATGATAATAATGCATATTGCTCCCAGTGCATATACGGTATTGTGTTCGCGGATTAAAACACCTAAAATATATTTTATGTAGTCCAGCACACTCCCAGCCGAAAAATTTAAATCAGGCGAATGCTCGGCGGGCTTTTCCTTCCCAACAAAAGCTGCATAAAAGGTACAAGCATCGTTAGCGATACCAGGGAAAAAAGTACAGAAAGCAGGTTAAAAACGAAATAAAGAGCCACATAGCCCTTTTGGTCGCTCAGGTATTTTAGGATCGTCGCAAATCTTTTCATTATTATCCGGATGGGGCGTAAACCCGTAAATTTACACTGAAATCGGCAATGATATGAAAGAAGGTAAACGGCAGAAACAGGTAAGCGCTTTATTACTGGCAGAGATTAACAAAATTTTTCAAAAGCTGGGTTTGAATATGATTCAGGGAGGAATGGTATCCATCTCATCGGTAAAGATCACGCCCGATTTGTTCGAGGCTCGTGTATATCTGAGTTTTTACCAGATTTCGAAACCAGCGGAGGCGCTTAAACTGATCGAAGACAGAGCATGGGAAATCAAAAGAGATCTGGTGAGTTCTATCAGAAACCAACTGAGAAGTATGCCCCAACTTACCTATTATATTGACGATTCGCTGGATTACGTGGACAAGATGGAAACGCTATTTAAAGAAATCAATGAAACCAAACCGGATATCGGAACAGAATCCTGATACAATTCATTTGCATTGAAGTTCCTTTTCGCCTGGCGCTATTTTAAGGCAAAAAAATCGACAAATGCCATTAACATCATTTCATGGGTGAGTGTTAGTGCGATTATACTTGGAACCGCGTCTCTTATTGTTGTGCTCAGTGTATTTAACGGTTTGGAAGAACTTGTCAGGTCACTTTATTCTTCCTTCTATACCGATTTAAAAATAACGCCCGCCACGGGTAAGTTTTTCAGGGTTCCGTATGCAACCCTGGTTAAATTAAGACAAACAGACGGAGTTGTCGGTTATTCACTTACGTTAGAAGATCAGGCCTTATTACAATACAACAGTCTCCAGCCGGTAATGTTAAAGGGAGTGGACGATCATTTCAAATCTATCAATGGGGTATCAAAAAATATTAGCAAGGGATCTTACGAAATTGGCAGTTCGGAGCACCCAGCGGCAATTCTGGGGTCAGGGGTTGAGTATTCCTTGAATATAGAGTCAGACAGGGCTATTTCACCAATGACGGTCTACCTTTTCCGGAATGGAGATATTAATCCTGCTGATCCCGGAGCGGCTGTCCGTTCTGAAGCAATCATCTCAACGGGTTCATTCCGCATACAGGAGGATTTTGATGATCACTATGTAATTACCAACCTTGCATTTATGCAACGTATGCTGGGTCTGGACTCCAATCAGTACGGAGCTATAGAGATCGCTACGCGCGACGGGGAGGTGAATAGAGAGCTTAAATCTGAACTCCAGAAATTATTTGGTTCGGAATATATGATAAGAACCCGTGACGAACAGAACCAGACGCTTTTTGGTACGATGAAAATGGAGAAGTGGGTGATTTATATTATTCTCACTCTTATTCTTATAGTAGCTGCGTTTAATATTGTCGGGGCACTCAGCATGCTGGTGTTGGAGAAAAAGAAGGACATCCAGGTGCTGAAAGCTATGGGCGCAGACAACAGGTTTGTTCAACAGATTTTTTTAAATGAAGGAATTTTACTGGGAGTGATTGGCGGAGGACTGGGATTTGGTCTGGCCATCCTCCTTTGCTGGATGCAGGTGAGGTTTAAGATGGTTCCATTACAGGGGAATTTTCTGATTGACTATTATCCGGTTAAATTAGTAGGTACTGATTTTTTACTGGTTGGAACAACCATTTTCATTGTAGTACTTTTGGCATCATGGATTCCCGCAAGAAAAGCGGCCCTGCAACCTTTTGAACTTAAAGCCTAACTCAACTAGAATACTGAGTTAATAGTCCCCAAGCGTTTCAGGTAATTGTGCAAGGGCTTTCGCGAGTTGTTCATCGCTTGGAGCAATTCCGTGCCAGCCATGGTCATTTTCCATAAAGTCCACCCCCTTACCCATAATAGTATGCATAAGTATGGCGACTGGCTGACTCTTACCGGTCTGTGACTTGGCCTCTTTGAGAGTAGCGACCAATTCGTCCATATTGTTACCATTGGTTTCCAAGGTTTTCCAACCAAATGCGTCGAATTTTTGACGAATATTTCCAAGACCCATTACCTGATCCGTAGTTCCGTCAATTTGCTGATGATTCCAATCTACCGTCGATATGAGGTTGTCCACTTTATGATGAGCCGCAAACATGATAGCTTCCCAGTTCTGGCCTTCGTCCAGTTCTCCGTCGCCATGCAGGGAAAACACCAAATGGGAGTCCTTATTGAGTTTTTTTGTAAGAGCCGCGCCAATGGCTACGCTCATGCCCTGCCCCAGTGACCCGCTGGCAATGCGAACACCAGGCAAATGTTCGTGTGTTGTAGGGTGTCCCTGGAGCCGGGAATTTAGTTTTCTGAAGCTGGAAAGTTCTTTTACATCAAAATAACCGGCCCTGGCAATCGTCGCATAAAAAACGGGAGATATATGACCATTGCTGAGAAAAAAGAGATCCTCATTCTTTCCATCCATGGAAAATTTAGGATCGTGTTTCATGATATCGAAATAAAGCGCCGTAAAATAATCCGCGCAACCCAGGGAACCGCCCGGATGACCACTATTGGCGCCATGAACCATTCTAAGTATATCCCTTCTTATTTGCGAAGCAACCGCCTTTAAATCAGCCATATAAAATGATTTATTCTGAAGTGCGCAAAGCTAATGGAATTTAATTTACCCTGGTCCCGGAACATATTAAACTTTTTGTTCTAACTTGCTTGCTCATACGCTCCGTAACATTATCGCATTGCTGTCCGAACGTCCTGAATCTCAACACTCTAATAAGAGCGTGCACAACAAAAGGGTAAGGCTTGATTTTAGCAATGATTGAATTATTTAATGTAAACTGAGGTACATGTTTGACGTATTACTTTCCCTGGCTATTTCCTTTACCATCACTTTTCTTGCGATACCCGTAATAATAAAAGTAGCAGACGAAAAAAAGCTGTTTGATGTACCTGATGCACGCAAAATTCATCTGGTTGCCATCACACCGTTGGGCGGTATTGGAATTTTTGCGGGCTTCGTTTTTGGGTGCCTGCTGACGATGAATTTAAAATATTCTTCCGAATTCCAGTACTTTATTGCAGCTACCATGGTCATTTTTTTCCTCGGATTGAAAGACGATATTCTGGTTCTGTCTCCCATAAAAAAGTTTATTGGTCAGGTACTCGCTGCCTTTCTGATTATCTATTATGGAAGAATTCAGATTCGCAGTATGCATGGATTCTTTGGTATTCATGAACTTCCGGAGATGTTTAGTTTACTGATATCCTATTTTTCCGTGATCGTGATAATCAATTCGTTTAACCTGATCGACGGGGTCGACGGTCTTGCGGGCACGCTGGGTTTAATGTCGTCCGCACTTTTTGGAATTTATTTTCTCAGCACGGATATGGAGCCCTACTATGTACTTGCCTTTTCTCTCTGCGGCAGTCTTGCGGCCTTCCTTATTTTCAATTTCCAACCGGCTAAAATATTTATGGGAGACACCGGTTCTCTACTTATCGGTGCGGTCAATGCCATCCTTGTTTTGAAATTTATTGACCCGGGCGAAGGGCCGGAGTTAGTCAATCCCATTGTTTCTTCACCAGCCATTGGGTTTACGATATTAATGATTCCGCTTCTGGATACGCTTCGGGTTTTTGCCATACGTATATTCAAACGCCGTTCGCCATTCAGTCCGGACAGAAATCATATTCATCATCTGCTGATCGACCGCGGTCTTTCCCATAGGACGATCACCCTATTGCTGGTGGCGATTAACGCCGGAATGGTGGTATTCGTTTATATGGCACGCTCACTTGGATGTACCATCTTGATATTCTCGGTCATTGCCCTTTTTTTCACTTTTATCGCTATTGCATATTATTCAAGACCGCATCATTCCATATCCTGGGCATCAAGCGGAAAAGAGAAAAATGAGAAGGTAAAAGAATCGAAATTGGTTACCTTTATCCGCGATAGTATGCTGGAGCAAAAGAATTAGAGTTTGACATTCACCAGTAAAATCCCGAACAAGAATTATCATCTATGTCTGATGAACTAGACTTTATTGTGGAAGTTGCGAAAGACTCCATGGTTAAAGCAATCACTCACCTCGAAAATGAACTCACACGAATCCGTGCCGGGAAAGCAAATCCGCAGATGCTCGAAGGGGTCAGCGTGGATTATTATGGCGTGCCCACGATTATCAACCAGATGGCTAATGTGTCTGCGATGGATGCCAGGACGCTCACGATTCAGCCCTGGGAGAAGAATATGCTTCAACCCATTGAAAGGGCAATAATTAATGCAAACCTCGGAGTTACCCCTCAAAATGATGGAAATATCATCCGGCTGTTTATGCCCCCGCTGACAGAAGAAAGGAGAAAGGAATTTGTAAAAAAATCCTATGCAGAGGGAGAACAAACCCGTATTGCTATAAGGAATATTCGCAGAGAGGCAATTGAACAGATTAAAAAACTTCAGAAAGACGGACTAAGCGAAGACCTTACCAAGGATTCAGAAAAAGAGATGCAGGATATTACGGATCAGCATATTTCACTTGTTGAAAAACACCTTGCCTCCAAGGAAAAGGAAATCATGTCGGTCTGATTGTATCTGAAGAATTATTTAAATAATAACCATTAAAAACTAAGTTTATGGGAATGCTTAAGGAGTTCAAGGATTTCGCATTACGTGGCAATGTTGTGGACCTCGCTGTTGCCGTGATTATCGGTGGTGCATTCGGAGCCATTGTGTCATCTCTTACTGACAATGTAATTACTCCCCTTTTATTAAAGCCTGCCTTAAGAGCGGCCCATGCCGAAAACCTGGAACAGCTTAGTTACGGTGCAGTAAAATATGGACTATTCCTGTCTGCTATTATCAAGTTTATCATAATTGCATTTATTCTTTTCCTCATAGTAAAAGGCTTCAAAACCCTTGAAAATAAAAAAGTTCCTGCAGCAGCCGAACCCACACCGACTGAAAAATTGCTGGCTGAAATCAGGGATGAGTTAAAGAAACCATAACCGGTACGATTTTCGATTGCGACTATTGTCTGCCATATATTAAACTGCATTTCTCAATACAGTAACACTATTGATATGAAGAAAACTCTGCTCAGCCTGATCATACTTGTTAGTTTTTGTGCAGTTAAAGCTCAGGATAAATCCGTGAAGGATATGCGCGATGCAGCCAGCCGCGAGATCAAAAAAGATCCAAATGATACCATTCCGAAGCTCTGGAAAACGGGCGGAGTGTTGAGATTTACTTTTACTCAGGGCGCCCAGAATAATTGGTCGGCGGGTGGCGACAAAAATATCCTCGGACTTTCCAGTTTTTTCAGCGGGTATGCTTTTTACAAAAAGGGTAAGAATGCCTGGGACAATACTATTGACCTGGCTTATGGTTTTTTAAATACAACCAGTCTGGGTTCGAGGAAGTCCGATGACCGGATAGACGTTCTTTCGAAATACGGATATGATATTGGTAAGAACTGGTATATCAGCGGACTGGTTAATTTCAGATCGCAATTTGCTCCCGGATATGCCTATCCCAGTAATTCAGCCCCCGTTCTCACTTCCGACTTTCTGGCTCCTGCGTATCTGATCGTTTCTCCGGGTCTGAACTACAAACCCAACGACAATTTCTCGTTTTTCATTTCGCCGGCCACCCTGAGATGGACCTTTGTTAAAAACGACTCTTTGTCGGCCAAGGGGGCATATGGAGTTGATACCGGCAAAAACGTGAAATTGGAATTTGGTGCTTATTCTACAATATCCTATACGCATAAAATAGGTACGAACTCAGTTTATACGGGCAGACTGGATCTGTTTTCCAATTATCAGCATGACCCACAGGATGTAGATGTGAACTGGACCAATGTTCTTGCTGTTAAAGTAACCGGTGTCATAACGATGTCGCTGTCGTTCACTATGATTTATGACAATGACGTCAAGACGGTAAAAAGCGATGGGACAGCGGGAGGAGCCGCCGCCCAGATACAAGAACTTCTGGGCATCGGGGTATCCTTTAAGCTATGAGGCTTTTTGTGATTTAAATGTCAACAAAAGTTTGCAGGTTTGAGATGCAGGCTTTCAGCTTTTAAGTATCCTTGCAACTAAAGAAAGCGTTCATGCTCAACTCAGCTTCTTATCAGATTCATTTGTCCCAGTTTGAAGGACCTTTTGACCTTCTCCTCTTTTTTATTGAAAGAGATGAATTGGATATCTATAATATTCCGATACATAAGCTGATCAAGGATTTTCTCGATTTCATACACAAGGAAGAAACTTTGAACATTGAATTGTCAAGCGAATTCATATTATTCGTTTCCACTCTTATGCGTATAAAGGCCAAAATGCTGCTGCCCAGAAAAGAAATTGATGAGCAGGGCAACGAAATTGATCCTCGGCAAGAACTGATAAACAAAGTGCTTGAGTATAAACGCTTCAAAGAAGCTTCTGCCAGACTCGCAGAAATGGAAGAGCAACGCATGAAGCTGATACGCAGGGGTAATCTTCACAGAGAGCTGCTTCAGATAGGCGAGGAATCTGGGGAGGGAACCGAAATTCAGTCCATCAGCCTGTTTAAACTGATGAAGACTTTTGAAAAAGTAATGCTCCGGTTACAGGAGCGAAATAATCAGCCACGCCATACTGTCGTACAATATAATTATACTATCGAGGATAGCCGTAAATATATGATCGACATGGTATTCCGTGACAGAACGGTGCCTTTTGAAAAGATCATTGAAACCTGCGAAAACCGTATACACGCTATTTTTCTTTTTTTATCCATACTGGAGCTTGTTCAACAAGGTTATATGAATATTCTGATTGGCGAAGGACGCAATAATTTCATCCTTGAACATAATGAGGAAGCTCCGCTTTCCATAGAAGCGTAGAATTTGGATCCCCGAGGCCCCCTCGTCCGTTATACGATATTAATAGCTTCATACTGACAAATTGCCGAATTAGGTGAATTCATTCGGCAATCTATAGCTAAAGCTTTGTAAATCTGACCTTTATATTTTCCCCCTCTTTAACATGAGTAAAATGGTATACTATTTGATGTTTGAACATCAAACAAAATAACATGAATACGGTATTATATCCTTCAGCAGAAAGGGGTCATGCAAATCACGGTTGGCTCGACAGTTTTTTTTCCTTCAGTTTCGCTGAGTATCACGATCCGAAAAAAGTTCATTTTGGGGCACTGCGCGTATTGAATGATGACAGCATCGCCGGCGGAGGTGGTTTCGGGACCCATCCTCACGAAAACATGGAAATTGTGACCATTCCTCTGGAAGGGAAACTGGCGCATAAAGACAGTACGGGAAATGAAGGGATCATTGAAAAAGGTGATGTTCAGATTATGAGCGCCGGAAGCGGAATCCGTCATTCAGAATACAATGCTTCGGCAAAGGATTTTGCGAAACTCCTGCAAATCTGGGTATTCCCAAAGGTCAAAAATATTAAACCCTTATACGGTCAGAAAAAATTTGAGGTTGGGGACCGCCTAAACAGCTGGCAGGTGGTTGTGAGTCCGGATGTGACCGACAATGCGCTTCCTATCAATCAGGATGCAAAGTTTTCCCTGGTTGATTTGCAGGCCGGAAAGTCTATCGCTTACGAAATGAAATGGGAAAATTCCGGGCTGTATTTATTTGTTATTAATGGTTCGGTTAGGACTGCTGGTCAGACCCTTTCAAAAAGAGATGCTCTTGGAGTTACAGCAACAAAAGATGTTCTGTTAGAAGCTATAGTTGATGCTCAAATTCTCGCCATTGAAGTTCCGCTACTCGGTTAAAACGCAGTGAAAGAAAATTTTCAGTCATTATAGACCAGGCGATTGACCTGCATAAGGTTTTTCACTGCATTATAAATCGCTTCTGAATCAAAACCTGACTCGTGTTGCAATTGCTTTGGGGATCCGTGTTCAATTATTTTGTCCGGAATGCCCAACATAACAACACGGGCTTGGTATTGATGCATTGCCATAAATTCTAGTACTGCAGAACCGAAGCCCCCAACCACGGTGCCATCCTCAACAGTCAAAATTCGATCGAATTTCTTAAACACTTCGTGTAAAAGAGATTCGTCCAGAGGTTTTACAAATCGCATGTCATAATGAGCCGGTTCCAGATCTTCAGTGCGTAACTGACGCAGGGCTGTAGTTACGAAATTTCCGGGATGACCAAGAGATAATATCGCGAGATCTTTTCCGTCTTTTAACTTTCTCCCCTTGCCGATTTCAATTTCCTGGAACGCCGTTTTCCATTCAGGTAATACGCCTTCACCCCGTGGGTACCGGATAACAAAGGGATGAGTGTTTTTTTCAAGTTGCGCCGTATACATAAGATTCCGCAATTCCGATTCGTTCATCGGTGCGCTCACAATCAGGTTCGGTATACAACGCATATAAGCAATATCGTAAGCTCCATGATGGGTTGGTCCGTCCTCACCTACAAGTCCTGCACGGTCCAGACAAAAAACTACAGGTAGATCCTGTATGGCCACATCGTGGATCACCTGATCATAAGCCCTTTGCATGAAGCTGGAGTAAATATTACAGAACACACGCATGCCTTGGGTGGCCATACCTGCGCTAAGCGTAACCGCATGCTGTTCACAAATGCCGACATCAAAAGCGCGATCCGGCATTTTTTCCATCATGAATTTCAAAGAACTGCCACTCGGCATGGCAGGAGTTACAGCAAAAATATTCTTATTTTTTTCAGCTAGTTCTATTATAGTGTGTCCAAATACATCCTGATATTTCGGAGGTTGTATCGTGTCGTATTTCTTTTTATAAATTTCTCCTGTTATTTTATCAAACAGGCCGGGAGCATGCCACTTGGTCTGATCATTTTCCGCCAGAGCATAGCCCTTGCCCTTTGTGGTAATGATATGCAGTAGTTTAGGACCGGGAATATTCTTCAGATCCTGCAAAGTGTCAATCAGTTTATTCAGATTGTGACCATCAATAGGACCGAAATACCGAAGTTTGAGAGCCTCAAATAAATTACTGCTCTTACTTACAAAACTTTTTATACTGTGCTCTATTTTACTGGCTATTTCCCTGCTGAACTGACCACCCACCGGCAGTTTGCCCAGGGCTTTCCATATGTCATCCTTAAATTTATTGTAAGTCTGTGAAGTCGTTATATCGGTAAGATATTCTTTCAGTGCACCTACATTGGGGTCAATGCTCATGCAATTATCATTCAGGATAATTAGTAAATCGGAATCCGCTACACCTGCGTGATTCATTCCTTCAAAAGCGAGACCCGCCGTCATGGCTCCGTCACCGATGACTGCAACTGTCTTCCTGTCCGTTTCTCCCTTGTATTTTGCAGCCATGGACATTCCGAGAGCAGCACTGATGGATGTGGACGAATGTCCCACTCCAAACGTGTCATACACACTCTCTAACCGGTTTGGGAACCCGCTCAATCCTTTATATTTTCGGTTTGTAAAGAAATTATCGCGACGGCCCGTCAAAATTTTATGCCCGTAAGCCTGGTGACCCACATCCCATACCAGTTGATCATACGGCGTGTTGAAGACATGCTGAAGGGCCACTGTCAACTCGACCACTCCCAGGCTGGCCGCAAAATGCCCACCGTGCAGACTTACGACATCAATGATATACTGACGTAATTCATCGCTGAGCTGCTGAAGCTGAACCCTGCTCAACTTCTTAAGATCGTCAGGAGACTCAATATTACGTAAAAGTGGGCCGGCCACAAGGTCCATGGGGATCATTTAAAAAACACGTAAAAGTAGCATTTTTTAGCCGATTTATTCTGTCCGTTTCGTTAGCTGCCCCTTCCCGGAGGCGGGCGACCGCCAAAAGGCCGGAATTATCCATTAGTACTTATAATGTTAAAAAGGTCGATTAATCGGCTAGATTTGCCGTGGCTGAACTTATGCAAAAAACGAGCAAATACTATTGGTGGCTCCAGATTGGGGGATGGGGAATTCTTGCTCTTATCCTGATCCTTATAAATGTTCTTTTTGGTCAAAAAGTAGATCAGCAGTTCCTGATACCACTATGTATTAAGGTGCTGGCTGGCATTTTAACCACTCATGCTTTCAGAACATATATACATCGTGCAGGATGGCTGAATTTACCGGTTGAAAAAGCATTACTCCGACTGGCCCTGGGTGTCTTGATCGTTTGTTTGATGGATACAATTATAAGGATACTGGTGATTAACTGGCTGGATCCTTCAAGCGGAAATAAAAAGCTGGAATTATCCAGCCGTTTTTTGTTGGTCACGGTTGAAAACGGTTTGTATATTATCCCCTGGACGCTCATTTACTATTTCTTTCATTATATTGAAAAAGCCAGGAAACAACAGCTGGATACGCTTAAACTGGAGGCGCTCGTAAAAGAACTTGAACTCAAAACGATTAAAAGTCATATCAATCCTCATTTTATTTTCAATGCGCTGAATAGCATACGTGCATTGATCGATGAAAACCCATTGCGTGCAAGAACCGCCATCACAGAGTTGAGTAATATTCTAAGAAGCAGTATGCAGACTGAAAAACAGGAAACCGTATTTTTTGAAAAAGAGCTGGATATTGTAAAGGACTATCTGGCACTCGAACATATCCGCTTCGAAGACAGGCTCAACGTACAATATGAGATTGCAGAGAATACACTTGCACAACCTATTCCTCCGATGATGCTCCAAACCCTGGTGGAAAATGCCATCAAGCATGGAATAAGCAAACAGGTTAAGGGTGGAACCGTTACGATCGTTTCAAAAATGAAGGAACATTATCATCAACTCGTAATTCGCAATACGGGCCGGCTGAATTTAACGGGTAACGAAGATGGATTCGGACTAACCAGTACGCGCAACAGGCTGCATCTTTTATTTGGAGACGAGGCTAATTTCAATATTCGTGAAATTAACGGAAATATGGTTGAAGCTGAATTACATATTCCATTGATATAAATGAGAACTTATGATCAGAGCAATAATTATCGATGATGAACGGCTGGCCCGTAACGAACTGAAAAAGTTACTTCAGGAATTTCCTGAAATAGAAATTATAGCTGAAGCGGCAAACGCCAATGAGGGTATTGAAAAAATTGACAGCCTCGGCCCTGACCTGATTTTTCTGGACATTCAAATGCCGGGAAAAACAGGTTTTGATATGTTATCCGAACTGGATAAGGCGCCGGACGTTATTTTCACTACGGCATACGACGATTATGCACTCAAAGCATTTGAAGTAAATGCACTGGATTATCTGCTTAAACCTGTTGAGCCGCGAAGGCTGGCGGATGCTTTACATAAACTTCACCTCGAAGAAAATCGAGACAAGGAATCTGCTGCAGATGAAGACATCACGGTAAACAGAAGCCTGTTGCATGAAAACGATCAGGTTTTTGTGAAAGATGGTGAAAGATGCTGGTTCGTCAAACTTGCCGAGATCCGCTTATTTGAAAGTGTGGGAAATTATGCGAAAATATATTTTGCTTCAAACAAACCGCTGATATTAAAATCTTTAAATGCTCTGGAAGAGCGTCTTGATGAAAAAGTTTTTTTTCGTGCAAACCGAAAACATATTGT
Source organism: Puia sp. (assembly GCA_965214575.1). Classification (GTDB taxonomy): domain Bacteria; phylum Bacteroidota; class Bacteroidia; order Chitinophagales; family Chitinophagaceae; genus Puia. The sequence continues at coordinate 253,117 of CBDCCE010000038.1, forward strand.
CAATTTGCGACTAATTGAAAAAATAGAGCCCTATTTTAACGGTGGCCTCCTGCTCGAACTAAAAGGAGGGGAGAAAATTGAAGTAAGCCGACGGCAGACGGTGAAATTCAAAGAAATGATGAGCTTATAAATTCCAAAACTCCTTTATGCGTTTATCCCTTGTTTTGCTGATCCTGAGTGTGTCTTTTTTTTCCAGTGCCCAGACCTCCTCTCCAATAAATGTAAAGGAAGTTACGAGGATAGAAAAAACATTGTCCGCCGACGATATGATGGGCAGGCAGGTATTTACTCCTGGTATTGAAAAAGCGGCAGTATTTATAAGGAATGAGTTTGAAGCTGCTGGTCTCAGACCTCTGCCCGGAGCTAAAGGATACGACCAGGTTTTTACAATGGTAAATCCCATCACAACCCAATCATCTGCCGTCTTCGATGGAGTGTCCGTTGAAGAAAATAACATCGTTGCTTTTACTGCCGATACAGCGCTCAGCGTTACGGCGGAAAGTCACTATAAAAAAATAATTGTAAAGCCAACAGATGACTTCAGGGCCATTGTATTTAAATATTACGACGCAGATGAAAACGTATTGGTATTGGTCGACAGTTCATTCAAAAAACGTTTCAGCAGACTGGTGTCCATGCATATGCCACAGTTTAAAGGAAGTGCGAACCGTATTTTTGTCCTGTCCCGGAACGATCCTAAGGAATATTCTATACAGGTAAGGCAGGATGTTAAAGATCAAAAACTGACGAATCTGGTTGGTATTATTCCGGGTACCAAGAAGCCGGAGGAATATGTTATTTTTTCAGCACACTATGATCATCTCGGTATGGTTAAATCCGGAGGAGGGACTGACTCAGTATATAACGGAGCCAATGATGATGCCTCAGGTACTACTGCTGTAATTACCCTTGCCCGATATTTTAAAGCGCTGCATGACAATCAGCGGACACTTGTTTTTGTTGCCTTTACCGCGGAAGAAATTGGCGAATTCGGATCAGCTTATTTTTCTAAAATGATGGACCCCGAAAAGGTAGTTGCCATGTTTAATATTGAAATGGTCGGAACCGAAAGTAAATGGGGTCGCAATTCGGCTTATATTACCGGGTTCGAAAAAACAGATATGGGGGAGATCCTGCAGAAAAATCTTCTGAAGACGAATTTTAAATTTTATCCTGATCCTTATCCGGACCAGATGTTATTCCTTCGTTCAGACAACGCCAGTCTGGCCAAAAAAGGCGTACCAGCACATACGATATCCACTTCCAAAATGGACTCAGAGAAATATTACCATCAACTGGGCGATGAAATGAGTACGCTCGATATGAATAACATGACCGAAATCATCCGCTCTATTGCATTGAGTGCCGGATCCATTATTTCAGGTCAGGATACGCCACAGCGTGTGAAACCCGAATAGTTACCGGAAATTGTAAGGCACTATATTTCCATAGTATGAAATAGGGGATCTGTTTGCTGAAGTAATTTGTACCGTGCTGTACCCGCCGCCGCCGATCGAAATAAAAATTTTATTGGCGTTAGGAAGATCCCTGGTCTGTATTACTATTTCCCATCCTTTTTTATCCGTACTGTCTGACTTGTAACTAAACTTTTTTGTTTCAAAGCGATTTCCCTGATCTGTTCCGGGGAAGGCAGCTGCATAACTTCGGCCGTAGTAAGGAAGGTCTGCACTAAGGCTATCTTTTTTTAACTGAAGATAGTATTCTGTTCCCAGCTGTACTGTTCGGCCGCCCTGCGAAGTGGCGGACATGGCCCGAAACCGAAACTGTCGGGCTTCCACCATACTTTTTAATTGCAAATACAGATCATCTTTTTTTTGTTCGGTTGCAGACTGAGCGTGGCTTTCCAATCCGCAAAAAACAAGCGTAAGTAATACGGCGTATCTCCATAAACGAGTGACCATATATTTTTCTATAAAGTTACGAATATTTGAAAATTGAATAAAAGCATCTTGTCGTTAATGATAAATTGCAACGAATATTTACTTATTGTCTGTTAGAATTTATTTAACACTTCTGCCATTTCTGAGCGAATTTCACTGAGGCTGAGATTGCCGATACTTCCTTCATGAGTATGATGGAGCGGCTTGGACTGATCGAAAGAAAAACTACCGTCCTGGATTTGACTCCCTACCGTTTTGTATGCTTCCCTGAAGGGAACACCCTGATTTGCCAGCGCATTCACTGCTTCAACGCTGAATAAATATTTATATTTTTCATCCCGCAGAATGTCTTTTTTTATGCGAATACTGGAAAGCATCAGGGCAGTCATTCGAATACATGATTTAAGGTCTTCAATAGCGGGGAAGAGAATTTCCTTTGTAAGCTGCATGTCTCTGTGATAACCCGATGGCAGGTTATTGATGAGAAAACTCAGTTCATTGGGTATGGCTTGAATCCGGTTGCAACGTCCCCTGATCAATTCGAAAACATCCGGATTTTTTTTGTGTGGCATGATGCTGCTGCCCGTTGTTAATTCGTCAGGAAAAGAGATAAAACCAAAATTCTGATTCATGTAGAGACAACAGTCCATTGACAAACGCGAAAGCGTTGCCGCCAGTGTTGACATGCCAAACGAAACAAGTTTCTCGGTTTTGCCCCGGCTCATTTGAGCATATACTACATTATAATGAAGACTGCGGAATTTCAACAAATCTGTTGTCATCTGCCTGTTGAGCGGGAATGATGAACCATAACCGGCACCGCTGCCCAAAGGATTCTTGTTGACAACCTGAAAAGCAGCAGCCATCATTTCGAGGTCATCCACCAAACTTTCCGCATAGGCGCTGAACCACAATCCAAAGGACGAAGGCATGGCGATTTGCAGATGGGTGTATCCTGGAAGTAAATCGTTTTTGTACTGATCACTCAGCGTCAGTAGTAAATCAAAGAGGTTATTTGTTTCACTTTTTATTGCGAGAAGTTCTTCGCGCAGATATAACTTAATGTCAACAGCTATCTGATCATTCCGACTTCTGCCGCTGTGAATTTTTTTACCGGCTTCTCCGATTTTACTGGTCAGATTCAATTCGATTTGAGAGTGAATATCTTCCACCCCGGCCTCAATCCTGAATTTTCCCTCTGTAATTTCCTGAGCAATATTTTCCAATTCTTTCAAAATGGCACTTGCTTCCGCCTTAGTCAGCATGTTAACCGACTCAAGCATTTTTACGTGGGCAACCGAACCCTCCACATCATACTTAGCCAGCAACATATCAAATTCCGGATCGCGCCCAACAGTAAACTCCTCTATCTGAGCATTTACATCCGATCCTTTTTTCTCCCAGAGTTTCATGATAATCTCTTTTTAATAACCTGACGACAATTCGATAATGACCAATCCTCGTTTGATTATATCCTGTTAGATAAACTCATTCAGCAGCCTGATATAAGTTTCAATACCCGCTTTGATTTCATCTATATAAATATACTCATCCGCTGTATGACTCCTGGCGGAATCGCCGGGACCCATTTTCAGAGCCGGGAAGGGCATTAATGCTTTGTCAGAAGTTGTTGGCGAGCCATAATAACCTTTTCCTAAACGGACGCCTGATTGTATCAGGGGATGATCCAGTGGAATAGAAGTGGATTTCATTCGGGTTGTTCTCGGCTTGAAACTGCTCTTCAGGTTTTCTCTCAACGCCTCCAGAATTTCTTCGAAACTATACAATTCATTTACCCGCACATCGATAACGTACCTGCACTGTGCGGGTACCACGTTATGTTGTTTGTTTTCTGTGTCTATAACGGTAACACTCATGCGTGTTTCGCCCAACAACGCGCTTTTTTTCTCAAATCGATAATTACGGATCCACTCTATATCTTCTAATGCCTTATATAGTGCATTCTCCCCTTCATTTCGTGCCGCATGACCCGGGCGGCCGTTCGCAATACAATCAATCACCATAAGCCCCCTTTCGGCAACAGCCATTTCCAGTTTGGTGGGTTCTCCAACAATACCAAAATCAATTTGACCGAGATAGGGGAGTACAAGCTCGATACCATTCACGCCACTGATCTCCTCTTCGGCACTGGCTGCAAATACAATATTGTGTTTGGGATCATCCACGTGGTAATAGTACAGGAAAACAGCTGCCAGGCTAACCAGGCATCCCCCGGCGTCATTACTTCCCAGACCGAATAATTTACCCTCCTTTATGGTTGGCGTAAATGGGTCCATGGTATAATGCTTGTTCGGCTTTACCGTATCATGATGGGAATTCAGTAATATGCTCTTTTTGGAACTGTGATAATGTTTGTTCCTCGCATAAATATTATTTCCAACACGGGAAAAAGTCACCTCGTGTTTTTCAAAAAAAAGACAGATTAAGTCTGCCGTATCATTTTCCTCTTTCGAAAAAGAGGGCGTGGAGATCAGCTCTTTAAGAAGGTCAATGGCATTCGTTTGCAATCTTTCAATGGAAGGATTATTCATGACTGATGGTTGTTCCGGTTAAACCGGTGATGAGTTGATCCAGTTCCTCTGCTTTTCCTATGATTACTCTGTGAACCCCAGAAGTAACTGCCGCAAAAGCATTGTCCAGTTTGGGAATCATACCCGCGAAAATGACGCCGGATTCTTTTAATTGTTTGTAACGGGTGAGCTGAAGCGATGATATAATTGATTTGTCATTGTCTACGTCCAGAAGAACACCAGCTTTTTCAAAACCGAATATCAGATTGACTGAATATTTTGAACTCAGGGAATTGGCCAATTCCTGCGCAATAGTATCTGCATTCGTATTCAGTAATTGATTTTTTCCGTCATGCGTAATGGGGGCGAACACTAAAGTAAGTCCGGTATCCAGCATCTGTGCTAGAAAATCCACGTTCACATGGTCAATGTCACCTGAATAACCATAATCTATATCTCCTTTCACTCTCTTATGAGCTAAAATACTATTTCCGTCCACGCCGGTGATACCAATTGCATTACTGTTCATGGATTGCAGTTCCGCAACAATATTTTTATTAATATATCCCGCATAAACCATAGTCACGATTTTGAGTGATTCGGCATCCGTAATCCGTCGCCCTTCCACCATCTTCTGGGGAATATCCAGTTTTTCTGCCAGCCGTGTGGCCAGTTTGCCACCTCCATGAACAAGTATTTTTTTCTCTTTGAGAGCGGAGAATTTTTTCAAAAAACTGGTCAGCAGCGCGTCGTCATCTACAATATTTCCTCCTATCTTAACTACGTAGAGACTTTCCATATTCAGGATTTAAGAATTTCGCTGAGAACAGATTGGGCAGCCCACACCCGGTTCCCCGCCTGTTGGGTGACGATACTTTGTGGTCCGTCAAGGACTTCATCACTCAATTCCACATTCCGTCTTACGGGCAGGCAATGCATTACCCTGGCCTGGTTGCTCAGGAGCAGTTTTTCATTGGTAAGCATCCAGTCCGGATCGTTGGTGTACATTTTACCATAGTCGTTGTACGTACTCCAGTTTTTTACATATATAAAATCGGCATCTTTTAATGCAGCTTCCTGATAGTGAAGAATTTTTGCACCCTTAGTGAACTGACTATCCAGTTCATAGTCTTCCGGATGTGTAATGACAAAATCCGCTTTTCCCCACGCATTGATCCATTGTGCAAAGCTGTTAGCCACGCACTGGGGAAGAGGCTTTACATGAGGAGCCCAGGTTAATACAATCTTTGGCCTTTTGATCTCTGGTTTATTCAAAAGACATTCGGTTATGGTGAGCAGATCGGTAAGACTTTGCAGAGGATGAAGTGTCGCGCTTTCCAGGCTGACAACAGGGATACCAGCATATTTTACAAATTGGGATATATATAATTCGCTATAGTCATCCTCTCTGTTTTTTAATGAGGGGAAAGTTCGGATGCATAGGATATCAAAATATTTTCCCAGTACCGGCGCAGCATCCTTGATGTGTTCAACTGTGCTACCGCTCATAATGGCTTCTTCTTCAAATTCGAGGGCCCAGCCTTCTTTGTCTACATTGAACACTAATGGTTCCAGACCCAGATTGAGGGCGGCAACCTGAGTGCTGAAACGGGTGCGCAGGCTTGGATTTAAAAAAAGAAGACCTATTTTTTTACCGGTACCCAGCAGTTTGTCAGCAAAAGGGCTCTTTTTATAGTTCAGCGCCTGTTGAATCAGATGATCAAGGTTCGTTACGTCGGCAATGGAGATAAAATTTTTCATACAGGTTGAACCAGGTTAGGCGATGAAATCATGTGGTGAATTTCTTCCTGAAGCGATTCCAGAAATTCTTCAGCTTCTTTTTTTCTTAACGCCAGAGAAGGTAACAGTCGAATCGTGTGAGGCTTCGCTTCACCGGTGAATACTTTCTGATTATATAGTAAATTTTTTCTGAGATCCTTCAGTTCGCCTTCAACATCGAAACCAATCATCAGGCCTTCACCACGTACGTTTTTAATGCCGTCTAATTTATTCAGGCGAGTGATCAGAAATTCTCCAATTGATTTTGCGTTGTCCATCAGTTTTTCTTCCTCAATGACTTCCAGCACGGCAAGTGCAGCTGCACAAGCGAGGTGATTGCCACCGAATGTCGTACCGAGCATCCCGTGCCTGGGTTTCAGAAAAGGTGCTATCAGCATTCCAGCCACCGGAAACCCATTTCCCATCCCCTTGGCGATGGTGTAAATATCTGCCTGTACACCCGAGAGGTCGTGTGAAAAAAACTGTCCGGTTCGGCCGTATCCGCATTGTACGGAATCAGCGATGAATACGACATTATATTCGGAACAAAGCGATCTTATTTTTTTTAAAAAGGAATGTTTGGCAATCTGAATACCGCCTACTCCCTGAATGCCTTCAATAATGACGGCTGCGATCTCTTTACCATGGTCGGCAAAATAGTTGTCCAATGCTTCAGTATCATTGAACGGAAGAAATATCACATTTTCGGTCTGGTTAACAGGTGCTACGATCGAGGGATTGTCGGTGACCGCAACTGCCAGTGATGTTCTTCCATGAAAAGAACCGGTGAATGCGACAATTTTTTTTCTTCCATTGTAAAAGGAGGCAAGTTTCATTGCATTTTCATTCGCTTCCGCTCCCGAATTACATAGAAAAAGCTGAAAGTCTTGCTTACCCGTTATTCTGCCCAGTTTATCGGCCAGTTCCTGCTGTATTGGAATCCGGATAGAATTTGAATAAAAAGCCACCTGATTGAGCTGGCTTGTTATCCTGGACACAAAATGAGGATGTGTATGGCCGATGGAAATCACTGCGTGCCCCCCATACATATCGAGATATTGCTGACCGCTTTTGTCCCAAAGATAAGATCCCTTTGCCCGGGTAATCGAAATGTCGTTTATCGGATAAACGTCGAATAGCTTCATGATAAAAACAGATTACAGATTTCTAGAATTATATTTTTAATGACAGGATATGGATCAAAATAGGAGTTTAAGCTTCGGACTGTCTGCTTAAAAGTAATTTGCCTTCAACTTTAATCCTTCAGTTTCGTCGAGTCCGAACATCAGATTCATATTCTGAACAGCTTGTCCGCTGGCACCCTTCAACAGGTTATCAGTCGTTGAATGAACAACTAATAGATCATCCAGTTTTTCAAGATGGATCAGGCACTTGTTTGTGTTCACGACCTGTTTCATAAAGACTGCCTCGTCACTCACATGAATAAACGGATGCTCTTTGTAATATTCTTTATATAACTTAATCAGATCCGGCAGATCCTGTTTAATTTTTATTTGTGAACTCACAAAAATACCCCGAGTGAAATCACCCCTCCACGGAACAAAATGAATATTGTTCTGGCCAAATCCCGATTGATACTGGTTCACAGTCTCATTGATTTCATTCAGATGCTGGTGGGTTAGTGTTTTATAAGCCTGAATGTTATTCGCTCTCCAGGAAAAATGAGAAGTTGAATTTAGTCCCTGTCCGGCGCCTGTGGATCCGGTAACTCCTGTAGTAAAAACTTCGGTTAACCATCCTTGTTTAGCGAGGGGTAAAAGTCCGAGCTCAATGGTGGTGGCAAAGCAACCCGGATTGGCTACGAAATCTGCCGATTTTATTATACTCCGGTTCAGTTCCGGAAGTCCGTATATAAAGGATTTATCTGAACCCGTCATCCGATTATTGGCCATCAGGCGGAAATCCTGAGACAAATCGATGATTTTAATTCCGGGATTCAACTTGTTTTCCATCAAAAATTTTCTCGCTTCTCCATGACCCACGCACAAAAAAAGGAGGTCAATGTCCTGAAATAGTGTTTCTGAAAAATGCATTTCGGAATCACCTGCGAGATCGTGATGGACGGCTGAAAGAAGCTGGCCGGCATGGCTCTTGCTCTGCACGAATTCGAGCTGCGCATGAGGATGATTCAGCAATATGCGGATCAGCTCCCCGCCGGTATAGCCGGCACCACCTGTAATCCCAATCCTGAACTTTCTCATTATTTACTTTTTCCCGCTTCGTTTATTTTATGAAATATAGCCGTCTGGTTTCCGAATATTTTAGCGAACCCTTTTACGTCATCACCGGTCCACCCGTTGTTCATTTCACCATAGGAACCGAACCGGCTGCTCATTAAATCGTGTTCACTTTCAATTCCTGTGACGGTAAAACGATAAGGCTCCAGTGTAACAAATACGGTTCCGGTAACGGTTAACTGGGAGTCTTCCAGGAACTTTTCAATATTGCGCATGGTCGGGTCCAGCATCTGTCCCTCGTGAAGCCAGTTTCCATACCATCCGCTGAGTTGTTCTTTCCAGTACAACTGCCACTTGGTGAGCGTGTGTTTTTCCAGCAGGTGATGTGCTTTGATGATTACGATAGGTGCTGCCGCTTCAAATCCGACACGCCCCTTGATTCCGATGATGGTATCACCCACATGGATATCTCTGCCAATGGCAAAAGTCTGGGCGACAGACTGCAGGTACTGAATGGCTGCTACCGGATGATCGAATTTTCTGTCATTGACTTTCTTTAATTCTCCTTTTTCAAAACCAAGACTGATTTTTTTAGGCTCTTTTGCAGTCAGGGGTGTTGGCCATGCATCTTCGGGCAAATACTCCCTGGAATTCAGCGTTTCCCTTCCCCCTACGGAAGTGCCCCAAAGCCCTTTATTGATCGAATATTTTGCTTTTTCGAAATTCATTTCGATGCCGTTCTCTTTCAGAAATTGTATTTCCTGTTCCCTGCTTAGTTTCAAATCTCTGATCGGTGTAAGAATCTCCGCTTCGGGTACCATACCGGTGAAAATCATATCAAATCTCACCTGATCATTTCCCGCTCCCGTACTGCCATGAGCTACATATTCAGCACCTGTTTCCTGAACGTATTTGGCTACCGCGATTGCCTGAACCATTCTTTCAGCACTTACGCTCAGTGGGTAAGTGGCATTTTTAAGCACATTACCATATATCAGATAGCGAATACAGGATGCATAGTAGTCTCTCGTAACGTCCACTGACTTAAATGAAGCAACTCCCAGCGACAGCGCTCTTTTTCCGATGGCTTCCAGTTCATCTTCGCTGAAACCACCTGTATTCACTGTCAGTGCATGTACTTCCAGGCCTTTTATTTTTTTCAAATAAATTGCACAATAAGTGGTATCCAGGCCCCCGCTGTATGCTAAAACAACTTTTTTATTTTCCATTTGCTCCAGGTCACTTTGATTATTTGGCGAGTTTTTCTTTTTTATATTTGCCTGAACGGATCAGTCCGAGATCCGACAGGATCATGTCTACTTTTTCCTTGCGAAGCAGATGTTTAAGCAACCCCCATTGTTTTATTTTCATAAAACGCTCATAGAGTTTGCTGTGCCTGACGAAATCTTCTGAGGTTTCTTTTGCCTTGTGTTCGGTTGGATCATACAACATCGCCGTACACATGCAGTTCTTTCTCTCCTTACTCATAAGAATTTCATAGTTCACACAACTTTTACAACCTGCCCAGAATGCTTCATCCTGTGTAAGCTCCGAATACGTTACCGGTTCGTAGCCCAGGTCGGAATTAATTTTCATTACAGCCAGACCCGTGGTAAGTCCGAATAATTTGGCTCCCGGATATAATTTCTGGCTCAGATCAAATATCTTTTTCTTGATGTTTTTAGCCAGTCCGCTTTTCCTGAACGGAGGAGCAACGATGAGTCCGGAATTAGCTACATATTCGCCGTGGCTCCAGGTTTCTATATAGCAGAAGCCGGCCCAAAAGCCATCTTCGGTAAAAGCAATCACCGCTTTTCCTTCTCGCATTTTCTCCTTGATGTAATCGGGACTTCTTTTGGCAATACCTGTACCCCTGGCTTTGGCAGAGGACTCCATTTCATCACAAATGATTTGCGCAAAATCCTGGTGTGAGGAATTTGCGATTTGTATTGTGAACTTTTGTTCTTGTTCCATTGAATGAATACGTGAGATAATTAAATGGCAATGACGGGGTCACTGAATTTACACGCCGGCTGATTACGGGCATAGGTCCTGACATCGGAAGTCTATGGGATGAATAATATCAACGTCGTACCCAAAAGGGAATGGGACGAACAGAAAAAATAACGCATACAGGCGCTACAAAAAACCCACGCTTGTTGAAGGCGTGCAATACCATTCCGGTGAGGACTGATATGGGTGAGTTTTTTTTCATTTCGGAAGAAAATGGGTTGACTACTGTTGTTAGCCAGACAAAGTAACAGCTTTTCCTGAAATTATAAGATATTTTTTAACCGGGAGTGCATAATCTTAACAATATGGCAGACCAGGGCATCAGGGGATTATTTTACTGAAACGGAATGCAGTGCGGCTGCCATTTCAGCCAGCAGAGAACTGTTCTTTTCAATGGCATTCCCTACCACAATCAGATCGGCTCCGGCTTTTGCGTTAAGATATACTTTTTCAGGATCCCGGATTCCGCCACCAATAATCAGCGGGATTTCGATAACAGCGGAAACCCGTTCAATCAAGTCGGTTGAGATGGGTTTTCGGGCTCCTGATCCGGCATCCATGTAGATCAGTTTCATACCCAGCATTTCACCTGCCAGGGCAGTACAAAGGGCGATTTCATATTTATCGGCCGGAATCGGCAATGAATTGGTAATATAGGAAACCGTCGTTGGTGCGCCACCGTCGATCAGCATATACCCGGTCGACATAATTTCCAGTCCGCTTTTTCTAACTGCTGGTGCAGAAACTACATGCTGCCCGATCAGAAGTTCCGGATTCCTTCCGGATATCAGCGAAAGATAAAGAAGACCATCGGCATATGCTGATACCTGTGACGGTGTTCCCGGGAAAAGAATAACGGGGATTTTACACAACGACTTGATCTGTTGCACCACCTGATCCAGGTGATGGGTTATCACCAGGCTTCCTCCCACAAAGAGATAGTCCACTTTGGAAACAACCGCCATCTCCACCAGGAGACTGATTCGGGCAGTGTCTGCTTTGTCAGGGTCGATCAGCAGGGCGAAGGATTTGCGCCGGTTTCTTTTTTTGAGCAGTAAGGCAGGATAGATCGCTTCCTTCATGTAATTGATTGCCTTACAAATGTGCGAAAACTTTCCGGCTTTCCGAAACCTCGTCATTTAGCCCGCAGGTAATCGATTATTTGTGTTTCTCCAAAAAAATTTTTGCGGACATCGAAGGAAAATCTGTGCATAAATCAGAGGAGTGAATACAGGACTGACATACAGAATTTATCAACCAGGTTTTTCCACAGGTGTGGAAAAGGAAGAGGCGGAAATCTGAAAAGGAAAAAATACTTTCGAATCCTGCTTAACAATTTATTAATAGTTTCCTAACCACATAAAGCATTTCCATTCTATGGCCACTCATACGCAATCTGCGAAAGGTTTGCAATTCCGCCGGCGCTATACCCGGGTAGACGTGAACGTATTTGATCAATTTGAATATGATTATCGCAGTTCGGTGATTCGTAACCCTTCCGGCGAAATCGTATTTGAGATGACAAACGTTGAAGTGCCCAGAGGCTGGAGCCAGATAGCAACAGATATCCTGGCCCAGAAATATTTCCGTAAAGCGGGAGTTCCCCAGACTGATGGAAGTCTGGGCCGCGAAACTTCGGTTAAACAGGTAGCGCACAGAATGGCTAATTGCTGGAAAGCCTGGGGGGTCAGATATGGTTATTTTTCAACTGAATCAGACGCAAATGTTTTTTATGAGGAACTGGTATATTCCATATTGAATCAGGCCTGTGTGCCGAATAGCCCGCAGTGGTTTAATACAGGCCTCTATGAGTCATACGGTATCACCGGTAAGCCGCAGGGTCATTATTATGTTGATCAGGCAGATGGGCTCCTGAAGAAGTCGACGTCTGCCTATGAGCGCCCTCAGCCTCATGCCTGCTTTATTCTCAGTGTGGAGGACGACCTGGTAAATGACGGAGGGATTATGGACCTCTGGGTTAGGGAAGCGCGCATTTTTAAATACGGATCCGGTGTAGGAACAAATTTTTCAAACGTCAGGGGTGAAGGAGAAAAACTCAGTGGTGGTGGCACTTCAAGCGGCCTCATGAGTTTTCTTAAAATAGGTGACCGTGCTGCAGGGGCAATCAAATCCGGGGGCACCACCCGCCGGGCTGCAAAAATGGTTTGTCTGGATCTGGATCACCCGGAGATTCTGGATTTTATCAACTGGAAGCAGGAGGAAGAAAAGAAGGTAGCCGCACTGATTTCAGCAGGTTATGCCAGCGACTATGAAGGAGAAGCTTATAAAACTGTCAGCGGACAGAATTCAAATAATTCAGTAAGGATCCCCAATTCATTTTTTGAAAAACTTGAAAATGACGAGGACTGGGAATTGAAAGCAAGAAGTGACGGAAGGGTCATGAAAAAAATTCCTGCCAAGGAAGTTTGGAACCAGATTTCGTACGCTGCATGGCGTTGTGCTGACCCGGGTACCCAATACGATACCACCATTAACGAGTGGCATACCTGCCCCAGTGGTGGCCGCATCCGGGCATCCAACCCCTGCTCAGAATACATGTTTCTGGACAACACAGCCTGTAATCTGGCCTCTGTAAACCTCCGCAGGTTCTATGACGAAACCACCAATGTGATCGATGTGGAAGGATTTGAGTATACCTGCCGGTTATGGACAGCTGTACTTGAAATTTCCGTTTTAATGGCGCAATTCCCTTCCAAAGAAGTAGCCCAGTTATCCTACGACTACAGAACCCTCGGATTGGGGTACGCCAATCTGGGTTCCATGCTTATGGTGATGGGCATAGCCTACGATAGTGAAGAAGCCAGGGGTATTGCAGGAGCGATTAGCGCCATTATGACCGGCATCGCTTACAAAACCAGCGCAGAGCTGGCAGAAGTAATGGGAGCATTTCCAAAATTTGAAGAAAACCGGGAAGCGATGTTGCGCGTGATGCGTAATCACCGGCTAGCCGCGTATGATGCAGACGAATATGAAAATCTGGAAATCAAGCCGCAGGGCATCAAAGCACAGTATTGTCCCGATTATCTCTTAAAATCGGCCACCAAAGCCTGGGATGACGCCGTACAGCTGGGTGAAAAATTCGGATACAGGAACGCGCAGTCAACGGTTATTGCACCCACGGGCACGATTGGTCTTGTTATGGATTGTGATACTACCGGGGTTGAACCGGATTTTGCACTGGTGAAGTTTAAAAAACTATCTGGTGGCGGGTATTTCAAAATTATCAACCAGTCTGTTCCGGCAGCCCTCAGAAATATGGGTTATCCGGAAAGGGAAATTGAATCAATTGTAAAGTATGCAGTAGGTGCAGGAACATTTGCCGGAGCGCCTTATATTAATCATCAAACTCTCAGCGAAAAAGGTTTTTTTGCCGAAGAAATCAAGAAACTGGATGCTGCTGTAGCCTCGGCATTTGAAATAGGGTTTGTTTTTAACGTGTATAATCTTGGAGAAGAATGTCTGCAACGTCTTGGATTCTCTGCCGAACAGTATTATAATTTTGAATGGAGTCTCCTGGAAGCGCTTGGTTTTAGTGACGATGCGATCGAAGAAGCCAACAACTATATCTGTGGCACAATGACCGTGGAAGGCGCGCCCAATTTGAAAAGAGAACACCTGCCCGTTTTTGACTGCGCGAATAAATGCGGTAAAATAGGAGAACGTTTTATACACGCTCACGGGCATATCCGTATGATGAGTGCCGTTCAGCCTTTTATCAGTGGCGCCATCTCAAAAACAATCAACCTTCCAAACGAAGCCACGATTGAAGAAATTGCAGATGCCTACCTTCTCAGCTGGAAACTGGCTTTGAAAGCTTGTGCACTCTATCGTGATGGCTCCAAGCTTTCCCAGCCTTTGAGTAATAAATCCGATAGGAAGAAAAAGACAGACAATACGGAAGAATCGAAAGCAATGATACCCAATGATCCTCCGGTTGCTTTGGAACCACATATTGTGGATATGAGCAAACTGACGGTTCAGGAACTTTTACTGGAAGTACAAAAAAGGGTGCAGGCCTCACCGGATACTAAATTGAAAAGAGAACTGGCGACTATTGTGGAGCGCAGAACATTGCCACCCAAGAGACGCGGATTTACCCAGAAGGCTAAAATCAATGGCCAGTTATCTTTCTTCGTACCGGCGAATACTCAGACGGATCTCTCGGGGAAATATTTATTGACATGGCTAAAGAGGGTGCCACAATGCGAAGTATGCTGAATTGTTTCGCCATTGCTATTTCGATCGGACTTCAATATGGAGTTCCGCTTGAAGAATTCGTAGAGAAATTTGTATTTACCCGTTTCGAACCTTCCGGAATGGTGGATCATCCGAATATTAAGAGCACCACTTCGATTGTCGATTTTATTTTCCGGTCAATGGCCTATGAATACCTGGGCAGAACCGATCTGGTTCATGTACTGGACAAACCGGAAGTGATGAATACCGGAACAGCGGAATGGGATCAGCCTGTTCACCCTGCTGCAGAGCAGGAAAAAAAAACGCCTGAACTAAGTGACGTGCGGATTCTGGCTAAGCCATCAGTTTCCCTTTCCAGTCCTCATCCATCAAAAACTTCCGGAAAGGGTATGTCGGATGGCGGAATGAGCGCTGTAAACGCCGCAGCCAAAAGCATGCAAAGTGATGCTCCGGCCTGTAATACCTGCGGACATATCACGATTCGCAGCGGAACCTGTTATAAATGCCTGAACTGTGGAAACAGCATGGGCTGTAGTTGATGCTGAAAGATACTTTGGACGGTTTTACATAACCATGATCCCCGCATATCTATGCGGGGATCTTTATTTTAAACCAGCCAGACGGCTCCCGGGCTGGCAAATGATCATGAATTACCTGCACAGGAAGCCAACGTTTAATAGCAGCTTTCCCAAAATGGGAAATAGTCTATAAAATGCTTTGAAAATGGGCAAATTGACTGGCAATTTTATCCACAATTATGTCGTTTATTGGTAACCACAAATGAAAACCATGAAAAAGATCCTGGCCCTGGCATTGCTCTTAACCCTGTTATATTCCTGCAGTCGTTCTGTTACGCCTTACGAGGCAGCTTCCCATCACTATAGCCGCTGTCGCGATATGCGTTAAATTCTTAGGGCTTCGATTTTCATCAATCATAGCGCTTCTTAGTACATTGTGAAACCAATGTATTGATATGAAAAAGCTTTGGTTGATTTTCTATTTTATACCCACCCTTGCCATTAGAGCACAGAATACGAAATTGAGCCCGGTTGTTGCCGGCCCCATGCTGGGTCAGGTAGAACTCAGAACGGCCAGTATCTGGCTGCAAGTTACCAGAGAGGTCGTATCGGTTACAATCAGGTACTGGAAAGAGACAGCGCCTGAAAAATCCTGGCTAAAGTCTTATTCCGGTCCGCTGGGCAATGAATTCAATCCCATACGAATCGATCTCGGCGGTCTTGATTTTAACTGTCGGTATAGTTACCAGTTCGTCATTAATCAGATACCCTCTTCAGCCGGAGGTTCATTCCGGACAAAGGATTTGTGGCAATGGCGCAAATCAGCGCCGGATTTTACCTTTCTGACCGGCAGTTGTGCCTATTTCAATGAACCTGAATACGACCGTCCGGGGAAACCTTATGGAGGCGACTCGGTCATTTTTGAATCGATGGCAAAAGACACGGCAGCTTTTGCCCTTTGGCTGGGAGACAACTGGTATACAAGAGAAGTAGATCTGCTGAGCCCCTGGGGACTCTGGTATCGTGCCTCCCGTGACCGCGCCCAGCCGGTTTTGAGGAATCTCCTGAAAGCCATGCCACAATATGCCATTTGGGACGATCACGATTTTGGTCCGGATAATTCCGGCAGTTCCTATGGTCTCAAAGACGTATCCCGCGAAATATTTATGAAATACTGGCCGAATCCTTTTTACGGAGAGGATCAAAAAGGGATTTACTCGCAAATCTCATACAGTGATGTCGATTTATTCCTTACTGATGACCGGTTTTTCCGTAGTGCGGATGAACTGGAAGACAGCGTGAATGGTGCACCCAATCCGGATAAACACTTCTTCGGAGATAAACAGCTGCATTGGCTGGAAGATGCACTGATTCAGAGTCTCGCCACTTTTAAGATTATAGTGGTGGGCAGTCAGTCACTCAATCCGATGAGTACGGATGAGGGTTTTTACAATTACAGCTACGAATACCATGAACTCATGAATTTTTTAAACCGGTCGAAAACAAGAGGTGTCATTTTTTTAACCGGCGACCGCCATCACAGTGAAATCATCAAGACAATCAGACAAAATAATTACGACCTGTACGATATTACTGTTTCACCTTTTACCAGCGGAGTGGCCAAAGTGAAGGGGGCCGAACTAACAAATCCGGCCCGCGTGTCCGGTAGTCTCGTTGAGAAAAGGAACTTTGCCCGGATTTCTGTTGACGGCAAAAAAACTGAGAGAATTTTCCATGTACAGTTTTGCGGAGAAGACGGCAAATCTTTATATCGCTGGAGTATTTCTGAAAAACAACTAATTCCCTGAAATGGTCATTCATTTTGAATACGAAAAAAAACAAGTGCTGAGTGCGCTGCGGCATCATTTCATTTCAAGACCTGAAATAAAAATACTTTTGATCATTGTTAATCTGTTTACCATACTCAGTGCAGTGCTCTACTATATGCACAAAATAAGACCGCTTTCCTTTCTTCTTTTCTCCATATTATGGTTCGTGTTGCTTGTCACGTTCTGGTATATTCTGCCGCTAAGCGTATACAAAAAATCCCAGACTTTCCGAGACCAGTTTAGTATGGATTTTAATGACAGAGAGGTGGTTTTGCAAACGGAACGTGGTACCCATGCATGGGACTGGAGCGACTTCAGCACTTTTTTGGAAACACCTTTTTTCTTTCATTTATATTTTAACAGCAGATCCTTTTTCCTCGTGCCCAAAGACGCATTCAACGACCTCGCGGCCCTTCAGGAAACCAGAAGCCTGCTTCGAAATAAACTGGGACCGAAATGATAAACGTGAATATTCTTAGTCAGTCCTGGCCTTGGTGGGTATCCGGCCCGGCTATAGCAGGTATTATGGCCATTTTTTTATTTTCCGGTAAGTCTTTTGGATTTTCTGCCAATCTTTCAAATATCTGTTCCATGCTGGGGGCCGGTAAGCGTGTTTCTTTTTTCAATTTTGACTGGAAGAAACAAAAATGGAATCTCTGGTTTCTGGCAGGCTCCGTATTGGGAGGTTATATAGCCTCCCGTTTTTTGCAGTCCGCCGAACCCCTTACGCTGTCTGCTGCAACCATAAATGATTTGCAGAAATTAAATATCCCTTTTGATGGCCGGCTTGAACCTGCCTTCATCTTTAACTGGAATTATTTATTGACGGGTAAAGGATTGGTCGTTTTTATGGGTGGTGGATTCTTAATTGGTTTTGGTACCAGATATGCGGGAGGCTGCACTTCTGGTCACGCTATTTCCGGATTATCGGAACTCCAGCTCCCTTCATTGATTGCCATTATTGGTTTTTTTATCGGGGGGCTTTTGACAACACATTTTCTTTTTCCTCTTATTTTTAAATAAATTCATGAAAGCTGTAAAATATATCGTAACAGGTGTTCTCTTTGGGATCATAATGACGAAATCAGAAGCCGTTTCCTGGTATCGCATTCAGGAAATGTTTCGTTTTCAATCCATCTTTATGTATGGTATTATTGGAACGGCAGTTATCACGGGTATGCTGATAGTGGCTGCGATTAAGAAATTCCGTTTGAAAGATGTTGATGGTTTGCCTATTCAATTTACTGACAAGAACAAAACCTGGAAAAGATATCTGTTCGGCGGCGCCATATTTGGAATGGGTTGGGCAATGACCGGCGCCTGTCCGGGTCCCCTGTTTGTTCTGCTGGGAAATGGTTACACAGTTATGGTTATGGCGATTGCCGGTGCGCTGGCCGGTACATTCGTATATGGTTTGCTGCGCAACCGGCTTCCTCAATAGTTTTTATTGCTTGTTTATAGCTGTAATCATTCTGTCAGCTTCAGGTTGCTGAAAATTAGTCAGACCTCCATCGCAGGTAAGTATATAGGAAATGCCTTCCTTATACACATCAACGCGTTTAATTGTATAATCCTTGAATTCGGCTACATCTCCGTTGTTCCCTGTCTTTAAGGCAGTTAAACCCTGCTGGAAATACTTTAACTGCGCCAGGTCACGGAATTTCAGAGTTTTTATAATTACGGAATTATTGAATTCCTGTGTGCGGAACTGAAGCACATAGCAGGTATCTGTTTGTTTGGTGATACGCTGAAGACTAATCGGCCATGTGCCCTGTCTCACGTCAGCAATATTTATAGTCGCTGAGTTTACGATCTTAAACTGGGCCTTCATGGCTAGTGGAGCAAATAAAAGTAGTACCAGGAACTTTTTCATACGATCGAATGGGTTTTAAAATTTGGAATTAATGTTGATTGGCGATATAGCTGTTGATTATAAAAATGATTCTGTTTGCCTGGGCTTCCTGGAAATTGGTAACTGCACCATCATAACTTAAGATATACCAGGAATTCTCTTTTTTTGTTCCAACCTTTTTTAACGAATAATTCCTGAAGATGGCGACATCTCCATTTTGTCCCTTTTTCAGGGTTAGCAATCCTTCCCTGAAATATTTTAGCTGTTCCATGGTTTCGAGGTCCATAGTTTTTAACGCAATACCATTCATGGTCGACTGGTCGCGGAATTGAATGGCATAACAGGTGTCCGTAAAATAAACAACCCGCTGCATATTTATGGGCCAGGGAGCCAGACGCACCTGCATAAGATCAACTTCCGGATAAAATGTGTTTTTGACTTTGGACCCAATGCCTGAGTGAAGAAAAAAAGAAATGAACAAAAAGTATTTCATTGGGTCATATTGGTCTTACAAGATAAAATGATTAACTAAGGTTTGCAAAAAATGAGGGGGCTATTTTTAAAGAAATGAATAAAAACTGCCCCCTCTCCGAAATGATTGTTAAAAACGAACTCAAAATATAATTGTGTGCAAACACAATAAAATTAATATCCTATCGTAAAGCGCTGTCTGATGAATTGGGGTTTCTCCAGTTCATCTATCAGTGCAACAGCATAGTCATCATAACTGATATCACTTTTGCCGTTTATATTAAAGACGGGATTGTCTTTACCTAACCGGAATTTCCCTGTTCGTGCGCCAGGTTCGATCATAATGGCGGGACTGAAAAATGTCCAGTCCAGTTCGTTTTCTTCTCTGAATATTTCGAGAGATTTTCTTTGCTCATCCGCACCCGCTTTCCAGCCTACCGGAAATTCCGCAGTATCAACGAGCTGTAATCCGGGAGCCACTTCGAGACTGCCGGCGCCGCCCACAGAAATGAGTCTTTTAACGCCCGCTTGTTTTGCCGCAAGGATCAGCGACCGGGCTACGTCGCTGAACAGGGAGTACGTTTCGGGTTTACCCCATTCGATGCCAAAGGCGCTGACTATGGCGTCATGTCCTTTAACGGCCTCTGCCAGAGCAACAGTATCCAATACATCTGCCCTGATCCATTTCAAATTTTCAGTCACATCGCCGGAAGGCGGGTTTCTCGCAATGCCCGTAATGGTATGCCCCCGGTTCAGTGCTTCCAAAGTAATTCTTGAGCCAATTTTTCCGTTCGCTCCGATGATTGCAATTTTCATTCTTTCTGTTTTTATTTATTTAATGAAATAATTCGAGTTGTTGTTTTTGTCAGAATATTTATCCGAATTGTTTTACAAATTTTTTAAGGGTTATTTTTTTCAATTCTTTTAAAAGGCTGGTCTCAGCATCTGCGTAAAGGCTGTTCAGGTGTTTAGTCATTTGCCTGCCTATCGGACAGGAAGGGTTAGGTTTATTTTTAGACAGCCCAAAGAGAGTAGAAGAATGAACGGCGAGGTAAACATCTGAAAGAAAAATTTCCGCAGGCTGTTTCATTAGACAGGTACCGCCATTTTTACCCTCTTTGCTGGCAACCAGCTTATGCTGACGCAAATTGATCAGCTCTTTGCGAACCAGAACCGGATTGATATTGATACTTTCAGCCATTTCATCAGAAGAAAGGAGTTCCCCTCCGGACCTTGCCAGGAGAGTAAGGATGTGCATGGAAACCGAAAACCGGCTGTCATTCATACTGTAACAATTAGTATTACAGTACAAAGCTAGGTATTGAAATTGGTATTAAAAAATATCCGCGGATTAAGAAAGGGCCAGTCTTGACTAAGATCAATAACTATTTATGGGATCTTTTTTAATTTAATTTTACTTAAATACGGCTCAGTTTAATATGCAGGAAATCTATCGGAAATATCATTTTCCACCGGGAAATAATCTATGGCGGAGTCTGCTTACGTCGTTTGCGTTTCTGCAGGACCCGATTGGAACAATTTCCGAAAATATGTCCAGATATTCGGGCACCTATTCTGTCAGACTTTTTGGAATAGGTAAAGTTATTCTTACGGAAGATCCGGAGTTCATTGAATATGTATTGAAAGATCATCACAGCAACTTTGCGAAATCTGAATTGAGTACAAAAACAGCTGCCCGGTTATTCGGAAAGGGGCTTCTCTTTTCGAATGGCGGAGTCTGGCTGAAACAGCGACGCCTAATCCAACCTGCTTTTCATCATGCCAAAATTCAGACCCTGCTTGAAAATATTTCGAATACAGGTTCAGAGCACATAAAGGCGTTTCCCGAAGGACAAAATATTGATATCTATGACCTGATGCACAAGCTTTCTTTTTCTGTTTTGATTCGTTCACTTTTTGATATTCAGTTGTCTCCTGAAATGATCAAAGTCCTTAGTGAATCGTTTACTGACATACAGGATTTTCTTTTGAAAGACGTGAACCAGCCATATAGAAAGCTATTTTATCCCTTTAATCAATCGAATAAAAAAGTTGTTGAAAAATCCCGGATGATCCGGCGGATAGTCAATGAGATTATTCAAAAGCGCCGAAACGAATCTGAAATGCGAAATGATCTGCTTGATATGTTGTTGCAGGCAAGGCATGAAGATAGCGGCGCTGCACTGTCAGAACAACAGATAACAGATGAAATTCTGGTCCTGCTTTTTGCGGGTCACGAAACCACTGCCAATACCTTGTCCTGGATATTATATCTGCTGGCATCCCACCCGGAAAAATTGGAAAAACTGGAAAAAAGACTGAGTAAAATAAACCTTTACGACAGTACAAAAGAAGAATTTCTGAATGCAGTTATTTCGGAGTCTATGCGTTTGTACCCCGCTGCATGGATGACTGAACGGGTCGCGTTGGAAGATGATCGTTTTGGAGAATTCCATTTTCCAAAGGGAACCATTATCATTCCTTTTTTTTACGGACTTCACCGCAATCGAAACTATTGGGAAGACGAATCTATATTTAATCCCGAACGGTTTATGTTTCCCGATCCGGCAAAATCAAAAAAAGTTAAGAATTATTTCCCCTTTGGCGCAGGTCCCCGCATGTGTATAGGCAACAACTTCGCTATGGCCGAAATGGCCATTATTCTATTTTTGATTTTAAAAGAATTTAATATCAGTCCTGCAAAAGAGAAACCCGGCATGTGGCCGCTCATAACACTCCGTCCACGAGGGCTTTTTCTCCATCTAAAAAGGAGATGACAGAATCGAAGCACCGGTTAATTATTTACGGGCATTTTCATGTTATAAAAACACAGTTCCTTTCTCGAAATGGCACAGATTTTTTCGTCCTTTAAAAGGTTTAACAGGGTGGTGACGGTTTGCCGGCTGGTTCCTATCAGCTGGGCGATTTCTTCGTGAGTCAGGTAATTGGGAATACGGACTTCTGTTCCGACCCACTTTGCGGAATCTTTCACTTCGGAAAGCAGTTGATTCAAAAACAAACGTAATCGGGTCTTAACATCATTACGTAGTATATTTTCCAAACGGTTTTCGAAGCGCCTGATTCTAAAACCTGAAATTTTGCTATACCTCACTGCCAGTTTGGGTTTACTGGCGAGCAATTCGTTGAAACTATCGAGCGTGAAGGAACATAAGCTGACATCCGATTTGATTGCCTGGGCAATTCCCCGTTTAGGTTTTCTTTCCTCAGGCTCACCTGTCCAAAAAAGTCGCCGGGTCCAAGCACATCCTTGATTATTTTATTGCCATCCTTGTCAAGGTAACCGAGGCGAATTTTACCCGTTTTAATGAAATAGATGTTCTGGTGCTGGTAGGCTTCAAAATAAATATATTCTCCTTTTTTTGCTTCCTTATAATTATCACTGACGTCCAATTGCAAGTATTCTTCATCCGTCAAATCTGTAAACAGGGAATATTTCTTGAGAATAAAAGACCTGTCTGTTAATTGCATAATAGGGATTCTTGCAATGGCAATATCCGACTAAATTTCAATGAATTCATCTTTCAAATCGTCGGGCTTACGACATTGACCTACCAAAGGCATGATTCTTTATATTTTTGTTGGTAAATTTCAGTATGAAACTAGTTTTTGCGCTGGCAATTACCCTTGGCGTTGGGGCAATTTCCGGTTTTGCTACCGCTGCCAATATCAACAGCTGGTACGCTGATCTCGTAAAGCCGTCTTTTAATCCTCCCAATGCCATTTTTGGACCCGTTTGGACCATCCTGTATATCCTGATGGGCATATCTCTATACCTTATATGGAAAAAACCCGTTTCGGAACAAAAAACAACGGCACTTCGTTTTTTCTTTGTTCAGCTTTTTCTTAATTTTTGCTGGAGCTTTATTTTCTTTTATTTCCATCAGACCGGTTGGGCGTTGACAGATATCATTCTTCTCTGGATAATGATCATCCTCACCATCTTTTCGTTTTCGAAAATGGACAAAACAGCAGCCTGGTTACTGGTGCCTTATATCTGTTGGGTAAGTTTTGCAACCATTCTCAATGCAGCCATTTTCAGGTTGAACAGTTGACAGGTTACCTGGTGTAAGTGGCCTCGCCAGGAATCGAACCTGGATCTGGAGCTTCGGAAACTCTTATACTATCCATTGTACGACGAGGCCTATTTAATCAGTCCGGGCACATTGCTGCTAAATATTTTTATTGCAATGGCCAGCAATATTACGCCAAAAAATTTACGTATCGCAACCATTCCTCCGGGACCCAGAATACGTTCAATTAAATCAAGCGATTTCAACACGGCATAAACGATAACCAGATTAATCAGAATGGCAATCAGGAGCATGCTTTCATGATAATTCGCCTTTAGCGAGATTATAGTGGTAAGTGTTCCGGAGCCGGCGATTAAAGGAAAAGCAATAGGTACCACCAGGGATGATTTATTGTCTTTATCGCTTTTGAATAATTCAACACCCAGAACCATTTCTATGCCCAGAATAAATATAATAATAGAACCCGCCACAGCGAACGAATGGGTCTCCACACCCAGCACGTGAAGCAATGGCTCTCCCAGAAATAAGAACAAAATCATCAGACCGCCGGAAATCAGGGTGGCTTTGACTTCCTGTATTCCCCCCATCTGCTTTTTTAGCGAAAGAAGAAGGGGAATCGAACCCACAATATCAATTACGGCAAACAGGGTAAAGGTCACCGTCAGTAACTCATTAATTCCTGGTTGCATATTTTAAAGTTGAGGCAGCAAAATTAATTATAAACTCCCACACTTGCCTATTGCTCAATCAACACCGTTTTAATAGGACTAATCCCCGGGCTCAGAGAAAAGGAGTATTTTTTCTTGCCTGTTTTGTCAAACACATACAGAATTCCCGAAGAAACATAGTCTTTTGCGTCTCCCACATATACATCACCCGTAGCCGGATCAATATCCAGTCCATAAGGATTGACGATGCTGCTGCCGTCTGTTATAAATGAAGATCTTATAGCCGTCAGGTCGTCAGGGTTCAGAATGGCTACGTCGGCTGTGCCCAGATATCCTCCTGTCGTCAATAAAGTACTGTTATAATAGCGAATGGTTCCCACAGCAATTGCGGCAGTCTTAACCACTTTATTGGTAGACAGGCTTACTTTGACCAGACTGGGCGCAACAGATCCGTAGTCGCCCGTGCAGGCCACGTAAATATTTCCTGTATTATCGGTGGTGATACTTCCTGGATTGGTTCCCACCATTATTTTAGATGATTCGGTCAATGTGTTCAGAGGGACTACAGACACTGTGGAATCAAAACTCGGACTGAATCCACCGGTATTGCTGACGTATAAGTTATCCCCGGCTACAACCATCTGTGCAGGATTGGATCCGACCGTGATAAATTTGGTGATGGCCAGTGTGTTTGTATCAATTACCGCAACCGTCCCGTCAGTTGATGAAACAAAAACATTTCCATTGGCGGATACGATATTTTCGGGTCCCCTGTTCACTCCTGCATTTTTAAAACTGATGGTATCGGTGAACTTTCCTGTTAAACTGCTCGCCACAGCCACATACCCGGAATTGTTGATGACCAGATACATTTTACCTCCATAGATAATAAAATCACTTCCCGTATCGCCGAGACCGAAACCATTGGTGTTTTTGAAGAAGTCGGTGGTTGCCGTGTTGCTGGCAAAGTCATAGTAGGTCAGTGTGGTATTATTTGCCCCATAATTACCCTGGTTCATAATATAAAGTCCGGTGGTTACTTTGGGTGCAACCGGCGGTTTCACAGGATCTTTTGAACAGGAAATAAAAAATACAGTGAGTGCGATAGCTAAATGAGTAAGTTGATTTCTTTTCATGATTGTCGTTTTATAAGTTGCTAATGGTTATACTCAATTGAAAGGACCGGCCGGGCATAGGGTAATAGTGAATCACATCGTAGCGCTCGTTAAAAATATTGTTGACTTCTCCCTTAAACGAGGTCGTAAAATGTTTCGCAGGTATTTGGACGGCGAGAAATAAATCCTGCGTATTCCAGCCCGCTAACTGGTTGCCAGGATCGTTTTCTCCGAGCGTATATCTGTTGCCCGAGAATAAAAAACTGTATCCGGCACTCCAGTTTTTATAATATAAAACGGCGAGAGCCGAGCCCGAATTCCCGGGCGTATACGGTATTTCATTTTTATATTGGGAACTGGCGGGATCAGTCATATCCAGTGCCTGTTGCCAGGTGTAAGCAAACCTCGCCGACCATCTCGTCAAGCGGGAGAAACGGCCATTAATTTCTCCGTTAACGTCAAGGCCTTTTATCTGCACTTTGCCGATATTCTGCATAGTCCATATAAACAGGTTTTGCGAGGGGATGGCGATGATTTTATCCTTTACTTCATTATAGTATCCATCTGCGCTCAGACTGATACGAATTGATGATGTATAGGTCTCCGTATAGGTGACACCTGCATCATACTGGCTGGAATATTCAGGCTGAAGTTTAGGATTCGTGTTGGCGTTGTATGTATAATATAAATCATTGAAACTGGGCATACGGAATATGTCTTTATAAAAAAGCCGGAAAAGGAAAGGACTTTCAGCAGCTGTTTTATAGGCCAGTGCCAAAGCCGGCGTGAATTTATTTTTACTATCGGCGGCTTTTCCGGTTTCCGTTTTGTCGTTCACATTCGTATTCAGTAGTGAGGCATTGACCTGCCAGTGCGAGCGTGCAAACTGAATCGAAAAGTTATTCCAAAGCTGGAGTCTTATGGGATTTGGAAAGGCTTTGATATTTGCAGTCAGAGAAGTGGAAGCGAGGTCAGACGCAAGAGCCAGGGTAAAATAGTTTCCTATCCGGTGACTCAGGGCGAGACTTCCATAGATTTCATTCTGAGTATAGCGGTCGTCCAGCCCCCCCGCATTGTTCAGAAAATTCGGGTCTGTATACCGGGTATACAATGAACTGTATTTTGCAGAAACGACCAGCGTCGTTTTCGGATTGATTTTTTTTATATATCGGCTCTGCGCGAAAAAGTTTTTATCCTGGAGTCGTTGTACAGATATATCATTAAAGAAAATAATACTTCCGGGTAAGCCCCTTTCAGAGCTATATCCCCAGAGTTTGGTTTGCCATTGGGAGCTGTCGGAAAACCGGTTGACGATATTTATTTCGCCCTGAAAGGCACGGATATCTGAATTGCTGCGTTTCGTTTCCTGAGAGAACATCCCATTCTCAATAGTATAGGGGTAATTGCCTTTTGCCCAGGTTGCCTCAATATTGCCACTGACTACCATTTTCGGGTTAACCGGAATATAAACACCTGCATAAGGCTGCCATAATCCAAAAGAGCCCGTATGTACTCCGGCCATCCATTTCCCATGACTGAAATTTGTGGTATTGAAACTATTGCTGGTAAATGAAAGTATGGAGGCTGAGGAATAAATTCTCGCGGGCAGGGGTAGTTGTTGCGGATTAGCCTGATCCAGTTCGAGACTTTGCACAAAGCTGGCGGAGAACTTACTCAGATCCACCTGGCCAGTTTGTGCGTCAGCAATTGAAATTCCGTCGTAGACCAGTCCTGTATTTAATCCGCCCAGACTTCTGACGGAAACTGTTTTGAGACCTCCGACTCCGCCATAGTCCTTGATGAGCACCCCGGAAAAATATTTAGCGGCACCGGCGATGGTTTCTGCGTTGATTTGCTGAAGGGTTTCATGATTTAAGATCTGTACCGGAACAACAGATGAATAGGCGTTTTGCTTTTTTTCAGCTGTTACAGTAACACGTTGTAAAACCCTTCCGCTGTCAATTTTCGTTTGGGCAAAGACCAGGCATCCCGGAAAAATAGTTACCCAAACCAGGAGCAGTGTTTGCCCAAAATTATAGTGACAACGGGTCAGCCGGTATTTAAAAATCCTGTTCTTCATCCTTTCCTTTTCTGATCAATGACTAACATCGAACGAAAGGATAAAACGCCAGAAGGAATATAAAAGGAGACCGTATATACTCCGCCTGCCTTTCACCCGAAAGCGTTGCGATGGAAAATGCATCTGGCAGGTCTTCTGGCTCGTTTCCTGTTTACTGCCTTCCCATCCCTTCATTAGCAGGGACAGTGGCTGCAGCGTAAACAGCTGAAATCCTGAAAAACCAGGATTATTTGAAACTTACAGCTACGGGGATAGCGCCGGTCTTTCACCGGACTTCCCTTTTAATCCCGCCCAGGGGCGGGAACCAGATGCTGCAAATGTAAAGGAGTAGCAGAAAATCAGAAGGAATTTTTTATTTAGCCCTTTTATTGTAATTAATGGTAATGCCTGCGTAATAATTGGCTGTAGCGGCTGCATTGTAATACCTGCCCGCAGCGGCGTTGATGTCGTTGCCCAGACTGTATTTCGCGTTGAAAGCGTTGTTGACGCCAGTGAAAAGAGTCAGGTTTATTTTTTTCATCGGGGCAGCATAACCTATTCTTCCACCGACCAGTTGATAGGCTGATGCATAGGAACTATTGGCATCGTCCAGCGGCATCTTGTCGCTGTAATAATAGGTTAGGTGCAAAAAAATGCCGGGCCTGCTGGCCAGGTCAATGCCACCTGTGAAGGTATTGTTCGCCACACCGGGCAGATGTTTCCCATCGTAGTTTGTACTGTTCTTTTTAAAATCGCCATAGGTAAAATGATCAAGTGTATAGGAAGCCCAGACACGGGCGCTGCTGATCAGACCCATGGCAGATGGCAGCAGCTGATATGAAATCTGCGATTCAATTCCTTTCTGGGTAGTGGAGCCCGCATTCACATAGTAGTCGGCGTTGCTGGAGTCTTTACGTACGACGATGGCATTTTGCAGTTCAAAGTAGAAAGCAATCACTTCCAGGTACAATCTCTGTTGCAAAAACCCGGATTTAACACCGGCTTCATAACTGATACCGTTCTCAGGCTGCAAACCGGTATTGATACTTCCGGTAGAAGGAAGCACTTCTGAAACTGCGGGAGGAGAAAATCCCTTGGAGATACTGGCATATAACAGCACATCGGGCGTTATCTTTTTTGAAATGGCCAATCGCGGAGCGAGCTCATTACCGAATGTTTTATTTCTGGGTACAAATCCGGGAACCGAAATTCTCTTTATTCCTATGAAAGATTCATTGTAACTGACACCTGCTGATGCCTGCCATCCCTTTCCGAAAAATACATCCGCCTGTGCAAAAAAAGTATAGGTCCAGGTATTGATATTATCGTTTGTTTGCAGGGTATCCGGCGAACCGTTTTTATTGCCATAGTCCTGAGTCTGGAAAAATCCTTTCTGCGCCTCGCCTCCAAAGCTCAGATGAAACCCGTCTTTCGTGTAGTTAAATATGGTTCTCCCTCCGAAATGCGGCTCGCTGCGATATTCATAGTTTCGGAAAGTAGGGTTGACATAGTTAGTATAAGCTCCGTAAAAGTTTGTCGTGTTTTGAAATACCGGACTGAAGCGGTAGGAATTTGTAATTGCCGCCATAAAAGTTTTCTGATAAATGGCTGCCTGCGCCTGTGTGGCAGAGGGTGTGGCACCCACGGCGGGTCGCGATTGCCTGGGATTGGCTTTATATTCTGCCAGATTCAGCGCACCAGGAGTCTGGTAATAGAGATCTCCATAAAAAGCATAAGTGCTCAGGGTTTGCCTGTCCGTATTTTTCAACACCGATTCCCAGCTGGCAATATCCCTGCGAAGGTTGGTATGATCCCGATATCCGTCTGAAGTCTGATGAGAGAAATTGATGATGTTTCCGGCGCTTTCATTGCCTGTCCGCACCTGCGCATTGATGGTCTGGCTGTTGAACGTACCGTAATTATATTCTGCGGTGAATCCCGGAAGCCAGCTGGCGGGTCTGGTTTTTATCAGGAGCGCCCCACCTGTTGCAGCGCCATACAAGGAGCCCGCAGGGCCTTTGATGAGTTCCAGGGAATACATATCAAATGGAGCCAACTGGGTGAGGTAGGTATTGCCTCCGGGATCTGTAAAGGGAAGGCCGTTCAGATAGACTTTTACGTTCCTCACTCCGAAAGGGGAGCGCAACGTGCTGCCGCGAAAGCTGAGCCTGTATGATCCGGGTGATCTTTCTTCCATTCGCACGCCCGGAATACTGTTCACTGCCGGCACGATACTCATTTTATCGTAACGGTTCCATTCTGCCGTTGTGATAACACCGATGGCAGCAGGAACCTCCGAGAGACGCCGGTTCTGTTCATAAGCCTGGACAACCACCTCCTGTAGAAGTTTTCGGTCTGTTGAATCTGGAATTCTGCTTCCTTCCTGAGCACGGGTAATACCTGAAATCATCAAAAAGGCCAAGTAGATCCAGTTTTTCATTTCGTTGTTTTATTCCGGCTCAAAAGTAGAAAAGAATATTTCATTATCTTAACCTCATTATGTTTGGTTTATTGCCCTGCATGAACAACGAACTGCGTCTATGGCTAAAAATGAAAAACTGGGTGTTTTTGATTGTACGATGATCGTTGTGAGTCTGGTTATTGGAATGGGCATTTTTCGTACTCCGGCCAATCTGGCCAAACATGTACCCGACAACTTTTGGTTTTTCTTTACCTGGATCATCGGCGGCCTGGTGGCCCTCTGCGGGGCACTTACTTATGCTGAAATAGGATCACGCCTGCCTGTTACAGGCGGCTATTATAAAATCTTTTCCTACGGATACCATCCGTCCATTGCATTTGCTATTAACTGCATCATCTTAATTTCCAATGCCGCTTCACTTACCGGGGTGGCCCTTATTGGTGCTGAATATATTTCGGGAGTTCTTTTCCCCGCAGTTACGGATGCTGCAGCGCTTCAGGTGAGGGAAATCGGGATCGCTTTATTCTCCATCGTTTTATTCTACGGCGTGAATCTGTTGGGACTTAAAATGAGTGCGCGTACGCAAAATGTACTCACCGTAATTAAAATTTCCCTCATCGTTCTGCTCATCACTCCCTTGTTTTTTGCCGCTCCCGGAAAATCACAGATCGCATCCCATGCCGTATTCCCGGGATGGCTGGAATATCTGAAAGGGTTTGGCGTAGGACTTATAGCCGTGTCTTTCACTTATGGCGGCTATCAGCAAACCATCAACTTCGGTTCTGATATAAAAAACCCCGGCAGGAATATCCCCCGTGGTATTTTTCTTGGAATCTTTATCATTATTGTTTTATACCTCAGTATAAACTATGCCTATATCAAAGTGATCGGGCTCGAAGGTTTGAGGAATACAAAGGGCATCGCTTCTGTTATGGCCGCTCATGTGTTTGGTGAATCTGCGGGAAAAATACTTTCCGTGCTGCTTTTCCTTTCCGTACTAGCCTATGTAAATGTTTTGCTGATGAGTAATCCGCGCGTGATGTACGCCATGGCCGCGGACGGTGTGCTGCCGAAAATATTTGCAAGGAAAACGATTAAAACCAATGTGCTGTTTACCTCACTAACTGTGTTTGCTGCTACCTGCGTGCTGATTGTCTTCTGGATGAAAGCCTTCGATCGTATTCTGAGTTTCACCATATTCCTTGACTGTTTTGGAATGGCCCTTTCTGCAGGAACGATTTTCAAACTGAGAAAACAAAATGTCCGTCCTGCAGGTGAGGAACTGTACAGGATGAAATTATTCCCACTGCTGCCGGTCATTTTCATTGCAGCTTACAGTTTTGTCGCTGTAAGTATAGCCATTGATACGCCATGGACTGCCCTAACTGCGCTCGCAGTTATGGGATTTTTTATGATGATTTATTTTTTAAGCAGAAAGCCTAAAACAATCGGAGCCCGGAGCCTAAAGCCTGAAGCTTTCGGATTCAAAAAAACTCCACCAAGAGGGTATTTTTCGAGTTTCCTTTTCAATCTATTTTGCCTGCAGATGGGAGTTCCGAAACCCATGCGTTTTGCGAAGAGTAGGAGATAATGAATTTTGTATGAAGAAGATGAAAAGGACAAACCTGGAAAAACCATGGGATGGTCATTTGCCCCATGGGATGGAAGACCTGAGTTTTGAAGAAAAGGATAATATCAAAGGTGCACAAGACGTCTGGTTCTGGATCACATATGCCACAGGCAAAATCGGTAGCTTGTTTTCAGGTGCTTAGAGCCCGTTGATACAAGTCAGACATTTGCCTGTTTTAATTGAACAGACTTATCTACAACAAAAGAGACTTCTCAGGAAGTCTCTTTTTCTTCTTAACTCCAAATGAAATGAAACAAATAAAGTTGGTTAAGCAGCGCGATCGGTCAGATTGCGGAGCCGCCTGTATGGCGTCAGTATCTGCTTATTTTGGCATGTCCGTTTCTGTGAGCCGGATCCGCATGAATGCAGGTACCGATAAGGCTGGAACAAGTCTTCAGGGAATGATGAAAGCAGCGGGGGCACTGAATCTTGAAAGCAGGGCCGTGCGGGTCAGAGATATACCGGTAACAGATATTCCCCTGCCTGCCATTTTTCATCTGACTTTGGAAAACAGGTTCCAGCATTTTGTTGTCGTTTATGAAATCACAAATAGCCGGATTAGATTTATGGACCCGTCAAAAGGGGAATTAATTTTTGAGTCCATAACCGAATTCGGTACTAAATGGAAGGGGATCATTATCCTGTTAAGACCAACAAAAGATTTTGAGCGAAAAATTGAAAAGAGAACTATTTGGAAAAGATTCCTGCATTTGATGATGCCCCACCGTTCCATTTTATTCCTGGCCTTTACAAACGCCCTGTTATATACCATTGTCGGACTGGCCACATCAGTTTATATCCAAAAAATAATTGATTCGGTAATCCCCCAGCATAACCACCATCTTCTGAATGCGCTCAGTATCGGAATCTTTCTCCTTCTGGTCGTTCAGGCATTGGCAGGTTACCTGAAATCCCGGATCGCTTTGGGGACCGGCCAGAAGATAGACGCGCAGCTGATACTTGGATACTACGATCATATGCTCGGTCTCCCCAAACGTTTTTTTGACAACATGCAGACAGGTGAAATCGTCAGCAGGGTCAATGATGCCGTGCGCATCAGGTCTTTTATAAATGACACGGCCATGAGTCTGCTCGTGCATGCGCTTACCATCCTTTTCAGCGTAGCGGGTATGTTCATTTATTCCGCCAGGCTGGCCTGGATAATGCTGGCAACCATTCCACTGTATATGTTCATTTATCGGGTCGGTAACCAGATCCATTCGAAATGGCAGAGAAGAATTATGCAAAACGCGGCATCCGTGGAAAGTCATCTGGTGGAGACCATACAGGGAGTCAGCACAATCCGGCGTTTTGGGGCGGAAGGTTTTTTCAGCCGGAAAATGAAAAGCCTGTTTACTCTTTTGATGAAGTCTTTTTATAAAAGCAGTCTTGGCGCCCTGGAAATTTCAATTGCGGGAGAATGGCTTATGGGTTTTTCTAAAATGTTTGTTCTTTGGGCTGGAGCCAGTCTCGTAATCAAACAGACCCTAACTGAAGGAGAGCTGATTTCTTTTTTTACCCTGATTGTATTTTTTTCTTTGCCCATGCAGGTCTTAATTGGCGCGAACAAACAGATGCAGGATGCGCTAATTGCGGCGGACCGTCTTTTTGAAATCACCGACCTAGGAAGGGAAACGGAATATAATGAAACGGTAAGCCAGGTCGATTTTTTTCCGCTGGGCGATATCTGTTTCAGGAATATCAGTTTTAGCTACTGCTCCGGCAATACGGTATTTTCCGGTCTCGACCTGCATATTCCCCGAAATAAATTAACGGCGATTGTAGGAGAAAGTGGTTCAGGCAAATCAACCATTTTGTCGCTGCTCCACCAATTTTATTCTCCCGACGAAGGAAATATTCTGATAGGAGATATAGATATTCGTCGCCTGCCAGGACATATCCTGAGGCGGCAGATAGCCGCCGTACCCCAGCAAACCGATTTATTCCGGGCAAGTATAACGGCCAATATTGCCCTGGGTGAAAACGAACCGGACCTTCAGAGAATTTGCTATCTCAGTCGTCTTTTGGGCCTCCATGATTTCATAAACCAACTACCCGAAAAATATGACACGAAAATAGCGGAACAGGGTATAAACCTTTCGGGCGGACAGAAACAGAAGATCTCTATGGCAAGGGCACTATACCGGGACCCGGAGGTCCTTGTACTCGATGAAGCCACTTCCGCAATGGATCCTGAAAATGAAAGCCGCGTTCTTGAAACGATCCGATGGTTTCTCAATGAAAATAAAACCGTTATTGTGATTGCTCACCGCCTTTCAACAATACGCACTTGCGAATCCATTCTGTTTTTAAGAGACGGGAAATGTGCGGCCAGTGGCAGCCATGAAAAATTGATGGAGGAAAATCCTGAATATGCCAGCTTTTGGCGAACCAAGGTTTGACTGCATTAAAAAGAGCGGATCTACTGTTTTAAGCTTTGGCATTAAGCTTTAATCTTAATTTCGGTAACATATCGGTTATCAGTATGAATGAAAAACACAGTATTTCTTACATTCTCAACGAGCTGGGCGAGGACCGGGAGAATTATTTTAATGCTATGGCACCGCCCATTATGCAGACCAGCAACTTCCGGGTGAACAAAGTGGATGATCTGAAAGCCTTATTCGCAGATGAATATTCAGGTTATCTTTATAGCCGGGGATTAAATCCGACTGTTGACATTCTGAGAAAGAAACTGGCCGCACTGGATGAGGCAGAGGATTGTCTTGTCCTAAACAGCGGTGCTGCCGCCATATTTGTCGCCATTCTCGCAAATGTTAGCCAGGGTGATCATATCATCTCCGTCCGAAATCCCTACAGCTGGGTAAAGCGCATGTTTGACCTGATATTTTTGAGGTTTGGTGTAGAAACTACATATATCGACGGAACAGCCATCGGCCAGTTTGAGGGGGCTTTGAGGACCGGTAGTCGTTTTATTTATCTTGAAAGTCCGAATTCATGGAATTTTTCCATTCAGGACATTGCGGAGGTTGTTGTTTTTGCAAAAAAACACGGCATCGTTACCCTTATAGATAACAGTTATTGCACCCCGCTCTATCAAAAACCCATTCCGATGGGAATAGATATTTGTATGCAGACGGCAACCAAGTATGTGGGAGGCCATAGCGATACATTGGGGGGTATCCTCACCGGCAGCAGGCAAATGATGAAGAAGATTTTTGACTGTGAATACATGGCCGTGGGCAGCGGTATTCAGCCTTTTAATGCCTGGCTTTTGATCCGCGGTCTGAGAACCCTGGATGCGCGTCTGGACCGAATTACCCTAAGCACCTATATGGTACTGGAATACCTGAAAACCCATCCGCTGGTAGAATCCGTCCTGTTTCCTTTCGATGAAAGCTTTCCTCAGTATGCTCTGGCCAGAAAACAAATGAAAAATGCGGGAGGTCTGATCAGTTTTTTTGTACGGGCTGAATCCCGGCTTCAGATTGTTCGCTTTTGTGAAAATTTGGAACATATCATGATGGCAGTCAGCTGGGGTGGTCATGAGTCGCTGATATTGCCCCGTTGTGCCGGGATCGAAGATTCGGCGTTTGACGCTTCCGATGCAGAACACCGGATGTTACGACTTTATGTAGGCCTGGAATCTGCGGAATACCTCATCCAGGATCTCGACCAGTCTTTCCGTTTATCATTCTAACGCCATTTTAGGCTTTTTTTTGATTGGGAATGGAAATGGATTCTTTATTTTAGCAATATTTCTGACTGCATTCCCAAAACCTGAACTGGCGGATAGCTCCCATAAACTTGATACATGAGAACGACCCGGATACTAACCTTATTCTTCTTTACTCTTTTATCCTTTTTAGATGTTGCTGCTCAGGACAAATGGGATCTTCGCCGTTGTGTGGAGTATGCCATGGCTAATAATATTTCCATCAAGCAGGCCGATATTGATTCCCGAACATATAAATTAAGTTACGATCAGGCCAAAGGCAATCAGTTAGGAACCCTTAATGGAGCCACCGCATTGGGTTTGAATTTTGGCCGGTCCATCAATCAGACCACCAATATCTATACCAACACACAGGGTCTTTCGCAATACTATAATCTGCAGGCAGGTATTACTCTCTTCAACTGGTTCTCGCTGCGCAGGGCAGTGGAATCCAATAAATACAGCTACGAGGCTCAGGTGGTCAATATCGACAAAATAAAAAATGATGTAACCCTGAATGTGGCGGCTGCCTATCTGCAGGCGTTGCTGTCCAAGCAGCAGGTGACTCTTGCGAAAACCAAACTCTCGCTGACAACACACCAGTTGGAAAATACAAGAGCATTGGTAGACGCCGGTTCCGTTCCGGAATTGAATGCTGCCGAACTGGAAGTTCAGTTCGCAACGGATACCTCTGCTGTGATAACGGCACAGGAAACCTACGATATTAATAACCTGCAGCTGAAAGCCATTTTAAATCTGGATGCAGCTGCTCCTTTTGACCTCGATACACCCCCGGTGGAAACGATCCCTGTGGAACCCATTGCTTCGCTGCAGCCTGATGTGGTTTACGCTATTTCTATCGGCACCTTCCCCCAGCAAAAAATGAATGACCTGCGGATTAGCTCTGCACAATCCAATGTGGATTATACCAGGGGAAAATTGTATCCCACACTATCTGCTTATGGTGCGTTGGGAGATAATTTTTTCAATGATCTGCGACATGTGGATCTGGTAACCACAACCACCCAGTACGGTTATGCGCTAAACACGAATCCTTTTCCCAATCAGCAATATGAAGTATTTGTTCCCACCGCAAACGCGGTTTATAGCAGTCAGCCATTTTATAAAGCCTTTAAAGGATATGGCGACCAGTTGAGCAACAATTTTGGCCAGCAGATCGGTCTGCAGTTAAACATCCCGATTTTCAACGGAAATTCGGCACGCATCAACTACAAAAAGGCGCAATTAAATGTGATTACCGCGAAGCTCACAAAGGATAACGACCTGCTTTCGCTTAAACAGGGTGTTTACCAGGCCTATTATAACGCGGTGGCTTCGCTCGAAAAATTTGAGGCCAATAAAAAAGCGGTAACGGTAGCTGAGAAATCCTTTGACCTCGCTACCAAAAGATATGATATCGGCATGCTGAATACCATTGATTATTTAACCAATCAGAATAATTTATTTACGGCCCGAATTAATGTATTGACCGCCCAGTATGATTATGTGTTCCGCATGAAAGTGCTCGAATATTATAAAGGGCTCGGTATTAAATTATAAAAACCTTTACAACAACCTCGTATGAATAAGAAGCTGATCTGGATCATTGTTAGCCTGTTGGTCATCATCCTTGTGCTGGTGGGACTGAAAAAGGCCGGCGTCATCGGCAAGGAAGAAGGCATTAAAGTGTCTGTCGAAAAAGTAGGTAAGCACAACATTACCGAAACCGTTACTGCGAGTGGTAAAATATATCCGGAAGTGGAGGTAAAAATGAGTTCTGATATTTCGGGAGAAATTGTGGAGCTGAATGTTCAGGAGGGCGACAGCGTCCGGAAAGGTCAGCAGCTGGCCAAAATTTATGCAGATATTTATTACAACCAGCGCAACCAGGCCGCTGCGCAGGTGAATCAGCAGCAGGCGATGGTGGAGAACGTCAATGCTACCCTGCCGGGGCTGAAAGCCAGCATGGACGCCGCACAGGCTCAGTACGACAGGCAGAAAACCCTGCTTGCGCAGAAGGTCATTTCTCTTTCAGAATTCGAAACAGCGAC
Source organism: Puia sp. (assembly GCA_965214575.1). GTDB lineage: Bacteria > Bacteroidota > Bacteroidia > Chitinophagales > Chitinophagaceae > Puia. The sequence continues at coordinate 290,100 of CBDCCE010000038.1, forward strand.
CACCACACTTCGCACGGCACAGGCCAGTTATAATGCAGCTTTGCAAAATGTGCACAGTAATATGGCCGCCGTATCCAGCGCTAAATCCAATCTCGCCATTCAGGCCGAAAATGTAAGCCGGACCACTATTACTTCACCGCTCAGCGGTGTGGTTTCCCTGCTGAGTGTTAAAAAAGGAGAGCGCGTGGTAGGAAATTCTATGATGGCAGGAACCGAAATGATGCGCGTAGCCGACATGAGTAAAATCGAAGCGATTGTGGACGTGGGCGAAAACGATATACCGAAAGTACACCTGGGTGACTCGGCCATTGTGGAAGTGGATGCCTATAATAACCGCAAATTCAAAGGTATAGTGACGCAGATTGCCAGCAGCATTGTATCTACTGCCGCATCTTCTTCGAGCAGTACAACAAATGATGTCACCAATTATAAAGTGCATATCCGCCTCGATCCCAATTCCTACAAAGACCTGATGGATTCGAGAAGGCCGAAGAGCCTGGTTTTCCGTCCGGGTATGACGGCCAACGCGGATATACAAACGAAAACGCACCATGATGTGTTGTCCGTTCCGATCAATGCAGTAACTACCCGCGAAAAATCGAATACGCCGAACGCAAAGGACAAGAAACCGGTGGAAGACGCCAATGGGGACAGCAAAGTGGTTAGCTCCGGCGGTGACCTGGATGAAGTTGTTTTTCTTTTACAGGCTGATAAATCCGTAAAGCAGGTGACCGTAAAAACCGACATACAGGATATAAACAATATTGAAATCACGGATGGACTGAAGGAAGGTGACGAAGTGGTTACCGGCCCCTACGGAACCGTGAGTAAAATATTAAATAACGGCACCAAGGTCATGGTGGTGGATAAAGACAAATTGTTTGAAGCGAAGAAATGATCCGGCGCGCTGTTTTTATTCATCTAAATGTTCAGTTCCATGCGATTTGGAGTCATAGGAAGCGGAAGCTGGGGAACGGCCCTGGTAAAAATCCTGACAGATAACCACCAGGCACTGAACTGGTGGATACGCAACCCGGCCGCACTGGAGCATATTTCTAAAAAGAGCCACAATCCGCAATACCTGAGTTCGGTCTATTTTGATAAAAACCTGATCCGCCTCACAGGGGATCTGGATAAACTGATTCGCGATTCTGATTGGTTGGTCGTTGCGGTGCCGTCTGCTTACATTGAACAGATTTTTGAACCACTGCCCAGAAGTATTTTCAAAGGCCGAAAAATAATCTCCGCAGTTAAAGGCATACTACCCGGGAAAAATCTGCTGCTGAACGATTACCTGAAACAGCAGTTCGATTTTGAATCCGACGATTATTTTACGGTGATGGGTCCCTGCCATGCCGAAGAAATTGCCGCGGAGAAATTGTCCTACCTCACTTTTTCCGGAAATCGTGTGACTGAAACGCAGGAAATTTCGTCTAATTTCTCAACAGACTACCTGAACACGATTACCAACAATGATATTTATGGCGTACAGTATGCCGCAGTGCTGAAAAATATTTATGCGCTGGGTGCCGGAATGGCTCACGGACTGGAATACGGCGATAATTTTCTGAGTGTTTTTATTGCCAATTGCGCGGACGAAATGGCCGGTTTCTTACTGAAGGCGGGCATCAGCCATATGGAAGTGGGAATCCACGAGCAGCCCGGCCCGGGACATGAGAAGAAAAGCGCCAATTATGCCGCCTCAGTTTATCTGGGCGACCTGCTGGTAACCTGTTATTCATTGTTTAGCCGTAACCGTACTTTCGGAAATATGATCGGGAAGGGCTATTCGGTCCATGCGGCAAAACTGGAACTCAATATGGTGGCGGAGGGATATAATGCCAGCCAGTGCATTTACCGGATCAATGCCCAGTTTAAGGCAGATATGCCAATTGCAGACACCGTTTACCGTATCCTCTGGCAGAATCTGCGTGTCAGGGATGGATTCAAGGAGCTGGAAGCCGTTCTGGTTTGATTTTTTATGTTAAAACCCCGACCCGGTTAAACGAAATGTTCTTTTTACGGTCTGATTTTTTGTAAATTTATAATCATGGAACCGTTTTCCTATCAGGGCTTTGGATTCACAGCCATCTTATTGATGATTGCCATTCTGTCCATTTCCCAATTCGTGAGCTATTTAAAGGAAAGAAATGATAGTAAGTCCAAAGCTCAAAGCGTAAAGGCTGACACCGCAGCTTAATCGAAAAACAAATCAGAAGCAATTCCATCTGCAAATAATTTCCCTTCCCTGGTTAGAAGCAGTTTTCTCTGTGTCTTAATCATCTTGTCAGACAACAGGTACTCGTTGGCGTGAGTCTCCAGCCATTTCGATTTTTCTTCACCAAAATGTTGTGAAATAAAATCGAGGTCCATTCCCTCCGAAGTGCGCAGTGAAGTCATGATATATTCATTCAGCCGGTCACGCGGCAGGAGGTTTTCTGATTCGTAATTCAGCTTTCCAGCACGGAGCGACTGAATATAAAGCGCATTGTTTGCGATATTCCATTGTCGGCCCGACCCGTTGAAGGAATGGGCGGAAGGCCCCAGCCCCAGGTATTTTTTCGACTGCCAGTACGAACTGTTGTGACGGCTTCTTTTACCCGGTTTCGCAAAACTCGAAATTTCATAGTGTTCGTATCCTGCAGATTCGAGCATTTCGATTCCCCTCAGAAACTGGGTGGCCTGCTGGCCGGGTTGCACGTCGGCTGTCTTCTTCAGCTGAATCATTTTATGCAGCGCAGTCCTGGGTTCTACCGTCAGTGCATAACAGGAGAGATGGGCGGGATCGAGTGCAATAGCCCTTTGCAGATTGGACTCCCATTTTTCAGAATTCAGGATGGGGAATCCATAAATCAGATCGAGACTGAAATTAGTGAAGCCTGCTTTTTTTGCATTTTCCACGGCGGCAACAGCCTCGTCCGCATCGTGGTTACGGTTCATCCATTTCAAATCCTCAGTAAAAAACGACTGCACGCCAATGCTCAGCCGGTTAATGCCGGCCCCCCGGCAGGCAACCAGCCATTCAGAATGCATGTCATCCGGATTGCATTCCAGGCTAATCTCCATATCGGCAGATATCCTGAAATGAATATTGATGCTTTCCAGTATGGCGGTGATATCAGCCACAGGAAGAAGGGAGGGCGTTCCACCACCGAAATAAATGGTTTCCACCGTTTCATTTTGAAGATAGGAGGCACGCAAATCTATCTCCTTCAATAAAGCGCCGGTAAAATCGTTCTGCGAAGCGAGGTTAGTGGAGAAATGAAAATTACAATAGTTGCAGGCCTGTTTACAAAATGGAACATGAATATAGATGCCTGCCATTGGATTGGCTATTTTTATAGAATTACGAATGCGTTTTGAGCGAATGGCGAAATTAAGACTATATGGACTCATCCCCTTTTTGTTGCTTGCATTCTCCCTGCCTGCCATCGCCCAATACAGGCTAAGTGTAAAACTCAGCTCGCCCGATTCCATACTCCGGGCATCTTCGCTGGGAATCCCCGACAATTTTAAAGACCGGTCTTCCTGTACGGAATACGTTTACAAACTCACCGACGGGCTTCGAAGCAGGGGGTTCACTTCTGCTTCAATCGACAGTCTCCGGTTTGATTCTGCATCCGCGTCCATCGATCTGTATATCGGCGAAAAATTCATCTGGTCGCAGATCCGGACCCGTTCCGCAGATGCCTTGCTGCTCAGCGCAGCGGGATGGAGTACCAAAAAAATCCTGGGCAAACCAGCTGTTCCGGAAGCGACCCAGCCGGAAGAATTACTGCTGCTCAACTGGCTCGAGAATAACGGCTACCCCTTTGCCAGAATTTCACTCGACAGTGTAAGCATACACGAAGGTTCCATCGATGCCGTGCTCAATGTGGATCGGGGGCCGGTATATAAAATCGACAGTATCCGTATTCTGGGATCTGCGAAAATATCCGTTGAGTTCATGGAAAGATACCTGGGTATCCCGGAAGGAAGTATTTACCGTAAGGACCGCCTGCTGCAGATCAGCCGCAGAATTCAGGAACTCGCCTTCGTTCAGGAAGAAAGACCCTGGAGTGTAAACATGCTGGGTACAGGATCCATACTAACCCTTTATCTGAAAGCGAAAAGAAGCAGCCAGATTGACGCCTTGGTGGGACTGCTGCCCAACAACGATCAGTTGCAGAGCGGCAAGCTGCTGGTTACGGGACAGGCCACCGTCGTGCTTAAAAATCCATTTGGCAACGGAGAGAGTCTGGGGCTGGACTGGCAGCAGCTGCAGCAAAAATCGCCTCGTCTGAATATCGGCTATCAGCAACCCTATATTTTTCATTCACCCTATGGTGTGAATCTGGCTTTTTCGCTCTATAAAAAAGACTCTTCCTATATCAACACCGATGGACTTTTGGGAATCCAGTTCAATGCATCCACCAACAAAAAAGGATCGGTATTTATACAGGCAGCAGGTTGTACAGTGCTTACGATCGACACGGCTCAAATTATAGCCACGCGTCAGCTCCCTGAAATTGCCGATGTCAGTTCGGTGAATCTTGGCGCCACCTACGATTTCAACAACACGAACTATCGTTTCAATGCGGTACGTGGAAATGAATTGTATTTTATCGGATCTGCAGGAACAAAAAAGCTGAAAAGAAACAGTGAAATTATCCGGCTGAAAGATATTAATGATACTTCTTTTGACTATAGCAGTCTGTACGATACCGTTAAAACTTCATCCTATCAATTCAGATTAAATGTAGCTGGTGCGCATTATTTTGAACTCAGTCACGCTTCCACCTTACGACTCGCGGTGAACGCAGCCTGGTACCAGAGTCCAAAAATTTACCGGAATGAATTGTTCCAGATCGGTGGTTACAGACTGCTCCGGGGTTTTGATGAAGAAAGCATCCTGGCATCCGAATACACGGCAGGTAGCCTGGAATACCGTTATCTGATAGGAATGAATTCTTTTCTCTTCAGTTTTGTGGATGGCGGCTGGGCGAAAAATGATGTGCCGGGCTATGCGATCAATAATACCTATCTGGGTATCGGGTTGGGACTGGCTTTTGAAACCAAGGCCGGGATTTTTAATATGTCGTATGCCGTAGGAAAACAGAACAGTGACCCCTTTCAATTCAGACAGGCAAAGATTCATCTGGGTTATATAAACTTTTTTTAAAAGATCCGCGTTGAATCAGCAACTTTGTCGCCGTAAATAACAGTCAACCCTTTCATCCTTTGGCAAAACGAGCTGCGCTGTTTCTTTTTGTTTTTTTCCAGATCTTCCTGCTTCGGGCGCAATCAACCAGCGATTCCACGAAGCTGGCGGACACGGTTTCGACGCAATCCCTTACCGGAGATACGACTGCCGGTAAACCATTAATAAAAAAGCCGGTCAGGACACATACCGACAGCCTGACGAAATCCCGGCTGAAGCCGGACAGCGTTGTAGTTATTCGTACCGATTCACTAAGGTTCAGTTCAACCAAACCCAGGGATCGGGCTGGCTTTCCGGGGTCTCCGCGGGAGCTGATGAATGTAGCGCCCGAATTTAATTTCAACGGGAGAGCAATTCACGTGCGTGCCGATAAATATGAACCTGTTTCCTACGACGGTATGTTTTACCTGCTGCTGGGTATGCTCTTCTATTTTGCCATCGTGCGACTGTTCTTTGCAAAATATCTGGGCAACCTGATGACCCTTTTCTTCCGCGCATCCATGCGCCAGCAGCAGCTGAGAGAGCAGGTATTGCAGTCCCCTTTCCCCTCCCTGTTGCTCAATCTGCTGTTTATCGTTTCCGGCGGGCTCTACGCTGCTTTTATGCTGCGGGATCGCCATTATGGTGATCCGGACAGATTCTGGTTTCATTTTCTCTATTGCGCAGCCGGCCTGACGATCTTATACCTGCTCAAATTTTTATTACTAAAAGTTACCGGCTGGATCTTTAATATCAGTCGCGCGGTGGATACCTACCTGTTTGTAGTATTTATGACGAATAAGATCATCGGAATCTTTTTACTTCCATTTCTGGTCGTGATTTCGTTCTCCGGTGCGGTGATTACGGAAATTGCGATAACACTCTCAATCATCATGATCTGTTTGTTTTACGTATATCGTTTTATTGCCTCCTATAATACACTTCACAAAGAAATAAAAATCAGTGGGTTACACTATTTTCTCTACCTTTGCGCTTTCGAAATTGCGCCTCTTCTGTTGATTTACAAAGTGTTACTTAGTTATTTGGAAAAAGCTTAGTAATTTTGCAAACGCGATTTTCTAATACCATCTTACATTGATAAAAAATAGGGATAAAAAGGATATAGCCGTGATGTCTGAAATTGCAGTTAAGAAGATCTTGATCACTCAACCCCGGCCCGAATCTGATAAGTCTCCATATTTTGAGCTCGCCCGGCGGCATGAAGTTGAAATGGCATTCATGCCTTTTATCAGGCTGGAAGGGATTCCTTCCAAAGATTTCAGGCGCCAGAAAGTCGAAATCGGAGTGTATTCCGCGGTGATTTTCACCAGCCGGCATGCCATTGATCATTTCTTCCGCACTGCTGAGGAAATGAAAATCAATGTTTCCCAGGACACGAAGTATTTTTGTATTACAGAAGCCGTTGCACTCTACCTCCAGAAATTTATTCTCTACCGGAAACGTAAGGTTTTTTATGGCACAGACGGTACGAATAAGAGTATGTTGGATGTGATAAACAAACACAAGGAAAACGAAAAGTTTTTATATCCGACATCGGAGAATCAGCAGGACAATGAGATTGTAAACTGGCTGAAGGCGAATCATTGTGAATACGCGACTCCCTATATGTATCGTACCATCAGCAACGATATCCGCGAAACATTTCATGTGGATGCCTTTGACATTATTTGTTTTTTCACCCCTAGTGGCGTAAAAAGCCTTTTTGACAATTTTCCGCAGTTCAAACAAAATGGCACCCTGATTGGCGCATTCGGAACGAATACGACCCGGGCGGCAGAAGAGGCAGGACTGGTACTCGAAATCAAAGCGCCCGGCCCCATGGCGCCGTCCATGGTTTCGGCTCTGGAGAAATATCTGGCAGCCAAGAAACGTCTCTGAGTCATTCGCAAACTATTTTCAAAAGTATACGTTATAAAAAAGACCCGGAAAACCGGGTTTTTTTCTGCGCTTTTTAGACCTCTGTTTGTATAGTGATCTAATACTGATTCAATACTCAGAAAAGAGCACAGAAAACAGGCCTGAAAAAGTGTTCGGGATGCATCCGGATCGCTTCATTTTCTGTTCTGTTTGGGTTCCTTATTCGGCCAGTAGATCTGATTTGTTCGGATTGCCTTCGGAATGGGTTCGGGTTGCCTACCCGAAATCCGGATAGACATTCCGAAGGAATCCGGTTATCATTTCGAAGGAATTCCGAAGAACCTGTGAAAACAGGCGGAAAAAAAAATAGGTAATCCTAAAAAAGTTTAAACATAATTTATTGTTTACCAATCGACTATCTTCAGAAACCAGTCCTTACCTGCTCCAGCATGCCCATAACCCGGTGGAATGGTATCCCTGGGGGGATGAGGCCATCGCCCGGGCCAGAGAGGAAGATAAACCTATCCTCATAAGTATTGGTTATTCAGCCTGCCACTGGTGCCATGTCATGGAAAGGGAAAGTTTTGAGGATCCGGAAACAGCGGCGTTGATGAACCTACATTTCATCAATATCAAAATTGACCGGGAGGAGAGGCCCGACCTCGATCATATCTACATGGACGCTGTACAGGCCATTGCAGGAAACGGAGGATGGCCGTTGAATGTATTTTTGACACCGGAGGGTAAACCGTTTTACGGGGGAACTTATTACCCTCCTATATCCCTTCATAACCGCCCGTCGTGGAAATTAGTTCTGGAAAGCATTTCAACCGCTTTTAGGGAAAAGAGAACAGAAATCAACGAACAGGCTGATCACCTGACCAAACATATCGCCCGTTCCGGGTTTGCTGTTGACTCATCCGGCAGTGGCGCCAGCCTGAATAAAGAAGAAATAAATGAACTGTTCGGAAACCTGATGAAAACGGCGGATCGGGTGCAGGGCGGCTTTGGGGCTGCCCCCAAATTTCCCCAGACTTTTTCGATCAGGTATCTTCTGCAGCATTCCTGGCTTACCGGGGATCAGGGAGCTTTGGAGCAGGCCTGTCTTTCACTGGACAAAATGATTTACGGCGGCATCTACGACCAGCTTGGCGGAGGCTTTGCCCGGTATTCGACCGATTCGGAATGGCTGGCGCCGCACTTCGAGAAAATGCTTTACGACAATGCCCTGCTCATTACTGCCATGAGCGAAGGGTATCAGATGACCGGGAAAAAGCAATACGCCAGGGCAGTCCAGGAAACCATTGACTTTGTCCAAAAGGAACTGACCTCCCCTGAATCCGGTTTTTTCTCTGCACTGGACGCAGATAGTGAAGGGGAAGAAGGAAAATTCTACATATGGCAAAAAAATGAAATAGATGACCTTTTGGGACCCGATTCGGCCGCCTTCTGCACTTATTTCGATGTCACGGAAAGGGGAAACTGGGAGGGCAAAAACATTCTTCGTGTCAGGGACCCGCGCAATTCCATACCTGCAGCGAAACTTGACGAATGGAAGGGAAAGCTGATGAAACACAGGTCAGGACGGATCAGGCCGCAGTTGGACGACAAGATGCTGCTTGGATGGAACGCTCTCATGACCAGTGCTTTATGTAAGGCTTTTGCGGCTTTGGGCGACAAAAACTACCGGGAACTGGCTCTTCGGAATATCGCATTTCTTGAAGAAAAAATGCAGGGGTTGGGGCCGGACAGATTTTATCATTCGTATAGCGGTAGAAGCGGGGGAAGTGTTGGGGGTGGGAGAATTCCGGCCTTTCTGGATGACTACGCCTATCTCATTGATGCCTATATTCAGCTACAGGAAGTAACCGGTGAAGCCGACTTTTTGATACGGGCTAAAGACCTGACGGAGTTTGTTTTAGTTCATTTTAGTGAAGCCGATACAGGCTATTTTTATTTCACCCATCAGGATCAGGACGATGTGATTGTGAGAAAAAGAGAGGTTTATGACGGGGCGGTACCTTCAGGCAATGCCGTTATGGCCGCAAATTTGTTATATCTCGGAATAATATTTGATCTTGAAGACTGGAAAAAAAGGGCCGAAGGGAATGCGGAGAGTCTGAAAGAAATGGTAAAACGCTATCCGGGATCTTTTGGGGTTTGGGCAACTCTCCTAAATGCCTTCACGTATCCATTTAATGAGATCATTCTGGCAGGGGCTTTTTCTGAACAAAATCAGCTCGAATTTCTGGCCAAGGGGATCCCGAACCGTGTTTTCCAGGTAAGTTCTGAACGCCATTCCGGGCTTCCCCTTTTGAGAAACAAGCCGGTAACGGGAGGGTCGGAATTTTTTCTTTGCAGGGATTATTCCTGCCAAAAGCCTGTAAAAGAGGTTACTGAGTTAATCCGCCTCCTAAAAAACTCTTAAAAAAGCCCTGAAAACAGCCGGAAACTACAATAAGGCGGACCTTTCCACCGTTAATAAACCTATTGGCAAAACTTTGACTTCTAAAAAATAAATTTTATACTTGTGATGGAAGATATTCTTAGGAGATATTCTCAAAAGTTTATTTTTGTCCAATACCCTTTAATAATTATGAAAATGAAAAACCTTTCCGTTCTGATTACCGTTGCCGCAGCATTGGCTGTAACCGGTTGTGGTAAACTTGGAAAATCCCATAGTGGATTGCCGGATGACGGACAATTACATGGCGCCGCTCCAGCCAGCAAGTACAATCTCAGTAAGCCCCCCGGAATGGTTTACATTCCACCTGGAACCTTTCATATGGGTCCCAGTGACGAAGACATCAACTACGCGTATACAGCCCGTAACAAACAGGTTTCCATCAATGGATTCTGGATGGACGCGACTGAAATTACCAATAATGAATACCGCCAGTTTGTAAACTGGGTGCGCGATTCTACCGCAGCAACCCTGATGCAGTATGGCAAGGAAGTAGATGGCAAATTCCAGATCGACTGGAAAAAGGCCCAGACTATCAAATGGGGGGATAAAGCTACTACTGAAAAGATTGATCAGCTGATACTGACTCCCGAAAACAGAATATTTGGAAAAAAAGAGCTCGATCCGAATAAACTTGTATTTCATTCTGAAACCTTTGACCTCAAAGAAGCTTCTAAAAAAGCGAATGAAGGCAAAGTGCGTTCACAGTTCATCGTTAAGAAAGATGTGAAGATTTATCCCGACACCCTGGTCTGGATCCGTGACTTCTCTTATTCTTACAATGAGCCAATGACCAAAAGATATTTCTCTCATCCTGCCTTCGGTAACTATCCGGTGGTTGGTGTAAACTGGAACCAGGCATCTGCGTTCTGCGAATGGAGAACCATCTATCTGAACTCTTTCCTCGACAAACAAAAGAAAGCAAACGAAAGTCCCTTCCGTTTACCAACAGAGTCTGAGTGGGAATACGCTGCCCGCGGCGGACGTTCACAATCCATGTTTCCATGGGGTAACTACTACCTGAGAAATAAAAAAGGCTGTTTACTGGCCAACTTTAAACCAGGTCGCGGTAACTATCCGGAAGATGGTGCCTTCTACACGGCCCGTGCCGATGCTTACTGGCCGAACGATTTTGGTTTGTATTGCATGGCGGGAAATGTAGCCGAGTGGACCTCATCCGTTTTCTACGAAGGTGCTTACAATTTCCAGCATGATATGAACCCGGACATCCGTTACAACGCTAAGGATTCTGATCCTCCGCGTATGAAACGTAAGGTTATCCGTGGCGGAAGCTGGAAAGATGTGGGCTACTTTTTGCAGACCAGTACCCGTACTTATGAGTATCAGGATACTGCAAAATCATACATCGGGTTCCGTTGCGTGATTGATCTGCCGGCATCTTTGGCCAAGAGATAATTGATAATTATCAACCGATATAAAATTTTTTAAACCAAACAACGTTTTTGTTCTTTAACAAACAAGCGGAACCTGTTTCCGTGACCCTTACAAAACCTATTAAAAACTAAAAAAATTTAAAACTATGTCAGCCGGAGTTTCAAAATCTACCGAAAAGCTCGTAAACATCATCGTCTGTATCGGTGCCGCCGTCGTAATCTTTGGTGCATGGCAGAAAATCACCCACCAAAAGTTGGCTGACTTCTTCCTTACAGCTGGTCTCTTAACTGAAGCTTTAATCTTTATCGTATACGCTTTCTTGCCGCCTCCAGGTGGAGAAATGCATGCCCTGGCAGAAGCCCTTCCAAAGCTGGCTGGTGCAGGTTCAGGTAACCCTTCTTTACAGCAGATGGACAAAATGATGCAGGAAGCTGACATTACTCCGGCCAACCTGAGCCGTCTGAGCGAAGGTTTCAAAAAATTCGGAACTACAGTTGAAAAAATCAGTGATGTATCCGGTGCGCTGGCTGCAACAACTGATTATACAAATAAGACTAAAGAAGCAGCAATTGCTCTGGACAGCATGAAAACTGCCTACCAGGGTGCTACTGCAACCATCTCCAGTTTCAATGGTGCTGCTGAAAGTACCAAGCAGTTTCATGGCCAGGTTCAGGTATTGACCAAGAATCTCGGTTCACTGAATGCACTGTATGAACTGGAACTGCAGGACAGCAATAATCACCTGAAAGCCATGAACGGATTCTATTCGAACCTCGCACAGGCTTCTGAAGCCATGAAGGGTAGTATTGATGACGCGAAGAAAACACAGGAACAGGTTGCTTTACTTGCAAAGAACCTCGGCAGCCTGAACCATGTATATGGCAATATGCTGAGCGCAATGCAAGGAAGACAGTAATCCAATATTGAAAATTATTATCGGGACTAATAACCTGAAAAACCTTTGTTAACACATTAAATTCTCCCGCTCATGTCCTTACCTAAAGAGCCCAGGCAGAAGATGATCAATATGATGTATTTGGTGCTTACAGCATTGCTGGCACTGAATGTATCTGCTGAGATTCTGAATGCGTTCAAAACCGTAAATCACAGTATCTCCGTATCGAACGGAGTAGTAAGTCAGAAGAATGATCTGACCTATAAAGCTTTTGAAGCTGCCACAAAAGATGCCCAGACTGCTGCCAACGCAGCCATCTGGAAGCCCAAGGCAGATGAAATCAAGAAACTCTCTGCTGACGTTTACAGCAAGCTGAATGGAATGAAAGATCAGCTGATCGCGAATTCCCAGCCTGACGTAAAAGAAGGCAAGCCGGTTTATAATGAAGCGAATCTGGATGCAGCAACACGCGTATTCGATAAAGAAGGTCAGGGTAAAGTATTGTATCAGACACTGTCTGACTACAAGAAAGCAATGCTGAACGTATTGAATCCTGCTGAATTTGTAAGTAATCCGATTCTTCAAAAGGAAGTAGCCAAAGCAAAAGCTGATTTTGAAAATCAGTTGCCGCTGGATCTGACCACACCGGAATCCCAGACAGGTAAGGAACCTTCAAAGGATTCTTTAGAAAACTGGGTGACCAATTATTTTCATATGACGCCGACTATTGCGGCCATCACTATCCTGAGCAAATTCCAGAACGACGTTAAGAATTCTGAGTCCCAGATGGTTGATTATTGCTACAAGCAGATCGGATCTGTAAAAGTGATCTTCGATAAATTCGAAGCCTTTGCCGGAACAAACGCTACTTACCTGATGCCCGGTGACGAACTGGAAATACAGGCTGGTATCGGAGCGTTTAGCGCAGCTGCAAAACCAACAGTTTCTATAGGAGGATCAAACCTCGCCCTGAATACAGATGGCGTTGCAGATTATAAAACGAAAGTGGAAGGTGCCGGTGAACATACAGTTACCGTAAACATCGCTTATACAAAACCTGACGGATCACCTGCTACCGTTTCAAAAGTAGTTAAGTACACAGTCGGTATGCCTTCTGGTGCTTCTATCTTCCTGGAAAAAATGAATGTGGTATATGTTGGAGTCGATAACCCGATGACCATTTCAGGTGGTAGCGTAGGTGCTGAAAAAGTACATGTGAACTTTGCAAGTCCTGGTGCATCTATAAATAAAACTGCAGGGGACCATTATATCGCAAGAGCAACAACGCCTGGCATGTCCAAGATCGTTGTGACTGCAAATGGTAAGAATTTCGAGTTCCCGATCCGTGTTAAGAATCTGCCTTTACCAGGTGGTTTCATCGGAACAAAGAAGGGTGGTGCAATTTCTTCTGCCGAATTCAAAGCGATCGGCGGTTTGATTGCCCGTCTCGAAGATTCGGATTTCGAAGCGCCTTTCAAAGTAGTCAGCTACAAACTGGGTGCTGAAGGTGGTGGAATCTCCGGATACACCGAAGCAACTAACGAAGGAAACAGGTGGTCAGGTAATGCTCAGTCTATCGTAGGCCGTGCAACACCGGGCACTCATATCTTCTTCGACAATATCCGCGTAGTTGGCCCGGATGGCAAACAGCGTGAAATTGCGCCGATGGTATTTAGCCTGAAATAAAATATAACCCAGATCCGCCACGTTATAGTGGCGGATCTGTTTTAGTCCTTTTGTCCACGATAAATTTTTAGTTCATGAAGAAGCGTTTCATCAGATTTTCCCTCCTCGTTGCAGTGATTGCTATGACGGTGGGTACTGTGCAAGCCCAGGCTCCTGCCAGCAGGAAGAAGTCTAAGAGGTCCACAACAAAAAAGAAATCGAATACAAGTAAGAATAGCGCTGCGACCACAGCGGTTGTTCCGGCTGCCGATACCACTGCAAAACCCGTACAGGAATTTGTGGCGGATATCAAACTGGATACTCCCCGCAAATCGCTTCGTAATGACGCTTCGATCGAACTGCAGCTGGTGAAAGATCGTACACCACTTGCTTACGAGCATATCCGTGAGGATGATGCCGTTTATCGCCAGCGCGTTTGGCGCGAACTGGATGTTCATGAAAAAATGAATCTTCCCTTCGTGTATAAAGCATCTGAAGATAATGGTAATCAGCGTTTCATCAGCATCCTGCTGAATCTGATACATAGCGGCGACGTGACGGCATTCAATGCTACCATGGACGACCGTTTCACAACTCCAATGACTTTTCGTGAAATCGCTGAAAGCATGGTGGGTAAACCTAAAGTTATTCAGATACCGGACATGACAAATGACCCCGATGGTTCAAAAGGTCTTACCAAAGACACGACGATCCAGGAAGAGTTTAATCCTGATCAGGTAGAAAGATATGAAATCAAGGAAGAGTGGGTATTTGATAAAGAATCTTCCAGAATGTATGTCCGTATCCTCGGCATTGCTCCTGAAAAGACGATTTACAATGCAGATGGCTCTTTCCGCGCGGTTCTGCCTATTTTCTGGGTATATTATCCGGACCTGAGGCCGTTCCTCGCCAAGTACGAAGCCTACAATGGTAAAAACTTTGGAGCACGTATGAGCTGGGAAGAACTTTTCGAAAGCCGGATGTTCTCGAGCCGGATAGTGAAGTCAACGATTGACAATCCCGGTGACAATTTCATCAGCGCCTACATCAAGGATCCGATTCTCGGATTGCTGGAAGGCGACGATATCAAAGAAAAAATCTTCAACTACGAGCAGGATCTTTGGTCTTATTAAGCTTAAAGCTCAAAGCTTAAAACTGAAGTAACGATTTTTAAATAGTGAAAGCCGTTGTGTTATATGCACAACGGCTTTTTCATTTTGAATTTCCACATTAAAAGTTTTAGGCTTTACGCTTTCTGCTTTGAGCTTAGGCTTAAAAAACGGGCTTTCCCAAAGTGGGAAGAAGCGTATTTTTACTATGCGCTTGTAACAATTTGAAACTTAAACGGTTGATAAAATATTTTACAAAATACTTTTAGGGGATCTTGTTTAATAGAATTGTTTTATTATTTTTACAATGGTTTTTCATAGGATATTGGATTTTAAAAACGGGGCTGAATTTCCATTCTGGCCCCTTTTTTTTTGATCTTTGTCAACTAATCGGCGCTTTGTCCTTCCTGTATTTCGCTCTCCTTTTTTAAGAAATATTCCCTCATCGTTCTGGTTTTGGAAGCCCCTATAAGGCCAATGAGTTCTTCATCTGTGGCTGCTTTCACTTTTCTTACGGAGTGAAAAGTTTTCAATAAAAGATCGGCCGTTTGTTTGCCGATCCCTTTAATATCTTCAAGTTCATTTCTAAAAGTACCACGACTTCGTTTGTTCCGGTGAAAAGTAATTCCAAAACGATGTACTTCATCGCGGATCTTACGGATGAGTTTTAAACTGGTACTGTCGTAAGGAAGTTTCAGAGAATCCCCGTCGCCTGCAAAAAAGATTTCTTCTTCATTTTTTGCGAGACCGACCAGGGTTAACTTTCCGCGAAGCCCAAGCTCATCAATACTTTCCATGGCGGCACTCAGCTGCCCCTTACCGCCGTCGATAATCACAAGCTGTGGTAATTCCTGATTTTCTTCCGTGAGCCTTTTATATCGGCGATACACGACTTCTTTCATGGTGGCAAAATCGTTAATGCCCTCCACGGTTTTTACATTATAGTGCCGGTAGTCTTTCTTACTTTCCACGCCATCCCGGAAACAGACCATGGCCGATACAGGATAGCTGCCCTGGAAATTGGAATTGTCAAAGCATTCAATATGTATGGGCAGTTCAGCCAGCTGCAGATCCTTCTGCAGCTGTTCGAGCACCACGCGCCTTTCTTCCGGTGTTCTCTTTAAGAGATGAAGCATTTTCTTCTTTTCGGCTTCCTCCCTGTAATAGTTCACATTTTTTTCAGACAGTTCCAGTAGCTTCTTTTTATCGCCTCCTTTTGGAACCGTTACCACAACTGCCTCCTGGGGAAATTCGATGAGGAATGGAACGATTACTTCGGTCGCCGTGCTGTTGAAACGGTCACGCAGCTGGGCTACGGCAAAGGCCAGTATTTCTTCGTCTGTTTCCTGAAGCTGTGTTTTCGCTTCTGTGGTATGCGTCTGAACAATCGTGCCGTTCTCCACCATGAGGTAGTTGATAAAAGCGCCACCCTCGTCGCGGAACATTGAAAAAACATCGGCCTGCACGATATGCTTGTTAACGATTACGGAGCGCGACTGATAGTTTTCGAGGTGTTCAATTTTTTTTCGGATCAGGTCTGCTTTTTCAAAAGCCATTCCCGCAGCGGCTTCCTTCATATCCTGGCGGAAGCCACTGATCACCGGACCTAAATTACCGCGCAGAATATTTTTCAGTTTGCTCAGTCCTTCCGTATAGTCTTCTTCTGTCTGAAGTCCCTCGCAGGGCCCTTTGCAATTTCCTAGATGGTATTCGAGGCAAACCTTGAATTTCTTTTTAGCAATATTCGCAGGCGTCAGATTCAGTTTGCAGGTCCTCAGCTGCACACTCACTTTAATAAAATCAATGAGTTCGCGAACCCTCGCCACCGAAGTGAACGGACCAAGATATTCGGATCCATCGCTGATTTTTCTGCGAGTCAGGAACACTCTGGGAAACGGTTCTTTTTTAATGACGATGAAGGGGTATGACTTATCGTCTTTCAGGTTGATATTAAAGCGCGGCTGAAATTGTTTGATCAGGGAATTCTCCAGGAGAAAGGCATCCTGTTCTGAATTGACGATTGTAAATTCGATGGTATGAATTCTCCTGACCAGTTCATAAGTCTTGTAATTCTGAAGAGTTTTATTAAAATAGGAACTTACCCGCTTGCGCAGATTCTTGGCTTTGCCTACATATAGCAATTCCTTCGTGGAACTGTAGTATTTGTATATACCCGGTTCCAGGGGAATGGTGGAGGCGATCTGTTGAAATATTTCCTGGTCCATGCGTTAATCTCTGCTATCCCAGACCACGATGGTCTGGCTTGTCTTTTCCAGGCCGGTTTTGGCCCTCCGAATCTGAAGAATCCTGAAATTTCTTCCCGCTTTCCAGGAAAGTTTGCTGATTAGGGTGCTGTCTGGCCCGGCAGAAAGCTTTTCCATATAAATGGAACTCAGTTTGTCGATGCCGCTGGCTGAGGGGGAAAGTAAAATGTCCACTCTCTTTAACCCGTCAGCAGTATCTTTTGTTGAGTAAGTAAAGCTGACCAGATTGGTGGAGCGGTCTACAAAGGAGTTTTCGGTGAAATGATTTTCAAAATAACTACTGTCCAGTTCCGGCAGGAGAAATTGCTTTGCAATCTGGTCGAAGGCAGCTGTGGTAATAATTCCGGAGTCTGTTTTCCCTTTTTCAACCTGGTATTTCATGATTCGCTGGGGAAAGGAGTCTACCGAAGCGATTTCATATTTCAGATAGTCGCCCACCGGCAAATAATTTTTCCTTGTCGTATCTGGTTTTCTGACACTGGTATCTGATACGGGTGCTGTTGACGTGCCGGGCTGTTTGTTCCGGCAGGCAAAAAAAAGCAGAAACAGGGTCACCGGAAGGAGGATTCTCTTCATCCGATAAAATTAATGCATGAAAAGAAAATTACCTGATTGATTTCGAAATGCCGATGCGGATTCCGTAGTTAAGCATGTTTTCCTGCAGGGGAATGCTGTTTTTATATGTAGAGAAAATTTGGTAACGAAGCTGCGGACCCAGCTCCCAGCGCACTTTGCCAACGGCATAGGAAAGGTAAAGTTCAGCGCCAGCATTCAGGTTCCATCTGCGGAATGCCTGGGCATCCTTTACATAGCTGCTGTAATCGTCAGAGAGCACATAGGCGTCGGTATTCAGCAGATAAGTGGGCTGTAATGTAGCACCCACATGCAGCTGCAATTTACCGCTGCCTGCCACATTCATGTCTACACCTACAGGGAGTGAGAGGGAATAATACCGGTTCTGATATTGCTGGGGGTTCTTGCTGACTGCGGGGGCACCCGAAGCTGAGTTCACCTGGGAGTTGGAAACATATCCGTAATAAGAGCTCAGGGCGACAGAAGAGGAAGAGGGTCCGTTATCATAAGCGCGGATATAATATCTGCTGAAACTGAAATCGAGTCCCGCTTTTAATGAAACCATTTTGGATACACGATATAGGATATTGCCTCCGATATCATATCCCAAAACCGGTGTATTGTCTACAAATCCATTTACATTAGCCACATGCACCACCATAATAGGCGAAGTGGGTATAGCCTGTTGCATGGACTGTAAATTCAGGTTATTCAGATAATGCATATTAAAACCGGGGACCACATAGATCTCCCAGCTAAACCGTTCGTTTCTGGTATGAGTCAGGTGTGTAGCTGTATTGTCGGTTATGCTTTCGGATGACAGGCTATTGAATGCAGAGGATGGCTTGCCCATAGGAGTCGTTTCGTTCTGATCCGGCTCAGGAATGGGTGCGATGGCTTTGCCTGAAACACCGGCTCCGGATTGCTGGATCATCTTCGGGTGTTCTGCGATCTGTGTTTTTTCAGCTGCGGAGGCCAGGCTGTTGGACAATACTTCTGGAACTTCCATTCCGGAAGAACCGCGGTGTACGAAAGGGACTTTGGCGTGGAGGTTTTCGTCTGTTTCCTGATTTTCTGCCTGACCGGCTTCCGGAGAAGTGAATGCACTTGCCGTATAATTATGCAGATCAGCTACCGTAGTGGTTTTGACGGGGGTAGCCGCTTTGCTGGCGAGGATTTTACCGGATGTATTTTTAGATGGATAAATGAGTTGGGAACCGGCGAGTATCAGTATGCCCCCGACCAGGACAGACATGCCCGCAACAAATCTTCGGCGGCGTGTGTGAAGAGAGCTGTGTACTTCATTCCATACCTTGTCAGAAGGGTACATTTTGAACTGATCGGCTTTCTCCCTCAGTTGCTTTTCAAACTCATCCTCGTGTAAAATTCGCTCCTTCATGATCGGAAGTTTTGGTCGGGCTGGTACGGATTTAATGTATGGCGGATAGTCGGTCTGCTTTTTCTTTTGACGCGGGTATCAGGCTCCTCTTTACCAATATCTCTTCCAGCATTTGTCGTGCCCGGGTATACTGTGACCTGCTCGTGCTCTCTTCAATATCCAGCATGGCAGATATTTCCTTATGTGAGTAGCCTTCTATGGCGTACAGATTCAATACGGTGCGATAGCCCAGGGGGAGGAGACGTATACAATCCACGATCTGTTTGGCCTGAACAATGGATGGAATATTTTCTTCTCTTACCTGTATCGCACTTGCCTGAATGATGTCCACACTTTCGTTAAAGCGTTTGTTCTTTTTAAGGTGATTGATGCAGGTATGAACTATGATCCGGCGGATCCAGCCTTCGAAGGCACCCTTGCTCTGGAATGTATGAATCTGGAGAAAAACTTTAATAAAACCTTCCTGAAGCATATCCTCGGCATCTTCCCGATTATGTGCAAACCTGTAACACACTGCCAGCATTTTGGGACTATACCGGTTGTACAGCTCCTTCTGCGCAGCAGAATGATTTTTCAAACAGCCTTGTAAAATGGCTTCTTCGGTCATATTTAACCTCGTTGCCCTGTAATTTAGACAATTTTAAGAAGCTAAAGCTGCATGCAGAAAACTTTGGAAGGGTGATTTTAATCGAATAATACGTCACCCGTCATTTCCGGCGGCACTTCGTATCCCATCAGTTTGAGCAGGGTGGGTGCAATATCTGCTAGTTTACCCGGGTGAACGGTTCCATGCCATTGATTATCAAGCAGGAAATAAGGAACCAGATTGAGGGAATGGGCAGTGTTGGGTGTGCCGTCGGCATTGATCATAAAATCCGCATTGCCATGGTCGGCGGTGATGAAAACAATGTAGTCGTTGGCCAGGGCGGCCGTAGTTACCCGCTCCACGCACTGGTCAACGGTTTCAACTGCTTTAATGACTGCCTGGAAATCACCTGTATGTCCCACCATGTCGGCATTGGCAAAATTGAGACAAATGAAATTGGCGGTCTTGTGATTGATTTCGGGAATGATGGCTTCCGTAATTCCGTTGGCACTCATTTCCGGCTGCAGGTCGTAGGTTGCCACTTTGGGTGAAGGAATCATGATTCGCTTCTCCCCTTCAAATTGATTTTCGCGTCCACCGCTGAAAAAGAAAGTGACGTGCGGATATTTTTCTGTTTCCGCGATGCGGATCTGCGTAAGCATATTTTTTGCCACTACTTCACCTATCGTCATTTTCAGATCGTCATTCTCAAACATCACGTGAATGTTTTTGAAATGATGATCGTATTCCGTCATGGTAGTGAAATCCAGATTTAATTTTTTCATTCCCTGTTCAGGAATATCAATCTGCGTAAGCACTTCCGTTATTTCCCTGCAGCGGTCGGTTCTGAAATTAAAACAGATAACCACCTCCCCGTCTTCTATTTTAGCCAAAGGCTTTCCCATGGAATCCACTACCACACTGGGTTTGATGAATTCATCGGTAATGCCGGCGGCGTAGCTTTTCTCAACAATTTCAAGACCGCTACTGCCCTGACCACCCGATCCGTTGACCAGTGTATCATAAGCCAGTTTTACGCGTTCCCATCTTTTATCTCTGTCCATGGCATAATACCTGCCCGATACACTGGCTATTTTCCCCGTGCCAGTTGCATCCAGATGATCCTGCAATTCCTTTATAAAAATTTTTCCGCTTTTAGGATCGGTATCACGGCCATCTGTAAACGCATGTATGAAAACCTGTGGCAGGGCAGCGGCCTTGCAACAATCAACCATGGTTTTAAGATGATTGATATGGGAATGTACTCCGCCGTTACTAACGAGGCCGAGCAGGTGCAGTTTTTTATTCTGTGCCTTCGCGTGCTGAATGGCCTGGAGTAAAACCGGATTTTCCGCAAAGGATCCGTCGCGGATGGCTACGTTAATTCGCTGCAGTTCCTGGTAAACGATACGGCCTGCGCCGATATTCAGATGACCCACTTCGGAATTTCCCATTTGGCCTTCCGGTAAGCCTACAGCTTCTCCACAGGTAACCAGTGTGCTGTTGGGATATTTGCTGTAAAGGGAGCTTACAAAAGGTGTTTTGGCATGTCGGATCGCGTCTGCTGAATTAATTTTTCCCAGCCCCCAGCCGTCCATGATGATGAGTATCGCCGATTTTTTAGCCATTTCTGTAAAAAGATTGATGTGGTGCCTTCAAAGTTAGCGCTTATGGGCTGTTTTATACCAATTTGGGGATCGCCTTTTAGTTTGGCATATTTTTCGCTTTCTGTAAACTGAAAACAATTCTTATGAAAAGGCTTGCGGGATGGGCTCTGGCCGGATTGGCCCTCATCCTCGTATCATATCGGAGCTTTGACAACATGGACGCGGTGGTAACTGCTATCCGTTCAGGCAATGTCAATCAGCTTTCTCCCTTTTTTGATGTACGTGTCGACATCAGTCTCCCGGATAAGTCAGATACCTACAGCAAGACCCAGGCTGAGATGGTCATTGGTGATTTCTTCAATAATAACGTCGTGCAGAATTTCAAGATTACCCAGCAGGGAGAAAGCGGTGGAACCGTTTTCTGTGCCGGTATGCTGCTTACCCGTTCAGGCAATTACAGAACCACTTTGTTTTTCAGGCATAAGGGTGACAAACACTATTTGCAGGAGATCAGGTTTCAGCCTGTTGATTAAAAAGCTTAAAGCCTAAAGCTTAAAACTGAATACAGGTTTAGTTGTCCAATTACCTCTTCCAATTTTTCTTCGTCTTCACATTTTGCTTTTGTTTGCAATCCATTTGCGCAATTGTTTTCCTTACTTTGCCTTATCATGACTAAACCGGTCGATCATTTCGATGAGCGTTTGCATATTCTGCTGAAAGCTGCCCTGGAAGAGGATCTTGGTGAGGGCGATCATTCCACGCTGGCTGTAATACCCGCTGGTGCAAGAGGCAAAGCTGTTCTCAAAATCAAACAGGATGGAATCCTGGCGGGTGTTGAAATTGCGGAAAAGATATTTCACTACAGGGAACCCGGGGCGATTTTTCAAGGTCATAAAAAAGACGGAGAAGCCATGCGGACCGGGGATACTGCCTTTGAGGTAGAAGCTTCGATCCATACCATACTCACCTGCGAACGGCTTGTGCTGAATTGTATGCAGCGGATGAGCGGTATTGCTACGCTTACTCATCAGTACGTTGAAAAAATTCAGGACTATAGTTCCAGGATACTGGATACGAGAAAAACCACACCCGGTTTCAGATTGCTGGAAAAAGAAGCCGTGCGTATTGGTGGTGGTTTAAATCATCGTTTTGGCCTGTTTGACATGATCATGCTCAAGGATAATCATATAGATTATTGCGGAGGCATTACCAAGGCACTCGACCAGGCTTTTGAATATGCCCGGAAATATAAACCTGGAATTAAAATAGAAATCGAGGCGCGTACGTTAAACGACGTTCAGGAAGTATTGCTTTCAGGCAAAGCCGACCGGATCATGCTGGATAATTTTAATCCCAAGTTGCTGGAAGAGGCGCTGAAGTTGATAAAGAAGAAACTGGAAACCGAAGCCAGCGGTGGTATTAATCTGGAAAATATCCGGGCCTACGCGGCAACCGGTGTGGATTATATCAGCATCGGTGCACTGATCCATCAGGCAAAGAGCCTGGATCTGAGTTTGAAAGCGATCTAGGAAAGTGTGGAAATGTGGAAGTGAGGTTTGTTAATAGTTAATTAGTTATGATGGCGAAGAAAAACATGCCTGACAAAAATGGTTTTGTATTCAGTACCGATCCTGACTTTGCGTTTCAGGGAGAGGGTCATGCGGCTTCAGAAACACTACCGCCGAACAGGCAACGTTTGCGTATCGTGCTGGACAGCAGGCATCGCGGCGGCAAGACCGTAACTGCTGTAATGGGTTTTATTGGAAAGGAAGAAGATCTGGATTCACTGGGAAAAAAACTCAAACAATATTGCGGTACCGGGGGTGCAGTGAAAGACGGTCAGATCCTGATTCAGGGAGATCAGACGGTAAAGGTGAAGGCGTTTCTCTCGAAAGAAGGATACAAGATTTAAAATGACAATGGCCGATGTGAACCGTCCATTATCATTTAAATCTTAATGTGGTGAATGTGGAATTGTGGAAAACAGGGAATGTGTAAATGGAATGAATAATGACGAGACTTAAAAGTCAACTCCCATAGCAAACTGCCATGTCGGCGAATTTCCGAAGAATGTATTCATCTGCCAACCCACATCCAGCCTCAGGAAATAACCAAGCAGCGTACTTCTGGCACCAAAACCATATCCACCGGCAAAAGGCCCGATACCACCGGCTTTGATGGTCACGTCAACCGGAATGGAAGGATCATCATTCTGATAATGACTTTGGGGACGTTCCATATTTTTCAGAGGGCCGGCCCAGGCCGTTCCCAAATCTATAAACTGGATTAACTGGAAATTGCGGATAAAAGCATTATTGATGGGCTTGTTCATCAGTGTCGTAAATACCGGTAAACGAAATTCGCTGTTGATGGTAATGGCATTATTTCCGTTCGCTACGTTCTGATTATATCCGCGCAGGTTAAGTGCCAGCGATTGATAGGCATAATTCTGGGAGTAATCGGGATTGGGATACTGATTTGCCTTGGGGAACATCCATCCGTCCTGCCCTCCCAAATAGTAAATCATCTTCTGGTTGCCCCAGGAAAAATCACCCGCAGCCCGTACGGCCCATATAAAATTTCTGTAAATCGGATAATAATTTCTGGCGTCAAATCCGAAGTTGAACATCTTTCTTCCTTCCCCTGTTTTGGGCTGGTTAATCTGATAATTGAAATCGATATAAAATTTATACCGTAACCCGTTCATGATATTGGTTGTCTTGACAATAGTATTATCAAATACATACTCAATATGGTTCTGAAGAAAGGTCTGCTTGTCTACAAATCCGGACTTCAACGCGATCGTATCGAACGGGAAGCTCGGATTGGCCGCGCTGATGCCGGTGGCACGTACGCCGATTTTGTCTGTACGCACACCGATATTGTATCTTATGCTCCGGATTTTATCAAACGGATACTTGATGACGGCCTGAAAGAGATTGGTGTATAGTTTGGAATCAACCGGGTAATAACTATTGGTAGAATTCGCACCGGCGGTATCGTAGAGATCATAGGCACCGATGTCGGTCTGGCGGTAATAGATCAGGGAAAAATCAGTTCTGAGTTTGAGATAGTCCACCCTCGCATACCATTGGCCACCCCCGTCAAAAAAGGATCCGTTGCCGGGAACAAAGGCTGCAATGCTGGTGCCTCCCGTACCCGCAGACACTGATGTGGCCGAGCTTCCGCCAAATAAAGGCAGTCGCAGGGCACCGGTAAAACGAACGTCTTCAAACAGATCAAAAACAGCCGCTTTGAACATGGCATTGAAAGGTTCATTCCCGCCCAGCGAAATAGGAAGCGAGCCGGTAAAGGGCTGGTAGTTCGTCCCCAGTACATCATTATTGAAACCTGCGGTAAAACTCTGCGCAAAAAACTGCAGGTTGTAATCGAAGAGTTTCGCGTCTTTCAGAATGGAATTTTCCGGAACAGGCAGGGGCTGTTGTATGACCAGTTTCTGATTGAGCACCGTATCCTGTTTTTCTTTATCAAATTCACTTTCGAAAATATCAGTATGTGCTTTTGCCGTATCTGTTTTTTTATTTTGTAAATACTGCAGTGCCTGTCCGTTGGAAATCTGATTGGCTGCAATATTTTCCTTACGATATTCTGTAAGACGGGGATTTACATTACGTTTTTTAAGTGCTGCCTCATCCACTTTCAGCTTGTAAAGGAATTTCAGATCGCCTTCCTGCCGCACTTCACTCACCTGCCCGGTTTCGCCTGCGATCTTGGTTTCACTCAGACCGCTCTGGTAATTGGTGAGAGCAAAAACATAGGCAGAATCTTTTGTGATCGAAAAAGTATATATGGAATCCGGTTCAGTTTCTTTGTTGGCGCGCAGAACGGAATCCAGTTCTTTTGGATCCGGGTTATGCAGAATTTCATCACCGATTTTATATACGGTATCTATTCCTGCTCTCTGCGTGGTAAAAAATCCCGCATAGCGGTTATTGATTCCGTTTTCATCTGAAATAAAAGTGAAATGAAAATTATTGTACTGGGTTGGATACCGGGCGTTACCATATTTCATATGGGTTAGCTGGGAAATCTGTTTGAATTCACTGCGGTTCCAGTTGTCGACCAGAAAAATATTATAGTGATTGTTGGAAGGCATCACGGTATCGTTCGAAACGGCATTACCGGAAGGGCGGTTGGAAGAATAGATAATACCCGTTTTGTTGGGAAAAGTGACAAACGAGGCGTCCACATCGTCGTAAATATCATTCGTAATCTGATCCACCTGTGAATTGCGGCAGTCATATTTAAAAATGTCGGACTGACCACCTTTAACTGCGCTCATGATCAGGGTATTGTTGTCCAGCATGAACTTCATATCCTGCACCTGGTCGAACATATCGAGAACCGTCACTACTCTTTTGTACTTGGCTATGACATCGTATACGAAAAGATGAATCTGCCCTTCTTTATAATATATCACGGCAAGCCTCGTGCCCTTGGGATCCCAGGCGATCAGGGGATAATGTGGCTGAAGTTGTTTGTCATTTGATTTCACACCGCTTTTGACCAGTACTTTTCGGTTCACAAAATTTTCGTGCAATACCACCGCATAAGCGCCGCGATTGAATTCCACTAAGGCATAAGTCTGACTGCGGGGCGCAGGATTGGGAGAGAAATGAAAAAAGTTCTTGTTGTCACTCACTTCTTCCACTACAGAAATGCTGCCCTTCGGAAAATTTCTTCTGCCCCGAATATCTTTTTCGTAGATCTCTTCTTCCTCCTGCATAAAATCTGCCAGTACTTCCTTGAATTTCTTTTTACAGATGCGCAGCGCAGCTGTATTGGTATTGCGGTACACTCGGGAGAGGTACAGGAAATAGGTAACGTTTTCTTTTTTATACCGGTTGGCGAAATAATACCAGAATGCATGACCCGCCAGTTCAGGCTTTTCAAAAGCCAGGTTATAGAAATTCGTATAGCGACCGGAAAGAATTGCCGATTTCAGCTGATCATCGAGGTCGGTACTCCAGTTTTCTGCCACATAATCAATGTATCCGTCGGTCAGCCATTGCGGAAGATCAAGCAGGGTCTGGTTCGCGGCAAATTCTCCCAGATCATCCCCGAACAATATATTCTGGAGTAAAACGCGGGCCAGTCCCTGGCGAACCTGCAGGCGCAGTTTATTATGATCGTCGGTATAATAAACGATCATTTTGTTATTCACCAGCTGGGTGGTGCCACCTACGGTTTGCCACTCGTTGTCCAATCCGATATTGGATTGTTCCATTTCATTGAAGCTGTTATACAAAACGATATTGGTGCGGCGCTGCATTCCATACTCTACCTGCTGCTCAATACCGGGAAGTTCCTTTTCAGCAATCTGGGCTACATATTTCGCTAGGGGATCTCCGTTCTGATTAAAGTAAGTATTGAAATTGGGGGTCTGGTAATATTTCCACTTCATGTGTTTGAACTGGAGCCGGTTCTTACCAAATTGAACCGTACCAACCTGCGCGGAGGACTGAAACAGAAAAAAAAACAGGGCCGTTGTTATTAAAAAAAATTCTTTCAACTTCAACTTATGCGGATCTTGCATACCTTATTTGGAATTAAAGACAATAACGGTTCAAGTTAAGACAATCCCTAAAACCGGTGAAATAGATTTTGTATTGAAAAGGCCTATATGCTCAGTGTAAAACGATTCATATTCAACCCCATCCAGGAAAATACATACGTTGTTTACAACGGAAAAGATGCCTGTGCCATCATTGATCCGGGATGTTATTTTCCGGAAGAAAAACAAAGTCTTGCCCACTGGCTCAAAGAGGCTGGTATTCATCCTAATGTATTGTTAAATACCCACTGTCATCTCGACCACGTTTTCGGAAATAAGTGGGCTGCGGAACACTATGATCTGGAGTTACAGATTGGCGAAAAAGAACTTTGGACATTGCAGTTTGCCCCTGAGTCGGGCGCCCGGTGGAGCATGCCTTTTGAGAATTATTCGGGTAATATTTTGTTCTTAAAAGAAGGGGATGAAATTGTGCTGGGTGAGGATACGCTGGAAGTGTTGTTTACTCCCGGGCATTCTATCGGGCATGTGGTTTTTTACAACCGGAAACAGGGTTTTGTTATTGGTGGGGACGTTTTATTCAGAATGGGTATCGGGAGAACGGATCTGCCGGGCGGGGACAGCGAGCTGCTGATGAAAAGTATCCGTGAAAAATTAATGACGCTGCCCGATGATGTGATTGTTTATCCCGGACACGGGGATCCGACAACAATCGGTTTTGAAAAAGAGAACAATCCGTTTCTTTCCTGAGCGGCTTACTTGCCGGACTGACTGTTCCTGACATACCAGGCAACGGCGACCTGTAGTCCTTCTGCAAAATTAAAACGTGGCGAATAACCCAGTATGTTTTTTGCTTTGTCAATCGAAGCGAGAGAGTGGGGTATATCTCCCTCGCGGTTGGGCCCATACGATGCCTGCACTGCGGCTACCCCAGGGTAGCTTTCGGAAAGGTATTTTTTCAGGTGTTCCACCAGCTGGTTCAGATCCGTTTGTTCCCCAAAGGCTACATTATATACCGTGTTTACCGCTTCGGCGTCCTCTGCAAAAGCCGCGAGTATATTGGCCTGCACCACATTTTCTACAAAGGTGAAGTCGCGCGAGTGTTTTCCATTTCCATTGATAACCGGTGGCTGAAGGCTGAGCAGCCGCGCAGTAAATTTGGGTATCACGGCGGCATAGGCCCCATTCGGATCCTGACGGGGTCCGAATACATTAAAATATCGCAGGCCGACAACTTCCATTTTATACGTGCGGGCAAACACATTCGCGTAGAGTTCGTTTACAAATTTTGTCACGGCGTATGGAGAAAGGGGATTGCCTATTTTATCTTCCTGTTTGGGAAGCTCCTGACTGTCGCCATAAGTAGAAGAAGAAGCTGCATAGACCATTCTCTTCACTTCGCTGTCCTTCACGGCCATGAGCATGTTCAGAAAGCCGGTAATATTCACTTCATGGGTGGTTACCGGGTCTATAATGGAACGGGGCACGGACCCCAGTGCTGCCTGGTGAAAAACATAATCCATTCCCTCACAGGCAGAGACACAGACTGCATAGTCACGGATATCCCCCAGTACAAATTCAAGTGCCGGATTTTCCTGAAAACCTTCCAGGTTGTACATATGGCCAGTGCTCAAGTTATCGAGCACCCGCACTTTTCCGGCCTTGTACTTAAGCAGATATTCCACCAGATGGGAACCGATAAAGCCCGCTCCCCCTGTAATCAGGAAGGAATATTTACTGAAGTCAGCGGAATGGTATGGATGGGTATACATTATAATCTTGCGTCAATCTGATCGTCATTCAATACGCCTTTTACATCATAAATCACGGAGCGGGAATTGACCAGGCCGCGGATATTCAGGTCCCTGAATTCCGAGTGAGCCACGGCCAGTATCACAGCATCGTATTTTTTTGTCTGGGCAGAAAGATTGCGGATGGTGTCTATACCGTATTCGTTTTTCACGATTGAGGGGTCGGCCCATGGGTCGCAGATGCTGACATCTGCCTGATAGGTTTTCAATTCTTTGACGATATCAATCACACGGGTATTTCGCACGTCAGTGCAGTTTTCCTTAAAAGTAAAGCCAAGTACCAGAATGCTGGCATGCTTGATCGGAATTTCTTTCTTCACCATCAGTTTGATGGTTTCGCTTGCCACGTAGGCGCCCATGCTATCGTTCAGTCTTCTGCCCGCAAGAATAATTTCAGGATGATAGCCGGCCTCCTGGGCTTTCTGGGCAAGGTAATAGGGATCCACGCCGATACAGTGTCCGCCGACTAGACCGGGTTTGAATTTCAGAAAATTCCATTTGGTACCGGCGGCCTCCAGAACGGCATTTGTATCAATGCCCAGCAGATTGAATATTTTTGCGAGCTCGTTCACAAAGGCAATATTGATATCGCGCTGGGAATTTTCAATCACTTTGGCCGCTTCGGCCACTTTGATCGACGGGGCCATATGGGTGCCTGCGACTATAATAGTCCTGTAGAGATCATCCACCTGCCTGGCTATTTCCGGTGTGGACCCTGAAGTAATTTTCAGGATTTTCGATACTGTATGCAGTTTGTCGCCCGGATTTATTCTTTCCGGAGAATACCCGCAGAAGAAATCCACATTGAACTTCAATCCGCTGACGCGTTCGAGCACGGGCGCGCATTCTTCTTCCGTAACGCCGGGGTAGACAGTGGATTCGTAAATAACGATATCTCCTTTTTTTAAAACCTTTCCAACCGATTCGCTGGCCCTGTAGAGTGGAGTGAGATCGGGATGGTTGTGTTTGTCAGTTGGCGTGGGAACAGTAATAACAAAATAATTGCATTCCTGCAGATCCCCCAGCTGATCAGAACAATAAAGTCCCACAGACCCGCCCTTCCCGACCAGTACTTTTTTAAGGTCCTGATCTTCTATCTCCAGTGTATGGTCGCGACCTTTCATGAGGGCCGATACGCGCAGATGGTCGATATCGAATCCGACAACGGAATATTTCTTGGCGAATTCAACAGCTAGGGGGAGCCCCACATAACCCAGACCAATGACAGCAATATGTATGTTCGATTCCATAGTAAGTCGTTATCTGGCAACCCTGGGCTGCCTTTTAAACAAAATGTCGAATTCTTTTCTTTCGACCCGGTAAATGAATAAAGCAAATAAAATCAGGAAAAAAGTGGCCAACGTATAACTTAATTTCATACTTGTAAAGACGTGAGTAATACCGGCATGGATAAAGTAAATAATTACTGCGATAACCATATAGGCAACCAGTTTTTTCCAGGCGTAAGGTATGGGATATGACTTTTGCCCCGTAATATAAGAGATTACCATCATGGTTCCGTAACAAAGGAATGTAGCCCAGGCGCAGGCCATATAACCGAAGTAAGGGATAAAAAGAAAATTTACTGCCAATGTGATAGCTGCGCCAATTAAAGTAATATAGGCCCCTGCTGTCGTTTTATGGGAGAGGCGGTACCAGATAGACAGGTTGTAGTAAATTCCTAAAAACATATTTGCCAGCAGGAGAATAGGAACCACCCGCAGACCGGCCCACATTTTTTCATCCCGGATAAATAATATTTTCCAGACATCCAGATATAAAGCCACGACCAGGAACATAAGGGATATCGTGATGACAAAAAATTTCATTACCCGTGCGTACACCCGGGGAGCATTTTCTTCGGTTGACTGTTTGAAGAAGAAAGGTTCCGCACCCATACGAAAAGCCTGAACAAATAAAGTGATCAGGATAGATAGTTTATAACAGGCGCTGTACACACCCACTTCGAAAACCGCTGCATCACCTTTTAATGGCGACCAATGCAACAGCATAACCCGATCAAAAGTTTCATTGATCATTCCCGCAAATCCAGCCACAGTGAGCGGAAGGCAATAGATCATTAATTCTTTCCAAAGCACTTTATTGATTTGAAGCTTCATTCCGCTCCATTCTTTGGTAAGGGCAAAAAATTGAAAAGCGGACGCTATGGCATTGGCAATTAAAACGTAAGCAACCCCGAATTTGGGAAAATAAACGAGATGTAAAATGCTATTGGGATCTTTTTTCAGTACCGCCGGGCAAATACTCAGAAAAAAATAAACGGCCAGCATGTTTAGCAATACACTGGTTATGCGAATGACTGCGTATTTTTTTGGCCTGTTATCATGCCTCAGTTTGGCAAAAGGTAAAGCGCTGAGCGCGTCAAAGCCTATAATAAACGCTACAAGGGTAATATCTTCAGGGTGATCCGGCAACCCGATAAACCTCGCAATGGGCAACCTGAAAAAAATGGTAAGTCCGCAAATAGCCAGAGTGGAAATTAACAATGAAGTGCTCAGGGTATCATAAACATATTCCCTGTATTCTTTTCGCTGCATGAAACGGAAATAACCGGTTTCAAACGCAAAGACAATCAGGGTAAAAAGGAAGGGAATAAGTGAAAAAACCAGGTTCATTTTACCATATTCCACTGTTCCCCTGAATTTGAGCGTCAGATAAGGGGTCAGCAGATAGAAAAGGAAGCGGGCGAAGATGGAACTTGCGCCGTACCAGATGGTTTGAGAGGCTAATTTTTTAATGCTGGCCAAAAAGGATATTTAGACGCAAAAATAACGTAGCGTACTGACTTTCAGCCAGAACGCCGATTCATTTTATATATTGCCGTTTTATTCTTTACTTAAAGTATGAAGTGTTCATTTCTATCCGTAATCGGGTTCTTTTTATTTTCCTTTCAGGCAGGCGCTCAGCTTACGCGGCCAACGGCCGATATAGCATATACGATTACCCGTATGGCCGACATCTATCATGTGATGCCGAGGGCAGTGGACAGATCATTTTCTTCCGACCTGTTTCAGCTGATGATACGCGCCCTGGATGAGGATAAAATCTACTTCAATGCGGAGGATATCAGCCAGCTGAGTGTTTACCGGTATACCCTGGATACAGAGGTATTGACTAAAAAAGACGATTTTTTAAAGCGGCTGATTGCCCTTTATACAAAAAAAATAAATCAGTCCGATTCAATACTGGATAAACTTTCCAGAACCCCGTTCGACATCCATCTAAGCGAAACGTATACGGTGCAGGAGGACAGTCTTTTTGCCGCCAGCGAAGCGCAGCGGAAAATAAAATTGTACAAACTGGTCAAACGGAATGTGCTGGAAACCATAGTGGATCAGGTAGTGGATGATACCCTGAAAAAAATAGCGCATGCCGACAGTCTTGAGCCTGCCGCAAGAAAAAAAGTCTGCCACGCTTTCAAACGCGACATACAGCGGACGCGGCAGACGAAAGGGGGGCTGGCGGGCTTTATATGCAATGCCTGGTGTGAGTCGGTAGCGGCCTGTTATGACCCCCACACTGAATTTTTTTCGCCAAATAAAAAGGAAGAGTTCCAGGGAGAGCTGGGGGACCAGCAACTGCAGTTTGGGTTTAGTCTTGGAGAAGGCAAGGACGGAATAGAAATTACCAGACTCAAACCGGGCAGTCCCGCGTATAAAAGCGGCCTGATGCACGAGGGGGATGAGATTACCGCTCTGCAATGGGAAGGAAATGAGGAAGTGGACGTATCAGATGGTTCGGTGGATGAAGTGAATGCTTTTATTTCGGGGGATCATGATAAAAGTCTGACCCTGACGCTGAAAAAATCCGATGGCACAACGGTTAAAGTGACTTTGCAGAGGGAAAAGTCGGCACTGGATGATGACAACAGCAAAGTGCGGAGTTTTATTCTGAAAGGAGATCACCGGATCGGATTTATATCGCTGCCGGCGTTTTATACCGACTGGAACGGGGAGGAAGGAGGCAGCAATGGTTGCGCTGATGATGTGGCCAAGGAAATCATCAAGCTCAAGAAGGAAAATATTGAAGGGCTCATTCTTGATCTGCGTTATAACGGAGGAGGCTCCATACTGGAAGCCATATCGCTGGCAGGTATCTTTATCGATTCGGGACCCGTTGGCATGACCCGTGATAAGGAAGGAAAGGTGCATACGATGAAAGATGTAAACAGGGGTTCGGTTTATGACGGTCCGCTAGTTCTGCTGATCAATGGATTTACGGCTTCTGCTTCAGAAATGCTGGCCGGTACTCTACAGGACTACCATCGTGCTGTAATTGTGGGTTCTCCGAGTTTTGGAAAAGCAACGGCCCAGGTGGTATTGCCACTGGATACGCTTTTCGATGAGAAGCATATGGAAAGAATGAAGACTGCGGAGAATTTTCTGAAAGTGACCATTGAACGACTGTTTCGCGTAAACGGAACAAGTGCTCAGCAGACCGGTGTGATTCCTGATATTTTCCTGGAGGACTATACCGAAACTCAGTCCGAGCGTGAGAAATCGCTTCCCTTTTCCCTGGCCAATGTGAGCATTGATCCGAACAAATATTATAAGCCCTATCCTGCCCTGCAAATAGAACCTTTAAAGTCTTTTTCGAAGGGCTTTACAGATACCAGCCGCTTCTTTATTTCGTTTAACAAATATCTGGATGTGCTCATGCAGGCTCAGGTGGCCCGCGACCAGGTTTTGATTTTTAATAAAATGCTGGAATCCAGGAAAACGATGGACAGAAGTCTGGTGGAAAGCGAACAGGCGGCGGGACATGCCATGGCGCCTTACCAGATAGAATGGAACCAGTTTGAAAAGGTAAGGATGCTGGCTGATGAGGATCTGCGCAGGAACAATAGCCTGTATACAAGGATACTGAACAGAGACACGGGTATTTTGCTGGGATATGAGATTGCGTCGAAAATGAGTCATTAAGCTTAAAGCATAAAGCTTAAAGCCTAAAACTGAACACCAATTATATTTAAAACCAAAGTGAAAATCTATGCGCCGCTGTTTTTACCTGATAATGATTACGATTTGCATTTCTTCGGTAACCCATGCCCAGATGATTGAAAATGCCGGTGATTATATGACGGCAATGACCAACGCACAGACGGTAATGGACCAGAAATATATGGCCTATATCAGCGCCTCTGCACATAGCCGCAGGGCCAGAAAAGTAGAAAAACTGAGGGGGGTTGCACTGGAAAGTATCAATGATGCCAAATTTAAAACCATTGATCTGCCAAAATACAAGGGAGATAATTCCCTGCGACAGGCCAGTATTGACTATATACAATTTTGTTACCGGATTTTTAATGAAGACTATTCCAAGATTGTCAATATGGAAGAGATCGCGGAACAATCGGTAGATCAGATGCAGGCCTTTTTGTTACTGGAAGAAAAAACCAGCGAAAAACTACAGGAGGCTTCTGAAAATTTGTCGAAAGCCGAAAAAGAATTTGCGGCCAAATACAATGTGAACCTGGTGGATTCAAAAAGTGAGCTTTCTAACAAAATGGGAACGGCCGGGAATGTAAATCGTTACTGCGATAAAATTTATATCGTTTTCTTCAAATGCAACTGGGACGATGGCCAGCTTTTTAATGCACTCAATGCACATAAGCTCAATGATGCTGAACAGGCAAGAAATTCCCTGTTGGGATTTGCACAGGAAGGACTGGAAGCATTGAAAGCGGACAGCCTGAGAAGCTTCCAGGGCAATCCGGGACTGGCTGCAGGTTGCCGCGAAGCACTGCAATTTTACAGCAATATGGCTAAGAATGATATACCTAAACTCACTGATTTTTATCTCAAGGAAGAGAATTTTGACAAGATCAAGAAATCGATGGAGGCCAAGGGCAGCAATAAAACAAAAGAGGATGTTGATCAGTATAATAAAGCCGTAAAAGACATTAATTCCAGCGCCGCCAATTTTAACCAGCTCAATCAGGACCTCAATAAGCGACGCCAGGAAGTGGTGGCCAACTGGGAAAATGCGGAGAAGAGTTTTCGGGATGAGTTGATTCCCTACTATAAATAGTGTGGGAGTGGCTGATTAGTGGGAGTCGGTGGGGGCTGATGCCTGGATGCCCGCTGCGGGGTCGGCGAAGAGCGGGTTTTTAATAAAATTGCTGTCAGTTAGAGTGCCTAAAAAACTGATCAGGTAAAATCGGTCGTCGTTTGTAATAACAATTCCCTTTCTCAGTCCTGAATCCAGAGTAACGCTTTGGATTACTCCTGAATTGTAATGTTCCATTACATCACTAATAGTCTGGAATCTCCCATCATGCCCATAAGGAAAGGTCAGAAAAACATTGCGCAGGCTGGGCACCCTGAATTTCAGGGAATCTTCTTTTCTGCCGGTAATTCGCATTCTTCCCATATCCTGTAAGCTGCTGTCGACAGGCATGCCCGTATTTCGATAACTTAAATCTGTAAACAAAGGTTCCTGGTGGCATCTTTCGCATTTCTGCTGGAAAATTTCATATCCTTTTTGTTCGTAGGGATTGAATTTATCTTTACCCCTCTTCACCCGATCGTATTTAGCGTCTGCTGAAACCAGTGAGCCTGTAAACTGAGCCAATGCTTTTAGTATTTTTTGAGAATTGATATACGGAGAACCAAACGCTTTATTAAAAAGGGATGGATAGTTCCTGTCTTTTTTCAGCCTGTCAATGATTTGCTCCAGATTTTCTGCCATTTCATGGGGGTCCAGCAACGGCGCCAGTGGCTGGACTTCAATATGATTGGCGCCTCCGTCCCAGTTCAACTCTTTTTCCCATGCGAGATTGAAAAGTCCCGGTGCGTTCCGGAAGCTGAACTGATTATTAAATCCGTGACTCAGACGATGCTCGTAGGTCGCAAATGCGGCAAATGCCTGATGGCAGGAAGAACAGGGGAAATTACCATCCCTGGAAAGCCGACCATCGTAAAACAATTTCCTGCCCAGTTCGAATCCTTCTTTTGTGCGCGGATTATTCTGAAACCGGTAAACAGGTGGAGGAAAACCATTCGGAACCAGAAAGGGGAAGGGTACGCCGATCCAAAGGATACAGCCAAAGCCCAGGAACGCGATCACAACTAAAGATTTCATGGTTTTGAAATAAGTGTGAGACCGGTAAAACTGCCAATAAAATTTTCCGAAAGTTTCCTTGCCATATCTCCCGGTGTTGTGCAGGCGGGAGTTTCCCGGATATGCAGGGGCATGGGTCCGTCAAAAAAGTAGTCCAGTTCAACCGGCACTTCCACGATAATTCTGTTTTCATTGGAAATCCGGAATACTTCTTCGTTGGTAGTGTTGATTTTTATTTTCCAGACGGTGCTGTTGGGATATCTGTAGCCACCAATATGATAAGCCATCATATGTGAGGGCTGCATCGATACGGGTGAGGAGCCTTCAATTTTAAAACTCTGGTAGCCGCTGTTCCAGGTCCAGTACATGCCCCTGACCGGATCC
Source organism: Puia sp. (assembly GCA_965214575.1). Classification (GTDB taxonomy): domain Bacteria; phylum Bacteroidota; class Bacteroidia; order Chitinophagales; family Chitinophagaceae; genus Puia. The sequence continues at coordinate 325,925 of CBDCCE010000038.1, forward strand.
AGAACGCCGCTTTGCGCGCCCCTGATCTGATCCGCAGAATCAACGCCCAGCTCAAACTGAATCCCATTGCAGGCACTTCCTGCAAAAGCGGGAATCCGGATAGATGTACTGGAAGAATCTGAAAAATCAATGAGCTGATAGCGCCGGTCGGTGACAGCCTGAAAGCCCGATTCCGTGTAAAGGGGAGACAGTTTCCCCACGTAAAAACGGAAGCGACTGATTTCGAATTCTTCTCCGAATGGTGTTTTGTAATTCTTATTCATTTGAAGACGCTCCCCGTGCACATAGGCGCGAAACTGAATAATCAGTGAAGCGGCAGCAGGTTGACGAGGGCTTTGAAAAGCAGAGATCCAAAAAAGAAAACAGCAAAATGCCGGCAGGCCTACAAAATGTAGGCATGTGGCGCGCGTGCCGGAAAAAAAAGATCCTTTAGTCAAGCCGGTTAATTTTTTTTCTGAGGTCCTTTATCTGCGCGTGCTTTTGTTTCGATTCCTTCTTCTTCTGTTTCGATGAGAAACTCGGTTTGGTTGCCTTCCTGGGTTTGGGTTTAATCAATGCACGTTCCAGTAAGGCCTGCATCTTTTCAACCACTTCTTCTTTATTACCGAGTTGTGAGCGATGTGTCTGGGATTTCACCTGTAGAAATCCTTCGCTGTTAATTTTTGAACTGAGTTTATGCAGAATTTGAGACTTCTGTTCCCCGGTAAAAAGAGCCGAACCGGCCACATCAAAATAGCCAATGACCATCGTCTCGACTTTGTTTACATTTTGCCCGCCCTTTCCGCCACTGCGTGCCGTACGGAAACTGATTTCCCTGGAAACATCTATCTTCATTTCGTAAAAGTAATTTGATTAATTCGAAACTGATGCGGGCAGTTATTCAAAGAGTAAAGCATGCCAGCGTAGAGATCAGCGGCCAGAAACATTCAGCCATTCAGTCCGGCTTGCTGGTATTTCTTGGAATTGAAGATGCAGACGGTAATGACGATGTTGAATGGCTAAGCAACAAGCTGATTAATCTGCGAATTTTCAATGATGCGGAAGGGGTGATGAATTGTTCGCTGACGGACTCGGGAGGCGGACTGTTGCTAATTAGTCAGTTTACGCTGATGGCGTATACTAAAAAAGGGAACCGGCCCTCTTACATTCGTGCATCCAGACCGGAAACAGCTATTCCTGTATATCAGGCGATGATCAGCCGGCTGGAAAAGGATTTGGGCAAAAAAATTCAGACCGGTATTTTTGGCGCTGACATGCAGGTGGAACTGTTGAATGATGGACCGGTGACGATTGTTATGGATACAAAACAGAAAGACTTATGAAACTGAATGTTTATATAGCGAATGCATTTTCTGACAAAAAGTTTGGAGGTAATCCGGCGGCCGTGGTGCCGCTGAACGACTGGCTGAACGAGATGCTGATGCAGCAGATAGCCGCTCAGAATAACCTGTCGGAAACAGCCTTTATTGTGCCTGCCGGGGAGGACTTTGAGATTCGCTGGTTTACCCCGACAGTTGAAGTGAGTTTATGTGGCCATGCTACTTTGGCATCAGCGCATGTGTTATTTGAACATTTGTGTTACAACAATGAACAGATCGTTTTTCATTCGAAAAGCGGACCACTTCAGGTTAGCAGAAAAGGAGAATGGATCACACTGGATTTTCCGGTAAAAACGCCTGAAAAAACAACCGATGATGGAACTATCGCGAAAGCTTTGGGCGTTAAACCAGGTTCCGTGCATAAATCTGCTTTTGACTATATGGCCGTGCTGGGGAGTCAAACTGAAATTGAAGCATTAAAACCAGATTTTGCTTTGATGAAAAAACTACCTGCAAGGGGATTGATCGTAACGGCACCCGGTGATGAAACAGATTTTGTTTCCCGCTGCTTTTACCCACAGTCAGGCATAGACGAAGATCCTGTAACCGGCTCGGCGCATGTGGTGATGGTTCCCTACTGGTCGGAAAAACTGGGAAAAAATAAGTTGTCGGCCATCCAGCTCTCTGCGCGAAAAGGTTATCTCGACTGCGAGCTTAAAGGCGACCGGGTATTGATGAGCGGACAGGCACATACCTATCTGGTGGGAGATTTTTATGTTTAAAGCCTTTTTGAGCCCAAAGCTTAAAGCCTAAAGTATAGAACCTTCGGAACTGGCCAACTCAGAGGACATGGGAGTGCCTGGTAATGAAATTAAAGCGGCAACTGAAAATTAAAATATTCCTATATGAGTGAAGACATTTCCCTTCGGGAAGCGCAGGACAGGATTGATGAATGGATACGTACGACCGGGGTTCGGTATTTCAGCGAGCTGACGAATATGGCCATCCTCACGGAAGAAGTGGGTGAAGTAGCGAGACTCATGAGCCGGATCTATGGCGACCAGTCGTTTCGCGAAGTGGATAAAGAAAAGAAATTATCAGACGAGCTGGCCGATGTGTTATGGGTTGTTCTTTGCATTGCCAATCAGACCGGCACCGACCTGACAGAAGCCCTGAAAAAGAATTTCGAGAAGAAAAATATCCGCGACGCTGAAAGGCATCACGAAAACGACAAACTGAAATCGGATTTGTAGGTTGTGCACAAGCGAATCCCACTCTCATACTCCTGTACTCCTGTACTCCCATACTATCACTGTCCCTGCGCCAGGCTATACGCCTTCTTTCCGTTCATCACATTCAGCAATTCGAAGGATCCGATTTTAAAGTCACCACTCAGGCTGACATATAAACCGATGATATCCTGCTGTACCAGCGGCGACCCGTCGATGCTTTCGAAACGGGCATTATACTGATTCACCAGGTTGGTATATACGGAACCGGTTGGCCACACCTGGGTTCCCCTGTTACTGATATTGATCAGGTTAAATTTTACGCCTCCATGCCGTTTGCATTTTTTTGCGATGATTTCAGGCTGTTCGGAACTTTCAATAAACATATCAACGCCTACGATATATTCTTTTTCATCCATCGAGTCGTCGGATACCATCATCTGGTTGTGATCCATTTTAAACAGGGTGGGCGTCACGTGTTTGTTAGGTAACACCGGTTTGGCCCCATGTTTCGGCGTTTTCCCGAAATTGTTGATAATAGCCTGGGCAAATTCGGTCGTGTTTTTACCCGGAATGGATTTGTCGCCGAAATCGCCGGTATGGATACCCTGTTCAAGCGTATATAATAGTGCGTTTTCAATTACGGCAGCATTCTGCATGAGTCCGAGGTGGCGCAGCATGGCAATACCACTCAGGAGAAGTGCCGTTGGGTTGGCAATATTTTTCCCGGCAATATCAGGTGCCGTGCCGTGTACGGCTTCAAAAATGGATATATGATCGCCGATATTGGCGGAGGGAGCAAATCCAAGACCACCGACAAGACCAGCGCAGAGATCAGAAATGATATCTCCCTGCAGGTTGGTTAGCACCACCACATCAAATTCCTGCGGGCGAACCACCAGCTTCATCGCCAGATCATCTACAATGATATCGTCCGATTTGAGTTCGGGATATTCTTTTGCCACTTCCTGGAAACATTCCAGAAACAAACCGTCGGTCAGTTTCATGATATTGGCTTTATGTCCGCAGGTAATCCTTCTTGCACCATTTTTCTTGGCCATTTCGAAGGCATAACGGATCACCTGCATACTTCCCGGACGGGTAATGAAACGCCGGCTGAGGGCCACATCATGGGTGGGCATATGTTCAATTCCACCGTAAGTATCTTCAATATTTTCGCGTACAATGGTGATGTCGATGGGAATGCCCGCTTTTGAAAAAACGGTGTCTACTCCGTGAAGAGATTGAAAGACCCGCTTGTTTGCATAGGTATTCCAGGTTTTCCGAGCTGTCACATTGATGCTCTTTACTCCTTTTCCTTTTGGCGTTTCCATAGGACCCTTAAACAGTATACCCAGTTCTTCAATCACATGCTGTGATTCCGGCGTCATTCCATTGGAAAAACCCTTGTCGAAAACCCATTTTCCCATATCCACGACTTCATATTCAAGGGGAACTTTATTGGCATTGAATATATGCAGAACGGCATCCATGATTTCCGGTCCGATACCATCGCCTTTGGCTACTGCTATTTTCATCATACTGTTTAGTGGTTGAAGTTCGGCGAATTTACATTTTAAAGCCTAAAGCTCAAAGCCAAAAGCCTAAAGCCTAAAGCTCAAAGCCTAAAGCTCAAAGCCTAAAACTTTCTAAGAAACATATTCGGAGTAAAAGTTTTATTGGTGCCTCACACTCACTTTTTAAAAATCCTTTAAATGTGTTAAACAGAAGAGTTTTAGGCTTTAGGCTTTAAGCTTTAGGCTTAAAGCTTTTTCCGTAATTTTATGCAAACTGACTCCATGGCGAATAAAATTTCAGAAGGGGTTGAGATTGACGTTGAAACTTTTTACCAGCCCGACTATAGTAATCCGGTTGCGGGGGAGCACATGTTTGCTTACCGTATCACAATCTGGAACCACAATCATTTCCCTGTAAAACTGCATCGTCGTCAATGGCATATTTTCGATAGTAATGGAAGTCACCGTGAAGTGGAGGGTGAGGGGGTAGTGGGTGTTCAGCCGGTATTACAACCCGGCGAGAAATACCAGTATGTCAGCGGCTGTAATCTGCGTACGGAAATGGGTAAAATGTATGGAAATTATCATATGGAAAACCTACATTCGAAAGCGATTTTCGAAGTCAATATTCCCATGTTCGAGATGATTGTTCCATTCAAGATGAACTGATCACAGTTCATTCTTTCTTATTCTCATTTGTAAAATACAGGTTGGAAACTAGTCGCTGGAAGCCGTTGCTTCTTCCACTACTTTATTTAGCTTGTTGGTCAGGGGAAACAGCAGTAATCCGGCCACTAATGCCGCAACTGCACTGATCCCGAAGAACAGGGCCTTGCTGTCGAAATGATCCCAAAAGCCAGTCATTATGCCGGCTATTTTCGCGCCCAGCGAAGTGGTAATAAACCATCCGCCCATCATCAGGGCAGTAAATCGTTTGGGAGCCACTTTGGAAACCAGGGATAGACCCACGGGACTGACAAAGAGTTCACTGATGGTGAATATGCCATAGCTGCTAAAGATCCATGCAGACGACACTTTGTGCTCATATATATTGGTGGACAGGGCGGCGATCACCATTAGCAGGGAGGACAGGCCGGCAATGATAGTTCCCCAGGCAAATTTGCTGGGTGTATTGAGTTCTTTTCCCCTCGATTTCATATAGCCAAAGAGTCCAACAATTACCGGCGTAAGCACGATGATCCAGAAAGGGTTGATCGACTGATAAATTTCTGTCGAAATGAGCTTTAAATCCTCGCCTTTTGCCGGCCATTCATTTTTCGGAATATTTTGTAAATAGGGGTCAGTTCCCACTTGGGTGACCACTTTCTTATCTGCATCCACCTGGGCGTGGAAATGTTCATCGAGCACCGGAACATCTGCTTTAGGCGCCGCATTAACGGTATTGAGGAATCCAAATTTTGATAATATACCTTGAGTGATTTTGGGGGCATCGCGTTTGGTATAGCTGTCTGCCCAGATAGTCAGTGAAGTGGCATTCTGATTATAAATGTTCCAGAATATAATGGAAACACCAAAAAGGGTAAAGAGGGTGCCGATTCTTTTCCTGTCAAAACCGCTGCAGCGGTACCAGACCATAAAATAAAATATGATGATGGGTATACAGGCGAAAATAAATGCATCGTTGGAGTCGGAACCCATCAGGTTGCCCGGAATAAACCAGCCGATGATACCGGCTGCAATCGCGGGAAGAAAAACGTAGGAAACGATCTTTGAAAAGGGCATATCCTCTTTCTGGGGCGGTTTGATTACATCAGCGTGCTTCACATAGCGTTGTCCGGCTGCAAAAATCAGCAGGCAGAGTACCATCCCGAATCCGGCTGCGGCAAACGCATAACTCCAGGAGTATTTGATACGCAGATAAGCTGCTACGAAATTGCATATAAAGGCTCCGATATTGATGCCCATATAAAAGATGTTATAGGCAACGTCTTTTTTCGGCTTCAGTTCTTCCTTATTATAAATATTTCCAAGCAGGGTGCTGATATTGGGTTTAAAGAACCCGTTACCTATGATCACACAGGCCAGCGCGGCGTACATCAGACCACCACTGTGCGGAACCGCCATCAGGAAATATCCGAAGGCCATGAGGGAACCCCCCAAAAAAATGGATAAACGATATCCGATATAACGATCCGCAACCAGCCCGCCGATAAAAGGTGTCAGATATACCAGGGCAATATAGGAACCGGTGATGTCAGCAGCCAGGCTCGTATCCATGCCGCGGCCGCCATTGCCGATGGTATCGTGTAAAAAGAGAAAAAGGATCCCAACCATCAGGTAGTAACCGAACCTCTCCCACATCTCGGTAAAAAATAATACATATAATCCTCGTGGATGTCCTTTCTGTGGAAGGGCTGTACTCATACGGTGATGATTTCTTTTAGATGAACTGCTAATAACCAGACTAAAGTAAGATGAATTTATGCAGAATCAATCAGGGTACTTCTTCCCACTGATAAAATTATTTTTCTGATATGACTTCGAATCGTGAATTTGCGGCCTAACTGAAACGACCCATGAATATTTTAATACTAGGAGGAGGAGGAAGAGAACACGCTCTGGCGTGGAAAATATCTCAAAGCAAGGATTGTTCAGCATTATTTACAGCTCCGGGAAACGCGGGTACCTCAGCTTTCGGTACCAATTTAGCCCTGGAACCCACGGATTTTGCTGCAGTTAAGAAGGCCTGCCTGGAAAATGAGATTGGAATGGTAGTGGTGGGTCCAGAAGAACCACTCGTGAAAGGTATCGTCGATTATTTTCTGGCAGATGCTTCAGTTCGCCATATTCCCGTGATCGGCCCCTCGGCATCGGCTGCTCGTTTGGAAGGAAGCAAGGCTTTTTCAAAGCAATTCATGATGAAGCACGGCATTCCGACCGCCGGATACAAAGAATTTGACGCAGGTCAATTTACGGAGGGGTTGGAATATGTAAAAGCCCATTCACTGCCTGTGGTATTGAAAGCAGACGGTCTTGCTGCCGGAAAAGGGGTAATTATCTGTAATAGTCATATTGAAGCCATGGCCGAATTTGAACTCATGCTGCAGCAGGACAAATTCGGTGAAGCCGGTAAGCGTATTGTGGTGGAAGAATTCCTGGATGGCATTGAGGTATCGGTTTTTGTTTTGACAGATGGCGATCACTATGTGCTTTTGCCTGAAGCGAAGGACTATAAAAAAATCGGAGAGGGGGATAAAGGTCCTAATACCGGTGGCATGGGAGCGGTGAGTCCGGTACCTTTTGCAGATGCAGAGTTTATGCTGAAAGTGAAAGAGCGGATTGTGGACCCTACGATTAAGGGTTTGCAGTCCGAAGGAATCGAATACCGCGGCTTCATTTTTATCGGTTTGATCAAGGTAGACGGGGAGCCGATGGTCATTGAATACAACTGCAGGCTGGGAGATCCTGAAACGGAAGTCATCATTCCCAGGCTCAAAAACGATCTGGTTGATTTGCTGAAAGCGGTCGCAGAGAAAAAATTAGACGAAAAAACGATCGAAATAGACTCCAGGGCAACGGCTACTATGGTTGCCGTGAGCCGGGGATATCCGGGCAGTTATGAAAAAGGATATGTGATCAGCGGACTGGATGAAAAGCATGAAGACAGCCTGATTTTCCATTCGGGAACACAGCTTGATCATGGCGAGGTAGTGACTAATGGCGGCCGGGTGCTTTGTGTTACTTCTTATGCCGGCTCTTTGCAGGATGCGATTCGAAAATCAATGAATGTACTGACCCGGATTGACTATGATGGTATCTATTTCAGAAGGGATATAGGGTACGAATTTTTGTAAAGCGGGTTGTCTGATTATCTGCCAACCATCAACCATTAACCAATGGAAGGATTGCATTATGCCGATTACCTCAAACTGAATCAGTTGCTCGATGTCCAGGAACTCAAAAGCGACCTGGAGCAGGCGCATGCGCATGATGAAATGTTATTTATCATTATCCATCAGGCATACGAACTCTGGTTCAAGCAGCTGCTCTACGAGGTGGAATCTGTAACAATGATCTTTGAAAAACCGGCACTCAATGACGATTCCCCCGAACTGCAGACTATTGTGCATCGGCTTGCACGCTGTAATACCATACTGAAATTGCTCGTGCAGCAAATCGAAGTAATGGAAACCATGTCGCCCATGGATTTTCTCGATTTCAGGGACTTGCTTCGACCTGCTTCCGGCTTCCAGAGCAGCCAGTTCAAGATGCTGGAAGCCCGTCTGGGACTTAAATTTGAGCAGAGGCATGAACAGAATCACTATGTATCGCAATTGCGGCCGGCTGAACTATCGATGGTGCGACATGCTGAATCACAGAAAACACTGCTGGAGCTGTTAAACAGCTGGCTCGAAAGGATGCCCTTTCTGAAAGACAACGATTTCTGGACAGGTTACAGAACTCTTTATATGGAAAGTCTCTCGGAAGGGGAAAAAGATCATGCAGACCTGTTCGATACCGTATTTTCCGATAATTATACGCCCGGGGCTGTTTCAAGTCGTGCGCTTTCTCCCGCAGCCTGCCGGGCGGGACTATTTATCATGATTTATCCGGGATATCCCATTCTGCAGCTTCCCTATCGCCTGCTCGTTGCATTATTGGAAATAGACGAACAGCTGAGTACCTGGCGGTACCGGCATATGCATATGGTGCACCGGACCATTGGAACCCGCGTTGGCACAGGCGGAAGTTCGGGCAGAACCTATTTACAGGGTACGGTGGACAAACATTCCATATTCAAAGAAATAGCACAACTCACCAGTTTTCTCATTGAGAGAAAAAAATTGCCTCAATTGAGCAGGCAAATGGAAAGAAGACTGGGTTTTGCTGCAGAATAAACTCTGCAGATTGAAAAATATACTGCTGAAAATAGCGTTCAGTGCAGGATAGCGGGGATTAATGTTCACTTTGTTAATTCCGATTATTTCCGTCAATTTTGCATGCATCGTAACAGAATATAAATCTGACCTTTTAAAATGGGATTATTCAATTTCCTGACGCAAGAGATTGCTATGGATCTGGGCACGGCAAACACCCTGATCATCCATAATGACGAAATCGTAGTTAACGAACCAAGTATAGTTGCACTTGACCGGAATAATCCAAAGACCGTTTTGGCTGTTGGAAAACGGGCACTCATGATGCATGAAAAAACGCATGAGAGCATCCGAACGGTGCGTCCCCTGAAAGACGGGGTAATCGCTGATTTTAACGCAGCCGAACTGATGATTAGGGAAATGATCAAAATGATCTACCCCAAAAAGCCCCTTTTCCCACCCAGCTGGCGCATGATGATCTGTATTCCCTCCAGTATTACGGAAGTGGAAAAAAGAGCGGTTCGTGACAGTGCGGAGCAGGCCGGTGCCAAGGAGGTTTACCTTATTCACGAACCTATGGCTGCGGCACTGGGTATCGGGATTGATGTGGAAGAACCGGTAGGAAATATGATCATTGATATCGGCGGCGGTACTACGGGTATTACCGTAATCGCCCTGGCAGGAATTGTTTGTGACCAGTCCATCCGTATTGCCGGCGACGAATTCACGGCGGATATTATGGAGGCGCTTCGCCGCTACCATAGTTTACTGATAGGCGAAAGAACTGCCGAACAAATTAAGATACAGATCGGGGCAGCCCTCAAGGACCTGGACAATCCACCAGACGATATCCCGGTAAACGGGCGGGATCTGGTAACGGGTATACCTAAACAGATCCTGGTAAGCTATCAGGAAATCGCTGAAGCCCTTGACAAGAGTATTTTCAAAATCGAAGAAGCTATTCTGAAAGCGCTGGAAACCACACCACCTGAACTGGCGGGTGATATTTACAGGCGCGGATTATACCTGACGGGTGGCGGCGCGCTGCTGCGGGGGCTTGATAAAAGACTTAGCCAGAAAATAAAACTTCCGGTTCATATTGCAGACGATCCGTTAAAGAGCGTGGTGCGTGGAACAGGTATTTCGCTGAAGAATTACGACAGGTATCCTTTCGTTATGCGTTAGTTGATCTGCTTCAAAAGTTAAATATATAACTACTCGTGCGCAATGTTTTTCTCTTCATCAGAAAGTATGCGAATTTTCTATTCTTTCTGTTGCTGCAGATAACTGCTCTTAGTTTTCTTTTCCGCTACAACAAATATCATGAAGCTGCATTCATGAGCGTAGCCGGTGAATTTACCGGCAGTATCAATCAGCGTTACAGCAAAGTGGAATATTATTTCCGCCTGAAAAATATCAACGAGCAGCTGGCCGCCGAAAATGCACAGCTGAATCAGATGCTCCGCGAAAATTACGAAAGGGCCGATGGAAATGAAAAAGCAGTTCTGGATACGGTACAGACTGATTCGCTGCGCGAAATCCGGAAATATACCTGGATGGGTGCAAAAGTAGTGGGCAGTACGGTGAATACGCAGGTGAACTTTATAACTATCCACCGCGGATCACTGGAAGATGTGAGACCCAATATGGGGGTGGTGAGTCCACAGGGAATAGTCGGAACCGTAGTCAATGTGAGCGATAACTATTCCAGCGTGATGACCCTGCTGCATCGTCAGTATAAAGTGGTGGTCAAATTGAAAAATGGCGGTGACCGGGGCACGGTAGAATGGGATGGACTCAGTCCGACTTACGTAACACTGAAGGATATACCCAAGAGTGCGAAAGTACAGAAAGGCGATTCCGTGGTGACCAGTCCGACCTCCTCGTTATTTCCCGGAAATCTGATGGTGGGCACCATTGAGGAAGTCATCGACGACAAGAGCAGTAATTTTTATACCTTAAAAGTTAAACCGGCGACCAATTTCTTTAATATTGAATACGTGTATGTGATCGCCAATACTCAATTGCTAGAACAAAAGCGGCTGGAAGATTCCACGCGAAAAAAATTCCAATGAGCGAGCTGCTGAAAAATATCTTCCGCTTCATGCTGTTCATTTTTGTGCAGGTGTTCATTCTTTTTAAAATGCCACCCCTGCACCGTTTTATTACACCCTACCTGTACTATCTCTATATTCTCTGGCTGCCCTTTAGTATGAGCCGGTCGGCCATTATGGCCGTCGCTTTCCTGTTTGGACTGACACTGGATTATTTCATGCATACGCCGGGGCTGCATGCTGCGGCCTGCGTGCTTATCGCCTATCTTCGCCCCTTTGTGGTCAACATGCTGATTTCGCAGGAAGGCGCTGATAAAAACTATCTGTCGCCCTCCATTACCAGTATGGGCTGGGCTCCCTATTTCACCTACGTTTTTGTGCTGACTCTTTTTCATCATGGATATCTGGTTTTCCTGGAATGGATGAGTTTCGGATCTTTTTTGTATTTTATCGGTAAAGTGATCGCGACAACGGGAATCAGCATGCTGCTGATTCTGCTTACAGAGCTTTTATTTTTCAGGAAAGAAAAGTTCAGAACAAATACGGTTTAATCTAAAGCCAATATCCGGAGATGCCTGTCTTCAATCAATCCCGCAGTAATATCATACGCCTCATCTTTGGTGGGATGTTCCTGGTGATATTTGCACAACTCTTCAATCTGCAGGTCTTTTCTGACAAGTATAAAAAAATGGCGGCCGAAAATGCGTTATTTCCCAAACGCATTTACCCCACACGCGGAATTATTTACGATCATAAACAACGCGCTATTCTCAATAATACCATCTTGTACGATCTGATGGTAACGCCTTCGCAGGTGAAAGTGATGGACACGGGCTATTTCTGCGAATTACTCGAAATAGATACTGCAGAATTCAGATCGCGCGTGCTGGATGCCCGGATAAAAAACGGACCCTTTCGTCCTTCCATATTTGAAGATTTACTGGAGCCCGATCTGTATGCCAAACTGGAAGAAAATATCTGGCGGTTTCCGGGGTTTAACTTACAGGAACGACCGGTTAGGGTATATCCTTACAATGCCGCTGCCCATATCATGGGTTACGTGGGAGAAGTGGACTCGAGCATTCTCAAACGTTCCAATTATTATTATCAATTGGGTGACTATGTGGGAAGAAGCGGACTGGAGCAGTTTTACGAAAAACAGCTGATGGGTCAGCGCGGAATCGAATACTGGATCAAGGACAATAAAAACCGTCTGGTGGGTCACTATGCCAACCGGGATCTCGACACGCCCGCCATCGCCGGCAGAAACCTGCATACTTCACTGGATATCGAATTACAGCAACTGGCAGAAAAATTATTGTCTTATAAAATAGGCTCCGTTGTGGCTATAGAGCCCAAAACTGGTGGCATTCTGGCCATGGCCTCGAGCCCTGATTATGATCCAAATTCACTGACCGGGCCCGACAAACAGAAAAACTATGGCAAACTGGTTCTGGACGTCAGGGCGCCTCTTCTGAACCGTGCAATTAAGGGATTATATCCTCCCGGTTCAACGTATAAACCATTGGGAGCTCTTGTGGGGCTTGATGAAGGTGTCATCACCCAGGCCAGCGGATATCCCTGTCTCGGTGTTTATCTGGCCTGTAAACATCCGGTAAAATGTGATGAGAAATTTGCAGGCCATGCGGCTAACCTGAGGCTTGCTATTGCCCACTCCTGTAACTCCTTTTTCTGTAATACATTCCGGCAGACCATCGACAATCCGAGGATTCATGATATCCGTGAAGGAATGGAAACATGGAAGGGTTATATGACGAAATTCGGATTGGGTCACCGGATCGGAATTGACCTGCCGAGTGAAGACGGAGGCAATATTCCGGATACGCTGGCTTACGATAAGGAGTATCATGGATCATGGAATTCCTGCACGATGACAACATTGGGAATTGGTCAGGATAAAATGCTGGTGACCCCGCTTCAGATGGCTAATGCCATGTGCATCGTAGCCAACAAGGGTTCATTTTATATACCTCATTTTGTACAGAAAGTGGAAGGCAAGTCGCCGGATGACAGCGTTTTGAATAAGTATTTCGAAAAACACGAGGTGCTGACGCATATCTCCGATGCTGACTATGAAACGGTAATCAGCGGTATGCAGGACGTAACGGAAATCGGCACGGCCCGTATTGCACGTATTACGGGAATCAACATGTGCGCTAAAACAGGGACCGCAGAAAACTATTTATCACTCGAAGGGAAAAGAACAAAGTTGAATAACAATTCCATGTTCGTTTGTTTTGCCCCCCGTGAAAATCCGCAGATTGCCATTGCGGTTGTTATTCAAAACGCAGGTTACGGTTCCAAATGGGCAGCTCCTATTGGCAGCCTCCTGGTTGAAAAATACCTGCGGGATACACTTACGGCAGCAAGGATCGCACAGGCAACGACCATTGCCAATACCAATCTTTTGCCGGGCTATTTGGTTCGTGTGCAGTTTAAAACAGATTCTCTCCGGGCTGCTCTCTGGGCGGGTCAGAGTGGTGACAGTGCAAGGCTGAAACGTTTCCAGGATCCTTCTCTCAGAAGAGAATTACTCGATACCATTCACAAAGCAACGGCCCATGTGACAATACCCTTCGGACCAAGACCCCAGCCCGTAAATGTTGTTTCAGATACTTCGAAACGAAAAAAGCTGGATACGGCATCTTATGGCAAAACAGATACCAGCGGAAGGCCAAGGAGAATTCAATTGAAAAAGACAAATGATTCGGCGGCTCTTAAACCCAAAGACAAACCCGTTGTCCAGAAGGATAGCAGTACAAACCAGGCGCCATGAGTCAACGCAATTCATATCTCGCCAAGGGGGCTGACCGGTCGCTGATCTGGCTCTGGTTCATCCTTTCGCTGATTGGGGTGATGAGTATATTTTCGGCAACCTATCACGACGGCGACAATATATTGCAGGGGTTTCTTTCGTTGAAAACAGACTATAGCCGGCAGGCGCTTTTCCTGATCATCAGTTCTATAGCCGGGATTTTTATATTACTGACAGATAGCAAATTTTTTACGGCAACGGCGAATCTCTGGTATGCATTCGGCATACTGCTGATGTTGCTGGTATTTCCTTTTCACTCCAATGTAAAAGGAACTTCATCTATTATCCGTTTGGGTTCATCCATTCAGATCCAGCCGGCGGATGTATGCAAGATTTTTGTGAATCTTGCCCTGGCTAAATATTTGTCGCGCGTCGATACCAATTTTTCCAGGCCCCGGTCGCAGTTGATTGCAGCGGTTATTGCGCTGGTACCCGCGGCGATGTCAATTTTACAGAAAGAAACCGGTCTCGCACTGGTTTATTTCTCCTTCTTTCTGGTGATGTTTCGTGAAGGTCTGCCGGCACTGGTACTCATCATTGGTTTTTCCTTTGCGGTGCTGGTTGTTGCCACGCTGTTGATGGATCCGAATGTGCTGGCGCTTGTTCTTACAGGTATTGCCGCAATCACCATTTACATATTAAGACGCCAGATTAAAAGACAGCGGTCTGTACTCATTATGATTGTGAGTATCTGGTTTGTATGTGTCGGCGTGCAGCGATTTGTAGTCCCCTTTGTGTTCGATCATGTGTTTCAGCCTTATCAGGTAAAACGCATTTATGATGCCATCGGTAAGGACTACGTGCCCAAGAATGCGGCAGTGGCAAAAGAAATTGAGGAAAAATCGGTGGGTAAAAAGAAAGATAATGGAAACTATAATGTAAAACAGAGTAAGATCGCCATCAGCAACGGTGGTCTGATCGGTAAAGGGTTACTCTCTGGCACGCAAACCCGATACGATTTTGTTCCGGAGCAAAGAACAGATTTTATTTTCTGCACCATCGGGGAGGGGTTTGGATTTGTTGGCAGCATAGTCTTTTTGAGTATATATGTTATACTGCTGATGAGGATCGTCACGATCGCAGAGCGTCAGCGATCCGTATTCAGTCGCGCGTATGCCTACGGAGTTGCATCCGTATTCTTCTTCCATATTTCGATTAATGTTTGTATGACCATCGGGCTCGCCCCGGTAATTGGAATTCCGCTTCCTTTTGTCAGCTACGGTGGAACGTCCCTGTTGACCTTCAGTGTTATGCTTTTTATTCTGGCAAGGCTGGATGCAGACAGGCAGATGGTGCTGAGATAGTATGAGAGTATGGGAGTACAGGAATACAACATTTCACTTTTATTCCTGTACTCCTGTACTCCTGTACTCCTGTACTTCTGTACTCCTGTACTCCTGTACTATTCTCCTCCTACGCTATCTTTGCGATATGAAAATCATTCCTCTGTCGGAAGGCGCTTTTACGATCGACAAAACAAAAGAGTTTATTCCGTTTGACCCGGCAACCGATGATTTACAGAAGAGGGCCACAGGCAGTCTGCTGGTTGAAATTCAACCCTTTCTTATTGTAACAGAGAAGGATGTTTTATTGCTGGATACTGGTCTGGGTTTTTACCAGGACAGTTCCCTGCAAATTCATAAGCTGATCAGAAAGGCAGGTATTGACCCCGATACCGTAACTAAAATATTGCTGAGTCATTTGCATAAAGATCACGTGAGCGGTGCGGGCAGAAGAACTGAAAGCGGAAGCCGCGAAGCTTCTTTTCCGCAGGCAGTATATTATGTACAGCAACGCGAACTGGAATACGCCAAAGACAAAGGATTTCCTAGCTATGAACCCGAATCTTTTTTATTTCTTGACCATTTATCCAATCTGGTGAAGCTGGAAGGCAACGGGCTGATAGATGGATATATCCGGTATGAGCTGACAGGAGGACATTGTCCTTTTCATCAGGTGTTTCACATAGAAGAAAACGGAGAACACGTTTTTTTCGGTGCGGATGTGGCACCGCAACTCAATCAGATGAAGAACCGTTTTGTGGCTAAGTACGATTACGATGGAAAAAAATGCATGGAACTGCGACAGAAATGGTGGGCTCAGGGAGAAAAGGAAAACTGGACTTTTCTTTTTTACCACGATATAAAAAATCCGGTATGGAATTTCCCTAAAGCCTGAATAGGCGTAAAAAAAGAAAGGCGAAACTTAGAAAAGTTTCGCCTTTTATGTAACTAACCTAAACTGCAAAAAAGTAAATTCTGTTATTTAATTAACCACATGGTTTGATTCAGATCATCCGAGGTAAAACCCTGGGCGGACAGCGCTGCATTCCAGTTGCTGGTATTTTGGGATTGTTCCGAAACCGGATAGGCCCATCGTTTAGGTACTACTCCGTTGTTTCCCACGCCACTGCCTCCATCAAATGCAGGTATACCCGTTCTTCTGGAATTGTAGTAGGATTCATATCCTGAATTCTGAAAACTGGCAATATACTTTTGAAGTACGATCTGATTGATTGCAGTAGCAGGAGTGGCTGAAAGCGCCACTTCCGGTTGTGCATAATAGGCGTTGAAGTCAAAAGTAAAATTGAAAGGCACCACTTCCGTTACGGAACTGTTTCCGGGCGGCAGGAAATAAGTCGTAAAGCTGGTCTGAGTAATGTCTATGCCATAAAAGGCCATGGATTCTGTAATACCCTTTTTATACCAGGTTTCCGCATTTCCCGTCGTCCAGCCCCGCGTAATGGCTTCCGCAATATTGAAACAAAGTTCCTTATAGCCTACTAGTACGTTTGGTTCGCCCGTAAAATTGGAATAATAACGGGCGCGGTTGATAAATGAATAGAGCCCTGCGTTTGCATTATTATACATGGTTGCCAGCGGTTCGCCAGTGCTTGCTCCGGCAAAATATTTATATTGAGCAGGATGCGCCGTGTCGGTGCCTACCAGTGCCCATGCAGGCTCGCTGGTAATAAATACTCTGGCATCGTTTAAAGAGGTCATCGTTTTAATATAGGTGTTTGCCATATTGAAACGGGCCGCAATGGATCCGAAATTGCTCGGATTAAATGGGTATGTGCTGTAGATATTTGTACCCCCCGGATTGTAAATAAATTTCAGATCATCCGACTGGCTTGTGAAGATTGGATACTTCGACGGATTGCTGACAATCGAATTGAACTGGGCAGGAACACCCAAAGTAGCATCGGCTGACTGGTGACTAAGACTGATTAGTACCCGAAGCTTGAATGTATTCACCATTTTTTGCCAGGATGAAAGATTCCCCTGGTAGTAAATATCTTGAGCGGGGGACAACGTATTATCACTGGCTGCAATCAAAGAAGCGAAGTCACTATTCGCTGAGTCCAGCTGGTTGAGAACGTACTGAAATACTTTCTCCTGGGATGTATACGACGGACTTGAATTCTTTACTCCCAGCAATGCATCATCAAGCGGAACATCACCAAACATAGAAGTCAAATTGTAATAATAATACGCTTTCACAAAACGACCCACTGCTTCATAGGGATTTAAAGGCGCCGTACCACGGGAAGTGGCTTCTATTTCCATTTGGTTAACATTCTTTAAAACAAGGTAGGGGTCGAATGAACCATTCGTCCAGGCATAAATATTATTATCGTAATAGTCATAATTACTGCAAAAATACTGGTTCCAGCGATGAGCGGCATCCCAAGAATTGACCCCTTCAGAGGAACCCGTGCCGCTGAGTCTGCCTGCTGTTCCCGTACCGGAAATATCAGTCAGCACAGTGCCCAAAATCAGACTGGAAGGAACACTGGTTGGATCATTCGGATCCAGCTGCTTGTCCGCAATTTGTTTATTACAGGACGTGATCAGCCACATACCCGCTATAGACAGAAATATATATTTTAATGTTTTCATGATAATTTCCTTTTGGCGTTAAAATGTCAGATTGATATTAAATCCATAACTACGGGTAGTTGGCGTTTGTAACCCCGATGTATAGGAAGGTGAAGTACCATATTGGCCGTTGCTTCCTTCTGAATAAGTGGCCTGAGTATACTGATCTACATCCAGGTCTTTAAACTTGCCTGGAAAGAAATACAACAGATTTCTGCCCACTAAAGAAATAGTGGCGGAATGAATAAAAGACTGTTTTCCAACAATGCTGGCAGGAAGTGTATACGTCAGTGTAACTTCTCTGAGTTTGGCGTATGTTTTTTTCACGATATCCAGATCAGCTACAGACGATTCACGGGTTACAAAGGGCTGAACCTGACTTTTCGTTGCATTTTTAACAGAAGTCAGTTCTTTGTAATTCGTAATCTGTCCTGTAATGGGATCCAGTTGGATTCCGTTTGGTCCGGACAGATTCACACCGTCCCCAGTGTAAGCGGCGATATTGGCTTCGTCTGAAGGCCTCGCTGCACCTAATGCGCCAGTTGCACTTTCAATATGACGTCCTCCCTGCAGCGTTTTTTTGCGTATATAATCTTCGATTACTCCTCCTACCATTCCATCAAACTGGAATCGCATAGAAAAGCTTTTATAACTTACTGTGTTTACAATACCCCACTGCCAATCCGGATCTGAATGTCCATATACCAGTTTCGCAGATGACCCCAGATCTGATATTCTTGAATATAATCCTGAAGTGGCATCAATAACCATTTGTCCACTTGGAGTTCTTACAAAACCATCTCCATATACCAGGTCAATACGCTTGCCGTTTTTTTCATAGTTATCCGGTGTAGCTATGTTCACCCATTTTTTTACATAAGTAGAAAAATTGATGGCCGCTGTCCAGCTGAAACCGTTTGGATTTACAAAAGGACGGGCGTTCATCGTTACCTCCCAGCCATCATTGGTATACGTATTACCATTGGTTAAATACGAGGAATAACCCGATGCGGAGGAAGTGCCCTGACCTATAATACCCGTATTCTTGTAATGGTAACGGGTTATGTCAAACCCCAGCCGGTTGTTGAAAAGGCGGATATCTGCTCCAAATTCTGTAGCCTGCCTGTCTGAAGTCTGAATATTGGGACTAACCGTTTGATCTGTATAAACTGCACTATTCTGATTGGAATAGGTTGGAGCCAGATGATAGGTTTGAGTAAACTGGTAAGTCGGTCCGTTGTATGGAGAATTCCAATAATATCCGTAACCTCCTGCCGGCGTATTACTAACATTCGGTGAGAAAAAAGCGGAAGTTCCGCCATCTTTGCTTTCCGCATAAGATGCTCTCACTTTCAGGAAAGAAATAACCTTTGGTAAGTTCACATAGTCAGAAACCACCGTGGCCAGGTTGTAGGAAGGATAGAAATAGACATTCCCGCTGTTAGGCAGCGAGGAGGATTTATCTACCCTTCCTGTAATATTTGCAGTGACAAAAGATTTATATCCCAGATCCACTGAATAATAAGCGCTCAGCACCAACATATTCGAATTGAAGCTGGAACCTGTAAGTGAATTCAATGAATTTGAAAATGAATATACACCGGGCACGTTAAGGTAGTTCGTAGATTCAAAGTCGGATTTAAAACTCAGGTTTCTGGCAGTAGCTCCCCCCAATACAGATAGATCCAGAAAATTGGCAATGGAATTCTTATGATATCTGATCTGGGCGTCTGTATTGGATTCAAATAAAGAGCGATTGTCCGTTCTGTAATCACCCTGACGAAGGGGTCTGCCATAAGCTCCGGCAGAGTACGGCATTTTTTCTGTATTCAGCATATCGTAAGTCGAAATGCTCGGTCTGAACTGAAAATCTAAATTTGGGGTGATTTTATAATTCAGGGAAACATAACCATATTCATTATTCTGGTAATGACCTCTGAGCCATTCGTAGGACATGAAGTAAGGATTATTGTAACGGTAGAATTCTTCATACTTCTGTTGAATGCCTGTCTTTCCCGCCTGCCAGTAGTTTCTCATATCACTCATGGCCCAGTCAGCTCCACCCCAGATGATAATATTATAAATCATACTATTGGGACCATACACCACGTCCGGCAAATTGGGTGTGGACTGTCTGCTGTAATTGATATAGGCCGTCAGACTCAGCTTATCATTGAACCTTTGTACAATACTTCCTGTAAAATTGGCATTGTTTAACTCTGTATTGGGAACGATACCTCTCTGGTATGTATTTCCAAATGAAAACCGGATATCAGTTTTCTCAGTTGAAGAACTGACAGAGATACTGTTTGTTGATAATAGCCCGGTCTGGATATACTGCTTCAGATTATCCTTACCTCTGGCTACCCAGGGTGTTGGAGCAACATGACCTGAGTAGGTGCTTCCATCTGCGTAAGTTGTCGTATACGTTTTTGTTGGATCATAAGCTCCATCATATTGCGGAAGGAGCTGACCCCTGAACTGAGGTCCCCAAACATCGTAATCATAATCATTATTACCCACGCCGATCGCACCATTGCCGAAGTAAGACTGGGGGCTGGATCCTCCGCCACCAAATGCATATTTTCCGTTGTCACCGGGACCGTATGTATCCTGGTATTTGGGCAATGCTAAAAAACCCTGGTTAAACTGAGTGCTGGAGTTAAAATTGATAATTACCCCTCTTTTATCTTTTGTCCCTTTTTTTGTGTTAATAATGATTGCACCGTTTTTACCCTGAAATCCATAGAGTGCCGCGGCATTGGGGCCTTTTAAAATGGTAAATGATTCAATGTCGTCGGCATTTAAATTATACGTATCGGAACTTACCGGTACGCCATCCACAACAAACATGGGTCTGTCGTTCGGACTATTTTCTCCCCTCATAACAACGTCCGGTGAGTGACCCACTTCAGATGTAATGTTAATAGCCAGTCCCGCCGCATTACCTTTTAAAGAGTTGATTGGATCTGCTTCCCTGGCCTGCGTAAGCGCGGACGCATCCACAGTTTGCAATGCATATCCCAAACGCTTGGATTCTTTCCGGATACCGGTTGCCGTAACCACCACCTCATTCAGGTTTCGGCTGTTGGTTGCAACAGATATGGACAAATCATTTTCTGAACCCAGAATAACCTGCTGGCTGGTTATTCCAATGCCACTAATAACAAGCGCATCACCCTCATTGGCTTTAATTAAAAATTTGCCATCCAGGCCTGTGGAAGTACCTCTTTTGGATCCTTTAATAACAACCGTGGCACCCGCAACCGGCGACTGGTCCGCGGACGACAGCACCTGGCCCGTGTAGGCTTTTTGCGCAAATGCAAAAACAGGTAAAAAAATGACGATCAGTAAAGCCTTGACATAGATAGGCAGGGTAATTTTCTTACTCATAAGTGAAGTTTTAAGTTTGCTTTAACAGTTTCGTCGGCGAAAGTAGAAGGGAGATATGTCGGCAGGGTTAAGCAAAAAAAAACGAATTGTTACCAAATGAAGGGCGACTAAACCTGCGCCCGCTAAGATGAACAGAGAAGCTGTTTACAATTTATTAATCGAAAATTAATAAGTGGAATGAAGAAGATATGGTAAAATAAAAGGAGCTATCCTTCGACAAAAATGGAAATGCTGAAAGTATTATTTTTTGAGAATCGGGGAGAGAACATTCAGATTTGCATCTGACGGATCGGTGATTTTCAACTGCAGCATGCTGGCGATGAGTGGATAAATATGGATATTCTCAAAGCCTTTTATTTTCAGATGAGATTTAAACATAGGACCCCATGCATAAAAAGTCGCGTGCATCAAAGGATTTGCGGGATCGAAACCATGAGTGGCCATCGGTACACTTCGGGTACTGAATTTAAATACTTTGGGAATATGACTGACAAGAATAATATCGCCGATACGATTATTTCTGTCGTCTTTTCTACTGTAATGCCATCGTGCCGGAAGTTTTTCTGCGAGATAAACATCGTAGTCTTTAGCAGAGGATTTCAGCATTTGATAGGCCGGTAGAATATCAGCCGGGTCCTTGGCATACAAATGCGCGATGGCGAGGGAGTTCAGAATGAGGAAGCGGCTTGTATCAAGCGACTTCGGCAGGGCTATCGTATGCAGGGTATCGAGATCTGCCATGCCATGATCTGAAACAAAAATATAGTTGATCGGAAGATGCAGTGAATCCAGTGTACTGACGAGTTTTGCCACGGACCTGTCCACATAATGAACGGCATCTTCTGTTTGTTTTGAATTTACTCCGTAAGTATGTTCCTGATGATCGACATCGGGAATATAGAATGTAATCAGGTGCGGCCTTTTTTCTTCCGGTAACAGGAGCCAGTTCCGGACATCCTGAATTCGATCATCCATAGAGATCTGCGTATTAAATTTATAGTAATAGGTAGGTCTTAATGAACGGATTGCTGCCTCCGCACCTACCCAGTAGAAACTGGCAGAAAGCATACCCTGCTTTTCAGCAAGAACCCAGATCGGTGTGGAATTATACCAGGAGCTGTCTTCAACCGCTTTCTTATTACTCATACTATAAAGCTGTTTGCGGGAAGGATCAAAAAAACTATTATCCACAATACCGTCATGCGCAGGGTATTCTCCGGTAGCGATGCTGTAATGATTGGGAAAAGTCAGAGACGGAAATACAGGTATCATGTATTCTGCCGCCACCCCGGATTGTCTGAGGCGGATGAGATTGGTTGCATTGTACTTGTCCGCAAGGTCGTAGCGGAATCCGTCAGCGGAAATCAGAATGATATAAGGTTTGGCCAGTTGATCGGGAGAATTGGTACGGCCGGGTATGATATGCTGAATGGTATCTGCAGTAATATGTTTTGCGCTATCCTGCGAATGCACAATAAAAGACAGAAAGATAAAGGAGAGGGATAGAAATATTCGCATGTTTTATCTTCTCGTGATGCTGAAATTTAGTTCAATCATTCCGTCAAAATATAAAACCTGCGTTAACGAATTGCAATATCCCCAATATCTCCTTCAGGCTGTCAGGGCGTATTCTGAAGTCGCCGCTGGTTCTTTAGCTGCCGCCTTTCAATTTCAATTTGTACATACTGGCCGAATTCCTTTTCGGATTTAAAAAAAATGTCTACTTTCTGAGGAGAAACTGCCTGCGCGAAAAGGGTATTGTATTTTTTCCGGATATTGAGCAAAGCCTCATCCAGCTCTATTTCGCTCTGACTGGTTTTGTTCGCATTTTGCCTGGCCTGCTTAAGTTCCGCAGCATACTGATTATATACCGGCCAGAACCGCTGCGCTTCTTCGGGACTGAGATCCAGTTTTTTGGTAATGTATGCAATCTTCAGGGCTTCCAGCCGGTGACCGTCCTGTGCCAAACCTTTCAGAACAATAAATGAAATGCATAACAAAAGTAGAAATCTCTTCATTCGGGCATCAATTTACGTTTCGTTTTTCTTCCGGCAAGGACGAAGAATATTGTTCCAGTTCATCGTCCGGTACACTACTCATCAAATCGCGGATATCACTCAGGCTGAATTCAGCGGATGCCGTCTGTGTGGCCGGAACTTCTGCCGATTGGCCAAGACCGGGCACCCAGTGTACATCATCGGCATCCAGGTAATTGGCCATATCCTGATCACTTACCGTGGTCAGGCCTTTTATTGGGTCTGTTATTGTCTGCCTGCCAGCCATATTAAAAGTGACAATTCCAATCAGGCCCACTATGCAGGCCGCAGCCGCATAACGGATAAACCGCACCGGCATGGAAATAGCGCGACTATTTTGTGACGTCACAGGCGGTATGGCTACCAGCTTATTGGAAACTTTTTCCGAATCCGGAATGACCGCCTTGAGGTTTTCAAAAAAACCCCCTGGCACCTGGTAGGTACCTGCTTTTTGTATTCCGGCAAGCAGAGGTGAGAGCCCGGCAATTTCAGCAGAGGCAGAAATTTCCTTATAAGAATCTTCAGAAAACCCTTCCGCCTCAAAGCGGATGCGCAACATAAGAATGTCAGAAAAATCGCTGAAATATCCATTGGGCACTCCAAAAGGCAGCCTGGATTTACCCCCCCGAACCAATTCCGGAGCGATTTCCTGTAATTCTGTTAATATTTCTTTTGAGGTTTCCATTAGCGTCAATAAGACCCCTGCCGGTTATTAAAGTTTAATGATTCAGTATAAAATCTTCTATTTTTTTCGCCGCATGATGATAGGAGGCTTTGAGCGCACCGGCCGAGGTTTCCAGAACCCGGCTCATTTCCTCGTAAGGCATTTCATCATAATAGCGTAAACTAAACACAATACGTTGTTTTTCAGGTAATTGCTGAATAGCCAGCTGCAGTTTCCATTCCAGCTTATTGGCGTCAAAATCCTTATCCGCCCTAATTTTATTGCTTAGTCCCGATTCCACATCGCTGAGGGAAACGGAGGCTTTTTTCTTTTGCTGTTCGATAAAAGTGAGGCATTCGTTAGTGGCGATCCGGTAAAGCCAGGTATAGAGCTGGGCATCCTCCCTAAAGCCAGCCAGGGCGTTCCAGACACGGATAAACACGTTCTGCATGATGTCGTTGGAATCATCATGATCCACGACCATGCGGCGTATATGCCAGTAAAGCCTTTCCTGGTATTTTTTTACAATCTCGGTAAAGGCCTTTTCCTTGCTGGCAGGTTCCCGAAATAAAGCCAATAGTTCCGTATCCGTTTTCTGTTCCGCCATTCAGGCTCTGGATTTTAAATCTAAACAGGAATATGGATTATTTATTTTTCCGCGCGATCACTTTCTCAGCCGCGGCTGCAATATGGGCGGCATCGAGACCGTATTTGGCCAATAGCTGAGAAGGGGTGCCACTCTCACCAAACGTATCGTTGGTACCCACGTATTCAATGGGAACAGGGGCGTTTCTGGAAGCCGTTTGTGCAACACTGTCGCCCATTCCCCCGATGATATTATGTTCTTCTGCAGTTACTGCACAGCCGGTTTTTCGTATGGATGTCAATATCGCTTCCGTGTCCAGTGGTTTAATAGTGTGTATGTTGATGACTTCAGCAGAAATGCCTTTTTCCCGGAGGATTTTTTCCGCTTCCAGCGCAATCCAGACCAGGTGACCGCAGGCAAAAATAGATACATCCTTTCCTTCAGTAAAATGCTGCGCCTTTCCAATATGGAATTCCAGTTCAGAAGTAAATATGGGCCAGACAGGCCTCCCGAAACGAAGATAAACGGGCCCCTGATAATCCGCGATCGCTATAGTAGCCGCTTTCGTCTGCGCATAGTCGCAGGGAACAATCACAGTCATGCCAGGAAGCATTTTCATCATACCTATGTCTTCCAGGATCTGATGCGTGGCACCGTCTTCCCCAAGCGTGAGGCCGGCGTGCGATGCACAGATTTTTACATTTTTATTTGAATAGGCAACAGACTGGCGGATCTGATCATATACCCGACCGGTCGAAAAATTAGCAAAAGTGGTAGTAAATGGAATTTTGCCACCGATGGTCATGCCGGCTGCTACACAGATCATGTTTGCTTCAGCGATGCCACACTGTATAAATCGTTCAGGGAATTCTTTAATAAACTGGTTCAGTTTCATGGAACCTGCCAGGTCGGCGGTAAGCGCAACCACGTCGGGGTTTTTTCTGGCTATTTCGGCGATGCCGTCACCAAATCCGCTGCGTGTATCTTTTTGTCCTGTTACAGTAATCATATGCTAGATTTGAAAGTCAGTTGAGTTCTGAAAATTTACTATTATAAAAAGACTCGTCCATTTTAATTTTTTGTTCCCATTTCCAGGCCGTGTCAATCATATCTTCCAGTGAATACCTGGGATTCCAACCCAGTTCGTGGCGGGCCAGGTCGTTATTTGCATAAATAGAAATCACATCTCCCGGCCGGCGTGGTCCTATAATGTAGTTCAGCGAAACACCACTGACTTTTTCAAAAGCATGGATGGCTTCCAGTACCGTAGTGCCATCTCCGCTTCCCAGATTGAAGACCTCGCATTTTTTTGTATTTTTTCCGTCTATCATAAACTGCAGTGCCAGTGTATGTGCGTGGGCGATATCCGAAACGTGAATATAATCCCGGATACAGCTGCCATCCCGTGTAGGATAATCATTACCATACACCTGCATTTGCGGAATTTTTCCGATTGCCGTTTGCGTAATCGCAGGAACCAGGTTGGCCGGTTTGCCCACAGGCAGTTCTCCAATCAGTCCGGAAGGATGTGCACCGACCGGATTAAAATACCTGAGCAGTATGCTTCTGGAGTCGGAAGATTTGGAGAATTCATTAATGATCTGTTCGCCCATCTGTTTGGTATATCCATAAGGAGATTCAGCAGGTCGCGGAGGAGTGGATTCTGTAACCGGAACTTCGGTTGGATTACCATACACTGTACAGGAAGAAGAAAAAACAAAATGTGCAATTTTAAATTCCTGTACACACTTCAGCAGATTGATCAGGGATACCAGGTTATTATCGAAGTACATGAGTGGATTTTCCACTGATTCCCCGACAGACTTGTAAGCTGCAAAGTGAATAATGCCCGAAATATCCGGATTTTCGTGAAAGATGGCAAAACTGTCATCCAGATTGCACAGATCGACCTTGTAATTTTTTATTTTCTTACCGGTGATTTTCTGAACGCCTTCCAGAATGCGCGGATTGGATCTGGAATTGTTATCCACACAAATGACTTCGAAGCCATTTTCAATCAGGTCCACGAGAGTATGTGATCCGATATAACCGCAGCCGCCTGTTACTAATATTTTTTTCATCAGTTGCTCATTAAGGATGATTGATCATATCCAGAAGGTATTGTCCGTACCCGCTTTTCAGAAGCGGTTTGGCGATAGCAGTTACCTGTTCTTTATTTATGAATTTTTTGCGGTAAGCAATTTCTTCTATACAGGCAATCTTAATACCCTGTCGCTGCTCGATTACCTGAACGAACTGGGTGGCCTGCATAAGGGAATCAAATGTGCCGGTATCCAGCCAGGCCGTTCCACGGTCCATGATGGATACTTTCAGTTTACCCCTTTTCAGATATTCTTTATTGACATCTGTGATTTCATATTCGCCACGTGGACTGGGACTCAGGTTTTTTGCGATGGAAACCACTTCATTATTATAAAAATACAAACCCGGAACAGCGTAGTTGCTTTTGGGTTTCTCAGGTTTTTCTTCAATCGAAACCGCGTTCTTCTCAGCATCAAATTCCACTACTCCGTATCTTTCCGGATCACTCACATGATAGGCATATACAATTCCTCCGTCGGGATGGGTATTTGCGGCCAGCTGATCGCCCAGCCCGGATCCGTAAAAAATATTGTCTCCAAGTACAAGGGCTACATTGTCGGTTCCAATAAATTCAGCACCGATTACAAAAGCCTGGGCAAGTCCATTGGGAAGAGGCTGTTCGGCATAAGAAATGGACAATCCCAGCTGGTTTCCGTTACCAAACAATTTAATGAAATGGGGGAGATCATGAGGCGTGGAAATAATCAGTATTTCACGTATTCCGGCCATCATTAAAGTGGACAAAGGATAGTAGATCATCGGTTTGTCGTAAACCGGCATCATCTGTTTACTAATCGCGAATGTCAGCGGATGAAGTCTTGTACCAGAACCTCCTGCCAGAATAATTCCTTTCATGTAGGGTTTTTTACCGGGCGCAAAGTACCCAAAAAAGCCCAAAGCCTGATGCTTATAGCTGGAAAGCCACTATAAAAGAAGGAAGGAGCCAGGTGTTTTTAATGTTTGATCAGGGTTAGCAGACCGTATACAATCGCCGAGAAAATAGCACTTACCGGTATGGTAAGAATCCAGGCCCAAAGCAGGTTAATGGTTACTCCCCAGCGTACCGCAGAGAGTCTTTTAGTGGCCCCGACGCCCATAATCGAACCGGCAATGGTATGGGTGGTACTCACGGGTATGCCTAGTTTTTCGCTGATAAAAAGGGTAATGGCCCCAGCCGTTTCAGCACTTACCCCTTCGAGAGGAGTCACTTTGGTAATGCGAGTCCCCATGGTTTTTACAATCTTCCACCCACCACTCAGGGTTCCCAGTGCAATGCAGGTAAAACTCGCCAGAGGCACCCACATATTCTGGTCTACAAAATGTTTGAAATCGAGCATGTGCCCAAGTGTATGCTGGTAGTAAATCATGGCCGCGCCGATAATTCCCATAACTTTCTGCGCATCATTGCCCCCATGACCCAGACTAAATAAAGCAGAAGAAACCAGCTGTAGTTTGCGGAACCATTTATCTGCACGATAAGGATTGGCCTTTCGGCATACATTTATAATAATGATCGTAATGATATATCCTATGATCATTCCGATAATCGGAGCCAGAAAGATGAACAGAAAAGTGGGGATTACTTTTGCATAGTTAATCACGGAATGACCCTGCCTGCTAAGTGCACCGGCATGCGCTATGGCAGCCCCCATGAATCCACCCAGAAGCGTATGGGAGGAACTGGACGGAATGCCGAACCACCAGGTGAGCAGGTTCCAGGCAATCGCACCTATCAGTCCCGAAAAAATCACTTCCAGGGTGATAAAGTCCTTGTTCACTGAATTGGCAATGGTATTACCAATCTTGAATTCGCCAATCAGGTATTTAGAAATAAAGAATGCGGCAAAATTGAATACGGCGGCCCACAATACCGCCTGAAAAGGAGTCAGCACTTTGGTAGACACAATCGTAGCTATCGAATTGGCTGCATCATGAAAGCCGTTGATATAATCGAAAATCAGGGCAAGAATAATAATAATTACGAGAAAGGTCATGCAGTGTCTGTTCGGAAATTAGAAAAAGCAGGGCTAACAAATTAGAGGATCAGGCGTATTTGATAATGATCGTTTCAATGACATTGGCAGCGTCTTCGCATTTGTCCGTAACGGTTTCCATCACCTGATAGATTTCCCTTTTCTTGATGACTTCTTTTGCGTCGGGTTCATTTTCAAACAAACGATCGATACTCATGTCGAATACATCATCAGCCTGATTTTCGATGCTGTTGATTTTCACCAGCGCATCCGTTATTTTACGCATATCGCGCATATTGCGAAGTTCACTGATGGCAATTCCGATTTGAACCGTTCCTTCCACAATCAGGTCAGCGAGCTTCTGGATGCCGGTATCGTTGGGGTTTACCTTGTAGAAATTAATTTTCTTGGCGGTGGAATAAATATAATCGCATATATCGTCGAGTGCACTGGCGAGATAGTGAATGTCTTCCCTGTCAAATGGAGTAATAAAATTACGCCCCAGTTCGGTGAACACTTTATGGGTGAGGTCGTCATTTACGTGCTCCTGCTCCTCTACCTGGGAAACAAGGGCCGCTCTTTTGTCGATGTCCGGTTCGCTGACGACAATTTTCAGCAGGCGCCCCATCTTGGTAACACCGTCTGCCACTTCTTCAAAAAGCGAATAGAAGATCCGGTCTTTCGGCATAAAGATCTTCATGATATCCTTCAGGGCCATCTTTCAAATTTGGGCAAAAATAGCCCTAATAACATCCTGATAAAACGGAATCGGTTTGGTAATAATTTCTTAACATTGATTTAAAATCATGATAATCATTAACTTAGAGAACCAGCCCGACATGAGATCTGACCTGTTTCTGAGGAGCTTAATATTTTGGTAACGAATGGGGTAAAGCAGGTATTATACCCTGACCCTGGAAAGGTGAACGAGGATATCGTCGGTCAGTACATTGAGTTCCTGCCTGGATTCGGTTTGCCTCGAGTCCTGAAAATCGACGGCTTTATATTGAAAGAGCGTCCAGTTATTATTTTCATATTCAAGCGCTGTCATATGCTCCACCCAGTCCCCCGAATTCAGATAGACCACTTTCCCTTCTGCGTTTTCGATTTTTTTTATGGCTGGCTGGTGAATATGTCCGCATATCACAAAATCATATTTCTTTTTAATGGCCAGGGAAGTGGCAATCTGTTCAAGGTCGTTGACTTTCGCAACCGCCTTGTTTACTCCTTCCATGATCTTTTTTGAGATGGAAATTTTATCCTTACCGGCAAAACCGAGAAGTGCATTTACAAAACGGTTGAACAGAATGAGCAGGCCGTACCCGTTACTTCCCAGTTTCGCAATCAAACGCGCACTCCCCTGTGTGGTATTGTCAAACACGTCGCCATGAAAAACCCATACCATCTGCTGGTCAATTTCAAGCACCAGTTTATCAGTGAGCGTAAAGTTTCCCATATGCAGGTCCGTATATTTTCTGAGCATTTCGTCGTGGTTGCCGGTAATATAGATCACACGGGTTCCGTTGCTGACGAACTGCATCAGTTCTTTAATGACCTGCATATGAGCTGCCGGAAAAAATCTTTTACTGAACTGCCAGCCATCAATGATGTCCCCGTTCAGTATGAGCATATTCGGTTGAATGCTGCGCAGGTAATTGAGAAGCTCTTTAGCCCTGCAACCGTAGGTACCGAGATGTACATCCGATAAGACCACAACATCTAATCTTCTTCTTTCCATTGCGGAGGTTTTTCAAAGCTCAGCATTTCGTATTACCATATCATTAAGAACCCGTTAAGGAAATGAGATATTTCGGAAGAGCTTGGTAATACAGTGATAAAGAGCCGGTAACATTCTGGTCACAGCCTCTGCTGAAATTACAGATCGAATCAGGTTTTATATATGAAAAATGCAGAGGCGGTACGGATTGCCGAAGAAATCATTCAGTTGTACTCCAAATTTGGAGGGGAAGAATATTCTGGAGAAAAAGTATCCCAGCTGGAACATATGGTTCAGGCCGCACAGCTGGCCCAGGCGCAGGGTTATGACGATGATGTGGTGCTGGCCGCTTTTCTTCATGATATCGGACATATCGCTGAAAAACTCAGTCCGCACAACGCTATGGATGGATTTGGCATCCGTGACCATGAAACCATCGGCGCAGACTTTTTATCGGAAAGAGGTTTTTCGCATCGGGTCACCCGCCTGGTGGCTTCCCATGTGGCCGCCAAAAGGTATCTCACTTTAAGGGATTCTTCTTATTATAATCAATTGTCTGACGCCAGTAAACGGACACTTGAATTTCAGGGTGGAC
Source organism: Puia sp. (assembly GCA_965214575.1). Classification (GTDB taxonomy): domain Bacteria; phylum Bacteroidota; class Bacteroidia; order Chitinophagales; family Chitinophagaceae; genus Puia. The sequence goes on from CBDCCE010000038.1 coordinate 356,666, forward strand.
CTATGAGTGATGAAGAAGCGGACCGATTGGAGGAGGATAAATTATTTCGTGAAATTATCCAGATGCGGCGTTGGGACGAAGCCGCGAAGATCGAAAATCAGCCCATTCCACCGATCGGCTACTATCGGCAACTCATTGTACAGCACCTGATGAATCAACCAGAATAGTGAAGCTAACCCCTATTCCCTCAGCCAGCAATGATAAAAAAGTCGCTGTTTCCGCGGCCATAATCAGTTTCCTGACCTATACCATGGTGTATGGTTTCAGAAAGGGATTTACTGTTTGCAGTTTTGAAGGGATGCATTACGCAGGTATCAGTTATAAGGTCTGGCTCGTCATCAGCCAGGTGCTGGGTTATGCAAGCAGCAAGTTCTACGGTATCCGCTTTATTTCGGAATTAAAAAAAATGGGCCGGGGCAAAATTATTTTGTTCCTCGTAGGCATTTCCTGGACAGGCCTGTTGTTGTTTGCCCTCGTTCCTGCTCCCTGGAATATCGTTTTTATGTTTATCAATGGATTTCCGCTTGGTATTATCTGGGGAATCATATTTTCATATGTTGAAGGGAGAAGGGCCACGGATTTTATTGGTGCGGCACTGTCAGTCAGTTTTATTTTTTCTTCCGGTCTCGTAAAAACTACCGCGGGTTATATTATGCAGCAATTCGGTGTTACCGGGTACTGGCTGCCGTTCGTAACGGGAGGCGTATTTGCGATCCCTTTACTGTTTGCTGTTTTCCTGCTCGAGAAAATACCTCCGCCTTCGCCGGCAGATATCAGTAACAGAAGCATCCGCGAGCCGATGTCCTCCGAAACAAGGAAACTTTTTGTGAGAACGTTTTTGCCGGGGCTCGTTGCATCGATAGGAATTTATGTATTTGCCACGGTATTTCGTGATCTGCGCGACAATTTTATGGCTGATATGTTAAAGGAAAACGGCTATGGTATGCAACCGGCTATTTTTACAAAAACCGAAGCGCCGGTAACTGTTATTCTTCTATTTCTTATGGGAAGTATGATCCTGGTAAAAGAAAATATCCGCGCACTGATATACACCCATTACATTATCATCGCCGGTTTTCTGATTACAGGCATTACGAGTTTGCTTTTTATACAGGGCTCTCTGAATGCCTTCTGGTGGCTCACACTCACCGGCCTTGGCCTTTACACGGTATATATTCCTTTTAACTGCATATTCTTTGAACGACTGATTGCCAGTTTCCGTTTTCCCGGCAATGTGGGCTTTCTTATTTATGTTGCAGACTCGTTCGGATATCTGGGCAGTGTGGGTGTATTGGTGACCAAAGAGGTATTAAAAATAAAATTGCAGTGGACCTCTTTTTATTCCCATGGCGTTATACTGCTGTCTTTTTTTGGAATTGCAGGGACCATAATTTCGCTGATCTATTTTTCTTCAAAGTATAAAAAACAGGGCAGGACAGAGATCCATGCGGCCGGTTATATCGAAGCCACTCCTGTGTTATAGTTAATGTTATAATGTAGCTACAAATTCTTCCGTGAGACCGAAAGACAGCGTCATTCCTGCGCCGCCCACGGCATTAATGACAAACACTTCCGGATCAGGAGAGAAAATCAGGTCGGTCTGGCCATTGGTCATTTTACCATATACACCATTCCAGGATTCAATAAGCCGTGGTTGCTTCAAATGGGTAAATGTGCCCAGATACTCAAGTATCAGATCATTGATAAACTGCCGGTCGAAAGGATCGGGCATAAATCCATATTCATGGGAATCGCCCACCGTGAGTTCTCCGGCCTGATTTTGCGAAACCATCACATGGATACCCCATTTCAAATAATCACCCATCTCCGCATCGTAACGGTTTTTTAGTTTGGTCAGTGAAGGTGCCTGTTTAAAACTGCTGTAGTGAATCAGTGAAAGGCCGCCACAAATGGCCGGTCCGATTCTGGGGGAGCCCTCCTGGACCATACGCATCATTTGTAGTTTACATTTGGTCAGCGGATAAGATGAAAAATGATCGGGATAGAGCGATTCGAAATCTGCCCCTCCGCACACAAAGATTTGGTCGGCAGGAACAGATTCTGAATTGATTGTTGCCGAACCGGTTCGTACTGAATTCACTGCTTTACCCCAATGAAAACGGACTCCCAGGGTTTCTTCCAGAAATCCGGGCAGCATGGCAATCGCATTTCTCGGATCTACAATGAGCTCTTCGCTACTGAATAATCCGCCATGGCAGTTTTTTTTATTTGCGATCGGTGATATGGCCGTTACCTCTGAACAGGTTAATAATTTAACGTCACGGCCCTCCCGCCTGAACAATTCATGCAATTCCTGCAATACCTGCCACTCATCTGCATGATAAGCCAGGTGCAAACTTCCTACCGGATCATACCAGAGTTTTCCCGACTTCGCAATGTCTTTCCAGCAATCGCGTGTTTTTATCGCCAGTTGATATTGTTTTCCTTCAGGTTGTCCAATGGGCCAGATCATGCCGAAATTTCTCACGGAGGCGCCGGATGCTTTCAAATTCCTTTCGTACACATTCACATCGTATCCCTTTTGTGCCAGCGCTCTGGCAGTGGCCAGTCCCACGATGCCGGCTCCGATTACTAGGGCGGTTTTTTTTGACATATAAAAAGATATCGGCTAAAGTACAGGTATAAATAAATCTATTTCTCTTTACTCCCGCCGAATGAACATTCTTAATAAAACGATAATCGCCGGATTTTTTAAATAAATTTAATGATACGATCATGTGCGGACAGGGAGGTCACAACGTCGGCGGTTTTATATTTGGTTAAGGCCACAAAAAAAACGGACATGGATACAAGAAGAGAGTTTATAAAAAAAGCGGGCATGTTATCTGGTATGGCCGGTATGAACGCACTCATTCCTGCTTCGATAAAAAGGGCACTGGCGATTGAGCCGGCACCCGGCAGCAGCTGGAGGGATGCGGAACATGTGGTGATTCTGATGCAGGAAAACCGCTCCTTTGATCATTGCTTTGGAACCCTTCAGGGAGTCCGCGGATTTAACGACCCCCGGGCCATTGACCTTCCCAATGGAAATCCGGTCTGGCTGCAGTCGAACGCTGCCGGAAAAACCTATGCGCCTTTTCGTCTGGATATAAAGGATACCCGGTCCACCTGGATGAGTTCACTGCCTCATTCCTGGGAAAATCAGGTCAATGCCAGAAACGATGGCAGATACGATCAATGGCTGAATGTAAAAAGAAACAGCATAAGAGATTATGCGGATATGCCCCTGACGCTTGGATATTATAACCGGGAGGACATTCCCTTTTATTATGAACTGGCCGACGGTTTCACGGTTTGCGATCAGCATTTCTGTTCCGCGCTTACAGGCACCAATCCGAACCGTCTTTATTTCTGGACGGGCACTATCCGGGCAGATCAACAGGAACAGTCAAAAGCCCATGTATGGAATGAGGATATGGATTATGAAACACTCAGCTGGAAAACTTTTCCGGAGACGCTGGAAGAAAATGATATTTCCTGGAAATTTTATCAGAACGAAGTAAGCATAGATGTGGGATTCAAAGATGAACAGGATCCCTGGCTGTCTAATTTTCAGGATAACCCGTTGGAGTTTTTTTCCCAATACAATATCCGTCTGCATGATAAACATCTGATCCAGGTCAGAAATCTGATGGATTCACTGCCGGCTGAAATAAAGACTTTGCAACAGCAATGGGAGAATCTGCCCTTGTCGGACCCGCAGCGGAACCTGATCCATAAAAGTCTGCAGGAAAAATCAAAAAAGCTGGAAGAAGCGACGGCAGAAATTAAAAGCTATAACCGGGAAAAGCTGGATTCCCTTTCTCCCGAAAGTAAAAGTCTGCATACAAAAGCCTTTTCTACAAACAGTAATGATCCGTTTTATCATTCCCTGGAAGAAATCAACTACGAAGAGAACGGCATATCCCGAACGTTTCAGCTTCCAAAGGGTGATCTTCTCCATCAGTTTAGGGAAGACGTTAACAAGGGCAGCCTGCCGACGGTTTCCTGGCTTGCTGCGCCTGAAAATTTATCAGATCATCCCGCTTCTGCATGGTATGGAGCCTGGTATGTATCTGAAGTGATGGATATACTCACTAAGAACCCGGAAGTATGGAAGAAGACAATTTTTATTCTCAGCTACGATGAAAACGATGGATATTTCGATCATGTTCCGCCGTTTGTGGCGCCTCACTCCGACAAACCGGAAACGGGTAAAGCGTCTAAAGGAATGGATACGAAAGTCGAATATGTGACATTGGACCAAACCAAACAAAGAAAAGGGTATACGTCTTTTTTCCAACGGGAAAGCGCTATCGGATTGGGTTACCGTGTTCCGCTTATTGTAGCTTCTCCCTGGAGCCGCGGTGGTTACGTGAATTCAGAAGTTTTTGATCACACATCAACCCTGCAGTTCCTGGAGACATTCCTGAGTCAGAAAAAAGGGCGAACTATTTTGAATTCCAATATCAGCGACTGGCGAAGAACCGTGTGTGGCGACCTGACTTCGCTATTCAGAGCAGCAGACAAAACCGATTCAGACGCTCTGAAATTTCTTAAAAGACAGCCCTTCATGGAAACCGTGTATAATGCAAAATTCAAAAACTTGCCGGATCAGTTTAAAGAACTGACTCCGGAGGAGATCAGCCGGTTTAAAGAGGAAAGGGGCCGTTCACCTTATATGCCGAAACAGGAAAAAGGCATCAGGCCATCCAGCGGACTTTATTATGAGTTGTATGCGGATGGCAATCTGTCGCCGGATAAAAATTCTTTTGGTATCCGTTTTGAATCGGGAAGTAAGTTTTTTGGAAAACAGTCCCTGGGTTCGCCATTTAATGTTTATGCACCTGGAAAATACCTGCATCATGAAAATGATTCCGTTTTTAAGGATCTGCGCACCTGGGCTTTCGCCGTAAAAGGATCTGATCAGGTTGAATTTTCCTGGCCGCTGACCGATTTTGAAAACGGAATTTATCATCTGAGGGTGTACGGCCCGAATGGTTTTTATCGTACGCATAAAGGCTCGGCCACAGATCCTCTGCTGGATATTCATGTTGCCTATCCGGCAAAATCCAATGGCAGACCCAGCGGTAATCTGGAATTGATTCTGAGCAGCCGGGAGAGTTCTGCCCTGCATCTGGAAATAACCGACAATGCGTATCTGTCACCTGCAATCAAAAAGGTCATTCAGGGTTCCGGCGGTGCAGAAAAAGAGACTATCCATTTCAATCTTTCAAAACAATTCGGCTGGTACGATTTTACAGTAAAAATCCACGGTAAAGAATATTTTGAAAGAAGATTTGCCGGAAGGGTTGAAACGGGTGAAGCGGGATTCAGTGATCCTTTGATGGGAGGTATCGTTTAACAGACACCGCAGAAACAGACAAACAAACGTTTAGTCCTTTCTCGATTCCAGGGTAAAACCAATGCTGGTGCCTACATCCGGCGTACTGCGCACATGGATGGCCTGCCCATGGGCTTCGATGATATGCTTGCAGATGGCGAGTCCGAGTCCGGTACCTCCTTTGTCGCGACTCCTCGCAGAGTCTGTCCGGTAAAACCTTTCAAAAATTCTTTGCAGATGTTCCTCTTCTATACCGATACCGTCATCGGTAATTTCAACCAGTACATGTTTGTCGTCCGTTGTGTACACACTCGCCATTATACTGCCATTTTGCTTTCCGTATTTCGATGCGTTTTCAACGAGATTAAGCAGGACCATGCGGATCTTTTCTTTGTCGGCAAAAACCTGGATGGGATATTCACATCCTTTTTTTATTCCGGTACGCAGATTTTTATCCTGCATATGGATCGACAGGGATTCGAACACTTCCCGGATCAGGTCCTGAATAATGAAATTCTGTTTAAGTAATAATTGTTCCCCCCTTTCCAGTTTGGAAATTTCATCCAGATCATTGACCAGGTTAACAAGTCGCTCCACATTCCGTTCGGCATTTTCGAGAAAACGGGTTCTGACCTTGAGATCGTCCATGGCGCCGTTGAGCAGCGTATCCACATAACCCTGGATGGCAAAAATCGGCGTCTTGAATTCGTGCGACAGATTTTGTAAAAACTCTTTTCGGAAAGCCTCGTTTTTTCTGAGCAATTCTATTTCTTCTGTTTGCCGGTTGCCCCAGCGTTCAACGTCTTCGCGTACTTCATCGATACTTTTTTTTGGAAGAATGTATTTGAAATAAACTTCCTCCTTGCGGGTGGCTTTGGTTTGATGAATAAATTTATAAATGAGTTTGATCTTCCGGTATATAAATTTTTCCAGTGTGAACTGGATGAGGATATAGGCGCCCGTAAAAACGATGAGCAGAGAACCCAGGCCATATTTCCAGCTGGAAGTCAGAAAATAAATACCGAGCGCCACGGAGCAGGATATGACGATGGCCGTGAAAGCGGATAATTGTTTAGGCGTAAGATTCTGCGTGTTGACCATTTAGTTCACAAACTTGTAGCCGACTCCTTTAACCGTGGTAATGCAATCCAGCCCTAATTTCTGCCGGATTTTCCGGATATGCACGTCAATCGTGCGGTCTCCTACAATAACATCATTACCCCAAACCTGGTTCAGGATTTCGTTACGCAAAAATACTCTTCCCGGCCGGGAAGCCAGCAGATAAAGAAGTTCGAACTCTTTTTTAGCCAGGGTGACCTGTCGGTCGTCTACCACCACTTCAAACTTGGTAGGATCTATACTCAGGTTGCCTCTTTTGAGTATTTTTTCTGCGGATTCCTTGTTTGATCTCCTGAGCAGAGCACCCACGCGGCTCACGATCACTTTCGGGCTGACGGGCTTGTTTACGTAATCGTCTGCTCCGCTTTCGAGTCCTTTGATATGGAACCCCTCGTCACTGAGCGCCGTAAGCATCAGAATCAGGGTATCATGAAAAATGGGCTGTGTTCTAAGGATTTCGCAAACTTCCACTCCGCTTTTCTTCGGCATCATGATATCCAGAATGATCAGGTCCGGATGGGTGGATTTGGCTTTGGCCAAAGCATCATCCCCGTCTTTGGCTGTCGTTACTTCATACCCCTCGCGAACCAGGTTGTATTGCAGTACTTCGAGGATGTCCGGCTCGTCATCAGCGATCAGAATCTTTTTGCCTTTGGCATCCATTAACAAATAATTTACGCAAACCTAATCGAAATATAGTGTCAGCAGGGATAAAAGGCCTGAGTTTACAATTTTTTAATACGGAGTTTCCATTTAATTCGCTGAAAAGGAGTGAATTCAGCGGTTTGCGTATACCATAAATGGCTGTATTTTTGTTATATAGCGTCTGGACTACCTTAAATATGAAAAAGCTTATCCGTCTTCTCTTTTTTTCGTTCGGTTTTCTGATGATCCGGTCCGTTTCCGCCCAAACAACCCCTCCGCCATTCAAAATTCAGCAGGAAAGAAAGCTCTGGCATGACAATATTGACCGGGAACAAAAGCGGTTGCTGGCTCTGGACGGGAAACCGGATGAAGTGATCCAGGCAACCAAGGACGATAATATCAATCTTCAGATTGCGGATGTCATGATCCGCCAGGTTGACCAGCTTCAGGAAAGCATAGAAACGGATTCCACGCTGAACGGTCAGATGAAGATCAAGAACCTTCGTTCACTGGAAACCATGATCCGGGGATATAATAACAATTACCGCAAAAAAGATTTCCCACCTTCCATGGCGCCTTCTCTTTTTGACGCTTTTGTCAGGGCAATGGAGCTGGACCGCCGGAATAAGAGTATTGAGCCGGTCATTTCAGATAACAGTTATGGCATTGGTAAAATTCTGGTTGAATGTTTTTTATTGCCCGTTGAAAATCCGGGAGTAAAATCCTCCCGGGTAGTGCTGATTCGTAAATATTGCGAATTACATCCTGAAGATGTTTTCAGTATCCTGAGCACCAATCCGGATTACCCTTTTGCTGATAGCCTGATCATTACGGGCGGAAAAAAGAATATCCGGAAATTATACGATTACGCTTCCGGTAATACCATTCTGGCCTCAAGGATCCGGAACAGCCGGGATTCGCTGATCAGTACAGTGGGCAGAATCGCTTCCAGTAAAAGCGGTCAGCTTTATCTGCCTTTTCTGGATAATCTGATCAATCATCGCATCAGTATAACTGACATCAATAAGGTAAAAGACGACAACCTGCTGTATTATAAACTACTGGTTCAGACGCGGATGGACTACGCTGCGCGCATGCTCCCGCCTCTGCTGGATACGGCCCTGGAAATGGAGGCGCTGACAACCATGCTGGCGAGTAAGGGAAAAGATGTGTTTGTGAGGGAAATCAATGCGTTGCACGACAAGCCGGCTTCCATACGATTCAAAATTCTGGACCCCCTTACGCCTGCCGAACTCTATTATCTCGTTGTGCTCAGCGAGGATGAAATTTATACGTCCAGCTATCTGGGCGTATATGAACGTATTTTTCAGAGAATGAATGTGCCGCGCGGTGACAGCCTGATTATTCAGATGCATGGCGACTATTTCCGGAAGTTCATTAAAATGGCTGCTGCGTATAATAAACTGGATTATTTCCTGGCTACGATGGACAAGGACAATGCGGCGACTATTATGAAGGCCTTTATTATCGGACTCGAAAGGGCCAATGAAGAAGACGCCGTGGATGTGGCCGATTCCTACAGCAGTATTTTCGATAAAAATCCGCCACTGGCCGCTTTTGTTTTGAATGAAGTGAAATGGAATTATAAAAGAAACCTGCTGAACAGCGACAAAAGAGGTACGGTCATTTACCACCTGATGCAGGCACTTTTTGAATCTGCCGATACCACCCAGGCAGAAGCACTGGATCTTTCTGCCAAACTGGGCATCCCACCTGTATACAGTGTGAATTATGATTCACTGAAAGACGATAGCGGGCGGGTAGTACAACAGGTTTTTTTCTACGGGGATGAAGACAAAGACGGACAGCATTCCTACCAGGACTTTCTGGGTTTGTTTTTGAGAAAACCAGAATGGAAGGTTACTGTTAATCCGACCAAGGAATGGATCATGATTGAATCGGTAAAAGGCAAACATGTACTGATTTTTGCTAACCGGCCATTGTATGGTGAAGACGATCCGGACGATAAAGCGCAGCATCATCTCGATGACTATCTGTTCGACAATAAAATTCAACCTTCCATTTATATACACCGGGGACATAGTTACCATGTCAGGTATACGCTCAAACAGATTCAGCCCTCCGCCAAGATCGTTATTCTGGGGTCTTGCGGGGGATACAACAATCTGAGTGAAGTGCTGAGCATCAGTCCCGATGCCCATATTATTTCATCCAAGCAGGTGGGAACAAAATCTGTCAATGAACCTATCCTGCAGGCGATCAATGCCGATCTGCTGGAAGGAAACAATATCGACTGGCTGCCCATCTGGAAAGGATTGACAGAAAGATTCAGCAGGGACCCCATAGCCAGGGAACGTTTCGACGACTATATTCCTCCGTATAAAAATCTGGGTGTCATATTTATTAAAGCGTACAGGAACGCTATGGGAGAAGAAGATTAAAAAAAACTTCGGAACTTTACAGGATGTCGGAAGGGGTAATTAAGAAGAAGATTTTTGATTTCAGTCAGCTGCGCCGGGTTCTACAATACACGAAGCCTTATAAAAAATGGTTCTACGGATCAATTAGTCTGTCCATTCTGCTTGCTCTGGTCTCCCCCTTACGCCCCTTTCTGATTCAGTATACGGTAAACACCTATATCCGGGGTGGGGTGAATGCAGACCTGTCGGTACGCGACCGGATGATTCAGATGATTGTATATGTCACTATTCTGCAGATAGGCATTCTGCTGATTGAAACATTGATGAGGTTTTATTTCTCATTTATCACGGCGTGGCTGGGACAAACAGTTGTAAAAGACCTCCGTATTTCGGTTTATAAAAGGGTTTTATCACTGAACCTCTCTCAGTACGATAAAACGCCGATTGGCACACTCACCACCCGTACCATCAATGATATTGAAGCCATTAATGACATTTTTTCCGAAGGCCTGATTCCCATTGTATCCGATCTGCTGACTATTATTTCTGTTTTGATTTATATGTTCTGGTCAGACTGGCGACTGACTTTTATATGCCTGGTTCCCTTTCCGATTCTGATTGTTGCCACTTACTATTTTAAAGAATCGGTGAACAAATCATTTATACGCGTAAGAAATGCAGTTGCTTCCCTCAATGCCTTTGTTCAGGAACATATTACCGGCATGCAGATCGTGCAGGCATTTGCAGCGGAAGACAGGGAGTCTAAAAGTTTCCGGAAAATAAACAGGGAACACCGCAACGCGAATATCAAAGCGATATTCGCCTATTCTGTTTTTTTTCCGATCGTAGAAATTGTGCTGGCTTTTTCTACCGGTTTACTGGTTTGGTGGGGCGCCAGTCAGGCTTTACACTTGTCCGGCAGGGAAGCCGCTGACCTGCCTGGTAAAATTGTGGCCTTTTATCTTTACCTGAACCTGCTCTTCAGACCCCTCCGGCTCATCGCGGACAAATTTAATACCCTGCAGATGGGAATGGTTGCCAGTGATCGCGTGTTTAAAGTATTGGACAATGAAGATGTAATGCCGGATACAGGGACATATGCCCCGAAAAAACTGAGGGGAAAACTGGCTTTTGACCAGGTTTATTTTGCTTATACGGACCACAGATACGTGCTCAAAAACATATCTTTTTCGCTTGAACCGGGAGAAACGCTGGCAATCGTAGGGCATACCGGAAGTGGAAAAACATCGATTATCAGCATTTTAAACCGCCTTTACGCCATTCAAAAGGGAAGGATACTTATAGATGACCATCCCATTGAAAGCTTTAAGCTGGATGCCCTGAGATCCAATATCGGGGTGGTTCTGCAGGACGTATTTCTGTTTTCCGGTTCTGTATTAGATAATATCACCCTCCGAAACCGGGATATACCCTTTGAAAGGGTGGTGGATGCAGCCAGACTGATAGGAATGCACGAATTTATCATGCGTTTGCCCGGCGGTTATGACTACGATGTCATGGAAAGGGGCAATACCCTGTCGCTCGGTCAGCGCCAGCTCCTGTCGTTTATCCGTGCGCTGCTTTTTGATCCTTCCATACTGATTCTCGACGAAGCCACTTCTTCCGTAGATACAGAATCAGAAAGAATGATCCAGCAGGCGATCGACAAACTGATTACCGGCCGCAGTTCCATTGTCATTGCCCACCGGCTCTCCACGATCCGGAAAGCAAGTAAGATCATGGTGCTGGATAAAGGAGAGATCCGGGAAATAGGCACACACGACGAACTCATGGAAAAAGAAGGGTACTATTTTAAGCTCCACCAGATGCAATTTGAAAAAATGGGTCAGGCTTAAAGCCTAAAAACTACTTGAAAATTACCCCCTGAACCCTATCTTTGCGGCAAAATTAGATACCGCATGGTCTCAGGTAGGTTCAAATCTTTATTGGTAGCGGGTTTCAGCGTTTTTTTGCTTTTCTTTTCGGGGGTATTAATGGCCCAGGAAAAGCCATCTGAAAAAAAACCTGTTTTTGATGCCAATGAGGTGATTTTTGGTCATGTACTGGATGCCCATGAGTTTCATTTTTTTGCTTATAAGGGTGAAGACGGAAAAGAACATTCCATCGGTATACCTCTTCCGGTTATCCTGTATTCGCCCGGGCGCGGATTTGATGCATTTATGTCCTCCCGTTTTGAACATGGAGAAGCAGTTTACAAAGGATATAAGGCAGTCGGAAACAAGATTATTGCAGTAAATGAAAGTGGTGAACCGGACCCCACCGTTAAATTCTACGACATTTCTCTGACCCGTAACGTGGTGCAGATGATCCTTTCCCTGGCGCTGCTGGTCTTTCTGATGATAAAAATTGCCGGCAAATATAAATCGGGGGTAGGGCTGAACTCGGCACCCACCGGATTTCAGAATGCCATCGAACCCGTAATAACTTTTGTTCGTGATGAAGTGGCTATCCCGAATCTCGGTGATAAATATCAAAAATACCTGCCTTACCTGCTGACCGTTTTCTTTTTTATCCTGATCAATAACATATTCGGACTGGTGCCCGGATTGGCCAATGTGAGTGGAAATATCGCTTTTACGGCGGTGTTGGGTGTCATATCCTTTATAGTCATAACCGTGAGTGGTAATAAACACTATTGGAGTCATATTTTTAATCCTCCCGTACCGGCAGGCATTAATGTGCTCATGGTGGTTGTGGAAGTCATCGGAATTTTCACCAAACCCTTCGCCCTGATCATTCGTCTTTTCGCGAATATGCTGGCCGGCCATATTATTATTATCTGTCTGGTTTCACTGATTTTTATTTTTGGAGGCATCAGCAGGGGCGTGGGCTGGGGATTTTCTCCCGTTTCCATCGCTTTTTCGGTATTTATCTATCTGATTGAAGTGCTGGTGATTTTTATTCAGGCATTTATCTTCACCAATCTGACGGCGGTTTTTATCGGTCAGGCTATTGAAGATCCGCACTCGCATTCAGGTAACGGACACGATGACGCGGTGATCGTTTAAGCAGGCTTTTTTAAACCAATATAAATTTACAAGCATGGATTTAACAACCATTTTATTAAGCACAACGCCCTGGGCAAATGCCGGAGGAGCTATCGGAGCCGGTCTGGCTGCTATCGGAGCAGGTATCGGTATCGGACAGATCGGAAAGGGCGCTGTTGAAGCTATTGCGCGTCAGCCGGAAGCTTCGAACGACATCCGTGCGAACATGATTCTGACTGCTGCCTTTGTTGAAGGGGTAGCGTTGTTCGGAGTTATTGCCGGCATCCTGGCCATGTTCGTTTAGGACATCTCTATACTGCATCTGAAGTACAGGACGGAGGATGCAGTATTCTTTTTGAAGAACACCTATTTACATAAAACTTTTTTACATGGATCTTTTAATTCCATCCTTTGGACTTATTTTCTGGACGCTCCTGGTTTTCATGATCGTTCTCTGGGTACTTAAAAAGTTTGCCTGGAAGCCCATCCTGCACTCTTTACATACCCGGGAGAAATCCATTGCGGATTCTTTGGCCACGGCAGAAAGAGTGAAGGCGGAAATGGCCCAGCTTAAAAGTGAAAATGAGGAGTTGCTTGCCAAAGCCAGAGAAGAAAGAGCCAGCATGCTGAAAGAGGCAAGGGATACCAAAGACAAGATTATAAACGAGGCAAAGGAACAGGCCAAAACAGAAGCGGGTAAAATCATTACGGATGCGAGGTCAGCCATCGAGCAACAAAAAATGGCTGCTATTACGGAAGTAAAAAACCAGATTGGCAATCTTGTGGTGGAAGTGTCTGAAAAAATATTACGCCGGCAGCTGGAAAATAAGACGGAACAGGAAAATTATATTAAGCAACTCGCCGAAGAAGTGAAGCTCAACTAAATTTTACAAACAGATGTTAAACCCCCGTCTCGCCGGCAGATATGCCAAATCACTGATTGATCTGGCCCTCGAACAGGGTCAGCTGGAGGCCGTTCACAGCGATATGTTGTATATGAGCAACATGATGAAGAACAGTGAAGAGCTGGTTACGATTCTCAAGAGCCCGGTGGTTCCCGGCGATAAAAAACAAAAAGTGCTGAATGCCCTGACAGAAGGTAAAATCGGTCAGATTACTGCTTCGTTTAACCGGTTGCTGATAAATAAAGGAAGAGAAAGTTTTCTTCCTGAAATAGTATACGCATTTATAGAACAGTATAAAGAAAATAAAGGAATTCATACAGTTACACTCACTACAGCGATACCTGTCAGTGATGAAGTGAAGAATTCCATCATACAGAAAATCAAGCTGGGCGCTCACATGAAGGAAGTAGAACTTGATGCTATTGTAGACGAAAAAATCATTGGCGGATTTATTCTGGAAGTAGATGGCAGACGGGTGGATGCCAGCATAGCTTACGACCTGGCCAATATCAAAAAACAATTTGCAAATAACGATTTTATATACCGTATCCGTTAAGGATATTCAACTTTTCTAAAAAGATCATATGGCAGATATTAAACCCGACGAAATTTCAGCGATTCTCCGCCAGCAACTGGGCAACTTCAACGTAGCCGCTGACATGGAAGAAGTGGGAACCGTACTCCAGGTGGGAGATGGCATTGCCCGCGTGTATGGATTAAACAATGTAAGCAGCGGAGAACTGGTGGAGTTCGAAAATGGAACACGCGCCATTGCATTGAATCTGGAAGAAGACAATGTAGGTGTGGTACTCATGGGCGAATCCGGCGAAATTAAGGAAGGCGCGAAAGTGCGCCGGACCGGTAAAATCGCTTCCATTAAAGTATATGAAAGTATGCTGGGCAGAGTGGTGAATACCCTGGGTCTGCCGATTGATGGCAAAGGACCTCTTACAGGCGAAAGTTATGATATGCCTCTGGAGCGTAAAGCACCAGGTGTCATATTCCGTGAACCCGTAAAGGAACCTCTGCAAACAGGTATCAAAGCGATCGATGCGATGATTCCTATCGGACGCGGACAAAGGGAGCTCATTATCGGAGATCGTCAGACAGGCAAGACAGCGATTGCTGTGGATACGATTATCAATCAGAAAGAATTTTACAAATCCGGCAAACCGGTCTATTGTATCTATGTAGCGATTGGACAAAAAGCTTCCACTATCGCCGGTATCATGCAGACATTGCAGGAAAACGGCGCCATGGAATATACCGTGATTGTTGCAGCCTCAGCTTCTGATCCCGCCCCGCTTCAGTTTTATGCGCCATTTGCCGGAGCGGCTATCGGAGAGTTTTTCAGGGATACCGGTCGTCCGGCCCTGATTATTTATGATGATCTTTCCAAACAGGCAGTAGCCTACAGGGAAGTATCCCTTTTACTTCGTCGCCCTCCTGGCCGCGAAGCCTACCCCGGAGATGTATTTTACCTGCATAGCCGTTTGCTGGAACGTGCAGCGAAAGTTATTTCCGATGATTCCGTTGCGAAGGACATGAACGATCTGCCCGAATCACTGAAAGGGAAAGTGAAAGGCGGTGGCTCACTAACCGCTTTGCCAATCATTGAAACACAGGCAGGCGATGTATCTGCCTACATTCCAACCAATGTGATTTCCATTACAGACGGACAGATATTCCTCGAAGGAAATTTGTTTAATTCCGGAATTCGCCCGGCAATCAACGTCGGCATATCGGTCAGTCGCGTGGGAGGTAATGCCCAGATTAAATCGATGAAAAAAGTGGCTGGTACGCTTAAGCTGGATCAGGCGCTTTACCGTGAAATGGAAGCCTTCTCAAAATTCGGAGGAGATCTGGATGCCACGACAAAGCTCGTATTGGATAAGGGAGCACGTAATGTGGAAATTCTGAAACAGCCGCAGTATGCACCGGTTTCAGTAGAAAAACAGGTGGCCATTATCTATCTGGGAACCCAGGGTTTACTTCGTGAAGTGGCCGTAAAAAAAGTGAAAGCTTTTGAAGAACATTTCCTGATGGAAATGGAAAATAAACTGCCGGAAGTACTGGCAGAATTTAAAAAGGGCGGTCTTTCAGACGAAGCAGTCCGTAAAACCGTTCAGCTGGCCAACGAGCTGATACCACAATACAAATAGGAAAACCTCTGCCAATATGGATCTCCGGCCCGACAGCCGGAGATTTTTTTTGTATTCTGTTTAACAGATACGAACGCATGGGAATTAATTTTACTATTTTTTTTAAAACGCTTGCATTATTGAAAAACGCTTGCAATCTTTGTCCTGTCACGCAGCCGTACCAATCTCCTCGATCAACTTCCTTCCAATTTTCCTGATACTGATTTTACTTTTTTTACGATAGGTTTTCCAATCCTTCCGAAGAATTGCGCCTTGTTCCAATCACTATGGGTTATCAGATAATCCAGATTAAAACAAGTTATGATGCAAGGGATTCAGGTTGTGTTGGGAAATTCGAAACATCTTTTTATTCAGAGAATAACTTCAGTTCTTTTTATATTTTTTATAGCAGCTACCACTCAGGCACAATCGCTGATTCCTGAGCTCTCTTTTAAAGATCCTGTACTGAAAACGGGGAAGGGATGCACGGGGGATGGCCTGGATGGAGCTGTTTATATTTTTCAAAATGTAGGATGGGGAATGGATGCGCTGGTTACCATTCTGGGCCGGAGCAGTACAGAAGTCAGTCTGTCAGCAGCCGATATAAAGGGACCGGAAGAAGACAGTCTCCTGGGCACTGGTTATGATGATGCCTGGCAGCCGGCAGTTCAGTATGGAGATGGTTCTGCAGCAGCCAATCTGAACTGGTGGATGGAATTTAAGATTTCATTTGTACAACATGGCGACAATAAAACGTCTGTATCAGTGAATCAGTTCTCTGTAACGGGACTGGATATAGACGGAGACGGCCAGGAGCTGCATGAGTACCAGTCGTACTACAGGATGCATTCTTTTACACTGGAAAATGAATCGGCCGTGTACGCTTCTTCAGTCCTGGGTTCGGAAATGGATCCCCTGTTGAAGGGCCAGCGCTTCGATGGAACAAAACATAATTATGAGGGCATTTCTGTTACGGCAGAAGAAGCTATGGTCAATAACTTTTACAAAGGTTCCAGTTCCCTTATCGTAAGGCTGGGTGCTGAAACCGGAAATAAACGGTCAGTCGAAACGAATCGCATGTATGCCTTGTTGTTTAAGTCGCTTGCTTTCGATATTCCGGTAAAGAAAAAAATTCCTGCTAATCTGATTGCTTCTGTTAAAAGCAGCAGATAACCAGAATAAGATATTTAAGTTTTAGTTTTAAAGGGTACGATCAACAACGGCCGGGTTTGTCTAAACCTGGCCTTTTTTTTAGCTTAATTTGGTTTATTTAATAAACTACTTTATGTTTGTGCTCTGTTTATCAATAATACTAAATTGCGCTTATGATACCGGGCACTGGTAATATCCTCCTGAAAAAAGGACTCTCTCTGATGGTTCTTTCGTTGATTTTTACCCTGGGGAGGGGTCAGACGGTTATTTCCGGTAAAGTAAAGGACCAGAAAAGCCGGGCAGTGCCCGGAGCCAGCATTTCGGTCAAAAACAGTTTTGACGGATCAACCTCCGATTCGCTCGGGAACTATTCTTTCAACAGTTCGGATACAGGCTTACAAACGCTGACGGTTAGCTCCGTAGGTTATCATCCGATTGAAGTAACCCTTCGCATTACGGGTAAATCCATTCACATGGATCTCCAGCTAAAAGAAGAACCCAATGAACTCAAAGCAGTCACGATCTCAGCAGGTTCATTTGCGGCGGGAGATAAAACCAGGGGTGCAGTATTAAGTTCCCTGGATGTGGCCACCACGGCAGGCTCAAATGCCGACATTACAGCGGCGCTCAAAACACTCCCCGGCACCCAGCAGGTCGGTGAGCAGGAAGGCCTGTTCGTAAGAGGAGGTACCGGGCAGGAAACCAAACAGTTTATAGACGGGGGTCTGGTAAATAATCCCTACTATACCAGTGTGCCCGATATTTCAACCCGCGGCAGATTCTCGCCCTTTCTTTTTAAAGGAACGGTTTTCAGTACAGGTGGCTATTCTGCTCTTTATGGAGAAGCGCTGTCTTCTGTTTTATTACTTGAATCGATCGACCTGCCGGAACGCTCAGAAATAGACGCATCGGTTTCCCCAATCGTTGTGGGGGTGGGTACCCAGCAACTGGCTAAAAATAAAAAATCGTCCTGGGGAATGAGTTACAGCTATGTGAATGTGGGCATTTACTTTGGCCTGGTTAGTCAGAAGCCGGATTATTTTCGTTTACCCGCCTTTCATAATGCCGATGCCAATTTTCGAATTAAAACAAAGAATGGCGGGATGATTAAATTCTACACAACATTTGCTTACAACGACCTGGGACTGAGAACACCGGATATTGACAGCGCCTATCTGAAAAATGCGTTCAATCTGGCCAATCATAACTGGTACAATAACCTCAGCTGGCGTGAAAATTTATCAAATGGATGGAAAATGATGCTGAGTGCGGGATATAGTACCAATCTGGACAATATCCAGCAGCAAACACAAAATGCTTCCAATCAGCCACATTATTTTCCGGATTCGATTTACTGGATGCAACCCAAAAATTTTATCATTTCAAACAAACAAAACCTGGCTCAGGGAAAAGCTGTATTTGAGAAAAAGCTGACCGGACTGAGCGCGCTTCGTTTTGGCGCAGAATACTGGTATAACTACAATCCACTTCGCTATAACGATACCTTGAGAAGCCTGAGTGATCACCTGACCTCAGTTTTTGCCGAAACCGATATCTATATTACCAATGAACTGGCCGCCAAACTGGGCGTTCGTTATGAATATTCTACCTTGATGAAACAATCCGATATTGCCCCACGCGTTTCTCTGGCTTATAAAACAGGAAAAGATGCGCAGATTTCAGCGGCATATGGTATTTTTTATCAGAAGCCCGATAACCAGCAGTTGTTTTATACACCGGGACTAGGCTTTACCCAGGCAACACATTATATATTGAACTATCAGAAAATGACGAAGGACCGCGTTTTCCGTGTAGAAGCCTACTATAAATTATATAAGGATCTGGTGAGAACAATACCCGTGGGTTATAATTATTTCGCTTACAACAACGGCGGTGACGGGTATGCCCGGGGCATCGATTTCTTCTGGAGAGATAAAAAAACATTCAAGGATTTTGACTACTGGATCAGCTACTCTTATATCGATACGAAGCGCCAGTTCTTAAACTACCCTGCTAAAATTACGCCTGACTTTGTGGCCAACAATACCGCTTCTCTCGTCATGAAGCGTTTCATAACCAATTGGAAAGCGGGTTTCAATTTTACTTATACGTTTGCGACCGGCCGGCCCTATTATAATTTCATGATTAATAACACAGGCAAATATTACACAGCCGATGAAGGCAGAACGAAAGACTACCAGAGCCTGAACTTCAGCTGCGAATACATTCCGAGCCTGGGGAAAGTGAAGCCCAAAACATTCGTCGTTTTGTTTGCAAGCATGAGCAATGTACTCGGTTACAATCCGGTGTATGGATATCATTATTCATTTGACGGAAATATTAAACAGCCCATAACGCCACCGGCTTCCCGCTTCTATTTTATCGGATGTTTTCTGAGCTGGGGTGTCGACAGAACACAGGATGCGATCAACAATAATCTTTAATTGTTCACATAAATAAACGGTATATGAAACTTTTACTCTTTTCTTCTTTAATGTTTTTGGTTCTGGCGGGTTCGGCGCAAAGCGACAAGTATGTCGCCGCC
>CBDCCE010000039.1:0-15903 GCA_965214575.1 Puia sp.
CCGTTCAGGGAGTTGCTCATGTACTCGAGTCGGTTCATATCTGCAGCGAATTTCAAATGACGATGATTCCGGTGCTCAATGCCGAATCTGACTATCTGGGTTTGATCTCCGCCATGGATCTGTTGCGACATACAGATAAAATCATCGGGGCGGGTGATCCCGGCGCGGTGATCGTATTGGAAATGGATAAAGTGAATTTCGCTTTCTCTGAAATTATCAAACTGGTTGAAACCAACGATGCGCAGGTTACCCAGCTCAATACGTATTTTGATCCATCCACCTCATCCTTTTATATCACCCTCCGCATCAACAAGCTGGAAGTCTCCGACATTATTGCTACGTTCCAGCGCTATGAATACAAAATCAAATATTATTTCGGTGAAGAGCAGTATGAAAATGAATTGCGAAGCAATTATAATCACCTGATGAATTATCTGAGCATTTAATTCATCTCTATGATATCCATGTAAAGACCCCGGAACAAGCCTATGATCCGAAAAACGGATAAATATCTGTTGCTCTTTTTTTTGATGATCTTTATCAGCTTAAAGCCTAAAGCCGAAAGCCTAAAGCCGGAGAGTTTTTGCTCAACCGCCAACCGTCAACCGCCAACCGCCAACCGTCAACTGCCAACCGACAGCATCCCATTCTCCAAACCCGACACCCTTTCATCAGGTACCGTTATCATTCCGCCCGGCACAGGCCCGCTCTATATTGTCGGTGATATTTACATACACGGTAACCGGGTTACAAAACCATTTATCATTACCCGGGAGATTCCTTTTAAATCCGGGGATTCAATCACCATTCAGCAGCTGACGCAGTATTTCCGTCAGGCCCGTGAACACCTTATTAATACCCGGCTTTTTAATGAAGTGACTGTATCACTGAAAGAATTCAGGGGTTATACCGTAGACATTAATGTGGACCTGAAGGAACGCTGGTATATTTTCCCCCTGCCCTATGCCCGTCCGGTGGATCGGAATTTCACGGCCTGGGCACAGCAGGGTTATAGTCTCAGCCGCTTTGATTACGGACTCAAATACTCACAATATAATTTTACGGGCCGCAACGATTATCTGCGTGTCTGGCTGATCACGGGTTATTCGAGAGAAATCGAAATGGCATACGACCGGCCCAATACAGGTAAAAATCTGATTCATGGTTTCGGAGGCGGCTTCCTGATTTCGGGTCAGCAGGAAATCAACGCCATTACACAGAATAACCAGCAGGTATTTATGAACCGCGACAGCATCCAGTATGCCGGCAAATATTTGCAAACCCAGACCAGCTTTTCACTCCGGTACTATTACCGGCCGGCAATCAGAACCAAACACTTTTTTCGCTTCAGTATAAACAAAACAAAAATCGACAGTTCCGTTCTCGCCCTCAATCCGAATTATTTTTTAAACAACCGTCTTTCACTGGTATATCCGGAAATATTTTACTCACTGAATTATAATAATATCGATTACGTTCCCTATCCCACACGCGGGATTCTTTTTGAAACCAGTATTTTACAAAGAGGATTTTCGGCGGATATGAATATGACGCAGCTGATTGCCCGATCCTCCGAAGCCTTTTCCTTTGCACCGAAAATGTATTTTGTAACTCAGAATTTTGCTGTGTTGCGATTGCCTTTCCGCCAGCCTTTTTTTAATCAGTCGCTCCTGGGTTATGGTGACTTCTACATGCGGGGACTCGAAAAATATGTGGTGGACGGCGTAGGCCTTGTCCTGGATCGGAATACCGTGATGCGGGAACTGGCCCATTTCAATATCCCCTTCCTGCGTAATACTTCTCACGATCATATTCCCTTCCGGATTTACGTCAAAACCTATGTGGATCTGGGTTATGTGTACAATCGGTATAATAATCTGAACAGTCTGCAGAATACGATGTTGTATACGTATGGAGCCGGTTTTGATGTGGTCACTTTTTACGACCTGGTTCTCCGGCTGGAATACAGTGTAAACCAGTTAGGAGAAAAAGGTTTATTTTTTCATATCAGAAACGACTTTTAGAATAACCGATGAGGTTTAATTTAATCAGATGAAAGTAGCGATCTATAGCCGGATTATTGAAGAAACAGAGCGGGGCGAAGTACAGCAGCTGCTCGATGAACTGCAGCGCAGGAACATTCAGCCGGTAATCTATCTTCCCTTTTTTGAAAGAATCAGTTCAGTATTCCGGTTTCCGCCCGACCTGTTGTTTTTTCGCGGATCGGACGACCTGGATTCTTCCGTCGATTTCCTGATCAGCCTCGGAGGCGATGGCACCCTGCTGGATACCATTGCCTTTGTAAGAGATAAAGACATACCGGTGATCGGGATTAATTTCGGGCGTCTGGGATTCCTGGCCAGCATCGGCAAAGGAGATATGCTCACCGCCGTTAAGGCACTCGTGAACAGGACTTATATTGCCGATAAAAGATCGCTTATCCATCTGGATGCCAATAAGCCTCTTTTCGGAGAAGTTCCATACGGACTGAATGAATTCGCCATTCATAAAACCGATACCTCCCCGATGATAAAAATTCATACCTATCTCAACGGTGAATTTCTGAACACCTACTGGGCAGACGGACTCATCGTATCGACGCCTACAGGTTCCACCGGTTATTCCCTGAGTTGCGGAGGCCCCGTTGTATTTCCGGAATCCGGAAGTTTTGTCATTAATCCCGTGGCTCCCCACAACCTGAACGTCAGGCCCATCATTGTTCCGGACGATAATATCATTTCATTTGAAGTGGAAGGGAGGGCGGAAAACTTTCTCTGTACCCTCGATTCACGTAAAGAAATCGTGGACAAGAACGTACAGCTGGCCGTGCGCAGGGAAAAATTCAATGTCTCCCTGGTAAGGTTAAACGAAAATAACTTCCTGCAGACATTGCGCAATAAATTGTCCTGGGGACTGGACCGGAGGAATTAACATTTTACACATAAGAAAACAGATTTTGGTTCGTTAGGCACTTACAGTTCACCGGACGGTCAGAGAATATCAATTATTTTGCGGGTATGAAGCAGTTTTTCTTGACAGGAATGGCTTTTTTGTGTTTTATTCTCAAATCCGGCGCACAACCGGATAACAGTTATGTCTATCAGGGAGAGTTTGGAATTTCTGCCGGCACATCCCAGTACTTCGGGGATCTGAACCCGGATATGCATTTTAATACGCCAAAACCGGTTTTCGGGATCTATTTCCGCAAACAGGTCACGGATTATATCGCCGTGCGGCTCGCCGGACATTATACCCAGCTGGGGTACTCGGACACCTACAATACGCAGAATGTCTTTTACCAGCGCAGAAACCTGAGTTTTAATACCAATGTCTGGGAACTCGGGGTTCAGGGAGATTTCAATTTCTTTCGTTTTATTCCCGGCGACGGTAATCATCGCTCCACACCCTACCTGACTTTCGGTATCGGCATGTTCAGTTTTGATCCCTATGCTTACCTCGACGGGCAAAAGTATTTTCTCCGTGAACTGGGCACGGAAGGTCAGGCTGCCGGTTATCTTGGCCGCAAGCCCTATAGCAATATCGCCGCTTATATACCCCTGGGTTTAGGCTATAAATACAATATCAATCCCAGAATGAATATTGGATTTGAGATCGTATATCGCTTTACTACAACGGATTATCTCGATGACGTGAGTAAAACCTATGCGGGCATAACTAATTTTCCCACCCTGCCAACGGGCGATCCTTCTGTAGCCGCCCTGTTGCAGGATCGCAGTTATGAAACCGGAACGCCCTCCATCGGCATTCAGGGCCGCCAGCGCGGCTATTCCAACCAGAACGACAGTTACCTGTTTGCCGAAATCATGTTTTCAATCAATATCAGCTCTTATCGTTGTCCTACAGCGAAATAGGTTTTTTAAGGTCAAAGCCTAAAGCTCAAGGCATACAGCTCAAAGCCTAAAACTCTAGGCCCAAAGCGCGATGCCAAAGCGCATTTCCCCATTCCATTTTTCATTCCCACATTTCCACAATTCCATATTTCCCACATTAAAAATCCCAAGGCAGCGCCTTGGGATTTTTGTCTACCTTCGTGCCCTTCAAAAACGGGCATGGAGTCTTTGAAAAATAGCATTAATCCGGCACGCTTGCCCAAACATATCGCCGTCATTATGGACGGGAATGGACGATGGGCAAAAGTGCAGGGTCAGGACCGGCTTTTCGGGCATTACCACGGGGTGGAAAGTGTTCGGGAAACGGTAGAAGCCTGTGCTGAGCTGGGAGTGGGTTATCTGACCCTCTACGCCTTTTCCACTGAAAACTGGGACAGGCCGGAGCAGGAGGTCAGCGGACTGATGGAACTTCTGGTGGAAACTATCCGAAAAGAGGTTCCCACGCTGAATAAGAACAATATAAGCCTTCAGGTGATCGGGAATACCGCCATGCTCCCGGAAAGGACCCTGGGAGCGCTGACGGAAGCCATTGAAGAAACGGCATCCAATAGCGGTTTAACGCTTATTATGGCACTGAGTTACAGCAGCCGCTGGGAAATGGGGGAGGCGGCAAAACAGCTGGGAATGGACGTTAAAGCAGGCAGGCTGGACCCGGAAACGATCAGCCAGGACACTTTTCAAAACTATCTCTGCACCCGGAATTATCCCGATCCTGAACTGATGATCAGGACCAGCGGAGAACACCGGATCAGTAATTTTCTTTTATATCAACTCGCATATGCTGAATTATTTTTTACGCCCGTTCTCTGGCCCGATTTCCGAAAAGAAAATCTATACGAGGCCATCCTGGATTTTCAAACGCGCGAAAGACGATTTGGTAAAACCAGCGAACAGCTGGGCTGAGGACCCTAAATCCTTCAGAAATGCTTGAGAATAAATGGGCTGTAGTGCTGATCCAGCCTGTATTTTAACAAAGACTTTTATATTAATCCCCTTAATTTGCCGCTCTAAAAAACCCGCCCGGATGCTACGACGTTTATTGAATGGTGTTTTTTTACTTACTTTCTGCTTATTGAAGATGTCGGTTGCCCAGGCCCAGGTTTCCGATACCACGCATCCCGTTTCCGTAGACCCCGAGTTAATGGCTATTGAAAACTCAAAAACGCCCAAAGAATATACCATCGCCGGCCTCAAAATCACCGGAACCAAATACCTCGACGAATCCCTGCTTATTTCTGTATCCGGCCTCAGTGTGGGGGATAAAGTAACGATACCCGGTGGCGACAATTTCAGCAAAGCCATCCAGAAATTGTGGAACCAGAACCTGTTTTCCAATATCGCCATTTATTTTACCAAAATCACGGGGAATGAGCTCTATGTTGAAATCAACGTAACGGAAAGACCCCGTCTGACCAATTTTGTGTTTGATGGTGCCAGCAAATCTGAATCCGACGAACTCAAAATAAAAACCGGACTTATCAAGGGGCGGGTGATCACCGAAAACATGAAGCAGATTGCGGATGAAAATATTCATAAATATTATGCGGATAAAGGCTTTCAGGGAGTCACCGTAAAAATTTCCGAATCCCGCGATCCCAAAACACCAAATTCTGAAGTACTTACTTTCCATATTGAAAAAGGAACCAAAGTGCGTATTAACCAGATTACGATCTACGGTACCAACGCCATCTCCGCATCCAGGATCAAAAAACAGATGGCCGACACCAAGGAGGTAACCAAATTAACCCTCTTTCCCGCAAAAGACTCATCCGGTTATGGAGAAGTAAAGCCAATGACTTTTAAGGAATATATAGACGGCTGGGGATTTCTCTCTTACACGCGCACCAAAGAAGTGCTGGATCCGTATTTCCGTTTCAAACTATTCAGCTCCGCTAAATTCAACGAGAAAAAATATAAAGAAGACCAGGAAAAGATTCTGGAATACTATAACTCCCAGGGTTACCGCGATGCCGTTATCGTATCCGACACGTTGGTATATAACAGTAAACATCAGCTCAATATCTCCATTAAAGTGGACGAGGGCCGAAAATATTATTTCGGAAATGTGATCTGGAAAGGAAATACCAAGTATCCCGATTCATTACTTTCCCTGGTGCTGGGCATACATAAAGGAGACGTTTACAATCTGGACATTCTGAATAAAAAACTGGGTAAGCAGGTTTCCCAGGAAGGTGGCGGTGTGAGTGATTTATATCTCGATGATGGTTACCTGTTTTTCCGTATTGATCCGGCAGAAACAGCCGTTTATAACGATACCATTGATTTTGAAATCAGAATGGTGGAGGGGCCGCAGGCAACCATAAAAAATGTAACCATTGCCGGTAATGAAAAAACCAAAGAGTATGTTATCCGTCGGGAGCTGCGAACCATTCCGGGCGAAAAATTCAGCCGCCAGGATATCATTCGTTCCACACGCGAAATCGTGAACCTGGGATATTTCAACCAGGAAAAAGTGACGCCGAATATTGTTCCCAATCAGGATGATGGTACAGTGGATATCAACTGGTCGGTCGAAGAAAAATCATCAGATCAGCTGGAACTTTCTGCCGGTTGGGGTGGTGGTATCGGGGTAACCGGCACCGTGGGGATCTCCTTCAATAACTTTTCCATAAATAATATTTGGAAAAAGCAGGCCTGGGATCCGCTGCCAACAGGCGACGGACAAAAACTCAGTCTTCGCGTGCAGGCCAATGGAAAGGCCTACCAGTCTTATAATTTATCTTTCACCGAGCCCTGGCTCGGAGGAAAGAAAAGAAACTCGCTCACGGTGAGTTTGTACCGCAGTGCCTTCCGTACCGGTGGCTATAATTATACCACGGCGAAATATGCCTACAGCGATACCAATTCACTCAAAAACTTCGGGGTGGTTATCGCATTGGGAAAGCAGTTGAAATGGCCGGATGATTATTTTACACTCACGTATTCGCTGAATTATACATTATATGATCTGACGAATTATTCGCTTTTCTCACAGGATTTCAGAAACGGGTACTCGAATAACCTGAGCTTTAAAGTGGCGCTGGGCCGCTATTCTGTGGATCAGCCGATTTACCCGCATGGGGGATCCAATTTCCTCGTAAGTGCACAGTTCACCCCTCCGTATTCCCTGTTCAAATCGAATTATAATACCACCCAGGAACAATTTACACTACCGGAATACACCAAGTTTCGCCTGACGAGCGACTGGTACATACCCGTAGGTAAACCCATGGGAGCAGATAAGAGCCGCCAGTTTGTACTGAAGGCCTCGGTGAAAATGGGATTTATGGGCAGGTACAATAATGAATTGAATTTTTCACCTTTTGAAAGATTCCAGTTGGGAGATGCGGGTCTTACCAATAACTTCGGGTTGCTGGGTTACGATATCATTTCACAAAGAGGATACCCGGTATACCAGAATTCAGATCCGAGGATCAACCCGGAACAGCAGAATGCCACACAGTTCTTTACCATGTTTAATAAGTATACGCTGGAAATGCGTTATCCTTTTGTCACGAACCCGAGCAGTACGATTTACGGAGAAACCTTTTTCGAAGCAGCCAACGGATGGTACGATTACAAGAGTTATAATCCCTTCCGTCTTCGCCGCGATGTGGGCGTAGGTTTGCGTTTCTTCCTGCCGATGTTTGGTTTGCTTGGATTTGACTATGCCATCGGACTCGACAGAATTCAGAACGGATCGCTGAGTAACGCTTCCCGCTTCACTTTCATGCTGGGTGTGGAACCGGAATAAACCTGAGCTAAATAAATTGATATGAAACAATTATTACTCGCCATTACACTGGTTGTTTGTCTGACCGCCATCACCGAAGCACAGCGCTATGCGGTCGTGGATTCCAAATATATCCTCGATAAAATGCCGGAATACAAAACGGCACAGAAGCAGCTGGACCAGATCAGTGCCCAGTGGCAGAAGGAAATAGACGATAAACAGGCCGTCCTGGATAAAATGTATAAGGATTTTGAAGGCGAACAGGTAATGCTGAGCGACGATCTGAAAAAGAAAAGAGAGGACGAATTGTTCAATCACGAAAAGGAAGTTCGTGACCTCCAGCGCAAACGCTTTGGTTTTGAAGGTGATTTGTTCAAAAAGCGCCAGGAACTGATCAAACCTGTACAGGACAAGGTTTATAACGCTATTCAGAAAATCGCCGTTAACCGTCTGTATGACTTTATTTTAGATAAAAGTGAAGGAATTACTGTTATCTTTGCCGACCCTAAGCTGGATAAGAGTGAAGATGTTCTCAGAGAACTCGGGGTCAAGTAGAAAAATTTATTCAATCAACTATTAACAAAACAAAGAAAACAGAAAGCAATTATGAAAAAAATTGTTGCCATTTTATTAGTAGCAACCACCCTCACAGTGGCCGGGAACAAGTTGCAGGCACAGGCAAAATTCGGTTATATCAGCCTCAGCGAATTGATCACCGCCATGCCGGAGTATAAAAAAGCAGATTCATCCATGCAGGATTACCAGCAGGCACTGAATCAGAATTTTGAGGACATGAAGCGCGAGTTCAACGAGAAAGACAGTCTGCTTTCTTCAAAGGATACTGTAAAGTATACAAGAGCACAAATCGAAATCAAAAGAAAACAACTCGGAGAACTGTATTTGAAATTACAGGGATACCAGCAGCAGGCAGGACAACTCTATCAGCAGAAACAGCAGGATCTGATGGCTCCCATACAGAAGAAAGCATCTGATATTGTACAGACCGTGGCCCATGAAAATGGATTCACTTATGTGTTCCTGAAAGATGCGATGCTCGTTTCACCGCCGGCAGATGATCTGTTACCGATTGTGAAAAAGAAACTCAACCTGAAATAAAAAGACTCAATAAATTGAAAAGGCCGTTCCGTTCAAAGTGGAATGGCCTTTTTAGTTTTTGTTCGTTAATTTAGTATATGCCCTCCTCCCAGCCGATTGGTGTTTTTGATTCCGGATATGGCGGTCTCACCGTACTGAAATCCATCGTTGAAAAACTGCCCGATTACGATTTCATCTATCTCGGTGACAATGCACGCGCACCTTACGGCAATCGCTCTTTTGAAACAGTGTATCAATATACCCGGGAATGCGTGCAATGGTTTTTTTCCAAAGGCTGCCCGCTGGTTATTCTTGCCTGTAATACTTCCTCCGCCAAAGCCCTTCGAACCATACAGCAGCAGGACCTCGCAGAATCCGGTACATCAAACCGGGTGCTGGGTGTTATCAGGCCAACAACAGAAGTAGCCGGTAACCTGTCAAAAACAAAACAGGTGGGCATCCTGGCCACTACGGGCACCGTCAACTCGGGTTCCTATATACTTGAGATAGAAAAATTTTTCCCTGAAGTCAAAGTGTATCAGCAGGCCTGCCCGCTGTGGGTCCCCCTGATAGAAAACAACGAACATGAAGGAGCGGGGGCCGACTTCTTCATAAAAAAATATGCCGATGCGCTGCTCGCTCAGTCGGCTCAGATAGATACCGTTCTGCTTGCCTGCACTCATTATCCCCTGATACTTGAAAAACTGAGAAAACATTTCCCTCCCGACGTGAGGCTGATTGCCCAGGGAGATATTGTTGCAGAAAGCCTGGTGAAGTATTTGCATAATCACCCGGAAATAGATCGTCGCTGCAGCCGGAAAGCGGGACTGGCATTTTATACAACCGATGATCCCCGGGACTTTGACCGGCATGCGGCTTATTTTTATGGCGCGCAGATCAGATCGGAAAGAATATTTTTGTAGGCAATTTAAACCTTGACGTGAAAACTTCCATATGAATGTTCGATTAACCCAATGGCTGTTTACCTGCCTGTTCATTTCCTGCATCTCCTGTTCCAAGGAAATAAGTAAAGAAATTCACCAAAATCCCGGAGGCATTCAAACAAGTGGCGATTTTTCTGCCAGCATCGGATCGGTTCAGTGGAACGCCGACAGCATACAGCTGATACAGGTTAGCAACGGCGGTGTATCCATCAACGGAATCAGCAAAACCGGAGAACAGATTTCCATCATATTACCCAGTTTCAAAATCGGTGTTTATTCGCTGAATGCCCAGTCCAGTTCGTATGCACTTTACGCCAATCTGCTGAGTACAACACCCACCGTTTATATCAGTAATCAGGCAAATGGATCGGGAACGGTAACTATCAATTCAATTGATACAGTGAAAAAACTGGTCAGTGGCAGTTTTCTTCTCAACCTGGTAAACCCCGGGGATAACAGCGTAACAACCATAACAAAAGGGATTTTTACACTTATCTCCTACTCGGGCAGTGCGGGTGTGGTGGTGATTACGCCGCCGGGAACAGCAGATACGCTCACGGCCAGTGTGTCCGGTTTTGGTGCATTTAACGCAACACAGGTCATTGTAACCGATCAGCAGGGTATTTTTGATATTGATGGCGTCAGTTCAGGCGGACTTCAGTCTATCGATCTGCTCATGCCCGACAATATCAACCCGGGTTCCTATACACTCAATTTTGCAGGGGGTCAGTATGTTGCGGCCTATGTTCCCTCCAATTTTGATCCTCTGGTTTCCACGCAGGGCACATTAACCATTATCACCAATGACCCGGCGGGCAAGCGTATCAAGGGGTCATTCGAGTTTACGGGCAGCTCGCAGACAACCAGTAGCAGCGTGGCGGTGAGTAAGGGCTTTTTTTCCGTTAATTATTGAGAAATCCGGCTTATTGTTGGCAGTCAGGCAGGAATTATTTAGCTTTGCCGTCCCTTTCAACAGGGTTATGCCTAAAAAGGGGATAATTTGAAGGTAAATTCTCTGGTTATCAGGGGTTAAGAGCTAAAAAAAATACAATGAAACGTACATTCCAGCCACACACACGCCGTCGTAAAACAGTTCATGGATTTCGTAAGCGCATGCAAACTGCCAACGGTCGTAAGGTTCTGGCTAGCCGTCGCGCCAAAGGCCGTGCTAAACTGACTGTTTCCAGCGAATCCAGCGGAAAATAAGATTGATGGGGAAGCGAAGGCCAAACCCGTCAGGAAGTTAGCAAGCAGAGAAATAAACCCATTAACTCGTTTATATAATAGCCCCGGATTTCCGGGGTTATTTATTTTTGAAAGGTTATGGCAGGCAGTAAACCATTTTCGCTGGGTAAATCAGAGCGGCTGAAAAGCCGTAAACAGATTGATGCCCTTTTTGACCGAGGCAAAAAGCTGACTGTTTTTCCTTTCCGCTTAATGTACAGTAAGGAATCGGGTCCTGTCGAACTCAAAGCCGGCTTCACCGTCTCTTCCAAAACATTTCCGCGTGCCGTTGACCGAAACAGGATCAAACGCCTGACCAGAGAAGCCTACCGGCTTCAAAAAACAGAACTGCAATCCCTGGTCTTAAAAAACGATTCCTCTGTTCATTTGTTTATCATCTACAACGGCCGGGATTTGCCGGCATATGAGGAATTAGCTGCCCGCCTGAAGCAGGCGCTGGATAAACTGATTCGCATTTTATATGAAGACCATTCTTCAAATACTTAGTTATCCGCTGATCTGGCTGATCAGGTTGTATCAGATCCTGATTTCACCCTGGCTGGGAAAGAATTGCCGCTTCACGCCCAGCTGTTCAGCTTATGCGATCGAAGCACTTCGTAAATATGGTGTACTGAAAGGCGGCTGGATGGCTGCCAAACGAATAAGCAGCTGCCACCCCTGGGGACCTCACGGGCATGACCCTGTTAAATAGGCGATGAATTTATTTTTTTGCCGGATGAATAGTGTATACCGAATCATCGTCGTCTTTTACTTTCTCATCACCTTTTTCATATTTGTACTTACTCATCTCCGTTAGTTTGTCGACAATTTCCTTCTCTTCCGAAAGTTTGTAAAACTTATAAATTTCTGCCACTGAGCCTGCATCGAATGCAGAAGGCACGGGAGAAAAAGGTCCGAAAATTTTGATATTGGTGATATCGGAAATCTTTACGATTTGCCCCGGAGGTACAAAATAATTTTTTGCAGCAGCAGAAATATTTTCACCCCGGATGAGTTTATTTAAGCTGTCCAGCTGCGCTTTCAGCTGTTCCTGGGTTACCCTCGTCTGACGTTCAGTTCCGGTATGCTGCATACTGCCCACCACCGTATCTGTTTTCAGATTGGCCAGCCAGTATCCGTCTTCTTTTGCTTCCAGTGTATATTTCCCTTTAGGACCCGTAACCGTCAATATCACCGGATCAGAACCACTGAAACTTAACTCTTTTTCAACCTGCGTGGTTCCTTCCGTTACCGTTATGTTTTTCTGGGATTCGTCTACCTGAATATTACTGCTTGCATAGAGTAATATTTTTTTTTGATGCGAAGCACAGGAACTCAAAAACAAAATGGAGAACAGAAACTTAAAAGCGGAATTTTTCATATAACCTTTTTAAATAAGAAGATCCCGTTTGGCCGGAAGCGAAACGGGATCTCAAGATAATAAAAACGGCTACGCATTACAGCGAGGCTTCGTATCTTTTATTTACTTCCGCCCAGTTAACCACATTCCAGAATGCGGCGAGGTATTCGGGGCGACGGTTCTGATATTTCAGATAATAAGCATGCTCCCATACATCCACTCCGAGAATCGGCGTGCCCTTAACTTCTGCGACATCCATCAGGGGATTATCCTGATTGGGCGTCGAGGAAATCAGGAGTTTTCCATCCTGTTCGATCAGCCAGGCCCAGCCGCTTCCAAAACGGCCTGTGGCAGCAGCTGCAAATTTTTCTTTAAACGCATCGAATGAACCAAAGTCCGCGTCAATGGATTCTCCCAGTTTACCGGAAGGCTTACCGCCCGCATTCGGTGCCAGTATCTGCCAGAAAAAGCTATGGTTCCAGTGACCGCCGCCGTTATTTCTGATAGCCGGTGGCAGGGTACCTGCAATACTGACCAGATCTTCCAGCGATTTATTTTCGTTCGGCGTACCGGCAACGGCCTTATTCAGATTGTCTACATATGCCTGATGATGTTTGTCGTGATGAATCTGCATTGTTAATGCGTCAATATGCGGTTCAAGGGCAGCCGGCGCATAAGGAAGTGCAGGTAGTGTAAATGCCATAATGATTTATTTTTTTAAATGGTTGAATACGATTCTGGTGAAGGATAACAAATTTACAGCTCAATGGTTGATAAACAATGTGCAAAATGCCTCCCGGCAACAAGTAATTGTTTGTTAACTCACTTCAAAAATTAAACCAGCCCCTTATTTTCCCCACTGGTTTCGCCTGTTTAATTATCGCCGGGCCTTAAAAAAATCCCTCATCAGATTGGCGCATTCATCAGCCAGAACGCCGTTTACGACTATGGTTTTGGGGTGAAAGGGACGTGGGGCCACGCCCACCTGTTCCAGTGAGGGACAGGGTTCTACGTATTTTTTATAGCCGTTTTTGAGGTCAGCGGCCCCATAGGCCACTTTCAGGATTTTGCTCCAGTAAAGCGCCCCCGCGCACATGAGGCAGGGTTCAATGGTAATATAGATACTGGCTTCTGAAAGATATTTGGAACCCAGGAAGTTGAATGCAGAGGTCAGGGCAATAATTTCTGCATGGGCCGTCGGATCGGTGAGTCGTTCCACCTGGTTATGCCCCCTGGCTATAATTTTTTCCTTCAGGGTAATGATCGCGCCCACCGGTACCTCTCCTTCGTCATAGGCTTTCTTTGCTTCTTTCAGCGCCTGCAGCATGAAATATTCGTCCGTCATAAATTATTTACCGTAAGTATTGATGAGTTTGAGAAGAACTCCGTTAGTCCATCCGAATCCATCCTGGCCCTCCGTATTCTCCTCCGCCGGCTTCTTTATTCAGATCCGTAACATTGTATTTCTCCATTAGTTTACCCGTTTGTTTATAAACACGGATATTTAATCTGACCCATCTTTTGGCAGCTTCCGCGGCCAGGTTTTTTTGCCCGCAGCGGTCCAGTCCCCAGATCATCATCCATTCCAGCGGCGCCCACCCGTTGGGCGCATCCCATTGTTCACCGGTATTATAAACGGAGCTTGCAAATCCCCCGTCTTTCAGCAGTTTGCTTTCTAATACGGATGCAACTTTTTTGCCAAGAAGACTCATGTAATCCGGCTTTTCATTTAAAAAGCAGAAGGGATAGAGTCCGGCCGGAGTAATATGATTTAACTGAGTTTGTGTTCTGAACTGGTAGTCGGTAAAAAAAGACAGTTTGTTGTTCCAGAAATATTTGTCGATCAGCCCGCTTCTCTGCCGGGCTTTTTCACGAAACAGCCGCGCACCTTCCTCATCGCCATTGATTTGCCGGGCTTTGGCAATAGTCCATTCGAGGTGATACATCAGGCTGTTTAGATCCACGGGTAAAACATCCGTTGTCTGTATGGTTACCAAACTTTTATTGTCGGTAAACCAGCGGCTGCCGAAATCAATTCCGCTTTCTGCACCGGCGCGCAGGTGTTTGTACATATCTGTTTTATTTCTCCCGGATTTTTCAGCCGTCATATAATCCTCGCGCCAGCTTTCCTGCCGGGGCACCATGCTGTCGTCCCAGTATCGGTTCAGCAGGTCACCGTTTTTCAAACGAACCACCCGCCTGAAAGCCTCTCCGGCTTTGAGTTTATCGGAACCATCCATCCAGAAGGCATACTCCTTTTCCATGGCCGGCAGAAATTTCTGGTAAATACTGTCGCCCTGAATGCCTGCCAGCAGTTCAACCATGCAGGCAAAAAAGGGAGGTTGTGACCGTCCGAGATAATAGGTTCTGTTCCCATTCGGAATATGACCATAGGTATCGATGAGGTAGGCAAAATTGCTGACCATATCCCGGATGGTTTTTACTTCGCCACTTTCCTTAAGTCCCAGCATCGTGAAATAAGAATCCCAGTAATACACTTCGCGGAACCTGCCGCCGGGAACAATATAGGGATAGGGCAGGGCAAGCAAAGAACTTCCCTCCACTTCCCTGTCGGGATTTCTTTTCAGAACCGTCCATAATTTTTTGATATGCGTCACCACATCGTCTGCAGAATCGGATTTATATCCTCCGCCGGCCGGCTGCGGAATGTCAAAATTGTCTTCTACAAATTTCTTCAGATTAAAATTCGGACCCTTCTGCAGACCATAATCATACATGATATCCACTGGCTTTCTTTTCGGAATACAATCGACAAAAGTTTTTCCGTCGGGAAATATTTTCTGCATCTGCACTTCTATAAAAAGATCTCCATAAATTTTATCCGGCGTGGGCGGTTGGAGAAACTGGGCGTTCATGCCTGTACTCAATAACAGCAGGGGCAGCAGAAGAAAGCACTTCATCCGGGGTTTAGTTTGAAATAAAGATACTTAGAAAGCCTAAAGCTCAAAGCTTAAAGCCTAAAACTGCTTCACAAGTATCGCATAAACTCCGACATTTCGTTTGTATAGGTTTTAGGCTTTAAGCTTTGGGCTTTAGGCTTAAAAAAAAATTAATCCCCGCGAAGAATCGCAGGGACTGTGCTTATGACTATTGACTACAACTTAAAGGTTAGCCTTCAACAGCGAGCGGCTGACTGCTTACCCGATTATATTTTTTGCTGTGCAGCGGATTCAGACAAAACCAGAGTGCCAAAAGGCATCCGTAACTTCCGCCGCGTTCCACCCATTCAAACAATTCAAAATGAGGATAGAATAGTTCGGTTCCCATTTTCCAGATCAGGAATACGACGATCAGGGGTCTTACGGGTTTTACCAGAACCGCAATGGCCGCCATGATTTCAAAAATTCCTGCCAGTATGGATATGTTCAACGGGTTCGAAAATCCAAGTGAGGTATACTGACTGATCAGTCCCGGTTTGTGCAGCAGATTCAGCCAGCCGTGACCGGCCATCAGCAGAAATACCACAAAGCGAAGCGCGACTCTCACCCGGTTCATTGCTGCGGCATCCACCGGAGCATTTGGATCTATGCTGGAAAAAAGCCATTTCAGATTCAACTGAAAACCTCCCGCAAGAATGAGCAGACAAAGCGGCGCGCCAAAGTTGCCTGCTCTTTC
>CBDCCE010000040.1:0-43425 GCA_965214575.1 Puia sp.
ATTGGGCAGTGTATAAACAAACAGCGCGGGACTGGCACCGGTTTGAATCGTTTTGGCATAACGCAGATCCACATCCAGGCTCGAGTGTGCATTGCATAATACGATCCCCGTATCGGCGGGTCCATAGCTTTTTTCATGTTCCCTTCCTTTCAAAAGAATCTCTGCAGCAAGAAATCCGAGTTTGCACAGCGGATCCATTTTGTGAAACTTGGAATAGGCTGTTTCAACATAACCGTAGATCCCGTTCAGGAACTCTTCTGCATTGCCCGGCTTTTCAAAAACAGTCAGGCCGTTTTTTATTACCCGGTTTTTATAAACAGATACAGCAGAAACAATCAATCGGTCGGTTTGCAAAATAAAAGGATCGTTTAAAGCGATTTGGACAGCTGACTGTCGCGGTAACTAATCATGGACGCCAGCCGGTGAAGGCCGGTTTTGTGATTTTTCACATAAGGGTTATCAAGATCCCAGACATATCCCGCCAGCACGGAACAGATCTGACTTTTAATTTGCGCGTCCTGGTCATTCGCGAAGAAGATGGTATCGAGCGTCCCCTCGTACCAGGCCATCACATAGGATCTGAAGGTATCCACTCCCTGCATCATGATTTTCATATATTCATTTTCCCAGTCAATTTCACGTCCTTTCAATTTTTCGACAACCAGTTTCCCGGCGATCTGGCTCGACACGGTGGCCAGGGTTACGCCGGAAGAAAATACCGGATCGAGGAACTCGGTTACGTTTCCCGTGAGCACAAATCCATCGCCGTAAAAACGATCCGTGGTGGACGACCAGGATTCCAGCACGCGCGGTTCAAAGAGGAATTCGATGTCTTTGAACCGATCCCGCAAATAAGGTTCCGACTCAATCAGCGCCCTTAACTGTTCTTCCGTATTGCCGGGATATTTTGCAAAGAAGGAAGGATCACCGACAAATCCAAGGGAAGTGATACCCGTGGAAAACGGAATGATCCAGATCCAGACGCCTTTCTGATGAACAACAATCGTTATGCGGTTGGGTTCGTCGGACAATGCCCTGCGAAGATCCACGGTATGTGTAAAAATGGCTTTGCGGGGCGGGAGATTGGAGGGCTTGTCCATCTGGAAAAGTTTGGGGATCACCCGTCCGTATCCGCTGCCATCTATAATAAATCTTGCTTTTATCTGTGACTCGTTTCCGTCTTTATCCTGAATGGTCGTGATGGAATCGGAGCCGTTAAATTCAATCGCGGTAACCGTTGTTTCATAATCCACGGGCACGCCCATTTTCTCTACCGTGTCCGCGAGCGTTTTATCAAAATCAGCACGGGGAACCTGCCAGGTCCATTCCCATCCCTTGGTAAACTGATCGGCAAACTGGTAGTCGCAGGTCTTGCCATTCTTTACGAATTTGGCTCCGCCCTTCTCCTGGAATTTTTTTTCTTTCACCGCATCCAGAAAACCCGCTTCTTCCAGCGCTTCCATACAACGGGGCAGGAGACTCTCGCCGATAACGAACCGCGGGAATTTCAATTTTTCCACGATGCGCACTTTGTATCCTGCTTTGTTTACGATAGATGCCGCGACGGTTCCCGCAGGCCCCGCACCGATAACCAGAACATCCGTTGTTTGAATAGCCATACGATATGTTTAAGCGTGAACAACACTTGACTTTTTACATTTCAGCAGGGTATGACTCAATCCAATCTCATCTATTCTTTCCTCGATATAAAATCCGGCTTTTTCTACGCACCGGATAAAAATATCCGAGTGATACATCTGGCTGTTGCCATTGGCCAGCGCTGTAAAATAAACAGAAGTCTGCTGTAAACAAAAAGCAGCTGCCTCAAATCGCTGGGTATCCCAAAATGCCTCCAGGATCAGGACATACTGGTCATCGGAAACGGCGTCGTAGCATTTTTTTAAGATGGATACGATTTCTGTCTCCGAAAAGCAATCCAGGAACTGGCTCATCCAGATCGCATCGAAGCCTTTCGGGAAAACGGTTTGTGGATCGAGCAGGTTGGCCGGATAAAAATGGATCCGGTCGCTCAATCCCGCCTGTTTCACTTTTTCCTCCGCCACTTTCAGCTGGCCGGGCAGATCCATGATGGTAATGTCCAGATCCGGAACAAATTTCGCACTGGCGATCGCCCATTTACCCGTATTGCCGCCGATATCCAGTATTTTTTTAATGCCACCACTATATACTTTGGAAAGGGCGGGAGGAAAAGCCAGATCCGAAAAATAATGATCGAAGGCAAACCAGCTTTTTTGTACGCCGGGTGGCAGAGAGGAAAGCCCCTCGTAAATCGTATCCCAGTGGCCAAACACTTTTAAACCCTCCGGTTTGCCTGTTTCAATGCTCTTGTCGAGCGCAAACAATCCCTGATA
Source organism: Puia sp. (assembly GCA_965214575.1). Classification (GTDB taxonomy): domain Bacteria; phylum Bacteroidota; class Bacteroidia; order Chitinophagales; family Chitinophagaceae; genus Puia. Next base: position 2,373 of record CBDCCE010000040.1, read on the forward strand.
ACACACGTCATGAACAAAATCCATGTTCACCGTGGTCAGCGGATCATTGTGAATATAAGTGCCTGTTTTAGTAATGCTGTATTTCCCTTCATTCAAAATAACCAGACCGATACCCAGTCCCGATTCCAGCAGAATACGCAGGCCGTATTCAGGCAGATCCACTTCAAGGCGGATTTCTTCCTGCGTCATTCCCTCGCGTCCTTTCTCGAGCAGCACACGGAGAATGCCGGTATTGCGCATCACCCGGGCTACCTGGAAAACAACGGGACCGAAGGCGATCCACTGCGCGATTCCTTTGGCTTCCAGCGCTGTTTTATTATCTTTTTGAAACATATTTTTTAAAGCTTAAAGCTTTAGGCTTAAAGCTCAAAGCCTAAAGCCTAAAACTGAATGCAGATCGAACAGACCTATTTGTTAATCCTGTACGAATACGATTGCCGCATTACATCCTCCGAATCCGGAGGCGGTTTTTAATGTTTTCCTGATCTCCTTTTGCTGCAATTCCTTTATCACATTAACGGGCATTTCTGTTCCCGCTGTTGAAAATCCTTTCGTTGGCAACAAAATGCTTTCCTGCATGGAATGAATGGCCGCGACAGACTCCAGTATGCCCGCAGCGCCTAATGTATGGCCATAATAACCTTTCAGGCTATTCACCGGCTTGTCCGACAAACCGGTGAGGTAAATCGCTTTAGCTTCCATTTCGTCGTTGTAGCGCGTGGCGGTTCCGTGGGCAGATATAAAATCGATTTCATCAGCTGTCACTTCGGATTGTTTCAACGCCGAGCGGATCGCCATGGCCAGCTCTTCCCCTGTACGCGAAGGACCCGAGATATGGTTGGCGTCATTCGATACCGCACCTCCGCTGATCCGCACGGCGCCCGGTGTTTTTGTGGCAGTCAACAGCAGACTGGCTGCTGCTTCCCCGAGACTGATCCCATCCCGCGAAGCATCGAAGGGCCTGCAGGGATTCGGACTGATGGCCTGAAACGACTTAAAGCCGGAGTAAATAAATGAGGTGATCAAATCGCCTCCCGAAATCAATATCCGGTCATATACGCCCGACTGTATCAGACGCATCCCGGTAATGATGGCGAGCAGTCCGGATATACAGGCATGCGAAACCACCAGAGGCTCGCTCCGGATGCCCAGTTCTTTGGCAATGATATCCGCACTTCTGTTTAATGAAATTCGTTCGCCGGAAATTTCCGTACCGGAATGAGTGTCAATCAATCCAATATTTCCTTTCGTGGTGGATAAAATAAAACCGGTTTTCTCATCGGCCGGATCAAATTGCACATCTTTCAATGCCGCTTTCGCCGAATGCAGAATAATTTGTTCAAAAGCCGTTACGTGTTCATCGCCCGCTTTATACTCCGGAGATAAAAGCGAAGCGTAAAAAGAATCTTCAGATAAATCATTCCGATGCACTGCAATTCCTGATAGTCCGCGTTTCATGGCATCCATATTGGAAGCCGTGGTTTTCCCGATGGGAGAAAAGATATTATCACCCGCTACATACACTTTTCTCATGTCTGCGGGTTTGATGGTAAATGATTCTTTTTCCATTCCTCAAAAAATGGAGGATTGAGTAATTGCAACTGTGATTCTTCTTTGTCAAGAAACACCTGTGTGGTCTTACCGGAAGCCACCAGGTCACCTGTTTTTTTATTAAAGAGCCGGTAGCTGAATTCAATTTTTGCGGCGTCGCAGGGAATGAAACTGGTTTCGATCAACACCGTGTCGCCGTAGCGCAGGGATTTCTTAAACGAACAATCCACCTGCACAATCGGGGTGACAAATCCGTTTTTGAAAACGTCCAGATAGCCGATGCCATAGCGGGTGCCGAAATCTTCGCGGCCATCTTCGAAATAACGAATATAATGGCCATGCCAGACGATACCCAGCGGATCCGCTTCATTGAAGCGCACAAGAACTTCCGTATTACTCTGCAGGATCTTTTTTCCGGGCATCAGATTGATTTCATCAGTAGATATATACTACTTGCCGGCGTTCCCGGATTTCCATTTGTCGTAGTAGTCGTCTTTGGCATTCTTGATGGCATTCTTGATGGCAGAAGCCCAGTAATTGCGGAAACCAAACCCGCTGCCGAGTTTGCCGCTTACCCGATCCGTCTGCAGAACAGTTTTCGTATTCATATCGATGAGAGTAAACCAGATCGTCGCCATCTTCTTTGTTTTGTCCATGCCTTCCATCACTAGCAAAATGCCATAACCCGTATGCGTTCCGTAATTGAAATTCCCTGCCAGCTTGCTGATATCACCGGGGTTGAGACTGGTGAGATCGCCATCGTTATTTGTTTTCAATGAATCGGGATTGGCCCCATCGTTTCTTTTTTCCACTTCTTTCAGATCAACCGTCCATCCGGTCCGGTGATAGGCTTCCTGGACATCATATTTTTTAAATTCTTTTACGATCAGGTCGTTGATGCCGTTGAACTGGGTAGACTGAATGACCCGGGCCACTGACGCATCATCATTGATGAGACGGGCAAGAGTAAAATCAATGCCCAGGTAAACGGCGGGCGCGTCCGAATTAAAAAAGGCTTTGGCCGATAAAGCCTGTGCCTGCACAAAATTGGGGAGCAGGAAACCCAGGGCTGCATAAAGAAGAAGACTGATTTTATTTTTCATGATTGGGTGGTTATAAAAATTTTCATTTCACAGGAAGCCATGATCTTCCCGTTATGTGTGACGCTGGCAGAAACCAGGGAAACCTGGAGTATATTGGTCAGTAATTTAACTTCCATTTCGATCGTTGACTGCACCGGGGGCCATTCATGCACTTCGAGTTTCTGCACCGCGCCGATATAACCGATGGGAACCTGTTTATTCGCTTTTTTCGACAGCCAGCCCGTTCCCGCAGCAGCGGTCTGTGCCATGGACTCCACCATACCCGGAGTGGAAAAATATCCATTCTTCACAAACAGGTTGTCTGCTGTTACTTTAAAACGCGTTTTGCAGGTTTTTTCATCCACATTCAGTATGTCATCCACAAATACAAAAGGCGCTCTCTGGGGGATAAATTCAGCGGCATTTTGGGTGATAAAAGACATGGTATAAAGATAGTGTTTAACCCTTTCCCGTCTGCCAGAAATCATAGTAATTGTACCACTGCAAGGGATATTTCCGGATCGTTGTTTCCATGGCCCGGCAATAGTCGGCCAGCATCAATCCCATGGACTCCGTTTTAGGTCCGGAATATATTTTCGGCGGACTGGCATAAAAATGATAATCAAATAATCCATCCTTCATGGCGAATACAAAGGAAACGGGTACCTGGAAACTCCGGCCAAGCAGAAAAGGGCCGGCAGGAAACAATGCGGCACTGCCCAGCAGATTTTCTTTCAGGGTTTTATTTCCTTCCATGAACCGGTCGGCGTGCATACATACAAAGGCGTTATTACTCAGCGCATCCTGAATGGCATAAATATGCGAAAGATCTTCTTTGATTAAAATAATATGGGCCGAATGTTTTTCGGTCACGCTGTTCAGATAATCTTTTAGTTTTTGCGCCTCTCCATCATACATCACAATATGCATTTCCGTTTCCAGCCGCTTCAGCAGATGGCCGGCAATCTCCCAGTTTCCGATATGGGCGCTGAGCAGCAGTCCGCCTTTTTTATCTGCGACCATCTGCCGGAGATGATCCTCCCCTTCAAAATCAAAACGGAAGGGATTTTTAATACCCGACATCAGCACAATCTTATCAATCAGGGTCTGGCCAAACCAATAATAATTTTTATAAATGCTGAACAGGCTTTTCAGAAAAGAGTGACCCAGCCGCCGGCGAAAAAAAGCGTATTGAAACCGGAAAGCTTTCCCGGAGAAAAGAAAAAAATAAAAGGCGACGAAGACGAGCAACCCATAGGCTGGCATGACGCCGGCATGTTTGAGTACCCAGACAAAAATCCGGAAACCCAGCGGATTACCCCTGGATTTTCCCTGCCAGGAAGGCATCGGTTGGTTCTTTAGAATATACGCGGGAAATGATATAGGAATAGAAATCCGAGAAGCGGATGATCTCTGTAAAGTCTTCGGGTTTTACTTTAAAAGCAAAATTATTTTCAATCACCACCACCAGGTCGATATAATCGAGACTGTCCAGCTCCAGCACCTGGCGCAGATTCGCGTCGGGTGTCATGCGACTGGTTTCCACTTCAAATGCTTCCGACAAAAAACCGTTTATCTTCTCAATGATGGCCTGATCTTGTTTCATAGTTGGTTCAGGTTTAACGGTCAGGGTTGCCATTTTCGTACAATCAGGGAGGAATTTGTGCCCCCGAAACCGAATGAGTTGGACAAAAATACATCTATATTTTTTTGTCTCGAGGTTTTTACAATATCCAGCTTCGCTGAATCTTCATCGGGATGCTGAAAATTAATATTGGGAGCCAGAAACCCATTCTGCATCATGATCATCGAATACACAATTTCACTCGCGCCTGCCATCCAGCACTCGTGTCCGGTCATGGATTTGGTAGAACTCACCGGTATTTTTTTCTCTCCGAATACTTCCACAATCGCTTTCGCTTCGCTGGCATCTCCGGCCTGCGTGGACGTGGCGTGCGCATTGATATAGTCGACCGACTGCGGATCGATACCCGCATCTCTGAGTGCCATATTCAACGACCGCACGGGGCCGTTTATCGTGGGGTTGGATATATGTTCGCCATTCGAAGAGAATCCGTAGCCGATCACTTCCGCAAGAATCGTAGCGCCTCGTTTTTGTGCGGACTCGAGGCTTTCCAGAATCACTGTGGCGCCCCCGCCACTGGGTATCAACCCGTCGCGGTCCTTGTCAAATGGTCTCGAGGCCTTTGTTGGCTGGTCCTCATGGGAACTGAAGGCGGAGAGCGCATCGAAGTTGCCCATGGACAGCGCGCTGGTTTCCTGGGCGCCGCCCGTGATCACACATTCCTGTAAACCGGTTTTGATGAAATGGTATCCGAGGCCGATGGCATGGGATCCGCTGGCACAGGCCGCGCTGATGGTGAAATTGACGCCCCTGAGTTTGAATATGGTGGCCAGATTCATGGTCACCGTCGAATTCATCGTCTGGAATACCGCGCCGGAACCCACCAGCATGGTATCTTTTTTCTGTCGCATGATATCCACCGCTTCAATCGTGGATTTGGCCGAACTGTCGTTGCCGTATAATATGCCGACTTCTTTCGACTGAATATATTCTGCTGTAATGCCCGCCTGCGCCAGGGCCTGCAACGTGGCCATATAGGCAAACTCTCCCTGTTCGGGTAACATGATCCTCGCTCTCCGGTCCAGCAGTCCCTTCAGATTCGGACGCTCCACAAATCCCGTGAGTGCGGAACGGAATCCCATTTCTTTACGCACGGGATCATACACAATACCCGATTTTCCCTCCAGAAGACTCTGTTTCACTTCTTCCAGATTCTTTCCAATGCAGGAATATATACCGAGGCCGGTGATGACCACTCTGTTCATAGGAGCAAATTAGTGAATCCGCTTATTTTTTCAGCAGCTCTTTCACGGCCGCCTCAATCTGCTGATCGCGTCCGTTGGTCATGACATCGAAATCGAGCCTGACTTTAATATCCGGCTCCATCTGGTGATTTTCTGCAAACACACCATCCATCGTGCGCCAGCCGCCCATCGGCATGCCGAATACGAGTGTTGGGTCAATCTGCACTTCCCACCACACAAAGGTTCCGGTTCCCGCAATGGGCATGCCGACCGTTTTGCCGATGCCTTTTTGCTTGTAGGCAATCGGAAATAAATGCGCATCAGAATAATTGGCTTCACCAATCAGCACAATCGAGGGCTTGGTCCATTTATCGTAGGGCTCGGATCCCACATATTGTCCGTGTGGTATGATGTCAATATATTTTTTACCTCCAAGGAAATCGGAGAGGGGTTCATGAATATTTCCGCCCCCATTAAACCGCGTATCAATGATCAGCGCTTCTTTTCCCAGATTTCTTCCCAGCGCTTCTTCAATCACCGTGCGCATGCTGGCGTCATCCATCGCACGCACATGGATATAACCCAGACGCCCTCCGGATAAACTGTCCACTTCTTTTCTGCGCGCCTTGACCCAGCGGTTGTATTTGAGTTCATTTTCGTCCCTGCGCTCAATGGGTTTCACGGTTTCCTGCCATCTGGTTTTGGTGACCGGATTATACAGGGAAAGAAGGGTGAGCTGACCGCCTTTGCGGTTCAGGTATTTATAATGTTCCACAGAATCCGTAATCGGATTGCCGTCTATTTCTTCGATGATATCACCCACTTTAATTTTTGAACTCGCTTTGTCGAGCGGGCCTCCTTCAATGATCTCCGCAATTTTCAAACCCCTGCCGGTATAATGGTAATCATAATAAATGCCCAGCGCTGCCGTGCGGTCACCATTCGGAAAAGGTTCGCCGAAATAATAACAACCGGTATGCGAGGCATTGAGTTCTCCCAGCATTTCACTGAGCATTTCAGAGAAGTCGTAGTTGTTATTGATATAAGGAAGGAACTTGTGATACACCTGATAGTAGTGATCCCAGTCCACGCCCTGCATATCGACTACGTAAAACTTTTCCTTGATCTGTCTCCAGCTGTGATCAAAAATATATTCCTTTTCAGCGGCATAGTCGAGTGTCATTTCACCGCTGATATTCACTCCGTCGGTCTTTCCGCTTTCCGGATCTATTTTTAATATACGACCGTCGGCCAGCAGAAAAAGGGATTTGCCATCGGCGGATAACTGCAGGAAAGCATTGTCCACGCTGAGTTTGCTGAGCAGTTTGGTATCTTTCTTGCGCAGATCGGTTACCCACAGGTCATATCCTTTTTCAAAATGCGCCATATAATATAATTTCTCTCCGTCTTTGGAGAGTTCCATATCGCCCAGGTCAGACGTATGCGTGGTGATGCGCATTTTGCGGTCGGTCAGATTGTCCCAGTCGAATACCAGGTCCTTTTTCAGGTCCGTACTGTCGGCCGCCGCTTTTTCTCCTTTTTTTTCTTTTTTGCCGAGCGCCTTTACAATTTTTGTACTGTCTTTTGTTTTTTCCTTGTCCTTATCTTCCTGTTCTTTCAGCAGGGCATAATCTTCTTTCGACAGTTTGAAACGGTCATAAGCTTCCTTAGTAAAAAACATCGCATACACATCAAGCGTAGAGGGCCATCCGGCCTGTACACGCTGACCATCGCGCGTAGATCCCCAGATCATCATTTTACCGCCCATGGCCCATTTGGGTTCCAGGTCGTCAAAGCCGCTCAGGGTAAGGTTTCTCAGGGGTCCCTTGCCGTCGGCAGGTACCAGTCCGACTTCGGGTGACTGCACCCTTTCTTTCAATCCATAACTTACCAGGAACCATTTGCTGTCGGGGCTCCATTGATAATACTGATCCCCGTCGGCATAGGAATAATTTTTATCGGCCTCGAGGATGGTTCTGGTTTGTTTGCCCGCAAGGTTGATCACTTTTAAAATCACGCGGTCCTGCAGGTAGGCAATCTCTTTTCCGTCAGGCGAATAGGAAGGCTGAAATTCTTCCGCATTCGTGGCCACAACCGTCGCTGTTTTTAAAACGGTGGACGCATAAAAATAGGGCTCTTCTTTTCTCGTTATGGAAACAGTATAAATATTCCAGCTGCTGTCCGGCTCGGCGGCATACACTAAGGAGCGGCCGTCGGGACTGAAACTCACGCTTCTTTCCTGGTAAGGCGTGTTGGTGATCCGCTTGGTGATCCCGCCCTCCACACTCGTCACGAATATTTCACCGCGAACCACAAATGCGATTTCTTTTCCATTGGGTGACACTTTCATTTCCGTCGCGCCGGCATTTACCGGAACGGTTTTGGACACGTTGGTTCTTCCGTCTTCTGCAATCTCCACATTCAGTTTTTGCGCCTGGCCATTGTCTTTTTTCAGGTATACTTCCCCGTCATATCCGAAACAAAGCGTATTGTTATTGGAGCGGGTAAGAAACCGCACCGGGTTATCCTTGAAAGTCGTGACCGCTGCAGAAGCGGCGGGATCTGTCAGCGAACTTTTATATACGTTCATGGATCCGCCATTCTGCTCGCTCAGATAATAAAAATCATTGTCATTGCCTGCAAATACGGGATTTCTATCCTCGCCTTTATTCGTCGTGAGCTGGGTATATTTTTTTGTTTTTATATCGTACACCCAGATATCCCGGGTAACGGAAGAAGTATGGTGTTTACGCCAATAGCTCTCGTATCCTTTGAGATCATGAAAGATCAGTTTATCACCTGAAGGACTGAATGTGGCGTCAAACGCAGGAACCGGCAGATACTGGTTTACTTTGCCGCCTGTTATCGGCACACTATACAATTGTTCAAGTCCGCCATTAGGAAACTGAACATTACTTACAACATCCTGACGGTTGGAAGAAAAGATGATCTGCTTGTCATCCGGGCTAAAACTACTCGGCGTGTCCCATCCTGAAAAGAAAGTGAGTCTCTTCGCATCTCCTCCGGAAGCCGGCATGATGAAAATGTCAAAATTTCCATAACGGTTACTGGCAAACGCAATAAATTTTCCATCATGGCTCCATACCGGCGAATACTCAACCGACTCGCTGATGGTGAGCGGAACAGCCGTACCTCCGGCAGAAGGCACTTTGTAAATATCGCCCTTGAAGCAGAACAACACGGTACTCCCGTCCGGAGAAATCGCCGGATAGCGAAGCCAAAGAGGGTTGTCTGTTTGGCTATACCCGCAGAAAGCCGAGATGGCCAGTACCCCAAAAAGCAAAAAACCTTTCATAATTATTGATTATTAATTATTAACTATTTTTCCAATCACCCCTGTACTCCTGTACTCCTGTACTCCTATACTCCTGTACTCCTGTACTCCTGTACCCCTGTACTTAGGTATGCAATCCGCCATTAATCGAAATCACCTCTCCCGTAATGTACCCGCTTTCCGCTGATGCGAGAAAGGCCACCACATGCGCCACTTCTTCCGCCGTTCCAAATCGGTTCACCGGAATGATCGCTTTGATATCTTTTTCCGAAATGGCTTCGGTCATATCCGTTTTGATGAATCCGGGTGCCACGGCATTCACCGTAATTCCGCGTCTTCCCACTTCCTGGGCGAGGGCCTTGGTGGCGGCAATCACGCCGCCCTTGGCAGCGGAATAATTTGTCTGCCCCGCCATACCCTTGATTCCGGAAAGGGAAACCACATTAATGATGCGGCCATATCTTTTCATGAGCATATCATTCAGGATCGGACGGGTCACATAAAAAAAGCTGTCGAGATTGGTGCGTTGCACATTTTCCCATTGCTCATCCTTCATCCACATCATCAGCACGTCTTCTTTGATGCCGGCATTGTTGACCAGAATTTCAATAGGATCTTCCTTGTGATTTTCCATCCAGCCACCAATAGCATCCGCAATTTCCTTCTTACTACTCACGTCAAAAGGAAGCAGTTCACCACTTCCATTACTGGTTTGAATAACCGACAGAGTTTGTTGAGCTTCAGTAGTATTTGACCGGTAATTGATCAGGATATGATACCCCAGTGATCCTAATTTAATGCAGATGGCCCTGCCAATGCCTCGGGAGCCTCCGGTAACGAGTGCGCATTTCATAAAGGATCATTTTGAAGGAGCCAGTTCTTTACTTTTTCCTGTTCTTCATACTTCGGACTGTCCTCTATAAATTTCGGGAAAATTGTCCGGATGGCCGTGTACACGCGTAGTGTAGCGGGCGAAAGCCTGTCCTGGCATTTGAGGTAATCTATCGCCTGAAGCACCGTCATCGCCTGTATCGTGAGCACTTCAAAACTATTGTCAATTACATTTTTTGTCATCAGCGCGGCATTGCATCCCATACTCACAATATCCTGGTTGTCGTTATTATTCGGGATGCTGTGCACATACATCGGGTAGGAGAGCGTCTGGTTTTCCGCAACGGTCGAAACCGCGGTGAACTGCATGCCCTGCATACCGAAATTAAAGCCCAGAACACCCAGATTGACAAAGGGTGGCAGAATCTGGTTCAACTTATCATTGAGCAGATAATTCAACTGTCTTTCGGCCAGCATAGAGAGCTTGGTAATGGCAATTTTTAGCTTGTCCATCTCCAGCGCCACATAGTCGCCATGAAAATTTCCTCCGTGAAAAATATTTTTATTGAGATGATCGATCACCGGATTGTCGTTTACGGAATTGAGTTCCTCCACCACGATTCTTTCGGCGTGTTCGATGGTATCATACACAGGTCCCAGAATCTGGGTAACACAGCGCAGGGAATAATATTCCTGCACTTTATCCTCGAACACATCGTGTTCAATATTGGCGGGATTATAGAGATGCTCAGAGCGGCTATGGATCATTTTGCTATCCTTGAGCATCCCCCGCATCATGGCGGCCACATAATTCTGGCCGGTATGATGTTTAACGATATTGAGTTCCTTGGAATAATGATCGTCGTAGGCCTCCACGATTTCGTTGGTCATGGAGGAAAGCATAACCGACCAGGCCAGGAGTTTTTTGGCCAGCACGATATTCACGAGACCGATCCCCGTCATCGCCGACGTGCCGTTGATCATGGAAAGCCCTTCCCGGATCTGAATGTCCAGGGGCCTGAGTCCGGCTTTTTTAAATACGGTGGCCGTGTCCTGCCATTCGTCTTCAAACCAGACCTTTCCTTCGCCGATCACATTCAGCGCTACATGGGCCAGCTGCACCAGGTCGCCACTGGCGCCCACGCCGCCGTGTTCATATATGCGGGGAATAATGTCTTTATTAATGAGCGCGGCCAGCAGTTCCACCAGGCTCACGTGGATACCCGAATGGGCCTGCATAAGACTGTTTAAACGGGCCACGAGCACGGCCTTGCCCAGCAGGGGACTCATGGCATTGCCCATGCCGGTACTGTGACTCCGGATCAGGTTATATTGAAGCTGGAGCCGGTTTTCGTCGCTGATTTTATACTGGGCCATCGGACCGAAGCCCGTATTGATGCCATAAATCAGCTTGCCGGTGGAAAAATGTTTGAGGAACTGGAAACTGGCATCCACTTTGGCTACCGCGTCAGCATTCAGGCTGATGGGCTCCTTTTTAAATACGATATCTGAAAAATTTCTCAGGGAAAGGCTCCGCGATCCGATGTCTACCATGTGTATGCAGTCTGTTTAAGTGCCCAAGCGCAAAAAAAGCGAAATAAGGCCAAGACCGCAAATTTTTTATGGTCAGCTGACCGGCCCGCAACGCTCTGATCCTTAAAGGTCCTATTTAAACAGGGAATCTGCTAATCCCTTATTGATGGCGTAGGAGAGATAGGTGATTTCGATCCGGCCCCGCTGGCTGGACTTTGTCTCGGGCGCTTTCTTTTTCGCCGATCCGTCGTCGTAGTCGAACGTGACCCCCTTGGGCAGTTTGAAATCCTGGGTATTGAAACTAAATATGATTTTTTCAGGAAGACCGGATTCAGGAAACCGACCATAAAACAACTCCACTTCGTTGGTACCCGATTCACGGGTGGTGGTTTTTGCCTTCAGCACCTGCAGGTTTTTTGTATCAATATACAGGGTGGCAAGAACCAAAGCCCCATTATCGTCGGAGGGCAGGAGTTTGATAATGCGCACCGGAATGCCCCGCACTTTATCGGTGCCGGCATCGAGGGCCTGATACTGACTGTTCACGAGACTATACAGGCTGATACTCACGGTTTCCTTAGGAACCAGGGAAATGCCATTCTGGTTTTTGATCTTGATTTTGTCGGGCTTTTTGAAATAGATCTTCACCTGTGCGTCCGGCACTTTCAGGAAGGAAATTTCTGTTTTCAGTTTCGCATCCGCCTCATAATCATTTACCGTTTCCAACTTCACTTTAATCAGCTTCATCAGCGCCGCCGGGTCCTGCGCACCCGCACGCCCGATTTCTAAAATAAACAAACTCAATACAAAAACTATATTCTTCACATCAATAATTTAAAATTCAGTTTTAGGCTTTAAGCTTTGGGCTTTAGGCTTCAGAAAAGGCTTTCGGCTTAAAATGGTTTTAGGCTTAACTTAAAATGTCTTTTCGATTAAAAACAAATAAAGCCGCCGACACAAACCCAACAATATATAATACCAGCACGAGACCGCTTTTCAAAACGGCCCGTATATTTTCTATCGTTCCCGGAATAGCGGAACCACCCGCATCGATCTTGCAATAAAAAAATCCCTTCCAGGCCAGCATATGCGAGGTGAATAAAAAAGGCTTAACCGTGCGGTCATACAAAGGGATCTGCATTTCCGAAAGAATGGTAAATACGATCACGATGCTGATGGTGGATACGATGGGACCGATGGAATTCTCCGCAAATACCGACAGTAAAAAAGCCAGCGCGGCTACAGTAGTCAGCGCCAGGGTGGCATAGGCGAAAGCGGCCATATAACGCCACATCACGTCGCTGCTCCGGATGATCTCGAGCGCATCGTTTCGCGCGATCAGGATATCGTTTCTGCCAAACAGCAGCACACTCAGCAGCAGCGCGATAAAAGCCAGCCAGATCAGCAGGAGCGCGGTATAGATCACTGTGGCCATAAACTTGGCCATCATGAGACCGGTACGACTTACGGGCTTGCTGGCGATCAGTCGCAGCGTACCCATATTGGCTTCCCCCGCAATGGAATCACCGGCCACCAGGGCAATCAGGAGGGGGATATGAATGAGTAATAAATTCAGGATAACGAAACAGACAAAATACCCGTTGAGGATATGGGTGTAGGGAATGTCGAGCGATTCCTTCAGGTTACCCACGATGAATTCGATATAGGATTCACCATCGAACTTGAGCGCGATCTGGATGATGATGACCATGGCCGCAATGGCACCGAAACTGATATAGGTTCGCGGCTTCCGGAATATTTTTAATAGCTCAATCTGTAAAAGCTGCCACATATTGTTTGCTCCGGGTTAATGATAAAAAGTAGTCCTCCAGCGAGGTTTTTGCCTGCAGCGACAATACAGGAATCTGCAATTCCACGAGGGCGCGGTTCAGATCGGGGATCAATTCTTTCGGCATTTGAAAAACCAGGTTGTCCGCATTTATTTTTTTCAGGTAGGCCTGCCAGCGGGTAGGCTCCAGCAAACGCGCCGCTTCCTTTGGATCGGGCATATCCGCTTCCACCAGGGTCTTTGACGGATCCATCAGCGAGGCCACAGTTCCTTCCACTTTTTTCTTTCCTTCATCAATGATCAGCATCCGCGTGGAGATCTGTTCGATCTCATTGAGCAGATGGGAAGAAACGATGATCGTTTTATTTAAATGCCGGCTGAGGTGCAGGATCAGATTCCGCATATCGGCGATGCCCTGTGGATCGAGCCCGTTGGTGGGTTCATCGAGTATGATCAGCCGCGGATTATGAATCAAAGCCACGGCAATGCCTAAGCGCTGTTTCATGCCCTGCGAAAAAGTTTTTACTTTATCGCCTGCGCGGTCAGCGAGACCGACCATCTCCAGCTGGTCATCCAGTTGTTTTTTAGTGATTTTGCTGCCACTCATTTTTCCGAAGAGGGAAAGATTTTCGTAGGCGCTGAGGTATTTGTAGAGATCGGGTTTTTCGATCACCGCACCCACCTGGCGAAGGATCTTATTTCTTTCTTTTCGCAGATTCATCCCGAATAACTCAATATGACCCGCCGTGGGCGTGATCAGGGTAAGCAGCATGCGGATGGTGGTGGATTTACCGGCGCCGTTCTGTCCGAGGAAGCCATACACATCGCCTTCGTTTACAGTAAATGAGAGATCGTCAACCGCGTGATGGGTTCTGAATTTTTTAGATAAATGAGAAACGGTAACGAGTGGCATCTGGTAACTGCAAAGTACAACAGAAAGGGAGGAACTTTGTTCGCTCAGTCTGCCCCTTTCAGAAATTGATGATAAAAATATGGTTGCCTCCGGCGAATTCATAATGAATGCCGATGCCGGAGACCGTAGCGATCTGCCTCACGATGGAGAGACCGAGACCGTGCTGGTCGGTGGACTGGCCCCCTTTCGAGAAACGCTGAAACAGTTTTTCCGTATCGAGCCCTTCGCCGGCCGCGGTATTGGAAAGTCTGAACTGGCGGTTCGCGAGACGGATTTCCACCGAACCACCGTGCGGCGAATGTCGCGTCGCATTGCTGAACAGATTATTGAGCAGGATATCGGCCAGCTCCATATTCATAACGATAGGCGTGGATTCAAGAAAGCTATCCACCCGCAGATTTTTTTCTTTCCAGAAATCCTGCCAGTCCGCCATCTTTTCTTCCACGCAGGTTTTCATATCAAACTGCGTCGTTTCCGAATACTGCCGGTTTTCGATCTTACTCAACAGCAACAGCGATTGATTCAGTCTCGCCATTTTCCGGATCGCCTCATAAGCTGTCTGCGCCGCCTTGCTCTGGGATTCAGATAGATGTTCATCCTGTATCAGTGTGTCGAGCTTGGAACGAACAATTGCCAACGGCGTCTGCAATTCATGCGAAGCATTCTCCGTGAATTCGCGAAGCAGGGTATATTCTTTTTCTGCACCGCCGATAAACTGCTCGAGGGTCTGGTTGAGCAGACTGAATTCATCAATGCCCGTCGCGTCAAAAGCCGGCATTTTTTTCAGGCCCAGGCGATGTTCCTTTACAACCGCGAGGCTTTTATAAAAAGGCTGCCATAAACGGCGAAGCAGCCAGCGGTTGATGAGCAGACTGACGATTAAAATCAATACGATGGTGAGCAGGGAGATCAGGATGATCGAGCGGTTCATGTCGCGCGTTCCTTCGAGTGACTTGGAGACCTTGAACAACATCCAGTGATCGCCGACCGGCAGGGTAAAACTGATCTGCCGGAATTCTTCTCTTTCGCGTTCGCCTTCATGATCGGTTTCATGAAAACTCACCGTGCTGAAATGGCGAACGGTTTCTTTGATACTGGTCGGCTCGGACGACACGTGCTGGTCCTTTACATTGATCGGCTCCGGAGGCTTTCCGTATTTGCTCACATAGGTTTCTATTTCGCGCTGTTCGATCTTCAGGTCCTCGTCCACCTGCGAAATCATCACGAACCAGAGCAGGAAATAAAACGCGATGCTGGCCAGCACAAAAATGGCCAGGGTGGCGAGCAGGTTGATCCGTGAATAGCGGGTAAATAATTTCATGGATGATCGCTGAATTTATAGCCCATGCCGTAAACCGATTTGATATAATCCTGCGCACCCGCATTCAGCAGTTTCTTGCGGAGGTTCTTAATATGGGTGTAAATAAAGTCATAGTTCTCGGCCATATCCATATTGTCGCCCCACAAATGCTCGGCAATGGCGCCCTTGCTGATCACTTTATTTTTATTACTGATGAAATACAGCAGTAGATCGTATTCCTTGCGCGTAAGATCAATATCGCGGTGATTTACTTTCACCGTTTTCTCCGAGAGATCCAGAAACAGCTCGTCGAAGCGGAGACTGTTTTTTCCGTCGAAGGACTTGCGGCGGATAATGGCCGATACGCGGGCCGCGAGTTCGGACAAATGAAAAGGCTTGGTGAGATAATCGTCCGCACCGGCTTTCAGTCCCAGGATTTTTTCATCCAACGAATTTCTCGCGGAAATAATGAGCACGCCTTCTGCTTTATGATTGGCCTTGAGCTCTTTGAGAATACCGAGACCGCTTCCCCCCGGCAGGGTGATGTCGAGAATGATGCAGGCATAATCGTAGAGACTGATCTTTTCCATGGCCGTTGGAAAATCACCGGCGGTCTCGCAAATAAAATGCTCGGAATTCAGATAGGCAAAAATGCTTTCCGAAAGGGCTTTTTCGTCTTCGATGATCAGAACCTTCATGCGGTCGGTGGATTTGCTTTATCCGGGATAAAGATAAGTGCTGTAACCGGCGAAGTTGAATCTGAATTCTGGGGAAAAACTGAAGCGCCCAATAGGAAAGGAAGCCTTATAAAATAGACCGGACCAGACCGCCTTCCACCCGAATGGCCGCCCCATTGGTAGCCGAAGCCAGCGGACTCGCATAATAGACCACCGTATCGGCCACTTCTTCCACCGTGGCGAAACGCTGCAGGAGGGAGGTCGGCCGCATATTTTTGAAGAAATCGGTTTCGATCTGTTCGGGGGTCGTGTGACTTGCTTTCGACAGATCTTCGAGGAAGCTACCCACGCCGCGGGATTTGGTGGGACCGGGAAGAATCGTGTTGACGGTCACCCCGCTGCCTTTGGTCAATTCCGCGAGACCACGGCTCACGGCCAACTGGGCGGTCTTGGTCATTCCATAATGGATCATTTCATCCGGAATAAAAACGGCCGATTCGCTCGAAATAAAAAGGATCCGGCCCCAGTTCTTTTTCAGCATCAGCGAAAAGAAATGACGCGAAAGACGCACCCCGCTCATTACATTCACTTCAAAAAAACGGAACCAGTCCTCGTCGGGAATTTCCATAAAAGCCTTCGGTTCGAAAATGCCGGCATTATTGATCAGTATATCGATTTCAGGCAATTCGTCCAGGAGCTGATTGACTTCGGCCACATGGGAAAAATCGGCCGCAAATCCCGAGACTTTGGCATTGCCGGTTGATTTTTTCAATTCCTCCACGGCCTTGTCCACATTTTCCTTTGTCCGGCCATTGATGATAACGGTCGCGCCTTCCCGGAGTAAACGTTCCGCGATGGCGTATCCGATGCCCGCCGTAGAGCCGCTGATAAAAGCCTTCTTATCCTGTATTTTGAGATCCATAATTTTTAAATTATTGTTATCCTTAATAGGAGCGTCATGCGAAAATTAAACAATTATAGCAAAGGGTTGTTCAATAGGGTAGTCCAAACTTTTATGGTCTTTTGCTGTTACACAGAACAGCCCATAATCAATAATCAATAGTCAATAATTAATCATTCTCTTTATGTCAAACGATACGAAAACCTCCCTCACGTTTTCGCTGGGTGGTGAAAAGGAAATACATCGTCTCGGATACGGTGGCATGCAGCTGACCGGACCGGGCGTATGGGGTGATGCACCTCACCGGGAACTCGCAAAGCAGGTGCTGCAGGCAGCGGTGGCCGGCGGCGTGGATTTTATTGATACGGCGGATGCTTACGGTCCCCATACCAACGAAGTGCTGATCCATGAAGCGCTGAAGAATGACTACAGCAAAATTTTCATTGCCACCAAAGGCGGATTTGAACGCACCGGTCCCAATAAATGGATAAGCAACGGAAACCCCGAATACATTAAAAAAGCCATCGAGGGAAGTCTCGAACGCCTGCAGGTAAAACAGATCGCGCTCTGGCAGCTGCACCGGATTGATCCGAAGGTTCCGGTGGAAGACACCCTGGCACCCGTAAAAGAAGCCGTGGCCGCGGGCAAAATAAAATATGTGGGACTTTCCGAAGTGGATGTCAAAGCCATTGAGCAGGCGCGCAAATTTATGCCCATTGTTTCTGTACAGAATATGTATAACCTCGGAAACCGGCAGTGGGAGACTGTGCTCGACTATACGACCAAAGAAAATATCGCCTTTATTCCCTGGTTTCCGCTGGCCTCGGGCCCGGGAAAAATGCAGGAAAAAATCGGGCATATCGCAGAAAAACACGGAGCCACGGTGGCCCAGATTGCCCTGGCCTGGCTGTTAAGGCGCGCAGAAAATATTTTATTGATACCCGGGACAAGCTCATTGCAGCATCTCAAAGAAAACTTAGCCAGCGGACAGGTAGAACTTTCGGACGAAGAATTTAAAGAACTCTCAAAACAATAATATGCCCATGAAAATTGCCTATACCGCAACAGCGACCGCCACGGGCGGAAGGAACGGAAAGATTATTTCCTCTGATCTCGTACTCGATCTTGAAGTGAAGATGCCCAAAGAGCTTGGCGGACCCGGCGGCGCCTATACCAATCCCGAGCAGCTCTTTGCCGGCGGATACGCGGCCTGTTTCGACAACGCCCTCAATTATCATATACGCTCCTCAAAAACCCAGGCCGGTGAATCCGCCGTCCGCGCCCACGTGAGCGTCGCCATCGACGAAAACCACGGCTACAACCTCGTCGTCACTCTCGATGTCAACATTCCCGGCATCGATCAGGCCACCGCCGAATCCCTCGTCGCCAAAGCCCACGAAGGTTGTCCCTATTCCAAAGCCATCAAAGGGAATGTGGATGTGAAACTGAATGTGACAACGGTAGATGCGGAGAAGTTTTGATAAGAGATTATATTAATTCATTTTAAAAAAATGTTCTCCTTTGTTTCGACTAAATGCTAGTTGATTTGCATTCCGGTTAATAATGAAACTGATTGAAACCGCTTTTGGCATAATAAAAAAGCCATGCAAGAATTAAGCATACAAAAAAAGGGTCTTCATATTGAAGACCCTTTTAATTTCTGTGGGAGCACACGGGTTCGAACCGCGGACCCTCTGCTTGTAAGGCAGATGCTCTGAACCAGCTGAGCTATGCTCCCTTTTTCGGACTGCAAAGATAAGGGCTAAAAACTTTCTACAAAATAAATTCCTTGTATATTTGCCACTCAATTTTTGACTCCGTAGCTCAGTTGGTAGAGCAAAAGACTCTTAATCTTTGGGTCCTCGGTTCGAGCCCGAGCGGGGTCACATTTAAGGCTGAAACTACGTCAGAGACGGTTTTGAGAGACGATTTTAAAATCGAAATAATTAAACCACCTATTTTTTGGGTGGTTTTTTTATACTCCTAACTTAAAATTTCTCCTTAAATACCGTTTCGTAATTATTGATCCACCCCGTTCTTGTAGCCAAAGTAAGGGAATCAAAGAAGGCTGGATATTCGCTCAAATGCCGTGTACTAAGAACTTCAGGATCAGGCAACGTCCTCAGTGTAGTATTATAATAACACAAAGATGCAGTCCGAATTAATGTTGTGCTTTATGAAAAGATTAGTTTGGATTTTGAAATTACGAATGTTTTAAGGTAACGGTTTTCTCCCTTTGAGGTATATTCGATCAAATATGCTCTATGCTACACCAAGTATTACTAGAATATTGGAAGAGCGAAACGACAAATGTCGTGATTCCTCAGGAGTCTTGATTTTCTAAAATATCTATTTTCTTCTGTATGCTATTTTGGTTGAGTCATTTTCTATTCCAGCAAGCATGTCCTTAGTCTCAAATTTTAAATTATTTCGACTGACATAGTCTTCCTTTGGTCTATTTGGCTTTTCAGCCGCAGTCAATTCTTTGATAAAAAAAACAGTTTCATTTCTGTTGTCATAAAAAAAGTTCCTTATATCAAAAAGATGTTTTCTTTCGCCTATTGGCGATATTATGTAATAGTAACCGTTTTCTATAACTATGTCCTCAATTCCTTTTTCGCCTGACATTTCATATTGACTTTCCCAAGCGCCATTTAAAATAGAAATATCTTTTGACTGACGAACATAAGTATCGCTAATATTAAGCCGTTGAGCAGTGCTATTCAAGTTGCTTTGTGTCTGCAATAGCTCATTTCTAACTGAATCATAATTTTTTATATATTCACTGTCTTTGGAGATGACCTCTTCAAGAATTTTATTCCTTTTATCATAATTTTCTCTTAGGCTGAAATATTTGTTTATACTTATTTTCCCTTCTTTTAATATTTTAAGGTTCCAATCTTCTCCCCATTTGGACGCCCAGGAATTAAATGCAGTTATCAGATTCTTTACAATCGGAATTAGAAGAATATATCCAATTGCAAAATATAGAGGATGATTGAACGAATCAGTTGTGTTTATTTTGCATGTAATAAGATCGAATATTGAATGATATCCTGCCTTTTCTATTTGTTGAGAATTGAATAACAGGAGGCCAATTGTAATTTGCCAATTAATAACCAGCCATGAAAAGATAAAAGAAAAGATCAAAGGATTAGAAATTCTTTCTTTAATGTTTGAAGATATAAAATTTGATTTTTCCATTATTCGGAAGTTTATCATTTTTGCATTTCAGTCTAAGTAAGAAATCTTAAATTCTCAATTATATAGGTGTATACAATGTATCCGCCTTCAGATTTAATGATCCACAATTACAACGGACATATTCAACATTTCCCAATTTTTCATACTTAACGAAAGATTTGCAGGTTGAAGAGGGGCAAAACAACATCGATTCTATCTCAAGCCACCTCCTTAAAATGCTTTCAATTTCTGGCGTGGTGAATGGATTTGCCTCATTCTTCCAGTGCGAGCAATAATTCCTGAATATTTTGCCCTGCTCAAATTCTTCGAACGCTTGCAGCAAAACATGCTTAAAATTAGCCTTTCCGATTTTCGACTTTAGTCGAGTTACTAGCGGGTCATACATTTCTGCAAGAGTGAATATGCCATCTATTTTAAATTTGACTTGTGACTCTAACCTTTCATTGACCACACCGAATATCCATTCAAGATACCGTCCCAGTGCGGCGCCGGCATTAATAGGATTGTCTTCACTTAGACAAGACTCGATTTCTTCTACATAATTTCTTGCAAGGCTGAAAGCTGGGCCAGCAGTAAAACTCCAATTGGTGAATTTATATCGATTCCAAGTGGGAAAATCACGCTGAATCGTGTCGGAAAATATTTGATCATGTGTTAATAGAAGTATTTGAAAGTCTGAAAATTTACGCGCGAGCATTTGGGCTACTTTTGGTCGTTTATATGCATCGAAGCTGTTAACCACATCATCAAGTATTATAAATTTAAGTTCTTGATTAAAGAACTTTGTAGCAGCCATAAATATGGCAAGACCAAAACTGTTCACCTGGCTTTCGCTCATAAACTTATATGCGGGAGTCGTCCTTTCTGAAACAAAATCAATTTCAAGTTCTACCGACTTATCTCTTCCCTCAACCAATTTAATAACCGGGTTTCTTAAAAAAGTATTTGATTCTTCGAGGATATTGTAATAATCACTTACATCTGTTTGAATTGCTGAAAAAGTAGTTTGAATAGTAGATTGAATATGGAGAGT
Organism: Puia sp.; assembly: GCA_965214575.1. Taxonomy (GTDB): domain Bacteria; phylum Bacteroidota; class Bacteroidia; order Chitinophagales; family Chitinophagaceae; genus Puia. The sequence goes on from CBDCCE010000040.1 coordinate 23,311, forward strand.
TAAATGATTTTGTAACTCCCCCGAGTTTGAGATAATTCTATCGAGATAGATCTTTTTTCCATCAACCTTTAGGTATTCTTTATAGGTGGTTACCAATGCATTGACATTGCTAAAATCAGCCGCCAGACTTTTACTAGTCGCATTATCAGAAAGTCCTTTTATTATTTCATCTGTGGATTTCTTTATTTGTGATTCGGCGCCGTTTAAATCGTCAATTGCTCCGATGGATCTGTTGTCGCTTAGGGAAAGACCGGTTAATTCATGAAGAGGCTTTATTATTTCTGATAAAATGTTAGGCAGGTTTTCTAAAGCAATGCTAAGATTTTCAAAAAAAGATGGGAATGCAATTTTAACAGGTTCTTCATTTCCGGAATTCATAATTCCAGTCTTTCTGATAATGCTTTCAGTATCTGATTTAAAGATGCGTATTTTAGTTTCAAAATTTATTTTTAGCCTGTTAAGTTCTTCCAGGGCAGCGTGTTTTGCTGAGATATGATCTACTAGATTCCCTCTAAATCTTGTGTCACAAACTGGACATATTTGTTTATCTTTTAGTTTATTTATTGTTTCTAAGGTTAAAGTATACAGTTGTGAAAGGAATAATTGAGTAATGCTTGCTTCATCTTTTTTTAGTTCACCAAACAATGTTTCTAGTTCAATCGCTTCTGCAAGTAGGCTTCGGAGTGGATAAAACTGACCTAATTTGGACTTGAAAGCCTGCCATTGCACCAATAGCCGCGCTACAGGATTGACACGAACTATTTCACTTAAAGTGTTTATTACAAGATGGATCTGATTTAAAGAAGTGATTGTAGCGATATTGTGTTTTGCTGCTATGGTGTTTATGTATTGGAGAACAGTCTCTTCATTTATGGGCACCTGCCCCAGAATTTCTTTGAGCCTTTTTGAAATTTGAGTCTTTTGACTAGTAAGATTTTCGTTTTGGGCTTGAAGTTTTGTTAAGGCAGCACTGAAATCTGACTGATTTTTGATAAATTCGTCCAGTCCGAAATATTTGGCGATATATCTGTATTTTTCATTTTTAGTGAAGTATACAAATTCCTGGAGATCAGCATACCGAAGATAGTTCGGATAAATTGCGAGACTTTTTAATGTTTCGTAATCCCCGGAAATCACAGGTGCGGTGATTCTGGCTTTATTAAAAGTGATCCTCGCAAACTTATTTTGAGGATTGGAAAAATCAACTTGAACATAACATCCATCTCCGTTACAAGATCTATGGGGGTAATCATTTGCTGTTACTCCTTCTTTTTTTAAATCTTTAATTTCAGATTTTAGAAACCACTCCCAAGCATCTGCAATTGAGCTTTTACCGGTACCGTTGCGACCATATAGTAAAACAGAGGTTTTTTGTCCACCCTTTTCGAAATCTAGGTTTATTGGTAATTTGAGTCCCCTGAAATTTTCTATCGTTATCTTTTTTATTCTAAACACGTTCTTCGGGTTTAAACAATTCATCGATTTTTTTCTCTTCAACAATTAGCCCTTTTGCTATTTTGGTCTCGAAAGATGTTTGATTCAACCCGGCCGGTGTAAATAGCGGTTCAATTCTTTCTATAAAAGTCACAAGGCTAGTATGAGATGCTTTTTCATTCTGCAGCCATTCAGAGAATTTCATATTTCAGCATTTATTTTTAGGGATGAACAGAAAACATTACCTAGAAAGCTACTGATATAGCTTTATTAGATAGTAGGTTTTGAAGATTCACGGTTTCTAAAAGCGGACTAACTAAAAGTAGATCTTTTTTCGATTTTTTAAAATGAACATTAAAAAGATACTCGGCCTAAGTGTTTCTATGTAGGTCGGGGATATTGATAGTATAGTCACCGTTCATCTGTGATTGATATCAGCATTCTAGATACTACTACCGGTTTGTTCGATTCGACTGTTTTTTGTTCGTTACCGTTATTTTTGAGGCCATTATTTTTGGCAATATTTAATTACTTTATAGCAATGGAAGAATACCGGCATTACTAAAAAAATTAGTATTTTGCAATTCGATTCCTAAGAGTATGAATATGTTGTTGAAAACTAAAACGTTCATAATCAACAAGTAAACCATATGAAGATTAGTTTTGATATAACAGGGATACAACAGAATTAGACATTAAAAAAAACTGGCGATGCCAACCATTCAATTTAAAGGCAAGACTTTTATTCAAAATTACCATCTGACCGTAAAATATCATCAGATGATTCCTGTTAAAAAATTAAGCCTGACAACCAAAGTCTCTTTGGATGACAACTTAATTATTCATGGTGACAATTTAAAAGCACTCAAGTCTTTATTACCCAACTATGCTGGTAAAATCGACTGTGTTTATATTGATCCACCATATAATACTGGCAAGGAAAACTGGATTTACAATGATAACGTCAACAGTCCAATGATGCAGGAATGGCTGGGGAAGGTAGTCGACAAAGAGGATTTGACGAGGTATGATAAGTGGCTTTGCATGATGACACCCCGCCTAAAAATGCTGAATGAACTTTTAAGTGAAGACGGAATTATACTGATTCATATCAATGATTATGAAATTCATAGCTTACGATTTCTAATGGATGATTATTTTGGCAGAGACAATTTGATCTGCAACTTCATCTGGAGAACAGACGGAAATTTTGATAATCAGGCCAAAATAAAAATTTGTCATGAATATATCGTTGCTTATGCAAAGAATGCTGAAAAGTTTAAAGCTCCTGCTGTCATAGATCCAAATACAAGTTTGGAAAGTAAACTTTTTAATGAAGAAATTAGAAACACAATCGTTAAAAACGGTCCTAAAAACCCGAAAAGCATAATCACGATTCCAGTAGGATTCCCGGCCGGCTTTAAAGAAGGAACGATTAAAAAAAGAACAAATTCTTGGCCCATATATAAATCCGATGCGGTAATTAAGAATTATAAATTAACAAAATCAGTTAAAGTTGAAAGTGGCTGGAGCTCAAAGGAACTATTGGAAGAATTTGTAAATAATAAGTTGGGTTCAATTATTGATAACAAAGGGCAAGAATCAAGATTCGAAATCAACTCGACCGGCGCTATTGAAGTAGTAAAACGGCGAAGTTTGGAACAGAGTCACGTCTTGTCGGTATTGATGAATATGGGGAATACACAGAGTAATAGTGCTATGTTAAAAGAGATTGGAATCGATTTTGACTACCCCAAACCAGTCACGCTCTCGAAATATTTATTACGTCTGGTGAATAAAAAAGATGCATTGATATTGGACAGTTTTGCTGGTTCCGGAACATCTGCCCATGCAGTACTTGAATTAAACAAGGAAGACGGTGGCAACCGAAGGTTCATATTGGTAGAACAGGAAGATTATGCAAACAATATAACAGCAGAAAGGGTGAGGAAGGTCATTAAGGGAGTGAAGACAGCTAAAACAGATTCTTTAAAGACTGGTCTGGGTGGTTCTTTTAGTTATTTTGAATTGGGGCCTGCAATCGAAATGGAAAGTATCCTAAAAGGGAAAAGCCTGCCTACCTTTGAAGAGTTTGCCCGATATATATTTTATACGGCGACCGGAGAAGAATTTAACGAAAAGAAGATTAATGAGAAGACGGGTTATATCGGCGAAACGAAGAATAGCGAACTGTACATGTTCTATAAACCCGATGTTGAATGGCTTAAGCGAAATGCACTCACCCTCGATGGTGTTGAAAATATGCCAAAATTTAAAGGCAAACAGCGCTTGGTTTTTGCACCCGCGAAATATGTAGATGATTTTACCTGCACTGAAAACAGAATTGATTTTTGCCAGTTGCCCTATGAGATTTATCGAATTCAGAAGTAGAATAAAAGATTAACTGGAGAGACATGCGATTAAAGGGATACCAGGAAAAGGTTATGAAAGCAGTTAAAGAGTATCTGATCGAACTGGATTCGGCCAGGAACGAATACCAGGAGATACATGAGATGAAACCAAAGCTTGCAAAACATTTCAATTTCCCGAAAGAAGCATGGGAAAAATCGACTGGCTCTTCCATATATTACTCAAGAACAAATAGTTTGAACGAATCATTGCCGGATGTTTATCTGAAAGTGCCAACCGGAGGTGGAAAAACATTACTTGCATGTCATTGTATTGATCTGATTCAGAAAATCTACAATAAAAGGCAAACCGGACTAATTCTATGGATAGTTCCTTCTTCACAGATATACAGGCAAACAATTCTTGCGTTAAAAGATCGAAATCATCCTTATCGCCAGGTTTTAGATATTTCAAGTGGCGGAAGAACTTTGATAAAGGAAAAAACCGAAGTGTTTACCCGGTTGGATATCGATGAGAATCTGATCGTCCTCATGTTAATGCTTCCATCCGCCAACAGACAAATTACGGATACCCTAAAAGTTTTCAAAGATGCCGGAGGTTATTCGGATTTCTTTCCGGCTGAGGATAATTATTTAGCCCAGGAAGAATTCTTGAAGCAATACCCTAATCTAGATTGTTTTGACGAATCAAAAGGAATATTTAAAAAACAAATAAAAACTTCTTTAGGCAACACACTGAAAGTGCTCAAGCCTGTTGTCGTATTAGATGAGGGACATCGCGCTTACGGTGAAAATGCCAGAAATACGATTCAAAATTGTAACCCGAATTTTATTTTAGAATTAAGTGCGACACCGCCTTCCCAATCCAACGAGTTGGTCCGGATTACGGGCAGAGAGTTACTTGAAGAAGAAATGATCAAGCTTGATATTCATTTAACAAATAAATCCAGTCTGGATTGGAGAGATACAATGCTTTCCTGTCTTGAAAAGCGAAATCAGCTCGAAATAAAAGCAAAACAATATGAGGAAAATACAGGCGAATATATACGTCCCATTTGTTTGATTCAGGTGGAAAGAACGGGCAAAGATCAGCGAAATAATGATTTTATACATGCTGAAGATGCCAAAGAGTATCTGATAAAAAAATGTAATGTTCCGGAGAATCAAATAGCAATTAAAAGCAGCGAAAAAGATGACATCGAGGGCATAGACCTATATTCCAAGAGCTGCGAAATCAGGTATATCATTACTAAACAAGCATTACAGGAAGGGTGGGACTGTTCATTTGCCTATATTTTAACAATTCTTACAAATCCCAGTTCCGCTACCGGAATTACGCAATTGGTAGGCAGGATTTTAAGACAGCCCAAGGCAAAAAAAACGAAAATAAAGGAGCTGGACGAATGTTATATTTTCACTTATAAACCGAATGCCGGTATGTTGGTGAGGGAAATTAAGAGGGGATTGGAAGACGAAGGTCTTGGTGATTTGGCCGGGCGATTAATAGATGACGGTCCGGGGGGAAGTATTGATAATTTTCAGGAAAGAGAGATTAAATATCGCTCTGGATTTAAGGCCTTTGAAGGAAAGATTTACTTGCCAAAATTTATTATTCAGGGAAAGGATTCATGGCGTGATTTAATATTTGAAACAGATATTTTAGGAAACATCGACTGGGCTAGAGTAGATATTTCTCAGATAATGAATATTACGCTGGTTGATAGGGGAAACCAGGAGCATGAGTTAACCCTCGGTTTGAGTGAAAAGGAAGAGGATTTACTGAAAGAAACAGGCAGACTGAAAACGGAAGGAACACTGGAAATTGATGAATCTTTTTTGGCCAGGCAAATTGCCGACATCATTCCCAATCCGTGGGTGTGTTATTCACTGGGTGATCAGGTCATTAAACTTCTTGCGGTGACCTATACACGCGAAATTCTTGCCTCCAACTTTGTTTTTATTATTGAAGAGTTGAAAAAAATTCTTGAAATACAAAAAAATATTTTGGCGGAGGAAGTTTTCCGGACTTTGGTTAGTGAAAAAAAATTACATTTTTTTCTGATAACTGAAAAGGGTGGATTTCTGATACCATCAAGGATAAAAGTAGAAAGCAATAAACAACTCATCCGAAATGACAACTCTCCTGTTCAAAGATCTTTATTTGATTATGTGCCTGAAGAAAATGTAAATACATTAGAAAGGTCAGTTGCAATTTATTTAGATGAACAAGAGAAACTACTATGGTGGTATAGGAATATGAGCAGACAAGATTATCATATACAGGGATGGAAACGTAATAAAATATTTCCTGATTTCATAGCAGCGATCAAGGACGATACAAAGCAGGATGACTATAAAACAGTATATGTTCTCGAAACGAAAGGGATTCATCTTAGGAATGAAGACACAAAATATAAACAGGACGTTTTCATATTTTGCAACGAACTTGGCGCCAAAAGATCGTGGAATGAACTGACTGATGAATTTCCGGATCACGATTTTGAATTTCAGGTTGTTTTCGAAGATGAATGGCAAAATAAAGAGACCCTAAATAATTTTGTGTAAACGGTTTTTGTAATTGCATTAGAGTCGGCATCTGTTTTCAAAGATCGTTACAAATTGGTGCATGACCAGTCCCCAGTTATGCATGGCCATTGTCCATTTTTTTTCGATATTCATAATAGCCAGGTATACTGCCTTTTGGGCTGACATATCATCGGGGAACTGCACTTTGGTCTTGGTGTATTTTCTGATACCACGGTTCACGTTTTCGATTGCATTTGTCGTATAAATCATTTTGCGGATCTCAAGGGGGAAGTCAAAATAGCTGGTCAGTTGATCCCAGTTCGTACGCCAGGATTGAACGGCATGTTTGTATTTTGGTCCCCAGGTTTTGTCGAAGCGTTCCAGGGCGTGTTCTGCTGCCTCGCGGCTTGGCGCACCATATACTTCTTTTAAATCGACACAGAATGCTTTACGGTCTTTCCATACCACGTATTTGCAGCTGTTGCGGATCTGATGAACAATGCAAAGTTGTGTAACAGTTTTTGGAAAGACGCCTCTGATGGCATCCGTAAAACCTTTGAGATTATCGGTGCAGGCAATCAGGATATCTTCGACCCCTCTCGCTTTTAAATCTGTCAGCACACTCATCCAGAATGAGGCCGATTCTGTTTCAGCCATCCACATGCCCAGCACTTCTTTAAGACCGTCCTTTTTCAGACCAATGACCAGGTAAATACATTTATTGATGTATTTGCCATTGTGCTTGACTTTCAATACGATTCCATCCATCCAGACCGTAAAATAAACAGCTTCCAAAGGCCGGCTCTGCCATTCTTTGATGTGCTCTACGATCCGGTTGGTTACATTGGAAACGGTTCCTTCACTCACGTCCACACCATAGATCTGTTTTACCTGATCGGAGATATCGCTGGTCGTCATGCCCCGGCTATACATGCCGATAATGGCTTCCTCGAGTTTATCGCTCATGCGCGAACCCTTTGGTATCAGCTGCGGATCGAACTCGCTGTTTCGGTCGCGGGGAATGTTTAAAACCATGTCGCCCAGCGACTCGGTTTTAACTTTCTTACTGGAGAACCCATTGCGGCTGTTACCGGAATTGTTACCTTCTTTGCTATGTTTCTCATAGCCAAGGTGTTCGTCGAGTTCGCCCTTGAGCATCTCTTCAACACCTTCCTTAAACAGGCTATTGAAAAAAGTATGGAACTCCTCCTTGTTCTTAAACTGTTTGAAGAAATCCTTTGGGATCGGTAGTTTTTTCTCTTCCATAAAATTGTATTTCAAGTTAATAATTAAATGGCATTTGTGCCATCCGCCCAAGGCAGGCTCAGATCAGCTTCGATAACCGAGCTTCTTTTCGCCTGCCTGGGCTTAACTCTACATACAATTACATAACTTCATTTACACAAAGGATTTTAGACTCCCAAAATAAAATAAATCGGTTTATGCAATCGAGATGATATTTCGATTCTAGTCTTTCCCTGAGTCCGGGTCTGTAAATTAAACTGTGTCAAAGAATAATATTGTTCAAGTTTAAAAGAAGCGGTGTCAGCTCAATTCAAAAGAGCGAGGCACCGCTTCTTTTTTACGGCCTCCTGTCAGAGATCTGTTTTCATCCGATCGCCAAATATAATTTTTAATTGCGATGCAGATATCGACCAGTTATGTAACGGAGCTGTCCATTTTTTACAGATGCGTTCGGTAGCCAGGTACATGAGTTTCAGTAAAGCCATGTCGCTGGTAAATACGCCCTTGTTTTTTGTGACCTTTCTGATCTGTCGGTGATAACCTTCAATCGTATTGGTCGTGTAGATCAGCTTTCTGATGTCGGCCGGATACTTAAAATACGTGGACAGCTTCGGCCAGTTCTTTTCCCAGGAGCCGATCACCATCGGATATTTTTTGTTCCATTTCTCTTTTAGTTTTGCCAGTTCGTCCACAGCGATGGATTCATTGTCAGCCTGGTAAACTGGTTTCAGTTCACCCATGAACACCTTCTGATCCTTGCTGGCTACATACTTCAAACTGTTGCGGATCTGGTGTACGACACAGGTCTGCACTTCAGTGTTTGGATAAATGGTGCGGATCGCTTCATCAAAGCCTTTCAGGTTATCGATACACGCAATTAATATATCATTGACGCCGCGCTGCTTTAAATCATTAATCACACCGAGCCAGAAGTTCGCTCCTTCGCTTTGGGATACATACATCCCCAGCACATCTTTTTTTCCATCTTTATTGATTCCTAAAACGTTATACACGCAGCGCGTTACCGTACGGCCTTCCTCCTTTACTTTGTAAAACATGGCATCCAGCCATACGATGCAATAAAGCTCCTCCAATGGACGCTGCTGCCATTCCTTTACCAGTGGGATTACTTTGTCCGTAATGGCGCTGAGCGTGGTAGCGGAGATGTCGGTATCATAGGTCTCTTTGATGTGGGCACTGATATCGCGAAGACTCGTACCCAGGCTGTAAAGCCCGATAATCCTGTCCTCCAGTGTTTGAGCCATGATGGTCTCGCGCTTTTTTACCATTTCCGGTTCAAAAGTTCCCGAACGGTCGCGCGGGGTGCTGACTTCGATGTTGCCTGAAGATGTCTTGAGAAGTTTTTTGCCTTTGCCGTTTTTTCGGTTGCCTGACGAGCGTTCCCCCTCATCCAGGTGGCCTTCCATCTCGCCCTCCAGAATCGAATTGATCATGTCTTTGAGCATGGGGCCAAAAGCGCCATCTTTGCCGTACAGGGATTTACCGGTACGGAACTGTTCTTTTACTTTTTGTTTTGCCTTTTCGTAGTCGAAAGGCTCTTGCTTTTCGTTTTCCATTTTACTGTGTTTAAAGTTAAGAATTTAACTTTTGACACAGTTTAGTTTACACTCTCCTGAGTCCCTATTAAAATATAAGGATGAATAGCACGACTTGATATAGGGTGATATCTCGAGCCACTTTAAGATAAGAGTAAAAGCAATTATAGGTTCGATTCCTAAATGGAAACGACTCGATTTTTATACAGAATGCCGATCTTCAATCCCACGGTTTTAATTCCGCTGACCTTGGCATGGGTCCATACCGCAATGGAAACATTCTCAATACAATCCTCAAAATAAACACTTCGCACTTGAAAAAAATATCAGCTTCAAACACTTTTAGATAACTGCTTTAAATTAATCTTGCCAGTAGATAGTTTCGTAAGTACTTATCTCAAAATCCGACATATATTTGATTGCAGCTAATATATTTGTTGGCGTAAAAAAACAAAAATGGCAAGTATAAAAATTAAGGATTTTTTCAACGGTAGATTTTTTGAGATTCCGAAATATCAAAGGGGATATGCCTGGGAGGTTCAAAACATCCGGGATCTATTCGATGACATAATAGAATCAATTGAATCAAATTCAAATCACTATGTTGGTACAATAGTTCTGTCCAAATCGATAGGCGATGATGAAAAGTTTTATGTAGTTGATGGACAGCAGCGGACGACAACTATAACTTTGATAATCAGTTCATTAATAAATAAACTGTCTGAAAAGGATGCATCTTATTATGAGCGATTCTACTTAAAAGAAGATCAGAGATACAGAATAACCCCTTTAAATAGAGATCATCAATTTTTTATCCAACTCCTGGAGGGTGCAATAGGTGAGCCTCAAAATAAAAGTCAGAGGTTTTTAAAAGACGCGATGGAGGAAATTAATTTTAAGGTTGACCAGGTCAGAGATAAGCTGAAATTTTTAAAATCGGTCGAAAAACTAGAAGTCATGGAATTTGTTGAAAATTCGGAAGGTGACGCTATCCGGATTTTCCAAACGGTGAATGATAGGGGGAAACCTCTTTCAAACATGGAAAAGGCAAAAAGCTTGCTGATTTATTTTTCAAATCGCTATTTGGGTAAAAGACTTGACAACTCAGTAAATGAATACTTCAGTGATATTTTTGAGATTTATGACGATATAAAACATTTGGCAGATGACCTTGGTATAAACCTGATTAAAAACAGGGATTTTGATGAAGACAATTTGATGAGGTATCATTTTGTTACTTATAGTAACGAAAACTATGACCCCACTGCACATTATGTTTTGCAATATTTAAAAAGTCAACTGACAAAGCGCAGGAATTACGCGACTGATGGAAATTATCCCGAAATGGAAAAATTCATAACCGAATACGCTACGAGTCTCAAGGAATTTTTTCAGAATTGTAAAACAGTCATTGAGCGAGCGAAAACAGAACCTAAATACTTTAAACTTTTCGTAGTCTTAAATTTATCAGCGACGCTTTATCCTTTAATCATTAAACTTGAAAAACTTAGCCTTCTGGAGGAGAGTCTAAAAGGTGAAGGAAGAGAAAAATTTACATTTTTTGATTTGCTTGAACTTATTGAGGTTCGTGTTTACAAAACAAGGGGAACAGATCCCAAGGCTGACATTTCAAGACTTGTTTTTAATATTGACAACAAAAGGGCAGAAGACATTGAGAATTGGCTTATTTGGTTTAATAACAGATGGATGCCAAAAGAGGAATTTCAATCCAACCTTTCAGGCGGCATATACGGAAACCGTGCTTTATCCTATATTTTCATCACTTACTGTGAATATCTAAATGGCCAGGAATTTGACATAGCTCAAATTCAAAGTATCGTGGGTAGAACCCCGAATATTGAGCACATTCTGTCTCAGACACCGACATTTGAACCAAGTGCTTTGGGCTTCGATAATAAAGAGGACTTTATTGATTTTGAACATAATATCGGCAATTTGACAGTTTTGGAAAAAGGATTAAACTCAAGTGTTCAAAATAAAAATGCAATTGATAAAATTGAAGGTTATGGTAGAAGTGTCTTTTCTATGACCAAAAAGCTTGCTTCTGAAATTGATACAAGCAAGAATTTTACAAAAACTGACCTGCAAAAGCGAACCAAAATACTTGCTCACTTTTGTTCTGAGCGTTGGTGGAGTGAAAGGTCAGTAGACAGTCCATTAACGTCTGTTACTGTTGATGAAGAAATTGAAATGGCAAATGCGTAAACGGCAAAAAAGGGCATCGTTAAGAGTATATTTTTGTTTGGGTGCCGGTGTAAGCTTCCCCTAAGTTCGGCCAATGGCGTTAGAGTTAACAAACAAAAAGCTTGTTAACTTTAAATTTTAAACAGCCATGAAAAAAGGAAAATTCACAGAACATCAAATTGTCTCTGCTATTAAGAAACAGGAAGCCGGCATTCCGGTCAAAGACATCGCCAGGGAATTGGGTATCAGCGAAGCGACATTTTACAATTGGAAAGCAAAGTATGGCGGTATGCAGGCCAGCGATGTAAGCAAGATGCGTGACCTTGAAAAAGAGAACGTTGAGCTAAAGAAGATGTATGCCGAAATGAGTATCGAGAACCGTGCAATGAAAAACCTGATCGAAAAAAAGTTATAACGCCTCAAGCGAAAAGGGAAGCTGTTGATTTTCTTACAAAAGATGAACAGCTAAGTAACCGAAAGGCGTGTAAACTGATGGGGATCTCCCGAACGACCTGTCAGTACAAAGCAAAACCTAAAGACGATCATGAAGTTCAGTACGCCCTTACTGTTCTGACGACCAGGCATGCAGCCATTGGATACTGGCAATGCTGTTACAGGTTGTGGAACAAAGGGTACGAATGGAATCATAAAAAGATATACCGCGTGTACAGAGATATGAAACTCAATATCAGGCGTAGATCGAAGAAACGATTACCAGCACGCATTAAGCAGCCGCTGATCGTTCCAACGGAGCCAAACATGGTTTGGAGTATAGATTTTATGAGCGACAGTCTGATGGACAGCAGGAAGTTCAGGTTGCTAAACGTGATAGATGATTTTAACCGCGAATCCCTGGCCGTGGAAGTGGATACCTCGTTGCCATCCTTAAGGGTGATCCGCGTTCTGGAAAGAATTATTGAAAACAGAAACAAGCCTAAAATAATCAGAAGCGACAACGGTCCGGAGTTTATCAGTCATCAATTACAGCAATGGTGTGAAGCCAGAAATATTGAACTGCAATATATCCAACCTGGCAAACCAACGCAGAATGCTTTTATTGAAAGAAAAAACGGTAGCATGAGACGAGAACTTTTGAATGCATATCTTTTTAATAATCTCTCAGAAGTCAGAGAGCTCAGTGAAGAATGGCGGATCGATTACAATGAGGAAAGGCCACATAAATCGCTCGGTTATCTGTCACCGATAAAATATGCTGAACAGAATACAGCTCGAACGGCGATCGGAAATACTTTAAAAATTGAAGAGAGCCGTTCGAGGCAAAAAGAATATGAAAAATAATGGAAAACTCTAACCCTGGTTGGCACTAAAATAAGGGGAGCCTACACAGACTCAGGCGAAATGCTTGAATATAAAAAGCGAAAGTAATCGTGTATTTCTATAGTTTAAGGTCAAAGATTATAAAGTTTTTTATTATCTTCAAACCTTCTCATGCTACACATCTACGCCACCTTGAAATATACGGCCGTGCTGTTAATGGCGTTTGCTTTAAGCACGGGATGTAATCGTCAATCGATTGTATATAAATTAACGAGCTCTCACATTCTTGCGTGCCGGAACTCCCCGCGGGACAGCTGCACACCATTCGTCTTAACGCGAAGCTCGGCTTCTCAATCAGTAAAAGTAACCGCGGATAACTTTGTCACTAAGGAATCAAGCTTAGACCAGAGTGAAAAAGAAAAAAATAAATATGTAGAACCCTCGACGGTAGCCTATCTTTTAGATACTACGACATCAAGGCTATATATGGAAGGCGTGCTGGCCGCGAAATCTCTCAAACCGATACGAAGCGATAGGGCAACTTATGAGCGAGACGTTTCTCTTGATTTAACAGCTGTCCCAGATGGTGAGTATGTAATTGTTTTCTCTTGGAATGAATCCGAATGGGATTCGCCATGCAAGGTTATCGTTAAAACCTTGTAGGATACAAATGGTTGCGTAAACAGGTTTATTCAGCTCCGCCTTGATTTTAGAATGAACTGATGAAAAATTTTGGGCTCCGGCAATGGATAACAAACCAGTCAGGTAAATGACGATCTGTAAAGAGATGAGAAGGTTTTTTATATCGGAAGGTTTAAGGGTTGACAGGTCAGATCCATGATGGGTTTTTATTAAGACAAACAGAAACCATTGCACGTAATAGAGGGGAGGACGAAGAGATTATCGGGACAGCAGATTTCGAGGTCAAGATTTCCAATAATAAAGAATACCCGTATAAACACGGATTTATCCCGTAATACACAGTATTTTATAAAATCATTCGTTCTTTTTGCAGCATAATCTTATAGTCCATGAAAGTAGTCGTCGGTTTGGCCAACATATTCACAATGCTGTTTTTCTTAGGTTGTAATCAAAGCCGGACGGAGCTCCATAATATTCTAAAAGCTGCCGACACGATAAAAATAAGCAGGTATTACAAGGAAGATACTGCTATCTACTATGTAACAGATGCGAATGGTCTTGCCATTTTCAAAAAAATTATTAGCGGTGACCTGAAAGATATTCCTACTGGTGAACAGGTTGGGTTAATACAGTACTGTTCAAACGGAAAACCGATCTTGGAGGTGAGATTGGTAGGCGAGACTGGTATTGCGTATGATTTGGGGGACAAAGCATACAAGGGTCTTATATCTTATCAAGCCGGAATGTATATAGACCAAGTCTTTAGAACTTTTTCTGAGTCGAAGAATAAAGGACCAGTTTTCTTTATAGATAACGACATACGAGATCAAAATAAGGCCTTTGTTACAACGTCGGGTGACTTCCCTGACAAATGGATCAAGACTACGGATATTGACAGCTTGATAAAGCTTGTAAAATCTAAGGAGAAGTGTGCCTGTTTGGTAAATCCTCTTTCTTCATATATTCCGATTGATAGCAATGCTGAACTTGGAGGATATGCTATTGATATGATTAGTTCGTACAGAGAAGGAAGAAATTTCAGTTTTAGTTTGTGGACCTGCCCTAAAGAAAGCGACCAACTTGCTGATAGTTTAATCTTGTGGTATTCACAAAGAAAAAAAACGAGATCGCGATGATTGTCAAGCCAACATTTAGATGACGGTTTGAAAACGGAGTCAGGAAAATAACCCGGGTTATCAGTCTTCATTAAAATTCGTCTTTGCGTCTAACGCCAACCCAATTCGGGTGCAACATGTTTAAGGATAGAAGACAATACATGGATATTGTATTCCACTCCCAATGTATTTGGGATCGTCAACAGCAGCGTATCCGCTTCCTGAATGGCTTCGTCCTTCGCCAGTTCTTTGATAAGCTGATCAGGTTCCGCTGCATAATTTCTTCCGAAAACAGCCCGTTTCGTCGGCTCGATCATTCCGAATTGATCGGACTGGTTTTTTTCTCTGCCAAAATAAAGCCGGTCCTGTTGTGTCACCAACGCAAAAATAGAGCGGCTTACAGATACACGGGGTTCACGGGGATGCCCTGCTTTTTTCCAGGCATCCTTATACAGCCTGATCTGTTCGGCTTGCTGTATATGGAAAGGCTTACCACTTTCATCAAATTTCAATGTAGAGCTTTGCAGGTTCATACCCTTTTCAGCGGCCCAGACAGCTGTCGTGTTGGAGGCAGCTCCCCACCAGATGCGCTCCCGCAAACCCTGTGAATTAGGTTCCAAACGCAATAAGCCAGGGGGGTTGGGGAACATCGGATTTGGATTGGGCTTGGCGAAACCTACCCCTTTTAGCCGATCCAGGAATTCTAATGCTTTGCGCCTTCCCATCTCCGCGTCTGTTTCTCCTTTGGCGGGCTCATATCCAAAATAGCGCCACCCGTCGATGACCTGCTCCGGTGATCCCCTGCTGATCCCAAGTTGCAGGCGACCTTGTGAAATTAAATCAGTAGCGCCCGCCTCTTCCACCATATACAGCGGATTTTCGTAACGCATATCAATAACCCCCGTTCCCATTTCTATTTTACTTGTTTTGGCAGCAACAGCGGCAAGCAATGGAAAGGGCGATGCCAACTGGGAGGCAAAATGATGCACCCTGAAATAAGCACCGTCTATACCCATCTTTTCAGCCGCAACCGCCAAATCAATAGACTGGAGCAGGGTGTCGGCTGCACTGCGGGTTTTATAAGCCGGATGGTCTGCCCAATGCCCAAACGACAGAAATCCTATTTTCTTCATAATCGTATAAACAGATAACATCGAAATTTGTTCCGTGCCCAAATCTAAAAGATTCGGGTAACCTGCCCTGGTGACATCTATGCGGAAATATTTAAAGCAAATTCCAAAGAACTAAATTTGGTAATTATGGAAGAAATAGACGAAATGATCAAACAGGAATGGCGGGATCTCGGGTTTTTCTATGAGCTCGAGGAATACAATGATTTTAGGCAATGGAAATTTTATGGTAGTAAAAATGGGTTGTTCAATTTGGTTAAGCTATTGGGAGATTATACTGCAAAAAAGTCAAATGACTACTTATCTGAACATGATCACTATGGCCCTTATCACTATTTAAAAATAATGACCTGGAACAAGCCAGAAATTACAGAGAACTATTTTGCCGGGACGATATCAGACCTCAGCGTATTAAAAGAAATTATTGCAAAAAAACTTGATGTTACTGGAGTTGGTCACACTTTCTTATTAAGTAGTGAATACGGTAAAGGGAATACTGCAAGTGCAAGATTTTTCATAATGGCAGACGATTTTGATCCAGTATCTATGGATGGTAATTACATCGAATAGCGGAATGCTGAAAATTTAAGAACTGGGCACATAAAAACCTGGCTTTATATTTATAGGTGACAAATTATCTCACAAAAATTATCAACGGAAAATTATACCATTACAGGGCATTTGTAGAATTTTCAGGCGTAAGCATCACTGAAGGACAGTGGTATGTTACGCTAAGTAAGTATTTTGAACAATGCGAGACTAAAGAAAAGGCGATCATTCGGCAGCAGGAACTGGTATATCAAAAACTTAAGGAAGGATTTCAGGAGGACGAGTACGAAGAGAGCGTAGAAAACACGATGGACGTATATGACAAAGCAAAGTGGCATTTTGGCAACAATTTTCCTAAGGACCTGGAAAATTATCAGGCCTTCGTGCACACCGGGATGTTTTTGGGCTGGCTCATAGACAATAATTTAATGAGTGAGGAATTTGCGACTGAAAATGAACACGACATTACATTATTTAAAAACAGAGAATTAACAGGGGCACAATTGTATGAGAAAGCCTGCGATGGCGTTTTAATGCTAGAAGATCTCAGCGAAAGAGGGAACCGCTTTGCTTTGCATTATTTCGAGTTTAGCGAGGGGCTGTTTCCTCTAGACTATAATTCCACGCTTTGCCGAAGTTTACCGTCGATTTTTCATGTGGCAGATACCTGGGATAATTATAATTTGATCAAACCGGTTTTTGACAATAGATATAAAGACATTATGGAAGCGTGGGACCGGGCAATGTATGGTTAAACAACTGCATATTCCTGACACAATTTTTATAAGTGACTTTATTTTAATTCTTCCAAAATATCCATATTAGCACGAATGTTATAGCCAAGTTTATCGGTCATTTGAATTAACCTAATGGAGGGAAATTCAATGATCTTAAATAGCTCAGGGTTGCTGATTTCATAGGTTTTAATCAGACAAACAATGATGGAAATCCTCTCCCCGTGTGTTCCACCCATAGCAATTGCATTAGAGAATTTTATCCCAACGTCCTCTAATTGGGAGTCCTTGAGGGTCTTAATGATTTCATATGTCTCTTCTAAGTAATCCTTCATAGGGAAACATTTATCTTGAATTCGTCGTTATCAAACCCCTCATTGACTCTTCATAACAATTTCTGAAAATTATTTCACATCAAAAATGATATTACTCAGATGAAAGAATTGGAATTTCAAAAATTGCTCCCTAAAAGCTCAAAAATATTAAAAATGAGCTATTTAAAACAAAAAGTTGGAAGACTAAATCAGACGAAAAAGCGTAGCTAATAGTTTTCAATCATTTAGAAAGTGGTTCGACATCAGCCCGATGAGGGCCACATTTAATAACGGAAAATGGGCCACCGAAAATGTGCCGGTGGACTATTTAGAAGTGTTTTTAAAAAGCCACCTGACATTTGGGTGGTTTTTTTCTTATAAAGAGTGCGTATTTTGACCTTTGTTTAAGTTGGTCGTAAAAACGAATCCAAGAGTCATACTCACCTTATAGACAATTGCATTTCGAAAGAAAATCAGCGGTCTCTGAAGCTTTTGTACAGGATGCTTACACGGGAACAATATTATCCAACTCACTCCTTTAAAAATGAACTGGTTCACAAAAAATGCCTTCCGGTAAAATGTACTAATTTGTAATAGATACTATGGAAGATCTCTCCCCTTTTCTTGAAAATATAAACCGGAAGATCCGTCTTTCCCCTGAAAACTGGGATCTGCTGACTGATGCCTTCCAGCTAGTGAAAGTTAAAAAAAAGCAGTTACTCATTCAGCCGGGATTCGTGGCCAAATACCGCATTTACGTGCTGAAGGGTGCTTTTCATTCCTATGTGATAGACGAAAAGGGAAATGTGCATACGATACAGTTTGCAGTTGAGGACTGGTGGATTTCGGACTATAACAGCTATATCCACCGGACGCCGGCCACGCAGTTCGTGGAAGCATTGGAAAACAGTATCATTCTTCAAATCGATCACCAGGCCGAACAGCAACTCAAAGCGGCCAATTGGGAATTGGCTACTCTCTTCCGGCTGATGGCAGAAAATACGGCAGCTTACCTGGCGCGGCGTATCGTATCTAATCTGACGCAAAGTGCCGAGCAACGATATGCCGATTTTGTTGCTAAATATCCAATGGTGGGGCAGCGTCTGCCGCAATTTGTTATCGCCTCCTACCTGAATATGACCCGCGAGTTTCTGTCAAAAATCCGCAACGACAAACTGCGTAAAAAGTGAAGCAGTTCACGCGTTTTTCTTAAGATAGTTCATCGTCTCTCAGTACGTTCGCCCCGAACTTTGTGGTCTAAAATGTATATGATGTCAAAAAAGTTGAACAACAGGGTAGCCGTAATTACCGGAGGTAGCAGTGGTATTGGTTTAGCCATCGCCAGGCGTTTCGCACAGGAAGGGGCAAAAGTGGCCATTACCGGCCGCAATAAGAAAACCATCGATCAGGCTGTCGCGGAGATCGGACCGAATGGGCTGGGAATTCAGGGCGACGTGTCCAAACTGGATGACCTGAAACGAATCTATCAGACAGTGGCAGACCAGTTAGGTAAGGTAGACGTGCTGGTGGTTAATGCCGGTGTGTATGTGTTGGCGCCACTGGCCCATTTTACTGAAGAACAGTTTGATCAGGTCAGCGATATTAATTTCAAAGGGGCTTTCTTTTCGGTACAAAAAGCCCTTCCGGTATTGAAAGATGGTGCGTCGGTGATACTGATTTCTTCGACGGTGAATGGTAAGGGTATTCCCAACCATGCCGCTTATTCTGCAACCAAGGCGGCCGTCCGTTCTCTTGCCCGGAGTTTTTCTGCCGAATTGCTGGATCGGAAGATACGGGTCAATACGCTTACGCCGGGCCCCGTAGATACACCGGTATTTGCTTCTGTAACCTCGAACGCTGAAGAGGCCAGTGCAATGAAAGAAGCGATGGGGAATTTCACACCCGTCAAACGGGTTGCTAAGCCGGAAGAATTGGCGGCTGCGGCGCTATACCTGGCATCAGACGACTCTGCATTTATGCTGGGCGCCGAACTGTTGCTGGACGGTGGTCTTCGGGATCTCTGATATTGCCCCAACACACAATATGTTTATTCACAGACCACCTGATATTGGGTGGTTTTTTTTATGCTGTTATCTTATCTTTAAATTATTGATATTGATAAGTGTATTGAATAATTTATTGCGGAAATGAATTTATTATTGCATGAATTTTAAATGAAAATACTGTCATTATTCCAGGTAAATCATTAATTTACGTGCATGAACGCAAATTATGGCCCAATCAGACGAACTTAAAAAGCATTTAAAGAAGGGTAGGGTATACCGTCGCGAAGATTTGATGAAATGGTCTAAATCAGTGGATCGTCATTTGGATGAATTGACTGCTGAAGGAACACTTGAAAAGCTATCTCAGGGACTTTATTATTTTCCGAAGGAAACATTATTTGGTAAAACACCTCCCGATGAAGCCGAATTGGTTCGGGGCTTTTTAAAAGATGATCGTTTCCTACTGACATCTCCCAATTCGTATCATAGCCTGGGCGTCGGAACAACGCAACTGTATAATCAAAGAGTAGTTTATAACCATAAGCGTCATGGTGAATTTAAGCTGGGTAACAGAAAGTTCAATTTTAAGATTAAACCGCATTTTCCAAAAAAAGAAACAGAAGAGTTCTTATTAGTAGATCTCGTGAATAATCTCGAAACCCTTGCAGAAGATAAATCTAAGGTATTAAAGAATGTTATGGTTAAAGTTCCTCAAATGAACGGGAAAAAGCTTAAAGATGCAGTATCAGCATACGGCAGCGTAAAATCAAAAAATATCCTCTTGCCTTTACTCACCACCGCAGAGGCCCGTAAGCATGTCTAAAACGAACGGGCTTTAAATTTAAACATTGAGCTGGGCATCACACTAAATTGAAAAACTTAAAAATGGCGAAACTGTTCAATTCAGGCCGCGGGGACATTCCATGAAAGGTAAAATTGCTTCCGGACAGTTGGTAACTGTAGAAGCCATTAAAGACAGAATTCTCAGTCCGGGGAATATAGTTCTTTGCAA
>CBDCCE010000041.1:0-30447 GCA_965214575.1 Puia sp.
GGTACTCGGACTCGCCTACGGGTCCAATATTGAAGAGGCTAAAAAGCTGTTCACCCATATTCTTGAAACCACCGAGCGGGTCATGAAAAACCCCTCTCCACTGGTGATCGTTACCGCCTTCGGTCCTTATTCGATCGACTTCGAACTGTATTTCTGGGTGGGACATATTTCAGAATCAGATGCGATCAAAAGCGATGTCATTATCCGCATTGATTCGGAATGTAAAAAAGCCGGATTCCAGATCCCCTTCCCGCAACAGGAACTCACAATTCATGAGGTTAAAATGGAGGGCAAACGGGCCTGCCTCCAACAAAATAAATGGAAGTTGATAAATTAACGCACTATGTCAACCATCATATTTGGCTATCCGAACCCCGCTAAACCGGCTTATCTGGTTCGCGAGATCAGTATAGGTGCCGGTCAGCCTGGTTTTACCATCGGCCGAAAATTCAAACTGTAAAGGGTCTTCGGCCCCGCTCCTAAATTGATTTCCCCCTTTATACATGTAGGCTTCATCAATCATCTCGTCAGTTTCCATATACAGCAGATCACCCCGATGGAATAAACGGGCGGTGGTATGGTCGTCCATCCGGTAAACACCTGTAATTTTATCATAAGCCGCTTCGTCCAGCGGAAATTCCTTCTGCATATAAATATCAAACCCAATCTGGTCCTCTCCCCGATTATTTTTCTTTGTTTCCAATATGCGGTTTGCCGATCGCGGAGAGGAAGCGTAATGGTCGCCTTTGATATATTGATCTCCTTTAAAATAAATCTGCGTGATCAGATCCTGTTCCCCCTGGCCTCCTACTACCCGCAGGTGAATATGTTCTGCGCGGAATACGGTCTTCTTTTTATCAATCGTATAAGCTACAGGATGCGTCGTGATCAGATGGTAAGCGCCGTTTTTATCTGTCTTCAACTGACCCCGGTAAACAAAATCGTCCGATAACATATCGTAGGTTCCGTCTGGAAGACATTGCCATACATCTATCGTACAATTATCAAAAGCTGTTTTACCGTCCGATTGATACACCGTACCCGTAATATGAAGCGGCAGGCCTTTGAAACCAGCAGGATTTATATTGGTGCGCAGTGGCGCACCGGGGCGATAGGCCGGACCCAGGATATCGGTGGTCGTGGGACGATCACCCGTGTACTGATTTCCTTTCGCCAGAAGTTTTCCAAAAGCACCCAGGCTCAGGGCTACCAGTGACGTATTCCGTATGAAAGTTTTCCTTTGCATCATTTGCTTGCTTCTCACACAAATTCACTTATAAAAAATCTCTTTTCCAAATTAATCGACCGGCAGCCATCAATACCCGACAAATAAAACACCGTTTACTGCACAAACCCCGGCGGATGTTTCAGCTGAAAGCCGGTTTGCAGCTGATAGGCTTTGGCAAATGCGAGCAGCGTGGCCTCTCCGAAATGTTTACCGATAAAACTGATGCTGGACGGCATGCCATTGGGCATAAATCCATTGGGAATCGTAACGGAAGGATTGCCCGTTAAATTGGTGATCGCGAGCTGATCGCCAGTCTCCGGCGGCGCGATGATAATATCATAGCTGTCGAGTACCGGGTCCATTTTTTTCATAATCTGATAGCGCATCCGGCAGGCATTGACATATTCCACTGCGGGCACAAATCTTGCGGTCCGGAAAGTATTCGGCCAGCGGTCCTTATTCTGCTGCACCATGTCATCATCTTTTGAAGAGCGTGTGAGCGGATCGAAAGCCGCACCGGATTCCACACCGACAATGAGACCGAGCAGTTCGTTGCCGTGCAGACTGTCAGGAAATTCAAAAGCTGTTAGCTGCGCACCCATCTGCCGCAATACCCGAAGTGTTTGCTTCTCCGTACTGTTTTCGGGAAGCGTATCTATATAATTTTTCGCGTAAGCGATTTTCAATTTCCGGATATCGGTTATACCGGTATAGTTAAAAGCAAAGGAAATGGAAGAGCCGTCGCCTTCATCCGCACCATGCGTAAAATAAAATACGATAGCCGCATCTTCTGCGGAGCGCGTGAGTATGCCCCACTTTATCTGAGCTCCAGGCCAGGGCCATGGCACCGCTTCTGGAGATACTTCCGTAGGTTGGTCGGAGTCCCGTTACCCCGCAACGCATGGCCGGGTCTACGATAGAACCATAGGTTTCCGTGCCGATGGCAAAGGGAACAAGCCCTGCGGAAGTGGCAGAGGCCGAACCGGCAGAAGAGCCGCCCGATCCCTTCGTCGTGTCCCAGGGATTTCTGGTCATGCCACCGAACCACACATCATCCATCGCCAGTTCTCCGAGAGAAAGTTTGGCAACCAGCACGGCGCCGGCATTTTCCAGCTGGGATGCCACGAAGGAAGTCTGCCCGATCACCTGATCCTTATACGGCGGCGTTCCCCAGGTAGTATGCGTTCCGGCCACGGCAAAAAGATCTTTGATTCCATAGGGAATGCCATGCAATGGTCCCTTATATATTCCCTTCGCGATTTCTGCATCAGCTTTTTTCGCTTCGCGAATGGCAATATCTTCCGTGATCTCAATGGCACAGTGCAGAGCCGGCGCATATTTTTTCAGACGCGCCAGAAAGAAACGCGTGAGTTCTTCGGAACTTATTTTTCTATTTTTTATCAGGGAGGCGAGTTGGGAAATGCTGTAATAAGCCAGCTGATTTTTATCCGAAGGAAGAACCGTGTTGGCCGGGAGAATAAAATTCACCGGCAGTTGTTTATGCGGAACCTTCATACCGGGCAGAACCGGATTGAACCAGAGTGGAAAGGGGATATCATTATTCAGATTCTGCGCGTGCAGATACCTGTAGGTTTTCATATTGTCGGTCAGGTAACCCGTCATCGAATCCCTTTTTGCGGCAGTGAAAGAGAGTCCGAATACTTTTTCCATACCTGCCACATCCGCACTCACTACGGTATCCTGTGCAAAAACGAAACCGGACTGCAGGGTGCAGAGCAACAAAATCCATTTTTTCATGCTGGCTTTTTTACAAATATGGCAAGTTTCCGTGTTATAACACTGTCCTGCTGTATATTTACTTCCCTAATTGATTATTTATGAAATCTCTACTCTCCAGCCTGCTTTTAGCTTCCCTGTTTTTCTCCGCTTCTGCCCAGGTCAGTGCACCCGATAGGGTGGATACCAAACTCGGACCGCTTACCATTCAGCCCCTGGTTCATGCCTCCCTGATCCTTACGGTGGCAGGAACCACTATTTATGTGGATCCATCGGGAATTGGCGGATTCAAAGGACTCGCCTCGCCTTCCATTATTCTGATTACCGATATTCATGGCGATCATTTCGATATTAAAACCATTGATTCCATCCGGAAAACAGGCACCCTGATCATTGTGCCGCAGGCGGTCGCGGACCTGATCCCGGCGGCAGACAAAACCAATCTGCTGATTCTTAAAAACGGCGACCAGACCACCCAGTCCGGTATCCTCTTTTCGGCGATTCCGATGTACAATCTGCCCGAGAGCCCGACAGCCATGCATACCAAGGGAAGAGGCAATGGTTACGTATTGAATATCGGCGGCAAACTGCTGTATATTTCCGGCGATACACAGGGCATTCCCGAAATGCGCTCTCTGAAAAATATTGATATTGCTTTTGTCTGCATGAACCTGCCTTATACCATGGATGTGAAGGAAGCGGCCGATGCCGTACTCGCCTTCAAACCCAAAATCGTTTATCCTTATCATTACCGCGGAAAGGGCGGATTCAGCGATGTGAATGCATTCAGGACGCTGGTAAACGCAGGTGACAAAAACATCGAAGTTCGTCTGCGTAACTGGTACCCGGCACAATAAGCTGTATCAGTATATTTTTATCCGGAGAATCTGAAAAGAATACGGAGCGAGTTTGTAATCGAAGTGTTTATTTTTAATCACGAACTCCGATTCCCTGGGTGAAACCCGTATCGGGTCTTCAAAAGAATTCTCGGCGCTGAGCAGATCGTTTTGAAGAATGATCTGCTCAGCCTTAGAAGCCAGTTTCTTTGCGCCTTGCACAGAGAGACTGATCTGGTTTTCTTTCCCTGAACGGTTCACCATTTTTATGATGAGTTCATGCGCCGCACTGTCCACGCAGGCCGTGGCGTATAAACTGTCCTGGCCCGCCAGCACCTCGCCGCCGGACAAAATGGATACCACGGAAGAACCCCTGTTTGTTGAAAATAATTGCTGAACATAATAGTCGGTTGTGCCGTAGGACTGCAAATTATTTACCCAGATCAGGTCGGGCTTCCACTGCCAGGCATCAATATGCGCAAATAAAGGCGCATAGGACGCCATGCTCACTACAGCGGCATTGCGCTCGAGGCCGCGTCATATAAGCGGCTTCACTCAGCGCCGTCAGCCAGTTGTTTCGGTTGTCGATGCTTACCACATGATCACTCTGCGCCGCATATTCACCGCAAAAGATCTTCGATCCGTTACGCGGATAGGAATCGTAGCGCCGCGCATGGTCAAAGAACCAGTCCGGTTTTTTGTAATAATGTTCATCCAGAATATCGGCATGCATGGCACGCAGCTGCGAGTCGAGATAATTAAAGCGGGGACCATCGGGATCCGTGCCCACACTGTTTACCAATTTAAAATCCGGATATTTTGATTTGATGGCTTTTGTAAAAATGGTTAACCGATCCACATATTGAGGGCCCCAGTTTTCATTGCCCACGCCCATCATTTTTAAATGGAAGGAAGCCGGGTGACCCATCTGTGCACGTAAACTCCCCCAATGCGTGGAAGGATCCCCGTTAGCAAACTCAATCAGGTCGAGCGCGTCCTGCACATAGGGATCGAGTTCATTCAGCGCAACGACTTCCGCAGAATTAAACTGGCAGGCCAGGCCGGCGCTGAGAATGGGCAGCGGTTCGGCCCCGATGTCTTCGGCCATTTGAAAAATATTCATAGAAGCCCAATCCGAAACTCTGAAAATAATCGGGTGTGGGTTTGTTCAGAAATTCATTGTTCCAGCGGTTGATCTTGCCCTGACGCTGGTCAACCGGACCCACGGTCTTCTTCCATTCATATCGCTGCGCCAGGTCGAAGCCTTCCACAATACAACCGCCGGGGAAACGGATAAAGCCAGGTTTTAAATCTGCCAGCTTTTGTACCATATCCGCGCGCAGGCCACCCGGACGATTTTTCCAGGTATCTGAAGGAAATAAAGAAATCATATCCAGATCGATCAGGCCGCTTCCTTCGAATTCGATTTTCAGTCTGGCCCTCAATACGGTTTCCGCCGCCGTAAGCGTCAGCGAATCCTTAAACCACTGATCTGCCATTCCCTTCGGAATCATCACCGCTTCTCCCGTTATTTTTCTGCCGGCACTGTCGGTCAGGAATACACGGAGTTTCACTCCCGGACGCAACAGCCGGTACATCAGGGAAAAATGATAGACCAGCGCTTTTTTTATACCCATGCCCCGGAAGCCCTCGTTGACGAGTGACAGGTCGCCGGTTGAATCCTTATTCACCGTCACCCTCAGAAAACGCTGGTTGGCCTTGTCTTCAAAATTTCTGTTGGTGACGAGCATGTCGCCTTCCTGAATTTTTTTGCCAGCCGCCGTCCATCCCATCATCGGGCGGGTGAATTCGAAGGACCTGTTTTTGACCAGCTCGGCATAGAGGCCGCCATCTGCACCCATATTGATATCTTCGAAAAAAATTCCCCACATCGTGGGCTGAATGGGTGCTATCGCGTGCCCGGCCTGCACAACCCAGGTGGTCTTGTTCTGTGCGGAAACCAAGAAGTAAAAAAACAGGAGGCAGGCAAGCAGGCAGACTTTTTTCATATCGTGATTGTCACTCAAGTTAACCGTTCTCCCGGATTAGTCCATGACCCACGGTTTGAATTTTGCAAAAAACAGATTGATTGGTATAAGTGCCCGCTGACGGTTTTGCCGCATCTTTGCAACAGAAAAAAGAAATATGCAATTATCAAATAACAAAATCCTGATTACAGGTGGCGCCAGCGGGATTGGCCTGGGACTGACCGAAGGATTTATAAAAGAAAAGAATACCGTGATTGTTTGCGGAAGGAGGGAATCTGTATTAAAAGAGGTTTCTGAAAAATATCCATCTGTGATTACGAAACGCTGCGACCTGTCGCTCGCTTCAGAACGCGAGGCACTATACCATTGGGTTTCAACCCATCATCCCGACCTCAGCGTGCTCATCAACAATGCGGGCATCCAGCATTGGATGACGGTGACCGACTCCGATTTTCACGTACGTGCCAAACAGGAAATCAGCACCAATATTGAAGCGCCGCTGCATCTCACTTCGTTATTTTTGGGACTGCCCGCAATGCACACGATCATGAATGTGACATCGGCGCTGGCCTACGTACCTTTTACCAAAGTACCAGTGTACAGCGCCACCAAAGCTTTTTTGCACTCCTTTACCCTTTCACTCCGGCACCTCCTGCAATCCAGACATATCGAAGTGGTTGAAATCATTCCACCCGCCCTCAACACCGATCTCGGCGGCAAGGGCATTCACGACTTCGCACCGCCCATACACGATTTTATTCAATCCGTATTCGCCCAGCTCAGGGAAGGCAAAACCGAAATCACTTTCGGCTTCGGCGAAGAAATGATCAAAGCCAGTCCCAATGATATTGTTGCTGCGTTTAAAAAAATGAATCAGGTCTGAAGTAATTATTATTACGCCCTGATCAGCGGCATTTCCACTTCGAGCGTATAGCCCTTACCGGGAGATGTGGTAATATGGGCCTGACCCTGGAACATACTGAGGCGGGCCTTGATATTGCGGATGCCGATGCCAACAGAAGTATTCTCGGTTTTCATGCCGATGCCGTCGTCGTTGATCCGCATTTTGAAAATACCATTGTTGGTACTCAGCAGCATGGATACCGCGTGGGCGCCTGCGTATTTCACAATATTGGTGCATTGCTCCTGGGCGATCCGGTAAATGGTGAGCTTCTGGTTCCGGGGCAAAAAATCTTCGTTGAGATCTTCCATCTGCATCACCACCCGGATGCCCGAGGTTTCGAGCATATGATCACAAAGTCTGAACAGCAACTGATATAAAAAGATGATTTCAAAATCGGGCGTTACCAGTACTTTCGCCAGTTTCCTGTTTTCTTCAATGGCGGCCCGGATATTGACAATTGAACTGTCAATATATTCCTGGCTTTTTGCGGGCTTCTTTTTAATCATCGAAAGGAACAGGTTGGTACCCGCCAGGATCTGGTTCACATTGTCGTGCAGCTCCTGTCCGATTTCATTTCTTTCTTTTTCCTGGGCCTCCAGTGTCGTGGCCGTAATATGCAGCTGCTCATTTGTCTGTTGTTCAATCAGCTCATCCTGCAACCTCCGGTTTTCGGAAATATCTGTCAGCGCCCCAATAGCTTTAACCGCTTTACCGTGCTCATTTCGTACAAAAATCGCATGATTGATTAAATGCAGAATGGTGCTGCCATTCGTTCTCATACGGTATTCTTCCTTCCAGAATTTAGTGGCGGGGTTGGCCGTCGCCTCACTGAAACTTTTACTCACCCTGGCCAGATCCTGTTCTATGATATATTCGTCACCGATCCCAAACTGTGCGTCCAGCACTTTGATATTGCTGAACAGCTTCTGTTCACCCTGGTGTATCAGATACTGTTTGGATTCGAAATTCATTTCCCAGATCAGATCCGTTGTGGCCTGCGCAGCGAGTTCAAACCTTTCATTTGACATCAGTAATTCCTGCTGTGCCTTTTTCTTCTCCGTAATATCGGTGCAAATGGCCAGGTACTGATAGGGTTTACCCTTTTCGTCGAGAAAGGGCACAATACAGGTATCCACCCAATAGAAGCTGCCATCTTTTGCGCGGTTTAATATCTCTCCCCTCCAGATGGACCCACCGGATATACCGGACCATAAATCCGTCATGAATTCCTTGGTATGGTATCCGGAGTTGATGAGGCCATGATTCTGACCAATTAATTCATCCTTCGAATATTTAGAAATCCTGCAGAAGTTTTCGTTTGCATATACAATAGCTCCCCGCCGGTCCGTCGTAGACACAATGGAAGCCTGATCCAGCGCATAGCGGTAGTCCGCCGATTCCTTCATGGCCTTTCTTTTCAGAAGTGCCGACTCGATCGCCGCGGGCAGTCGTCCCATCCGGTCCTTGAGAATATAATCATCCGCACCCAGCTTGATTATCTCTGCGGCATATTCTTCCGACACGGTTCCGGTGACGAGTATAAACGGAACTTCCTTCAACCAGTCACGGGTAATTTTTAATGCTTCGGAAGAATCGAACTGCGGCAGGGAATGATCGGAGAGAACGACATCGGGAGAAAAATTATGAAGCGACTGAATAAAGCTTTTTTTGTCCATGGCAATCCGGAAATCCATTTCCTGGAGCTCCCGGTTTAGCAACCGCTTGATTAATTCGGCATCCGAAATACTGTCTTCCAGTATCAGGACCTTCAGGGGTGGTGCAGGTTTTTGCATAAGGAAGTTTTGGAGGACGTTTGTCAGTAACAGATCCCCCAAATTGTTTTGGAGGATCTGGTCTGACCCATTGAACGACTATTCTTTGCGGTTATTCATAATCGAGACTAAAAACGGGTCAATCAGTCAATTCTTCTTTCGCTGTTATAAATATATTCCCTCTCTATTTAATCCCGTGTAGCTGCGTCCATTCTTAATCTGTAGTTTTTGTACTACCTGATTCTATTTAGTTCAGAGCAGACGGTAAAATTATTTTAGCTTTCGTCACCATGCGAAAAAACCTGCTGTTTTATTGTATTGCTTTTGCACTTTTCGCAATGGCCGGGCTTCTTTTCAATCGCTTATTCACCGAGTTAAAGCTATTTTCCGAAATGACGGCAAGGCATAATCAGGTGCACGGCTATTTTCAAAACCTGTCCCGGCAAATAAATAATGCAGCCATTTCGAATCCCGATATGGTGGGCGTCTATACCCGGCTCAAACAAGGATCCGCATTCTATGCCGATAGTGCATCCGTTCTGAAGCAGTTACATGAACTGAAAACGACCATCAGGGACTCTATAAATATCCGGCTGGTGGACCAGCTGGCGGTACTCATTCATTCAGAACTTGAATGGATACTAAAAAATAATGTTCCCGATTCCATTAAACTCAATAAATCGTCCGAGCATACCATCCCATATATTAAAATCGACTCCCTCATCAATGAAGGAATAAACAGAACGCAGTTTTTAATTACTTATGGGAAATCTGAGCTGGATGAAAACATATCCAGTCTCCGGACATGGACCACATGGACCATTTCTATTTCTTTTTGCATTATCATACTCACTTCAGTGAACCTGTTAAAAGAGCGGGCCCGGCGAAAATTAAAAGAAGATGAACTGACTAACCTGCTCAACAGTATTCAGGACAGCGTGATATCCGTATCTGACTCCTGGCGTTACACTTTTTTAAACGAGGCTGCCCTGTCTGCCCATACCCGCAAACTGAATCAGATTATTGGAAAAACGATATGGGATATTCATCCCGAAATGGAAGGCTCCGTTTTCCAGGACAGATACCGGGAAGCTATGCAATTCAAAAAGACAATGCGGTTCGAAAACTACTTCGCCCCCAGGGACAAGTGGTTTTCTGTGATTGTGTACCCCTCGCATAACGGCCTGACGATTTTCTACAGGGATGTAACAGAAGAAAAGCAGGTCAGGCAGAAACTTTTGGAAACAGAGAAAGAAATAGCCGACTATAAGTTTGCACTTGATTCTTCCAGTATTGTCGCCATCACAGATCAGAAAGGAATTATCCGGTATGTGAACGACAATTTTTGTAAGATTTCGAACTATAGCAGGGAAGAACTGATAGGACAGGATCACCGGATTACCAATTCCGGAACCCATGACAGCGCATTTTTCAGGGATCTCTGGGTAAGTATTTCAAATGGATCGATCTGGAAAGGAGAAATAAAAAATAAAGCGAAAGGCGGATCTGTTTATTGGGTGGATACGACTATTGTTCCTTTCCTCAACGAACAGGGTAAGCCCTACCAGTACATGGCCATACGTTCGGATATCACAGAGCGCAAACGGGTACAGGAAAAACTGGTGCAGAGCGAAAAAATTTATAAGACTATTGTTTCAAATATTCCGGGTTCTGTGATCTGCCTTATAGATACAGACTACAGATATCTTCTGGTAGAAGGGGATATGCTGGAAAAACTGGGCTATTCAAAAAAACAATTGTTAGGCAACAGAGCGCCGGATGTATTGGGGGCCTCTGTATTTGAAGGCCTGAACATACTGATGAAAAAAGCCTTTCAGGGTGAAACCATTAAAATAGAATCCGACAGAATGGGCTATTATAACGTTCACAGATTTATTCCACTGAAAGACGAAAATGACAAGATCTATGCAATAATGACCGTATCCATCGACATTACGGACCTTAAAAAAGCCCAGTATGATATTGATCAGCTGAACCGCGACCTGGAAGAAAAAATAATCAGTCGCACGGAACAGCTGAGAAAAAGCGCAGAGGAAATGGAAGCCTTCTGTTATTCGGTTTCTCATGATCTTCGTTCTCCGCTGCGCGGGATCATCGGCTTTTCAACTATTCTGGAAGAGGATCATATGCGCAACCTGAATACGGAAGGCAAAAGAGTGGTTTCAGTAATTAAAAGAAACACAATGAAAATGGGCGATCTCATCGACGACCTGCTTTCTTTTTCCAGACTGGGCAAACAGGTGCTGCTAAAAATTGCCGTTGACACCGAAGCACTTTTACAAAGCGTGATCAGCGAACTGCAGCAATCACTTCCGGAAGAAAAAAATATTCTGTGGAAAATACATTCGCTGCCCGTTTCGAACGCCGACATAAAATCATTGAGGCAGGTATGGATGAACCTGCTTTCCAATGCCATTAAGTACAGCAGTTTCCGTGCCAGACCGTCTATAGAAATCGGATCCCACCAGGAAAAAAACGACCAGGTGTTTTATATCAGAGACAATGGCGTGGGTTTTAATGAAGCCTATTCTAATAAACTTTTTAAGGTTTTTCAGCGTCTGCACAGCGCCGACGAATTCGAAGGAACGGGCGTAGGTCTCGCCATCGTGGAAAAAATAATCTCCAGGCATGGGGGCCGTGTCTGGGCTGAAGGAGAAGAAGACAAGGGCGCCTGTTTTTATTTTTCTATTCCTGTGTAATTCATTGAAATTCCAATTAATAACGCGTTGACTGATATAAGGATGATAAAAAAGACCGGCGAAAAAACGGTCAAACCGCTGTTTTTTCCGGTGAATAAAAAAAAGATTTTTTTAAATTGGATTGATTGGCACTGTTGAAGCAGCGCGTTATTTTTTAGAGGAAAAAACGAAGTTTTATTCAGGATTGATTCCTGTCTGATTACCAGATAAGCCAGAGATAAGCCAGTGATAAACTACTGATAAGTCAGTGATAACCCTGAATTTAAGAGATCAGGTTTATCTCCGAAAAATAATTATTTTAATTCAGGGTTATTTCGGGTTACTTATATAAGCAAACAGGAATAAAGGTAAAAGACAAAACGACATGGGTAGCTTAGAAAACAACTTCAATTTTACGGGCAGGCTGAATAACCTTTCTGCCTATAAAATGCGCGGGCACAATAAAATCGTTCTCCGTTCAAGGGGCGGTGCCTCAAAAAGACAGATAAAAACGGCTGCTGGCTTTGAGCCTACCCGCCAATTAAACAATGAATGGACGGGCGTCACCAAGGCCGCACAAAATATTCGTGGCCGGCTTCATGCATTAAAATCCGTGGCGGACTATAACACATCCGGCCCCCTGAACGCGCTCGTAAAAAAAATACAGAAAGAGGATAATAAAAATCCTACAGGCAAACGCAGTTTACTTTTTTCCAAACATCCCGACATGATCAGTCATTTCAGCTTCACCAGGGATACCCTTTTTGAAAGCCTGATCCGTGAGCCGTTGACCGTGGAAATAGATAAACCGGCCGGGACCGCCATCATAACTATTCCTGCCCTCCGGCCGCTGATTAATTTTTTTCCCCAGATCCGCTATGCCTATTACCGCATTGTCAGCGTGCTGGGTGCCGTCAGCGACCTGCTCTGGGATGAACAAGGCAGCAAATATTATTCCCTAATGCCCGTGGTTGCCGGCTATAAACCGGTATATGGAGAATGGGTTCCGGTAGGCAGCACGCAGTCGGAATTAACCTATATGCATACTCCGTCATTCAACAAAGAAATGGTTTCTGCAGATATGGTTTTAATTCTGGGCGCCGCACTTCAATATGGCATGCCTTCTCCGGATGGTTCCATTCAGCCGGTCCCCTACGCAGGCGCAGCGAGAATTTTAAAAGCGGTTTGATGTACAGTCCCTTCTACTCAAGTCTAAAATTTATCGGCTGCAGTTTATATGACTTTACCGTTTGTCCGTTTTGGAAAGCGGGTTGCCATTTCCCGGATTCCTGAATAATTTTCATGGCTTCCTGATCAAGAGAATACTCCACTGATCTGTCAATATAGGGGGAAATCAAATGACCTTCTTTGTCGACAATAAAACCAACCCACACTGATCCCATGATATTTCCATTCATAGCTCTTTCGGGATAATCAAGATGTTTACTCAAATATCGTTGCCATGCCGGAAAGCCTCCGGGATATTCCGATTCCTTTTCATCCTTGTATGAAACGGACGACTCTTCTTCCTGTTTCGATGGATCGGTAAAAGAGATGAGCGAATTATCCAGGTATACATATTTCAATCTGTATTTCGAACTGTCTCCGCTTTGCCTCCAGGAATCTCCGTTTTTCTTTCCAACCCGGTATGTCGCCAGCGAATCAATATGACCCGTTTCGTCATAGTAATGACAAACTCCATTTAAAATCGTTCCTTCTTTGTCGCGGTATTGTTCGGTTTTAACGAGCGGACCAGTGAAATGATAATAGTCCCACTGCCAGCAGGTGTCATTTTCCTAGATCCTTTTTCCTGGGACTTAGCTGAAAAAGAAAGAAGCAGCAGCAAACAAAAAGTTAGTCTGGCCATTTGAATTGCATTCTGTCGGGTTTAGCTTTTGGTTTATTTTAACCTTGCGGATAACTGGGAAATCGTCGTATCTATTCTGTCAGGATTCATGACCGTCATATTCAGATCGAGGAAATAATAGACCGGGCTTTGGGCCCGCTTTTCATTCTTGCCTATCTGCACAAAACAGCTGGCCAGTAACCCGTATTTTTTTACCGTGTCTGCTTTTGATATCGCTTCCGTCAGCGAGTCTCTTCGCGTTACCATGTAATCCAGCTCTCCCTGGTAAAAAAGCATACTGTCTTTTTTGTTGGCTATAGTCGCATTGATCATTTGCAACTGCACTTTTCCCAGAGATAATTTATACAGCGTATCCTCGAAAAAACTGAACAACCGCTGATTGGCGGTATCCACCCTCAATATACTAAAGGAATCCAGGACCAATGAAGAATCGGCTTTATTGAGATGGGTCAAAAAATTTGACTTTAATTGTTCGGCAAAGGACCGGGGTTTTGTTTTGCAGGAACCGGCTAAAATACAGAAGAGAGTTAAACATATAAGCAAACGCCGCATAGGAGTCTTTTTAATTTAACCACTCTAAAAGACATGCCTCACATAAACCAAAGAATCACCAATACTAATAAAAAAAAATCGTTTGCCTTTTTCTTTTTTTGCTATTAACGCGTCAGGCGGTAAATGAAAATGGCGGCCCGCTGAATGAGCACCGGATATTCTTTAAGACGGATAGTTTCGCCGGGTTCGTGGGCGCCACTGCCCGAAGAACCAAGGCCGTCGAGACAGGCCACATATTGAGCGATGTCAGAAATATCACCCGCTCCCCGGAGACCCGGATCAAAAGCCAGTGTTTCTCCGATCCCCATTTCCCTTGAAGTTTGGTCCAGCTCTTTAAGTAACTGAAGATTTCTTTCGGTGGGTTCCATGGCTGGGCCGCCATCCTGGAAGTGAATTATGGACGAAGTGCCAGGCAGACTTTCAGCTACTATAGCCTGCATTTTTTTACGTGCGAGATTTTTCTGAGCCTCCGAAATAAAACGGAGATCTCCTGTAACTTCTGCGACGGGCGCTATGATATTGATTTTACCCAGTACTTCTGCCCGGGAACTGCCGGGTTCTGATTTAACTTCTGTACCGCCCACGATCATACCGGGGTTGAATGTGAGATACCTTTCAGTATCCAGTTCTTCCCTGAAACGATTAAGAATTCTTGCCGCTTCAAAGATGGCACCGTAGCCCGCAGAATCTGAAAATATACCCGAAGAATGTCCTGTGTTTGCCTTCACATTCAGTGCCCAGCTGCTGAAGCCCCTGCGAGCGGCAGAGGCATAATGCAAACCCGCCGATGCCTCAAAACCCAACGCGATGTCGCAGTTTTTCGCTCTTTCAATAAAATCGGCACGAGCCACTTCGTTGGGAGATCCGGGTTTTTCTTCATCGCCCGTAAAATAAACCAGGAGGTTCATATCCTTCAGCTGGCCTACAGACTCCAGCGCCTGCAAAGCAGCAATAATCATGACGTCACCGCCTTTCATATCTATGACGCCCTGGCCGGTAGCCGTTGAGTCGTTCAGCAATTTATAAGGGCCGATGGGCATATCCGGTTCAAACACTGTATCCAAATGCCCCAGCAACAAAATGCGTTTTCCTTTCTTACCCGCATGTGTTGCAACAAGATGACCCGCCCGCTGCAAAGAATCGGGCTCATTCACCCATTCGATGGTGAATCCCAGTTTTTGAAGTTCACCCGCATAAACAGATCCCACTTTTTTGACGCCATCTGTATTTAAAGTGCCACTGTTGATATTCACAGACTCAGCCAGTAGCTGCAGACTGTTGTTCATGTCCACTTTGACCCGGGCCATGATCTTTTTTTCAGTAGTATTTAGCTGAGCGTATCCATGCAGGTATGATCCGCTAAGAAAAACAAAAAATAAAATCCTCCTGATCGGGGTCATCAGTAATACATTTTGATTCTTTTAAAGATATTAAAAACATTCACCCGGTGACTACCCGTTCTATTAAGCTATTCTTAATTCAGGCTCATTGAAACTCCATAAAGAAGTTTAGTAAACCCAGACTTCATCCACTAAAAGAATGGCTTTTGCCCCGGAAATATATTCCCCCGGCGGAATAGTGCCTTTATTGATGCCGGTCACTTTGATAAACCGGGCTTTCGCGGGCGGCCATTTTGCGCGAACGGTATTGATGCCATTCACCGGGAAATCCTTTTGTGTATATACCTGCGTATAATCCACTCCGTTAGTGGAAACGGAGAAACTCAGTTCCACGGGCTCCCACATTTTCTGCCAGTGATATTTCAGGATATTTGTTCCGATTTCATGGATCTCCTGCACTGAATCCAGATCGATCACCGCCTCCAGATTCACGCCACTGAAACCGAACCATTGTCCGTCGTTGTACCGGTCACTGGCTTCGATCCCATTGACGAGTGCAGAGGGATCTCCCGGATTGAAATTCTCCATGGGCGCATGGGTGAACTGAACTTTTTTGCCGATGGCTTTATGAAACAAAATTTTATTTTCAAAAACGCGGCTCTGTTGCAGCCCATTTTTAAATACCGCTGCGCGAATCGTTTCTTCCCGGTTAACGGTGAAGCCATCTTTGTATATCGTATATGGTTTATCGCTTACCGTGTATCGGATTTCGCTTCCTGGTAATGCAGTATTTAAATGAAAGATGGTTTTGCCCTCCGCTCCTTTTTCAGCGCTGTATGTGATTTCATCATATACATTGGCCGCGTGAATATTTAGTTTTTCAAAAAGATCTTTTTGCGCACGCAGCCGGTTTAAAAAATCAGGATAATTACGTTTATCTTTTGGCGACCAGGCCAGCTCAGCGAGCGCCATCATCCTGGGAAACATCATGTACTCTGCTTTTTGTTCTGACTCCATATATTCAGTCCAGACATTTGCCTGCACGCCAATAATATATTTTGCCTGCTCCGCGCTGAGTACCGAGGGCAGGGGTTCATAACCATATATTTTATCCAGCGGAAGATAACCGCCTCCGGCCAGAGGTTCGCCGGGGTAGAGCGACTGGTAGTAGTCGAGATAAACCATTTTCTCCGGTGTCATGATCACGGGGTGATTTTCCCTCGCTGCGGTTATACCGCCCTGCTCGCCCGTCCAGCTCATGACGGTGGCACCGGGACTTAATCCGCCTTCCAGAATTTCATCCCATCCGATGATCTGCCGCCCTTTACTGTTCAGGTATTTCTCCATTCGCTTAATGAAATAACTCTGCAATTCATTTTCGCTCGTGAGCTTTTCATCTGCCATGCGCTTTCTGCATTTGGGACAGGCCTGCCAGCGCTGTTTGGGACATTCGTCACCACCAATATGAATATAATGGGACGGAAAAAAAGTAAGCACTTCATCCAGTACGGTTTGTAAAAACAAAAAAGTTGAATCATTGCCCGCACAATACACATCACTGAATATGCCCCAGAAAGTGGCGGTTTGATAGGGACCGCCCGTGCAGCCCAGATTCGGATAAGCCGCGAGGGCAGCCATTGCGTGGCCGGGCATTTCGATTTCGGGAATGATACTGATATGCCGGGCAGCGGCGTAATGCACCACCCTGGTCACTTCTTCCTTCGTATAAAAACCACCATATCGTTTTCCGTCAAAAACATGGGGTAACTCTTTTTTGTGACCTATCAGCGTTTCGTTGCGGTAGGCGGAAATGGTTTGCAGTTTGGGAAAGGCTTTTATTTCTATCCGCCATCCCTGATCGTCGGTCAGGTGCCAGTGAAAAGTATTGACTTTGTAGAGTGCCAGCACATCGATCCATTTCAGAATGGATTCGACAGAAAAAAAAATGCCGGCACACATCGAGATGCATTCCCCGGTAAGAAAATCGCGGATGATCTTCAATGAAACATCCGGGAACGGACGCGTTGCCGGATGCAGCAGCCAGCTGAACGAGGGATTGCAAACCATAAAATAAACCTGCGGCATCGTGACCGGTTACTATAATATGACCGGAACTAATCAATAATGTGTAGCCCTCTTTTTCCGGTACCCTGGCGGGGTCTGTAATGAACCGGATATCATTGGAAGCGGCCTCCTGCCTCAGCGGCAGATCGAATGAGGTCATCATTTTCAGGCAACGCCGGGAAAACGGACAGGGTTTGTTCGTCTGGATTTTCTGAGAACCGCAGTGCGGTTTGCTTATTGAAATAAAATGACCCGGTGGTTTGATGGGCATTAAAAGGTAGCGGAATAATATTCAGTGCGGATGTGTCCGAAAGTTTTGTGGCGTTCCGCGGCTTTCGATACTCAGCCCGGGTAGCGTAACTGACCAGCAGTACAAAAAGCAGGATTGGAAACTTCTGCATCGGGGACCCTATTTTCATTTAATTAATAAATGAAAATAGTTCTTTGTACAGGCACCGGGAAAAGAAACCCTACTATTTACCCCTGTAAAGATTGGAAGAATTGGTGCCGGCCACCCATAAACCGGAAATGATCAGGAAAAGACAAAGAACGGAATAGGCAGGATGTTGCTTGTGCATGAAGAAACCACAGTAGCCAACCCAGTAAACAGCAGAACCTAAAAGGATCAATGATATTCTGTTGAACGACCTATTCATAGCTGAAGTTTTAATGATTAACGCTGTGATCAGATTAAATGTACATAATAATGAACAAAAACTGGTTGTTTTGAAATAAAATTATCGAAAACAGTCATTTTTTTCACTATACCATCAGAATCTGTGATAATTCAGCAGATAATACATACATGTAATTAAATCATATATATTATTTCCTCCCCTGTACTAATTCACGCGCATAATTTGACCCGATAGTTTGTACTACGGAATTCAGGTCGTCGACACTACATGCTTCTATCTTTTTGTATGATACATTGTAGACTGACCCGGGTGATTCCCGGGGTCGCATTCACCATCCAATCCAAATGAATGAAATCCTTTTTTTTAGCCTGTATGCTCCTTGCATCAGTGATCAGTTCAGATGCGCAAAACACGCTGGACAATGCCGGCCTGACTTCTGCCACCCCTTCCCAGGTGGCTTTTAGTCTCCGCAAAATGAGTTCGGCATATACTGGTTTTGCGATTAAAGTGAGAAGGGCATCCGACAATGCTGAAGCCAACCTCGCTTTTGACGGAAGCGGTAATACCACAGCGGCCAGCCTGGTTACGTTTACCCCCAATGTGATTGTAGGTGTGGGCCTGGGAACAGCGCAGGCAGGAACCATCAGTACCACCGTGGCGAAAACCGGAACGCTGACCATCGTTGTCAACAAGCCGGGCACCATTACCGTCACAAATTCCACGACAACGGTTACCGGAATTGGAACGAGTTTTACGACAGACTGTGTAGTGGGTGGTTCGCTGTTTAACTCAACAAACAGCTTCATCGGGGTGGTCGCTTCGATTACGAACAACACGACGCTGCTGATGACGAACTTTTCAACGCTTAATGTAAGTTCAATAAGTTATAAAACAGCTTCTGCGGCTGTTACCGGAGTGGGCACCAATTTCACGGGAGAACTGGCAGTGGGTGACCGAATTTTCAGCACGGCCAATGTGTACCTCGGCACGGTGGCGACTATAATCAGCGCAACATCCATGACACTGAATGCCGTGGATGCCACTGCTGCCGCGGCCAGCAGTTTTAAGGGCAGTACGGCAACAGTCACCGGCGTGGGCACGAGTTTCACGAGCCTCAATACGGGCGACCTGCTGATCAGCAATAATGTGACACTGGGAATCATTTCTTCCATTGCTTCGGCCACTTCGCTGACCCTGGTTACCAAAGCCGGATCGAGTGTAAGCGCACTGGCTTATAAATCGACGACGGGCACGATCGCCTTCAGCAGTTTTTATGCCGGCACATCGGTTTACCTGAATACCTGGTACGACCAGAGTGGATTCAACCGGAATGCCATCCAGTTGAAATCGGCCAATCAGGCAAGGATAGTGAATGCGGGCGTGTTATATATAGTGAACAGTCGCACGTCCATAGAATTTTCTACCGCACTCGCTTCTTTTGTTCAGACATTAACCGCCGCGAGTTATCTGAACAATAGTCTTTATACCTTAAATAAAGTAACTGCTGAGGCGACCAACAATCCGGTGCTTCAGCTGCCCATCAGCACCACGGGCGGGAGCGGTCCTTCCAATACGATATCCCATTACGGATACCGCAGTTCTTCGCAGTTTACCGTAGCGCAGTATGGCAATGACCAGAATTTTAACGCCACCCCCAGCACTACGCTGGAGTTGCATACTTCGGTAAAACTTTCAACTGCCTCCAGCCAGTTTTATAAAAATGGTATTTCCCTCGGCATACTCAGCAGCGGGGCGCCATCCAACCTGAGTAATGTGGGTTTACTCGACATTGGTTTTTACACACCCACTGTTGCCTATTACAGTGGATCCGTTTCCGAGCTGACTGTTTTTTCAACAGCCCTGAGTGCGGCGGATGTAGCGCTGCTCGATAATAATCAGGCGGCGTATTATAATATTACGACCATCTTCTGGACCGGAGCCATTTCCACAGCATGGACCGATCCGGGAAACTGGTCAACCGGGATAGTACCAACAATTACGGATCCGGCCATTGTGGTTATACCGGCAGGCAAACCTAACTATCCAGTGATCAGCACGGTGGCACCTGCCAACAGTATTTCTCTGGAAGCGGCCACCTCGCTTACTATCACAGGAACATTGCAACTCGCCGGCACACTTATCAATCTCGGAACCTGTACAGCCAGCAGTGGCACGGTCCAATATGTGGGCGCCGCGCCTCAATCCATTACGACCGGATCTTTTGCGGGTAATGCGATTCAGAATATGATTGTCAACAACAGTACCGGCGTCACGCTGACCAGCACGTTTGGAGTGACCGGCACCCTTACTTTTACAACGGGCTTTCTTGCGCTGGGCGGCCAGACACTGACGCTTGGTGGAAATGTAATCAACACAGTTACCGGTGGACTCAGAGGTTCCACCAGCAGCAACCTGATCATCAGCGGAGCTTTCAGCAGAACCCTGAGTTTCGATCAAACAACGATTGGCACCACGAATATTTTAAATAATCTGACGATCAACCATACAGGGCAAACGACTGCTCTGGCCAATAACCTGATTCTGAATGGCGGTGGCACACTTACGTTTACCGCCGGAAAAATGTCCATCGGCAGTTCCACACTTACTTTACGCGGACTGGTAACAAATACCGTCAGCGATGGGATCACCGGCAATGTAGCGGGCAACATGGTGATCGATGGAACAGTGAGTCCGACATTGAGTTTCGATCAGACTACTCCCGGCACGACCAATATTCTGAATAATCTGACGCTGAATTGCACAGGGCAGGTGGTCACATTAAGCCGGCCCATGGTGATCAAAACCACTTTAACGCTTACCGCCGGAACACTCGCAGACGGAGGTAATCAGGTGACTTCAACAGGTGCACTGAATCTCGTAGCCGGAACTTTTAAACTGGGAAGCGCCACGGTGGCAACAGTCTGGCCCGCTTTTGCGACAAATACGATTTCAACCACTGGCACCGTGGAATATGCATCAGGTGTGGCACAGACGGTATCCGGGGTGCCCGCCTATCAAAATCTGACCATCAGTGCCACGGGAGGAACAACCGCCGCTGCTGATCTGAATGTAAATAATGTACTCAACCTTTCTGCTTCCAATCCTTCCACCATTCTGGGCAGTTTATCCATGAGCAGTTTCACACTGAATATGGGATCGCTCGCTACCACCATTGGCGTGGGTGATGTTACGGGTATCGTTAAACGAACCACGATTCTGGTCAACACGACCTATACTATGGGTAACCAGTATTCCTATATAACATTCCCTAATACCGGCACCCTGCCTTCACAGATGAGTATGAAAATAGCCATTGGTGTTGCGCCCACCTGGCAGTCCGGCGCCATATTAAGAACCTACGATTTTATTCAAACCGGCGGTACCGGAACTAAAGCCGTGATCACCGCCCATTATCTGGATGGCGAACTCAATGGAAATGTGGAGAACAATCTTGTAGATTTTTCTTTTCGTTTTACCGGCTCCGTGCTGACCGAACATGGAAAATCCAATTTCAATACTACCC
Organism: Puia sp.; assembly: GCA_965214575.1. Lineage (GTDB taxonomy): Bacteria > Bacteroidota > Bacteroidia > Chitinophagales > Chitinophagaceae > Puia. The sequence continues at coordinate 21,149 of CBDCCE010000041.1, forward strand.
AAAACTGGGTTGCCTTATCGAACGTGAACGTGGCTTTTTTCTCTTCGACCTTTGGGGCCGTTCAGCTTTCGCTCGATGAATCCACACTCACCACGCTCACCTGGAATGGTTCCACCAGCACATCCTGGATCACAGCCACCAACTGGACACCCAACGGAGGACCTTCCACTAACACGGTGCTGATCATACCCGATGCAGCGACCACGCCCAATGATCCTTCCATGCCGGCTACGGCCAGCAACGGATCGCTTACCATTCAAACGGGCGGTATTGTAAACTCAGATCCCGGTGCGCAGCTGATACTTAACAATGCCGGGCTCGACTGGAGCAATAGCGGAACTTTTAATGCCGGTACAAGCACGATCATTTTCACCAATGCAGCCGGAAGCATGAGTGGCACAACCAATTTTAACAATGTGACCATCAACAGCGGGGCTAACCTGCAGATGAGCACCAATAATATTATGCGCATCGGGGGACTGATGACGAACCTGGGTACCTGGAGCACGGGCCTGCTCACGAACACGGTGGAATATAATGGGAGTACCCAGACCATTCTGATACCCAATGGATCCACCGGATCTTATTATAACCTTATCGTCAGCGGAAGTGGTACCAATATACTACCCGCCGCTTCCTTAAATATACTCGGCGACCTGACCGTTAACGCAACCGTATCCACGACCGGAAACACGGTTTCCATGGTTGGATCCATTCCACAGAATATCAATGCTGCGGCAGCACTGACTTTAAACAACCTGACTATCAATAATACATCGGGCGGGGTCACCCTCAATCAAAATGTAACTGTACCCGGTGCACTCACTTTTACTTCCGGCAAGCTGGCTCTTGCCGCCAGTACATTCACGATCGCGGGCACTGTGGTGAATACAGTTGCCAATGGCCTCACGGGTAGTCTCGCCAGTAACCTGATCGTGAACGGAACCGTGAGTCCCACGATCAGTTTTGATCAGACGAGTCCTGGTGTAAGCAATGCGCTGAATAATTTAACGATCAACAGCAGCGGACAAACCGTTGCTCTCTCGGGCGATCTCGGCGTGAACGGAAATTTATTATTCACCGCAGGAAAACTGGCGATCGGTGCCAATACGCTGAGCGTTCTGAATACATTGACCAATACCGTTAGCGGAGGACTTCAGGGCAGCAGTACAAGTAACCTGATCGTGAGCGGCGGACTGACGAGCCCCTCTTTATCCTTTGATCAGACTACTCCCGGTACCACGAACCTGCTGAATAATTTTACCATCAGCAATACGGCTCAGTCTGCCATCCTTGCTAATCCAGTTATTGTCGGAGGATCGCTGAATCTGACAGACGGACTTATTCAAACAACCACATCCAATAGTCTGACGATGGTCTCTGCAGCAACCTTTACCGGAGGCAGCAATACTTCTTTCGTAAACGGACCACTGATCCGCAACACAGCTTCTACGGGAAATTTTGTGTTTCCCGTTGGCAAGGGGCTTGGTTATCTGCCTGTAACGGTTACTCCCTCAACAGCGTCGTCAGGAGTTTTTAGTGCAGAATATTTTCCCGTCACTCCTCCTGCCGGCAGCATTTCTCCATTATTGACGGCAATTGCTACGGATGAATATTGGGATATTGGAAAAATAAGTGGTCCCAATGCCATCGTCACTTTGAACTACCAGGCGAATAATAACTGGAGCCTCGGAGCTCCAAGCACATCCGATTTTGTTGTTGTAGCAGGACTGGTAACCGGAACCTGGACTCCTGAGAATGGAGATGTAACCGGCGGCTCCATACCCGCTGCATTAAAAAACAAATTGCAGTCCACCTTTTCCTCTTTCACTTTTGCCTATGGCCAGAGTACTTCATTGCCACTCACCCTCCTTTCGTTCTCGGGCAACCGGGCGGGCGCATTAATAAATCTCAACTGGGTGACTACGGGAGAGTACAATGTTTCCCATTTCGACATCGAACGCTCTTCGGATGGCTCAGCGTTCGTGTCCATCGGTCAATTGCCGGCTACAAATGGTTCTTCTGTCAAGTCTTATCATTGGACAGATCAGAATCCAAATACAGGCATCAATTTCTACCGGCTTAAGATGAATGATATCGATGCGGTATTCAACTACAGCGACATCATAAAAATAGATATGGGCGCCATTACGAAAGGCATCAGCGTATATCCTAATCCGGTAACCGGCCACGAAATCAAACTATCCATGGCGGGTCAGCGCGGAGGGATTTATCATATCAGTCTGTATAATTCCGCAGGAGCAAACCTGATGTCAGCAACTCTCGTGCATGATGTGAACAGTTCCGTTGAAATAATTTCGAATTTAGGTTCGTTCGGTACAGGCGTATATTACCTCATTATCACAGATTCCAATTTTAACCGAACGACGGTAAAACTCGATATTCAGCATTAATGAGTTTGCGTTTAATGGAAAGGGCCCCTGGAAAAGGGCCCTTTCTTTATTGATTATAACCACCTGAATGGTTCAGGCGACCTTCTTTATGGATTGATAAACTCGCTGAGCTCTTCCATATCGTCGCCCTGTACCCGGACTTTCTTAATGGATTTTTCATCGCGCAGTTCCACCACATAAACGGGTTTGGCGTCTGCCTGATCGATCTGATTAACAAACACAATGCGGGCATCGTAATAGATTCTTTTTACCTGATTGTACACTTCCCGATGGAGATGCGCGCCGTCGTAACCGGATATGGTGGCTATCCACTTTCCATTCGTTGTATAAAATGCGCGGTAAAGAATTTCGTTCATGGAGAAACGACAGAGCAGCGTGTTATCCTTCAGTGCTGACCATTCTGCGCCACTCGCTTTGGAATACAATTTATTGAAATTCATTTCTGCTTTCTTATTTGCAGAAACGGAAAGGCTGTTGGGGGTTCTGGAAAAAAACTGTCCTTCTTCTCCGAACACAAAGTTGCGGTGAGTATTCATAACGATTTGTGCCTGGCTTGTTGCACAGCTAAATGCCATAAAAGCGATAACAATAAACAGGATGCGATTTGACTTTTTCATTTTGTAAGATTTGAATGGTTAATGATTTCGATTGTTTCTGAAACAAATCTATATCGCCGTGCAGGCTTTAACCAGCGGCATTGCGTGAATTGCAGAACCGGACAATGAACGGGGAATCTGACTGAGGGGAAATAAATTACAGCCGGTTCGGCTGCAGTTTCTGGAGCAGCATGTCTTTGCGTGTGCGGGATACATCAATATGAGAGCCATCGGACATGATCAGGTAACCCCCTTCGCCCCGGATATATTTCTGAATCTCGTTGAGATTTACAAGAAATGAATTATGAACCCTAAGGAAAAAATATTCGGAAAGCAGCTCCTCCACGTCCTTCATGGTGCGCGAGGCGGTTAGTTTTTTATTATTTTTCAGGAAGAAATGCGTGTAGTTGCTGTCCGACGCACAACTGATGATCAGGTCCATTTCCACCATCTGCAATCCATCGAGCGTGGGAATAGCTATCCGTTTGACCGGAGTTTTTGGCGCGGCTATTTTCTGAAGAAGAAGTTCGAGCTGAAGTTCACTGGGATGCCTGAGTGTTCTGGATGCCCTGGCCACTGCCGCCACGAGCTCTTCGCGATCGATGGGTTTTAAAAGATAGTCCATCGCGCTGAAACGGATAGCCTTGATCGCATATTGATCGTAACTGGTAGTAAATATTAATTCAAAAGGGATGTCCCTCAATTTTTCGAGAAATTCAAACCCGTTCATATGGGGCATTTCAATATCCAGAAAAACAATCTGGGGATGATTACTGGCCAGGAATTCGAGTGCCTCTGCGCCATTGTAAAAAATAGCCGACACTTTCAGGTCAGGACAAAATTTTGCGATCATCATCTCCAGTGTTTCGCAACAGTAAGGTTCGTCGTCAATGATAATTGCCCGGATCATGACTGGTTATTTTTATATTAGTAAATGGATGGTCCTCCTGGTTGCTGTTTTCCTGAAAACGGATACGCAGACTTACGCGGGTGCCGGTGGGCTGACCCTGCGGATCCCGGAGATCTTCAATTTGAAAAGATACTTTGTCGTCCTCCGAGTCACCATTGATCAATGCCAGCCTGTCGCGGGTGATACGTATACCCAGCGACTTGTGCGCCTGGGTTGATTTACTGCCGGCTTTGGCCGCCGCCGGCCGACCGATACCATTGTCTTCCACCACGCAGTGCAGAATATCTTTCTCCCGACGGAAACGGAGACTCAGGTGACCGTTTTCTTTCTTGTGCATCAGTCCGTGCCAGATGGCATTTTCAACAAAGGGCTGCAGCAGCAGCGGTGGTATAAGCAGGGTGGAGATATCCATACCTTCCGGGTAATCGAGTGCATAGTCGAATGCGTTTTTAAACCGCATTCTTTCCATATCCATATATAGTTTCAGCATCTCGAGTTCATCTTCGAGTGGAATCCAGGCTTTCTTTGAATTGTTAAGCACGAGCCGGATGAGGCGTGAAAAACGGGTGAGGTAGTCTGATGCCTCTTCCGATTCATTGCGCATGATGAAGCGGTTGATGGAATTCAGGCAGTTAAAAATAAAATGAGGATTCATCTGTGCCCTCAGGGCCTGCATTTCCATTTCGGTACTTTTATGCTGCAGTTCTTTATAGATATTCTCGTTCTTCAGCTTTTCGTTCCGGCGCCTGAGCCAGCTGTTCCGGATAACCAGTGCACCCATCAGAAAACTCAGCAACAGAAAACCAATCAGGATATTCCGGATAAGTGTCTGACTTTTCAGCTGCTGATTCTGTATTTTTAATTTTTGTTGTCCGATCAATTTTTCATTATTGAGCAGTTCAATTTTGCCGATATATTCATTGGCAGCAAATCTGCCCTTGGTCTGATCATCGGTAAGCGATTCCTTGGTTTGTATGTATTCCCGGTAGTAATGATAGGCGCTGTCCACTTCTCCCCGGCGGTCATACACCGTATAAAGTACCTTATACGCATCCCGCATTCTTTGTCTGGCGCCGGTTTGTATGCCGAGCCGGAGTCCTTCCCTGGCAAACAATAAAGCTTCCGGCTGATTGTCCAGCACGGTCCATGTTTCCGCCAGGTCCATCACTGCGCGAACGATTTCATTTCCGTCGTTCAGTTTTCTGTGAATCGCCAGACCACGCTGCAGCAGGGGCAGCGCGTTCTCATATTGCCCGGTCAGCATATCATATTCGCCCTTGCTGATCAGGAAAATGCGTATATCCTTGTCCGGTAGTCCGGCGGTGTCCAGCAGATTATACCGGTACAGGGCAGAATCGAAACGGTTCAGGTGACTATAGATTTCAGCAAATTCCATCTTGGCCCACAGGAGGTCTTCTGACCTCATGAGATCCATCGAGTCTTCCACTGTAAAATGCTGAAATACGGACCGGTAATAATTCAATGCGAGGGCATATTCCTCAATGCCCATACAGAGCGTACCCAGTCCGAGCAGGCAACCCTTGATATCCGCTTTGTTGCCGGTACGGATGCTCAGCTGCAAAGCGGATTGTGCAGCATCGAACCCCTTGTCGAATTCTCCTCTTTTAATATGTATCTGGGTAATCAGCTGAAGAATATCCGACATCCCCTTTTCATCTTTATTCTTTTCATAGATGTTGTAGCAGTTGTTGGAATAAGCCAGTGCTTCATCGTATTTGCTCTGGCTGAAACAAACGAAGGCCATACTATTATACGTATCTGCCAATCCGCGGTGATCCGTTGTTTTCTGAAAAAGCGCAAGGGATGATTTGTACAATTTTTCTGCTTCTGCATACCGGCCGTGAAAGAAAGTCTGGATATTGGCCAGACGGGCAAGCGCCTCGGCCATGCCGTGTATATAAGAGAGGGAGGCAGATTCGGTGTAAGCGGTTCTTGCGTAAAAATCGGCCGAATCCAATAGCGAATGCCCGATGAATTGCAGACTGAGGGCGTTCAGGCTGTCGATCCGGCCTGTACCTGTTGAAGTGGCCGGATCACTATTCCGGCAGAATATGGCCGACGGAACAATCAACGCAATCCAAAGAAACCAAGCTTTCATGTTTTTAAAGTTACTAAAACAAAGGCGCGCGCCGGGCGGCGGGCAGCAGCGATGAGTGGACTGCCTGAAAAAAGGGCAGACTGCGGGATTGGCTGAGCATCCGGAAAGCTTTTACAGCTTATCTATCGTATCACAGAATACCCGGAAACAATTCCAGGGTTCATTTTCGGCCGAAGGGGGTAGCGGACGGTTGATATAGTAGCTGTCCAGAAAACTGCTTGTCCGCATCCAGGTCGTTTCCATGACACCGAGGAGACGGGCTTGCATTTCCGAAGAGGATTCCCTCCGGAAGGAAATCATATCGTTTATTTGAGAAACGGTGGTAGACGGCTGTCTCCAGGGACAGGTAATCACCTGCAGGCCCTTCATGGCAAAATAGATCGCGGTCTTATCCGGCCGTTCGTAGTGCCAGTCGCATATCACGATATCCTTAGGAATCATATCGATTGCCCGGTAAGTATTATTATAGCTGGCCTCCCACTGACCGAGCCCGGTTGTTCTGCCATCCAGCAGGCGGTCGCCCCAGATCCAGAGCTGTCTTCCTTTCAACTGCAGATGATCGTGAATGGCCCGCACTTCGCCGGCAAATAATTCTGCTTTGTCCCTGCCCCAGCAGCGCGGGCACTGGCTTTCCCCGATATAAAACACTTCATCCATGCCCGCATGAAACGCGTTGCTCTCAAAAGCATCACAGAGTTCATCCATGACGGCAAAGATGACGGGGTGCAGATCCGGATGCAGGGGGCAGTAACTCTTGCAATACAGATTATCTGCATTCGGCCATTCGTATTTCACGGGCAACTGTATGGCAGGTGTTTCATCCAGCTGGGGGTATACACGCAAAAGTTTACCGATATGATTTGCCCAGGACTGGTGGCCGAGAAAATTGATCTGCGGGATCACGCGGATGTTATTTTTTTTACAGACCGCTACGATTCTTTTGACATCGGCTTTGGAGAGGGCAAAACTATCGGTGAGTTCCGGGTGCGAAGTAAACTGATAATGGTATTCCATCTGCACGACCAGCAGGTTGATTTTGTGCGGGGCCAGATCGGCATCAATAAAATGAATGAAAGAGTCTAATCCCGCTGGCCTTGGCACATCTATGCTGAAGCCCCGGACAGGCAGCAGGCTGTCGAGGCGCGTTTGTGCTTTTATTGAGAAGTTGCACAAGACCGTAATCGCCATAGAAAATAAAAGACCCAGAGACTTATTTTTCATTTTAGGTGGCTTCATAACCTGAATTGTTCTCAAGCCACACCACTTTTTGGTTGCTAACATGAGGTTTTCCGATAATATTCCTGTAAAGATCGGGCCTTCTCGCTTTTATATAGCGGCGACCGCCGGCATTTATTAATTTTTCGGGATCGAATTCGGCGACAACGATTTCATTGCCCCAGTGTACGGCATTCTGCCATGACCTCTCCAAAGGGATCCAGGATCATCGAAAGGCCATTTTTCAGCTGGTCGTCATCCATACCGATGGCATTCGAAAAAACAGCAAACACCCCATTGTCATAGGCCCGGGCGGGCAGCCATTTCATCAGCCAGCTCCTGCCCTTCGGTCCGTCAAATTCCTCATGCAGTATTTTCTTATTCGCTTCTTTATTTTTCCAAAGTTCCGGATTCACAAATCCCGCGCCCGGGCGTGGCGAGGGCGTACACATAGTAACGTGGGGCATAAAAATAATATCGGCTCCGAGCAAAGCCGTGGCCCGCACATTTTCAATAATGTTGTTGTCATAACAAATCAGGATGCCACATGTCCATCCGAACAAATGAAAGACCGTATAGGAATTTCCGGGAGTCAGGTAAGGATTAATAAAGGGATGAAGTTTTCTGTGGCTGGCCATCAGACCTTCTTTTCCAACTACTACCTGGGCTTTATATAAACTGTCTTCCCTGTCTTTCTCAAACAATCCAGCCAGAATAACAATATCGAATTCATTTGCAATGGCTTTCAGTGTTGCAATGGATGGGCTTTCCGGAAGATATTCCGCGAGTCCGGTCATTTCCTGCCTCGACAGTTTTCTGGCAAAAGTGTACCCCGGTATGGAGCATTCGTGGAAAGCAACTACCTGTGCGCCTGCTGCAGCGGCTTCTCCGGCAAGTTTTCGGATCACCGAAAGATTATAGGATTTGTTGGCGCTCTGGTGCTCGAACTGGGCCGCGGCAATTTTTATCTTTTCCATTTCACAAAACTAAGCTTCGTTAAAATTCTTAAACAGGAAAAAACCGGTAATTACCTGTTTTCCGGAAGCTGCATGAAATTGCCGGCCAGGTGTCGGCTGCTCTTTGGTAAACCGGAGATCATTTATCCGTTCATTAAAGCAGCATGCCTGTTATTTTCACTGAGGGCTATGGTGAGTCGTTTCATCACCTGGCCATGCGGATCGCCCAGCAGATCCATCATGCGCGCTACGAGAATATCAGTGAGTTCAAAATAATGATCTGAACTATAATCCAGATGATAAATATTGGACCAGATCTGCACAGCGTCGTATGTATTTACCAGTTGTACCGAAACCCTTATTTTCTGATTCTCAAACTGGATATTACCGGTAACAACAAAATGGGCGCCGTATGCCGATGCCAGATGTTCAATGGATTTATTTTTTACATGCAGATCGCGTACCAGGTGATAAGATATCACCGAATACTGAATGGTTCCGGACAGTTCGCTACTCAGATTTTGCCCAAGATGGTCAGCAAATGCGATCGAAGACATTCCGAGTTCAAATGTTTTGAATGGAAGTACGGCTATTTTAACCGCATTTATTTTATTCAGCTTGTGCGTTTCCCTGACCTGAATATTTGCCGTGGTCCCGAAGAAAGCGAACGACGGCTTGTAACGGCCCTTGGGAATAGCGATATACAGTTCATCCTGACTTCCCTCGCCCTGATAATAATGTTCCAGCGCGAGCCGGAGCCGCCTGGCATGGATTCGTACAATCCCGTCCGTTTGCGGGCTGAAGGAGACCGGCCGTTTCATGACCTGTGTGGCAATTGTATATTCCTTAATATGCTCGGACCGGCCGGCCATATATTCACTGACGATAAACCGGAGAAAATTCCGGAGGATGGGCGAAGTACAAAATGGGTTTGCTACGAATATTTTCTGAATCTGGTTAAAAATGATTTCGTTTGAAAAAGGCGTTTCCGGTGCCATCATTTCTTTTGTATTCATTTTGTTTAATTTTTTAAAAGCGGACCGACCGTTCAACGGTCCGCTGAGGGTCATGAGGATATAGTTATACGTT
>CBDCCE010000042.1:0-73951 GCA_965214575.1 Puia sp.
AATAAAATTATTCTCCAGGCACTCGCTGACCGCCTCGCCGAAGCCTTTGCAGAAATGCTGCATAAAAAAGTGAGAACGGAATACTGGGGATATGAAAAAACCGAGGATCTGACCAATGAGCAATTGATCCGCGAAGAATACACCGGTATCCGGCCGGCGCCCGGGTATCCTGCCTGTCCCGATCATACAGAGAAATACAAATTATTTCACCTGCTGGGCGGAGAAAAAACAACGGGGATCAGTCTCACGGAATCCCTGGCCATGTATCCCGCCTCTTCGGTGAGCGGCTGGTATCTGGCGAATCCGGAAAGCAAATATTTCGGAATCGGTAAAATCAGCAAAGACCAGGTAGAGGATTATGCCTCCCGGAAAAATATGGAAGTCACTGAAATAGAAAGATGGTTACGCCCGGTGCTGGACTACGATGCCTAGGGGCATTAACCAGCTGTTAAAAAGAATGATCGTAAATTGCAGTCTGAAATTTTTTCCTATTATATGATTAACCGAAATTTTGTGGGCCGGTATATGCTGATGGCCATTGCGTTTTTTCCTCTTACCGGTCTTGCCCAGCAAACAACCACGCAGCCTGCGGGCGGTGGTCAGCAAACCACGACCATTCTGAAAACGAAAAAAGGCAGAAAGCACGAATTATATTTCTCCTGGGGGTATAATAAAGAGTGGTATACGAACAGCAATGTGAGTGTGAATCAGCCCTCTCTGGGCAACGCGTTTACATTCAAAAATGTGGTGGGTGTGAATCATCCCGGCTGGGACGAACAGTTTTTTACCAAGGCCCTCAGCATTCCTCAGTACAATTACCGCCTCGGTTATATGATTGACCGGGATAAGGGATGGGGTGTTGAAATTAATTTCGATCATACCAAATGGCTTTTCGAAGACAACCAGATGGTACATATCGTCGGTAAGGTGAACGGCAATCCTTATGATGGCCATGTACTTTTTTCTGACAGCACGCATGGCACGGATTCAAGTTCCTACCATTACCTGAATAATGGCGCCAACTTTTTACTCTTCAATGTGGTTAAGCGCTGGAGGTTCTGGGAGAACAGAAAGGGCACGCTGATCGTGGATGGACTCGGTAAATTCGGAGTGGGACCGGTAATTCCGCATGTGCAGATCAAATACTTTAATCAGCCGGAAAACGATCCGCATTTTCAGGTGGGCGGATGGAATGTGGGTCTCGAAGCCGATCTCAAAGTCACTTTCCTTCACTATATATTTCTGGAATTCGGAAACAAGCTGGACTATGCCCGGTATACCAATCTGAAAATCTATCAGGGGACCGTGAAGCAGGCCTTTGGGACGTATGAAATGATTTTGAATTTGGGTGTTGTTATTCCCGTTGGGAAGCATAAAGCCTAGTTTAAGCTTAAAGCCCTTCTAAGCCTAAAGCCCAAAGCCTAAAGCCTAAAGCTTAAAGCCTAAAGCCTAAAACTCTTTATGTGTAGGAGAGGAAATAATAAGTAAACTTACTGGGCGAAGAAATGGGTTTTAGGCTTTAGGCTTTAGGCTTAAAACGGCTTTAGGCTTAGAAGGGAATTTCTTTTCAAACAACCACCAGAATCTTTTGCGTTTTTTCAGAAGCTCGTAATTATTTTCAATGTAGTTATTGATATGATTCATGGCTTCATCAATATCGTCGGTGACCAGCAGTAGGTTCAGATCTTCTTTCCGGATCGTTTCTTCCACAATCATTTTCTGAATCATTTCCATCAGCGGCTGATAATATTCCTTTCCAAAAAGGACTACGGGAAACTGGGTGAGTGACCGGGTTTGAATAAGCGTGAGGGTGTTAAACATTTCATCCAGGGTTCCGAAACCACCGGGCATCACAATGAATGCGTAGGAATATTTTAACAGCATGGCCTTCCGGAGAAAAAAATAATCGAAGGTGATCCACTGCTGCATATAGGGATTGGGTTTCTGTTCCATGGGCAAATGGATATTGCACCCAACGGACTTTCCACCACTCTCGAAAGCACCGCGATTGGCAGCCTCCATGATACCGGGCCCTCCGCCCGTCATCGTGGTGAATCCCATGCCCGCAATCCTTCTTCCAAATTCCCTGGCATCTCCATAATACCGATGGGTTTCATTGAACCGGGCAGATCCGAAAACGGTGATGCAGGGACCTACGAAATAGAGTCCCCGGTTACCTGCGAGAATCTGGCGGAAAACCTTCCAGGCGAAGGACAATTCGAAACTTCTGCTCTGGGGACCGTCCAGATAAAGCGGCCTTTTTGCCGAAATAACGGGCGCCTGTCCGGAACTATTTTTTGTCTGTGTAATGGAATCTGCGGCCATGGAAAGAGAGGATTTAATAAACAAGAAGTAAATTACATACCGAATATAAAAACAAAGAATGGCATCCCTGCGTATCATCAGTTATAATGTAAATGGCATCCGCGCCGCAATGAAAAAAGGATTGGTGGACTGGCTAAAGACGGATCCGGCAGACGTGATCTGCATACAGGAAACCAAAGCGGAAAAAGACAATGTGGCTCATCAGGAGATCACAGCGCTGGGTTATCAGGACTACTGGTTCAGTGCGCAAAAAAAAGGATACAGTGGTGTTGCCGTATTTACAAAAATTAAACCCGACAACATTCAATATGGTACGGGTCACACCGTGAGTGATGAAGAAGGCAGGGTGATTCAGATGGATTTCGGTGATCTTCGTCTGATCAACGCTTATTTTCCATCCGGCACATCCGGAGAAATCAGGCAGGGTTATAAATATCAGTGGCTGGATGAAATGTATTTATATCTGGATGAGCTGAAGAAAAAATATCCGCGCCTGGTATTATGCGGTGACTACAATATTGCACACAACGATATTGATATCCATGATCCGAAGGGAAATAAAAACTCCTCGGGATTTCTTCCGGCAGAAAGAGCCTGGATGGATAAATTTCTCGGGAGTGGGTGGACGGACAGCTTTAGAAAAAAGCATGCCGGTGAAACGGGGCGTTACAGCTGGTGGAGCCAGCGGTTTCCAACCGTGAGACTGAACAATAAAGGCTGGCGTATTGATTATATCAATGTCACGAATGCGCTTGCCGACCGCATCGTGAAGTCTGACATCTATCCTGATGTAAAACAAAGCGATCACTGCCCCGTGTATCTTGAACTGAAAAAGAAATAATACTGTGCGTTTCCTGTGGAAAAGAATAAAACGCTCCGAAACTCTTTACCATCAGGGCTTTGCGCCCCTTGCTTCACATTATTCTTCACGGCGCATTATGGGAACGCGGGCTGAAACCCTTGCCGGTACTGAATTATATGCTTTTGAGCGGCCTGAAATATTTTGACGGGAATTTAAAGCTGCTATATTTGCCGATACAAAATATTACACTATGAACAAAGCAGAATTAATTACTAAGATTGCCGATGATGCAGGTATTACAAAAACACAGGCCAATGAAACACTGGATTCATTTACAGAAGCTGTTGCCAAAACATTGAAAGGCGGCGGAAAAGTTACACTGGTTGGATTTGGAACTTTTTCCGTTTCTAAGAGAGCTGCCCGAAATGGCCGCAATCCGCAGACCGGCGCAGTGATAAAAATAAAGGCAAAAAAAGTAGCCAAGTTTAAAGCAGGAAAGGAATTGTCTGGCAAATTATAATTACTTCACTAAATAAGTAATTAAAAGCCCCGGTTATCTGATTATTATTAATTAGCCGGGGCTTTTATTTTTACGGATATTTGCAGTCTTAATAAAATAACATGGGTAAAGGAGATAAGAAAACTAAAAAAGGCAAGATATTCAAGGGTTCATTCGGAAAAAGTCGCCCGAAGAACGAGAAAAAGGTTGTTGTAGCGAAAAAGAAGGAAGCTTAGGGAGTATAGAAGTACAGGAGTACAGAAGTACAGAAGTACAGAAGTACAGAAGTACAGAAGTACAGAAGTACAGGAGTACAGAAGTAATTGTTCAGGGTGCGAGCCGTTCAATTTTCCAGGTGCCATTTTCCTGTAAGCTATACTGCAGGCGATCGTGTAAACGGTTGGGTCTGCCCTGCCAGAACTCAATAGTAACGGGCCTCACGAGGTAACCGCCCCAATGAGGAGGCCGGGGAATTCCGTTATCAGCAAAATCCGTTTCCATCTGGCTGGCCCTCAGGCTGAGCCATTCAGCGCTTTCGATTACTTCACTCTGGGGAGATGCCCAGGCACCGATACGGCTTCCTGCAGGTCTTGATTGAAAATATTCATCGCTTTCTTTCTGGCTCACTTTCTCTACAATTCCGGTAATTCGAATTTGCCTCTCCAGTTCTTTCCAGAAAAAAACAAGGCAGGCCCTCGGGTTTTCCTGAAGTTGTTTCCCCTTGTAGCTCTCGTAGTTGGTGAAAAACTGGAATCCGCGACCGTGAAATCCTTTTAACAACACGATGCGGGCGGCGGGGAGTCCGTCGGCTGAAGAGGTAGCCAGCGTCATCGCGTTTACTTCGTCAATATCACTGCTAACTGCATCCTGCCACCAGCGATCGAACTGATGCATGGCGTTGTCCGACACGTCTTCGATGTTCAGCTTGCGCTGGCGGTATTCTTTTCTGATATCTGCTATTTGAGGCATTATGCAATTTAAGCCGTTTTAAGCCCAAAGCCATCTTATGCCTAAAGCCCAAAGCTTAAAGCTTAAAACTGTCTTATTGTAAGAGATTAAATATTTGTAAGGTCTGTACGCGGCTGAATTGGTTTTAGGCTTTGAGCTTTAGGCTTTAGGCTTTAGGCTTTGAGCTTAAAACGGCTTAATTATATAATTGGAGAGCTGGATGAAGGAGGTTCTTTGGGAAAAGAACGTGAGAGAATGGATTCCATTTCGCTGATGCGACGCAGCTGGCTCTCCATCTTTTTATGTTGTTCTGTTGCTTCCTGCATATCGCGGTTGAGTTCTTCGAGGAACAACATTTTTTTCTGGTATTGCTGACGCTGAAAATTGGCTTCTTTGAGTTTATCCTCGGTATCGGCCAGAATACGGCTCATCCGCTGGTTTTCTTCAAAGAGGGCCATTTGTTTGCCCTTCACTTCATCATATTCCCTGCTGAGTTTGAAATAGGTTTCCTGCAGCTGATCGTATTCAATGCGTTTGCTGTGCGGCTGATCGAGGTACTGTTCGAGTTTGCGCAGTTTTTCCTGCATCTGGGTAAAGTCGGAATAAGCTTTATCCATACGCTCATTCATTTCGAGTATGAGTCGTTGTTCCTGCATGATGCGGCCGATCTCTGCGTCTTTTTCCGCGAGCTGCCGGTGAAGGCTGTTCAATTGATCATTCAGCACACTATGCTGTTGCTGGAGATCCTGATATTTTTTCTCTGACTCTTTCAGCATCTGAATCTGCTGAAGCAGTTTGTTGATATGCTGGTTGTATTGAAAAAGATTTTCCTGCGCGGATTTCAACTGCTGAAGATAATCCTCGGTAAGGGTCGGAGGTTTGATCTGCGCCTCTGCTCTGGCGATATGCATTTCTGACCTGGACTGTTTTTCTTTCATCAGCTCCAGCTGCTCTTTCAATTCTTCGTTTTCAAGCAGATAGATTTTTTCATTCTCTTCCGATTCCGACAGGCGATCCCGCAGTTGCTGCATGGTTTTCTCCTGCACTTCCATATCCGTATAATACTTCAGTTTCCAGTTGTCATTGTCGCTGATGCCTTCGTCGGGAACGGGCTTTTGAATTCTTATGGAATTCCGGGAGGTCCAGAAATAATGGATGGTAAACCCAAGAATGAGCGCTCCTAAAAGAAATATAATGATTTCAGGTAGTCTTACGGTTAAGGTATAACCAAGTATTAGGGGTAATGTCTTCATATAGTTCGGTACTCAGAACAAAGGATTCCCGCGGACCTGGGCTGGCTGTTAATGGGATACCGGACGGAAGGGGTTAGAAAATCGTGGAAAGCAGTGATTTTCAGCATTACAAAATAGGGATATCCCTGCATAAATACAAGCTGGCGCTGAATTTAAAGTAAAAATACGCAGTTAAGCTGTTACGAGAGTGCCTACCTGGTCGCCCGTCACCACTCTTTTGAGGTTTCCCGGTCTGTTCATGTCGAAAACGATGATCGGAAGGTTGTTTTCCATGCAAAGGGTGAAAGCCGTCATATCCATCACTTTCAGGTTGCCGGAGATGCATTCCTGGTAAGTCATGGTACTGTATTTTTTTGCCGTTTTATCTTTCTCGGGATCTGCCGTATAGATACCGTCCACCCGGGTGCCCTTGAGGATCACATCAGCCGTTATCTCGATGGCACGCAGGGAACCTGCTGTATCTGTGGTAAAATACGGATTGCCCGTACCGGCCCCGAAAATCACCACACGGCCCTTTTCCAGATGCCTCATGGCGCGGCGACGGATATAGGGTTCCGCAATCTGTTCCATTTTTATCGCGCTCTGAAGCCTGGTGAAAACACCGATTTTTTCGAGTCCCGCCTGCATGGCCATACCGTTAATGACCGTGGCCAGCATGCCCATATAATCCCCGTGAGCCCTTTCGATTCCCGTTTCTTTTTCGTTCATTCCCCTGTAAATATTGCCCCCGCCAATCACAATGGCCACCTGAACGCCGAGGTCCACCACACTCTTGATATCCTGTGCGTACTGCGCAATCACGGCGTTATCGAAACCAAAATTCTTATCTCCCATCAGGGCTTCTCCGGACAATTTCAACAGAACACGGGTGTATTTTGGGAGCATGGTCAGTTTGATTATTGCAAAGAAAGGAAATAAAAAATGGAGAATCCGTTTTGAAAGGGCAAAAAAATCCCCCCGGATAATCGGGGGGATAAATAGTTCCTATCCTAACTGAACTCTTTTGAACTGGGTCACTTTCAGACCGGCGTCCACAGATTTCAGATGGTCCGCCACCGTTTTGGAAGGATCCTTCACAAAAGGCTGGGCGGTTAATGTATTTTCCTTGAAGAAGGCATTCAGTTTACCGACGGCAATTTTTTCAATCATCTCGTCAGGCTTGCCGGCCATCTTGGGATCGTTGCGGATCTGATCCGTTACAATCGCTTTTTCTCTTTCAATCGTTTCTTTAGGAACAGAGTCCTGATCCACAGCCACCGGATTCATCGCGGCGATCTGCATGGCTACTTCTCTTCCGGCTTCCAGCGCGGGTGCTGTATTCTCATTTAATCCAACAAGAACACCCATTCTGTATGCTCCGTGTATATAAGAAGAAACTGCATCTGCATCGATTCTTTCGAAACGGGTAAGCTGTATCTTTTCTCCGATCTTGGCTACCTGATCATTGATCTTGTCCGCTATCGTGGCGTTTTCCAGTTTGGTGCCCATCAGTTCTTCCAATGATTTTACATTGTTTTTGATGGCTGCGTCCATGATACTCTGTGCAACGGCAACAAATTCTGCGTTCTTGGAAACAAAATCTGTTTCGCAGGCCAGTGTGATAATGAGACCTGTTTTCTGATCCTCTGTCGTTTTCGCGATGATCACTCCTTCTTTCGCCTCGCGGTCGCTGCGCAATGCAGCCACTTTCTGACCTTTCTTCCTTAAGTAATCAATTGCCTTTTCGAAATCCCCGTCGCTTTCAACAAGGGCTTTGCGGCAGTCCATCATACCCGCGCCGGTTGTCTGGCGGAGTTTGTTTATTTCTGCTGCGGTAATAGTTGTAGTCGTAGACATTTTTATCTTTTTTGATTTTTTAGCCTAAAGCTGAAAGCCTAAAGCTTAAAACTTAAAGCTTAAAACTTTTGGTCGTTTGGCCTGGACTCTTCACCAGTTTTAGGCTTTAGGCTTTGAGCTTTCGGCTTAAAGAGGCTTTGAGCTTTCGGCTTTGAGCTTTCGGCTTTGAGCTTTCGGCTTAAAGAGGCTTTGAGCTTACCGGGCTCCTGTACGGCGTCCGCTGTTCGGAACACGACGTTTAGGCGCACCGGGTGTTCTGGCGGTTTTATCCACCCCGCCCCTGCCACGGGCTGCTTCGCTTTCAGCCTCTGCCTGAATACGTGCTGCTTTCTTTTCGTTGTCGTCACCGGTTACATCTTCCACATCGTCATCTTTCGCGGCCTGCCTTTCAGAAAGACCTTCTGCAATAGCCGCAGCGATATAATTTACGATGATGGCGATGGACTTGGTTGCATCATCATTGGAAGGGATGGCGAAATCCACTTTGTTCGGATCGGAGTTGGTATCCACCATTCCAAATGTGGTGATGCCGAGTTTTTTGGCTTCAGCCAGTGCAATATGTTCGTGCCCGATATCGATCAGGAACAAAGCGGCCGGTACACGACCCAGCTGAGCGATACCACCTAGCACTTTCTCCATTTTATCTTTATCGCGCGCCAGTGTAAGACGTTCTTTCTTAGTGATGCTGTCGAAGGTTCCGTCGGTCAGCATTTTTTCGATACTCTGCATCTTCTTCACGCTCTTACGAACGGTATTGAAGTTGGTAAGCATTCCGCCCAGCCAGCGTTCGGTAACGAAAGGCATGGTTACTCTTTTGGCACATTCCGTAACGATTTCCTTCGCCTGCTTTTTGGTGCCGACAAACATGATCTTCTTTCCGGATTTAGCAATCTGCTTCAACGCAGCAGAGGCTTCCTGCAGCGCTTCTGTTGTTTTATTCAGATCGATGATATGGATGCCTTTCTTCTCTGCGAAGATATAAGGCAGCATTTTCGGATTCCATTTCTTCTTCAAGTGACCGAAATGCACACCGGCTTCCAATAACTGTTGCTGAAGTGAAGTATTCTGTTCCATATTGATTAAACTTTGCGCCCTGGTTAAAAAAACCCGGCATTCAACTGATTTGAAATAATAGAATTAACGTTTGCTGAACTGGAAGCTTCTTCTGGCTTTCTTGCGTCCTGGTTTCTTACGCTCAACCTTTCTCGGATCACGATGAAGCAGACCGGCCGCTTTCATGGCCGGGCGAAATTCCGGATTCACTTCAAGCAATGCACGGGCAATACCGAGTTTGCAGGCTTCTGCCTGACCCTTTATACCACCACCTGTTGCGTTGATCTGGATATCGTATTTATCCAGAGATTCAATCGTTTTCAAGGGAAGATCCACCTGGTTCTGTAAATAAGCCAGAGAGAAATAATCCTTGTAATCTTTATCGTTGATCACGATTTTGCCGGTACCCTTTGTCAGGAAAATGCGTGTTACGGCTGTTTTCCTTCTTCCGGTGGCAAGTTTTTGTTTTTCCATTATAAAAAGACTAAGTGAAATTTTAAATTTAATTCGTGTGCCGCCTTTGCTCACGCTCCGGCAGAGAAACTAGAATTTTAATTCTTTTGGCTGCTGTGCTCCATGCGGATGCTCGGCACCTGCGTAAACAAAAAGCTTCTTGTACATCTTGCGTCCAAGTCTGTTTTTTGGCAGCATCCCTTTCACGGCTCTTTCGAGTACCGCATCCGGTCTGCGCTTCAGCAGATTTTTGGCCGTTTCTTCTTTCTTTCCTCCAGGATAACCGGAAAAGTTGATGTAGATCTTATCTTCCAGTTTGTTTCCTGAGAACACCACTTTTTCTGCATTGGTAATGATGACGAAATCGCCGCAGTCAACGTGAGGTGTATAATAAACTTTATTCTTGCCGCGCAGGATGGCTGCGATACGGGCACACATGCGGCCAACGGTTTGATTAGTACCGTCCACAACGTACCAATCACGTTGTACGGTAGCCTCGTTCGCATGTTTTGTAACGAAATGTAATTTGCTCATAATTCTGTTTTTGATTTACCACCGCTATCCCGGTAGCTAATTTAAAGGACGGCAAAGGTAGGAGGAATGGCTGTTCATTTCCAAGAATATGGGCCTGAATTTTCAGACCACCCTATGCAACTAATTGATTTACAATAAAGAATTTGATTGGTTTTACTTTGCCTTCTGAAATAACATCAGATTATCGTTGTTTCTGGCCACCATCATCATGGTGTTTTTGCCGCCTGCATTCAGCATCACGGCATCCCGGACCTCCCCTTTCATAAAAAGGCCGCTCTGTTTGGGAGCCACATAATGAAAGTGATGGTGCGCACCCTGAAGTAAGAGCGTGCCATAGTTGGCATCAAAGCGGCCCGTTTGTGGTTTGAGTCCGTAGAAATTACCGGCGAGGAAGATATCCTTGTACCCGTCTCCGTTCAGGTCATAGATAATGCTGGCATAAACGGGGGACAGCTGCGCCTCTATAGGAAGTGGCTGTATCGTAAAATGTCCTTTGCCGTCATTGATGAAGGCAGCGGTCCGGGTTTCTTTTACGGTCAGCACGGTAGCCTGCCTGAGTTCCTCTTCATTATAGATTTCCTTAAACTCTTTTCCTGCGTAGGATTTGAATTTCAGAAATTTCTTTTTTAAACCCGGTATTTCTTTTTCGAGCTCCCCCTTCATATAATAAGGATAGGCCTTACCGTCATTTTTATAATAAACCGGAATACATTCCGTTTGTCCGTTTTTGTTGAAATCTGAAGTGAACAACTGAGCTGGATGAAGGCTGTCGGCTTTGATTCTTGAATTCAATCCAAAATTCCCGCCCACGAGATCAGGAAATCCATCCCCGTTAAGATCCGCAACGGCCAATGAATTCCACCATCCGGAGGAATTGGGAATTTCCCACACTTTCTGAAACTGTCCTTTTTCAAAACGCATCATGGTCACCGGCATCCAATCTCCCACAATAACCAATTCCGGTTTTCCGCTTCCATCCAGATCGGCCCATGCCGCATCGGTTACCATGCCCAGGTCCAGCAATTGGGGAGCCAGTGTTTTGGTCACGTCGGTAAACAATCCGTTTCCTTCATTTCTCAGTAAAGCGCTGGCGGGTTTTAATCCATAGTGACCGGGTATCACACGGCCGCCGATAAAGAGATCCATTTTACCATCCCCGTTAAAGTCGAGTGCTTTCACGCAGGAAGCATTGATGGCCACTTCAGGCCAACCCTTCGTACTCCGGCTGAAATTCCCCTTTCCGTCGTTGAGATATAACCGGGCGAGCAGATTGGCTGAACCCGGCAGGGCCTGATTGCCTCCGGAGCCAACCACCAGATCGAGATCTCCGTCTCCGTCGATATCGATCAGCACAGCACCCACGCTTTCGAAGTATTTGTCTTTTTCAAATACAGGTTCTGCTTTTTGTTTAAAATGGCCATCGGGCTGCTGAATAAATATTTTGGCCGTGTCTGCAAACGCGTTGCCCATATAGAAATCTTCCAGGCCATCGCCGTTCAAATCCCCTACCGCGATACGCGGTCCCTCTGTAGACAGCATTTTCGGAATCAGTTTCTCCCGGTTAAAATCAACGTATTCATTTTCCGTATGATGGATATTGCCCGTGATGAATCCCGCGGTCACATTATTATAGATGGGTTTGCCGGGCTCAGGCTTCCAGGAAACGGTGCTGACCGCGTCTTTGCGGTGCAGCGTGATCGTGGTATCTGAGCGAACGTTGAACAGTTTCTGATAATGGCCGCCCGGCCACTGGATGGTTAAACTGTCGATATGTTTTGCCGTATCGAGTCCGAAGTTCAGCACCGGATCCACGCTGCTCTCAAATCCCCGGCTCGGCATCTGCTCCAGCGTTTGTGCCATCCCGTTAGCATAGAGTCTAACCCGTGCACCGAGTCCGTAGGTATTCAATGAATCCCCGTCCAGTTTAACTTTCAGAAAATGATGATGCAGTGTTTCAGTACTCATATTCCGGTACACGAAGGCTTCGGAATTTTCATTATTAATAACGAGATCCAGGTCCCCGTCTCCATCCAGATCTGCGTAAGCCGCGCCATTGCTGAATGCCGGCTGACTGAATCCCAGATTGAGTGCTTCATTTTTAAACATCAGATTTTTCTGATTGATAAAGGCATACTTCTGCAGCGGCACCGAAGGCATTTTACTCAATATATCAGTGACGTCGAATCCATTTTCGCGATAGTGGTTGAGGGTTTCCGGGTTACTGAAAAATTCCAGAAAGTCCTGATCGGTCAGGTCCCTGTAGATTCCATTGCACACAAACAGGTCTTTCCATCCATCATTGTTCAGATCGAATATCAGCGCGCCCCAGCTCCATCCCGTGGCGTCTGCACCGGAGAGTTGCGCAATTTCGCTGAACGTACCATCCTGATTATTGAGCTGCAGGCAATTGTTGGTGAACTGATGGTGATAGTCCAGCTGATTCTTTGCATTCACCACATCGTACTCATCAAATTTGATGGTTGTTTTCAGCCGGTAGTCCGATTCGGGAAGCATTTCAGTAGTGAATATATCGAGGTAACCATCGTTATTAATGTCGGCCATATCCGAGCCCATGGAGCCCTGACTTAAATGACCCATCGCGTCATTGATCACTTCTTTAAACGTGCCGTCGTGCTGGTTGAGGTAGAGATAGTCGCGTTCGAAAAAATCATTCGAAACATAAATGTCTTCCCATCCATCATTGTCCAGATCGCCGACGGTAACGCCGAGTCCGAAGGCAATGGCGCTTCCATAAATGCCGGCTTCGCGGCTCACGTCGGTAAAATGGCCATGATCATTCCGGTAAAGGCGGTCCCCGTTGTCAGGATCTCTTTTTGTACGCAGGTCGCTCGTATAACCGAAGCTTTCGACGGAACGGTTGCTGTTGTTCAACACAAAACAATCGAGATCACCATCGTGATCGTAGTCAAAAAATATGGCCTGTGTGGAAATACCATGATCGTCGAGACCATAGGCGTGGGCTTCTTCTTTGAACTGTCCGTTTTTCTGATTTATATATAGCTCATTGGCGCGGTCATCTCCATCCGCGTCTCCTCCGTTACACACGTAAATATCCAGCCATCCGTCGCCATTAATATCCACCATGGTCACGCCGGTATGCCAGTGGTGGGTGCTGGTTAGTCCCGACCGGGCAGCCACTTCTTCAAATTTCCAGTTGCCTTTATTCATGTACAACTGATTCTCGTGCTGGTTGGATGTAAAAAAAATATCGGGTAATCCGTCGTGATTCAGATCACCGATAGCCACACCTCCGCCGTTGTAGAAGTTGCGGTATTTAAAAATGTTAAAATCCTTTGAATCTTTTACCTCATTCCTGAAATGAATTCCGGTTTCGGAACCGGGCTGAAGTTGGAATAGCGCGTGGGCATTGGTATCCGGCTCTTTTCTGTTACAGGAAAGCATCAGAAACAGGGGGCACGCAATCGTCAGGAGCCGGTTCATGGAAATAAACATAGATCAAAATTGGCTACTTTGCGCCACAATTGTTGGTCAATATATGAAGAAATGGATTGCCTTTATGTTGGTGATTTTGATTTTAACCATTACCTGTATTTATATATTCATTCCGGCAAAGATCGTTGTTTCGCAGCTGGGTACTTCGCAAACCACCATGGAAGCAGAATACCGGTTTATCAGCCAGGAATACCAGTGGCAGAAGTGGTGGAAGGGTGCAGACGGGAAAATGCATGTTCCCGGTAATCCTTTTACCTATCGGGGAACTACCTATAATATAACCAGAGAGGTAAATAATGCAGTCGGGGTGGAAATCAACCGCGGGGGGATCACTTATCATTCCATTTTACATTTGATCGCGCTGGGCCAGGATTCTATAGGTGCGATCTGGCGTTGTGAACTACCCGTCAGCCGTAATCCGGTTTCGCGATGGATCCATTACCGTGATGCGGGAGAAATTGCCCGGAACATGTCCGGTATTTTGAAGAATCTGTCTGACTTCATTTCCAAACCCCAGAATGTTTACGGTTTCACTTTCTTCAGGACTTCCATCCGGGACAGCACCATGCTTTCTTCCCGTTTTATCAGTGCGGCTTACCCGACCACTGCCCAATTATATGGTTATATCGACCATATCACTCAGAATATTGAAAAACAAAAGGGCCAGGTCAGTGGCAAACCGCTGATCAACGTGGAAAGACAATCCGACGGCAGTTTTGAAACCCAGGTTGCCATCCCAACGGTTCATAAGTTAAAAGACGACGGCGATATTCTTTACCGCAGAATGGTTCCGGGCAATTTTCTTTGCACAGAAGTATATGGCGGAGCCTATACCGCAGAGGAGGCTTTGAGGCAAATGCATTTTTTCATTGCGGACAACCACAAATCGAAGATGGCCAACCCCTTTCAAATCCTTTTAACCGACCGCAGGGCAGAACCGGACACGCTGAAATGGCTGACAAAAATCTACATCCCGGTGGCCAACAGCGATCTTCCTCCGAGACAATAATTTATTGATGAACGGGGCAACTCTTTATTGATTTTTAGAGTAAATTACTGGATAACTAATGACTAACGAGCCCCCTGATTGCCTGAAGCGGCCCTGCCGTGACGATGGGAAAATGTGCATCGATATGAAAACAAGCCGGACTGCTTTTCTCGGAATCTTCTTTCACTGCATTTTTTGCTTTCCTTCCTTTTCGCAAAACACGAATGATTCTCTTTCTTACAAAGAATCTGTAACCGGTATCCGCGAAGTGTATTTTAACGGAATTCACGAGGATGCGCAGATCTATCATGGAAATGAATATATCCGAAACGGGCAGAAAGCCCTGGGCTTTCCCTTTTATGAATCCAACGACATGCTGGACGGATCCATTTATTATCAGGGCACCGGATATCCCGCCAGAAAACTTTATTACGATCTGGTATCCGATGAAATAGTGATCAGCAATTACCCCCAAAATGCGCTGATCGCACTCTCCGCTGAAAAAGCAGATTCATTCCGCATAGATAATCATTTGTTTGTTTATCTCCCCGCCGTGAAATCGAACGGCTTACCGAGGGACGGCTACTATGAACAATTATATTCAGGAGAGCCGGGTTTCTTTGCGAGACGGGAAAAAAAACTGGTTACCGGATCGGGAAGTGAGGAAATTAAATATGTTCAGTATAACAGTTATTATGTAAGAAAGAATCAGGTGTATTATTCCGTGGAAAGTAAAAGCAGTTTATTGGAACAATTCAGAGATAAGGAAGAGGAGATCAAAAAATATATTCGTTCGAACAAACTCAACTTCAAAAAAGACCCGGAAAAGGCCATGGTGCTTGCAACAATTTATTATTCCCAGCTAAAGCACTGACATGAGACTATTTCCATTCTGCTTTTTCCTGCTTCTTGGTTTTTCCGTTCTTTCTGCTACTGCCCAGGATCAAAAATCAATATCGGGTAATTTCAACGGTATCTCTTTTCCCCAGCTCGTACGGGAGATCGAGACGCAAACGGACTGGCATATCTATTATGATTCAGCAGAAACGGACAGTATTGAAATTATTCTTCGCGCAGACCGCCTGAGCCTGCAGCAGGTTTTTGATATTGTTTTTAAGAATACCGATATCCGCTATTCATTGTCCGCGGACCATACTGTTTTTGTAAGCAGGCGATATAGCATACAAACCAGCCTGCCGAAAAACTTCTTTGATCCCGGACGTGCAGACAGCGACAGCTCATCGCAGTCTGCCCTGCTTGCGGAAGAAGCCATAGCGCCTAAAACAAATCTTAAAATTTCACCGGAAAACAAGCTGTACGATATTGGCTTCAGAAACGGGAAGAGCGTTTCGGGCCGCCCTGCCGTTGCAGGATATGTGCGTGATATTAAAACCGGGGAACCCATTATGGGAGCCAACATTTCCGTAGATACTTTAGCGATCAATAAAACCACCGATCAGTTTGGCTATTTCAGTCTCTCGCTTCCCAGGGGTCGTCATATTATCCGTATTACCAGTGCCGGCATGAAAGATACGCGGCGGCAGGT
Source organism: Puia sp. (assembly GCA_965214575.1). Lineage (GTDB taxonomy): Bacteria > Bacteroidota > Bacteroidia > Chitinophagales > Chitinophagaceae > Puia. The sequence goes on from CBDCCE010000042.1 coordinate 15,712, forward strand.
GATGGTTTACAGCGACGGAAAACTGAATATTGATCTGGAAGAATTTGTCGCCAGTTTGAAAGCGGTTATTGTTTCGGCTGATAAAACTTCCAATACACGAAGTGTGCAGATGGGCGTAACCAAACTGAATATACAATCCATCAAACAGGTGCCGGTGGTATTTGGCGAGGCGGATGTATTGAAAGTATTACTTACGCTGCCCGGGGTGACTTCTGTCGGAGAGGGCAGTAACGAATTCAATGTAAGGGGTGGCGCGGCCGATCAGAACCTGATCCTCTATAATGACGCTACCGTGTATAATCCCAGTCATCTCTTTGGCTTTTTCTCGGCATTTGATCCCGATCTGGTGAAGAGTGTGGAGTTATACAAGAGCGCCATACCGGAAAAATATGGCGGAAGGCTTTCCTCTGTTCTCGATGTGGATGTAAAAGACGGAAACAATAAAAAATGGACGGGCACTGCAGGGATCAGTCCGCTCACCAGCAAATTCAGCATAGAAGGTCCGTTGCAGAAAGACAAAACATCGGTGATTGCCGGTTTCCGCACCACCTATTCCGACTGGTTGCTGAATCAGATTCCAAGTTCCAGCTACAGCAACAGCACAGCTAATTTCTATGACGCGAGTTTACATATCAGCCATATCATCAATGCAAAAAATACACTCTACCTGATGGGATATATCAGCAATGATAAATTTACACTGGATGGAGACACCACCTATTCCTATTCGAACAAAAATGCGAACCTGAAATGGAAGCATAATTTCAGCAATTCGTCCTTTGCCGTTTTCACCACGGGCATCGATCATTATCAATATTCCGTTTCCAGTACCAAGGTTCCCGTGAATGCGTACAAACTCAGTTTTGATATCAACCAGATTTACCTGCGCGCCGATTTCAGCTATTCACCCAACAACAAACACTCGATCAGTTATGGATTGAATTCTGTTTATTATCAGCTGCATCCCGGCACTTTGTCGCCCGACGGACCGAAATCACTTGTACAGACCGATGCGGTGCAACGCGAGCAGGCACTGGAGACCGCCCTCTATCTGGGAGATCAGTACGCCATTTCTCAAAACCTGAGTGTAAATGCAGGTCTCCGGTACAGTATCTATAATTTTCTCGGGCCGAGCCAGGTGAATCAGTATGTGCCGGGCCTGCCGAGAGAATCCTTTACCATCAAAGACACGGTTAACTATCCGAAGGGTAAAATAATAAAAACCTATGCTCTTCCTGAAGTACGGGTGTCGGCGAGATACTCTCTCACCAACAGCGCTTCCCTGAAGTTCAGTTTCAATACGATGGCCCAGTACATTCACGTCATTTCCAACACGACGAATATTTCGCCTACGGATATCTGGAAACTCAGCGATCCCAATATCAAGCCTCAGCAGGGTCAGCAGATTTCACTGGGGTTCTATAAAAATTTCCGGCAGAACAGTATTGAGACTTCCATAGAAGTGTATTACAAAAAGATGCAGAACTATCTGGACTATAAAAGCGGTGCCAGTCTCAACCTGAATCATCATATAGAAACCGATGTTTTTGAAACGGAAGGCAAAGCCTACGGTATAGAGTTTTTGCTCAAAAAGAATACGGGCAAACTGAATGGGTGGATCAGTTATACTTATTCCAGAACTTTTTTGCGTCAGGATGATCCGCTTGCCGGAGAGCTCATCAATAACGGCAATTATTATCCGGCCAGTTTCGATAAACCCAATATGGTGAATTTTATAGGCAACTACCGGTTTTCGCACAGGTACAGCGTTTCGGTAAACATGGTATACAGCACCGGTCGCCCGATTACGCTTCCGCTGGCTGTTGTGCATACGGGCGGTGCGTCCACCTTATATTATTCCGACAGAAATCAATACCGGATACCGGATTATTTCAGAACAGATATCTCCGTGAACATGGACGGAAACCATAAGACGAATAAAAAAACACATAACTCCTGGTCGGCCGGTGTATACAATGTAACGGGTCGTCAAAATGCCTATTCTGTTTATTTTGTTCAGGAAAACGGAAAGGTCAAGGGATATCAATTGTCCATATTTGGTGCTCCGATTCCTTTTATCACTTATACGATCAAATTTTAGAATATGCGGGAAGGGCGGATGAAATATTTTTTTATGGCTTCAGTTATTTTTTTCACGAGTATGTGCCGAAAGCCTTATCTGCCGGCAGAGATCAAATCAAGTAACCATTTTCTTGCCGTTGATGGCGTGATCAATACCGGAGCGAATAACGCCACGACTATCGTGCTCAACCATTCGCTGAATCTGCAGGATACGATAGCCAACATTCCGGAGCTGGGTGCGACGGTATTAATACAAAGCGAAAACGGAGCAGCCTTCCCATTGATGGATACGGCCGGCAACGGAATATATGTGAGCGCCCCATTAAATCTGGATCCGACCATGAAATACCAGTTAGCCATAACAACCAGTGATGGAAACAAATATTTATCTGCTCTGGTAACGCCCAAGATCTCACCAGCCATTGACAGTCTTACCTTTCAGGTCGTGAACGATCCACTGACCGCTGCCCAGGCCCTAAATATCTTTGTGAATACGCATGACGCCACAAATAACACACGTTACTATCGCTGGGATTATATTGAAACCTATCAGCATCAATCCTTTTTTAATTCCAGCTGGTTTATCCAGGACGGTCTGATTTACCCGATTACGGATCCCAGCCAGAGTGTGTACAATTGCTGGAGCACAGGTAATTCTCAATCGATCCTACTGGGTACTTCCATAACATTAAGTTCGGACGTGATCAGTCAGGCGCCGATCGCCAGTTTTGCCCAGAACGACCCGCGCATGGACGTGGAATACAGTATGCTTGTTCGTCAATATCCCCTGGATCTGACTGCTTATAATTACTGGCTTACGGTACAGAAAAATTCACAGTCGCTGGGAGGCCTGTTTGATCTGCAACCTGCCCAGATTCGCGGCAATATCCAGGCCATTACGCATCCCAATGATCCTGTTTTGGGTTATATCTCCGCGGGCTCCATACAGGAAAGCCGGTTATTTATCAGTAACAACGCGCTGGGATGGAAGTCTAATCCGGCTGTCAATTGCCCGATTCGAATCATACCCACGGACCCGGTTAACACTTTAAAGTGGGACTACACGGACACCGCTTATGGGATATATTATTTTAATTCCGGCAATCCGCCAACGATTAATATCTCCTATAAAAACTGTCTGGATTGCAGATACCAGGGAGGAACCAGTACAAAACCAGCATTCTGGCAATAAATTATTCTACATGAAAAGATGTGTTGGTTTATTTATTTTCCTTTTAACAGCAGGTCTGGTGCGTGCCCAGGATCAGCTGATTGATAACCTGCAGCAACAATACCAAAACTATCAGAAGGTAAATCTGCAGGAAAAACTCTTTGTACATACGGATAAAAACTTCTGCCTGGCTGGCGAAACACTGTGGTTCAAAGTGTACTCCGTGGATGCCAGCTTTCATAAACCTTTTACCGGCAGCGGTGTGGCCTATATTGAGATTTTAAATAAAGATCAGAAACCTGTATTGCAGACCAAAGTGGCATTGAACGGGGGAACGGGTAATGGTTCCCTCATTCTTCCGGTTTCACTCGGAACAGGCAATTATCTCTTCCGCGCTTATACCAGCTGGATGAAAAATTTCCCTGCGGATTTTTATTTTGAACAAACACTGCATATAGTAAATACCTTAAAACTCACTGCTCCTGCCGCGGAATCCGTTCATATAGCGTCCATTCAGTTTTTCCCTGAAGGCGGGAATCTGCTGAACGGATTTTCAAATAAGATCGCTTTTAAAGCGACCGGGTCAGACGGCCGGGATCTGGATTGCAGCGGGGTGATCGTGAATGATCGTAATGATACGCTGACCAGTTTTCAATCCCTTCACAATGGAATGGGTAATTTTTTATTGAAACCCGAAAAGTCAGCCAGCTATTATGCCGTCGTGAAACTCAATGACAGTCTGTTAAAACAAAAACTGCCTGTTGCTGAAGACCACGGTCTGATGATGAGCCTATCTTCAGAAGGAGCAGAAAATATGGTAGTTCATGTGCAGGCGACCACTGACATGAATAATACCCGTCTTTATCTTTTTACTCATAGCCGGCAGGTGCTGAAGAATGTTCAGGTCGGCACTCTTAAAGATGGACAGTGTCTTTTTATGCTTGGTAAAAAAGATCTGGCAGAAGGTATCAGCTCGATTACCCTGTTTAATGCCGACCGTCAGCCCGTTTGCGAGCGGCTGGTATTCAAACGTCCGTCAGACAGCATGATAATACAGGCCAAAACGGACCTGTCCGTTTATGGTACCAGAAAGCCGGTGTTCATTAATCTGAATAGCACCGGCAGCGATAACCAGGTTGTATCCGGGAATTTGTCGATGTCTGTATTCCTGATGGATTCCCTTCAGCGGGTTCCTGAACAAAACATTATATACTATCTCTATTTAAATTCCGATCTGAAGGGCAGGGTAGAATCTCCTGAATACTATTTTACTCACACGGGAAAAGAATCTGACGAAGCGCTCGATAATTTAATGCTTACGCAGGGCTGGCGAAGATTTAAATGGAATGAAGTATTCGAATTCAGAAAGCCCACCTTTGAATTTTTACCAGAAGTAGAAGGGCCGGTTGTAAACGGTAAAATAATCAATAAGCAAACCGGTGCTCCTGTGGGCAATTCCATTGCTTATCTGAGTATTCCCGGCGCGGACTATGCGTTTAGTACCGCATCCAGCGATGCAGAGGGGCTGGTCCGTTTTGGATTTAAAGACATTTATAAAAATAACGCGCTGGTAGTACAGCCTGCCCTGGCGAGAGATTCGAATTACCGGATTGATATCATAGGTGCTTTTTCCGATAAGTATTCCACACGGTTTCTCCCTCAGCTGAATATTTCCAGAATGAGGGAAGGCGAGCTGACCAGTCGCAGTATTGCCAACCAGGTGGAGAACACCTATACCATGGATAAGAAAAGACGATACATTTTAAATATCCAGGATACCACCTCTTTCTACGGCAAACCCGACAGACTGTACTATCTGGAAGACTACACCCGGTTTCAAACCATGGAAGAAGTGATGCGTGAATTTGTTGAGGATGTAAGGGTAAGAAAAGACGGCGTTCATTTTACTTTCAAAGTCAGGAACCGGCTGTTCGGAACTTATTTTGAAGAAGACCCGTTGATATTATTAGATGGCATACCGATTTCCGACGCCAGTAAAATTATCGCCCTGGATCCATTGAAAATTAAAAAGATCGAAGTGGTCATGCACAAATATTATACAGGATCATCCGTATTTGAAGGAATCATTAATATCCGTTCTTATAGTGGCGAAATCGGCGCAACGCAGATAGATCCCAATGCACTGGTGGTGGAATATGAAGGCCTGCAGCAGGAACGGGAATTCTATTCGCCTTCTTATGTGGTGAAGGAAGCAGAAGAAAGTCATATACCGGATTACAGGAATTTGCTCTACTGGGCTCCTCAAATCAGAACCGGTGCGGATGGCAGGGCTCAGTTCCATTTCTTTACCTCAGACCTGAAAGGAAGGTTTGCGGTGATCGTACAGGGTATAACCAACGATGGCCGCCCCGGAAAAACAGTAACCCAATTTGAAGTAAAATAATCCGGGAGCTATTTCCTGAATTGAATAACGACGGTGCTGTCGTTGTTCCTGGCGAGGATGAAAGACTCCTTTCCGGCAACCATGAGTTTTTTGATATGCCTGACCTGGCCCTTGATCTGCGTCCCGTTGAGACTCTCAGTACTAAAATTTCCCTTCCCCTGATTGATCAGCAGGGTGGCATAGTCCGCATCGTATCGTCCCATCTGAATATTGTTTTCGTAATAGTTCCCAACCAGCAGCAGATCCGGCAGACTGTCCCTGTTTGCGTCCACCACTACCGCGTCGCGATAAGAAGATAACTGAGCCTGCCAGGGCAGCGGCACTACATTGAATTTTAAATTCCCCTGATTGATCAGCACGGCATTGGAAAAATAATTTGCCGTCATCACGTCCGCCTTGCTCAGTTCATCTCTCGAAAAAATATCAGTGAACTTTGCTTTTGCAAAATCCTCTGCATAAAGAAATTTCTTTTTCAGACTGGGTATCTGTTTTTCCAGTTCGTCTTTATTGGCGAACGGTAACTCATGGCCGTCGAGATAATAGGAAAGTATCTGATCTTTTTTACCATTCCCGTCAAAATCATAATAGTACAATCGTACTGGTTCCTCTTCACTCGCTTTTAGCCTGCTGTTTAATCCCAGGTTGCCGGCCACCAGGTCAATTTTCCCGTCCCCATTCAAATCAACGGGTAAAATAAAATTCCACCAGCCCTTTTTATCCGTCAGTTCTTTCTTTTCGAAAACTCCTTTGTGGTTAAGAAAAGCTTCTATGCCACCCCATTCCAGAGAAATGATCAGATCCTTCTGTCCGTCCTGATCAATATCGTACCAGATGGCATTGGTTATGAAACCTGCGTTAGAAAGACCGGGCGCGATCTGGTCGGTAACATCCTTAAACTTTCCCTTGCCATCATTGAGTAAGAAATAGGATCTGGGAATCTGGCCATAATTAAAAGGAACGGAGCGGCCGCCGATAAACAGGTCGGGGAATCCATCGCCATTAATATCCATCGTAAGCAGGGTACTTGCGTTGACGTAAAGATTTGTAAAAGCAGCATGGTCCCGTTTGAAAACTCCTTTTCCATCATTGAGGTAAATTCTCGGTCTCAATTGTTCATCTGTCCCAAAAAATTCATTCCCGCCGTTAGCCACGATCAGATCGGGGAAGCCATCCTGATTGATATCTGCCACACAGGCTGCCACCGATTCATAATTTGAATCTGCATCGAGATCAGGCTGCTGCGTTTTTATAAAAACGCCGGATTTCTGTTGTACAAAAACAACATCCTTGCCCATTCTCGCAGAACCAATGAACACATCGTCCAGCGAATCCCGGTTAAAATCCGCGACGATCATCGCCGGGCCTTCCGTGGACAACATATGCGGAATTAAAGGTTCACGCTCAAATTCATGGAATATATTCTCATTGTGTTTATACAGGATATGTGTTTGAGCAGTAATATCTTCAACCGGGCGTGTTTTATTTTCCCAGTGTTTTCTCAGAATGTCAAAGTTGTATTTCGGTAACCCTTTTCTATAGGTGAACCGTATGAGGCTGTCCATCGGCTGAAGCTGAATGGCCTGAAAACTATTATCCGGCCAGATAAGAAAAGCCGAGTCCACCAGAGTTTTGTCCAGACCGATATGAACAGGTCCTTCCATACTGGAAAGAAATCCTCTTACCGGATATTTCTCATACGTGCGGATTCCCCCATTGGCAAACAATACAATTTTTGAACCGATGGCATTGATATTCTGTTCGGGCCCTTTTAATTTGATCTCGATAAAAGCTTTTTCTTTCCGGTCATTGCTTTTGTTCTCATACAAAAGCGCGGGATCTTCAATATTGTTCACCAGAACATCCAGATCGCCGTCGTTATCAAAATCCGCGTAGACCGCACCGTTTGAGTAAGTGCTCTGGTCATTTTCAATATAGGGTCCCATGTCGGTAAACTGAAGTTGGGGGCCATTTTTAAAAAAGCGATTGGGAATTTTGATTTGCGGAAACCGGTCGATCAGATTCATGTCCTTTTCATCGAGTCCGGTGGACCTCATTTTCTCCTGCAGGTCCACGTTGGAAATGAAATTGATATAGTCAATGTCATTGAGTCTTTTGGGAATGCCGTTGGAAATAAACAGGTCCTTGGTTCCGTCATTATCGAAGTCGAAAAACAGGGGCGACCAGGACCAGTCAGACGCGGCCACTCCGGCATATAACCCTATTTCGCTGAATGTACCATTGCGCCGGTTCAGTTGCAGATTGTTTCGCGTGTACTGATAACTATACCCATATCCGATTTTCAGAAAAAACGTTTCATAGTTATCCTCGCCTTCTGATCTTTTAAGTATGTAAGGATCGGAAGGAAGCATATCCATGCTGATGATTTCCGGATAGGCATCATTATTTATATCGGCGACATCCACGCCCATGGAAAACTGACTCGTATGCATTAAATGATCTGTCAGCTCTTCTTTGAATGTTCCGTTGTGCTGATTGATATAGAGGTAGTCATTTTCCTGGAAGTCATTTCCCACATAGAGATCCGGGTAACCGTCGAGGTCAATGTCTGAAACGCTGATCCCCAGTCCGTAACCAATCACGGAGCTGTGAATTCCGGCGGCAGCCGTTACATCCGTAAATTTTTTATTCCCATCATTACGGAAAAGACGATCGCCTGACAGGGGATTGAATGAAGCGAGCCGATCCTTACGCGGACCAAATGTTCCGTTCTGATGAATGGAATGATTCAGCAGATACATGTCCAGGTCGCCGTCCATATCGTAGTCAAAGAAAACGGCCTGCGTACTGAAACCTGAAAAGTCAAGGCCATATTCTTTTGCTTCGTCTTTATAAAATGGCACCCCGTTTTTATCGATTCCCTGGCAAACGAGTAGTTGGTTATGACTATGCAGTGTTTCATGATTACCTACGCGGCAGATATAAATATCCATCAAACCATCGTTATTTATATCGATAACCGAAACGCCGGTTGACCAGGCACCATCCACCGGAATATGCGCTTCTTCCGTAACGTCTTTAAACCGGAGACCGCCCATATTCAGGTAGAGCCTGTTAGATACCTGATTGGCAGCAAAAAAAACGTCTATTTTACCATCGTTATTAAAATCGGCAGCGCCCACGCCTCCCCCGTTATAGAAATACATGTATTTAAACACATTGAATTCCTGGGTAGGCGTTAGTTTATTGGAGAAATCGAGACCGGTCCGTTTCGCTTCCAAAGCCTCGAATAAAACAGGTTCCTTAGCAGCGGGATGTTGCCTGCAGGAAGTCAGGCCGGTCAGCCAGCCAGCGGCGAGTAAAAACAATATTTGCCTTCCTGTCATTCGCTTCATAATGAGGAGAATCTGATTCCCGTTATTTTTTATCTTTTATTTTACCTGCGGTTTCATAGAGAACCGGATATTCGTCATTTATAAGAAACAGGGTTCTCGGGTTTTTCTGTCCTCCGATCAATGCAATATCCCGAACCTGGCCCCGCATATTCAATCCGGACTTTGCATTTTTTACAAAACTAAAATTACCTCTGCCGTCATTGATCAGCACCTCGCCAAAGCTTCCGTCCAGCCTGGAGAATTGGGGCAGAAATCCAAATTCATTCCCACCCATGACGAGGTCCGGAAAATGGTCACCATTGATATCGAGCACCCGTATGGCATTCACCGAGGAGAGCTGCACCATGGAAGGCAGTCTGTGAATTTCGAAACGGCCATTCCCGAGATTGATGGCAACGATGGAAGAGCAGTAATTGAATTTTTTTACCTGCGATGTTTTGATCAGCGGTTCCGGCAAAAGATCCTGTATGGTTTTCTTCGCAAATTCTCCGTGTTTAAGATTTTGCTTTTTTAATATGGGCATCTGGAATTCCATATCATGTTTCAGAAAAACGGGCATGTCTTTGCCATCCACCGTTCTGCTGAGAATATTATCGATATTTCCATTCTGATCGTAATCATTTACCCAGAGTTTTACCGGTTTTGCAGAATCCGGTTGCAGGTAGAAATTTTCGCCGATATTTCCCAGGATCAGATCCATCTTGCCGTCTCCGTTCAGGTCTGCCGTTGCCACAGATTCCCACCATCCGAATAAATCCGTCAGGTTGGTTTTGACTTCTTCGAAATGGTTTTTCTGATAACTGAAAATACGCGGCGTCATCCACTCACCTACGATCACCAGATCCTTATTTGTTGTGCTGGTAATATTCGCCCAGCTCGCTCCGGTAACCATGCCGATATGCGCGATGTCAGGATTCACTGCAGAAGCTATATCTGTAAAATGTCCCTTCCCGTCGTTCACGTATAAATAACTCGAGGGTGAACTGCCATACTCCCTGGGCACGTCGCGGCCTCCAACAAAAAGATCCAGGAAGCCGTCGTGATTAAAATCATTGGCAATGGCTACTGCGGTATTTACCCCATTCATATTATTTGAAAAAGCCCCCGGATCGAGAGTAAAATTTCCGTGGCCGTCGTTTTTAAATAATCTGTTCTGCATCTGTCTGCTGAACGGCTGGCTGCTGTTGCCACCTGGACCTATAAACAAATCCAGGTCGCCATCATTATCCGCATCGAAAAACAAAACCGCTTCATCTTCAAAATCATAAAAAGGAGCGAAACCGGTTTCTGCCTTTTTTTCGAACCTGCCGTCTTTAGTCTGGAGGTATAATTGTCCCGGGTGCACCGAAGTGCCCCCAATGTACACATCATCCAGACCATCTCCGTTTACATCTCCTACCGCAGCTTTTGGGCCCTCCCGCGAAAGCATTTTCGGCACGTTATGCTCATAGTAGAAGTCTATATTATTGTCTTCTTCATGTTTATCGAAATTTGATTTTACGATCCGGAAAAGCACTGAGTCGGCGACTAACGGAGAAGACAGCGGGGGCAGGACAGATTGCAACGAATTTTCTGAAATAGTATATAAAGTATCCACAACCGGATTTTTGAAACTCACTGTTGAGCCGTCCGGCCAGCTGATCACCATGGAGTCCACCTGGCGCAGTTTGCCAAGACCGATGGTTTGTTTATAATCCATGGATGACTGAAAGCCGCGACTCGGAATCAGTTCGCGATAAAACACCTGTGGACCCTGATAGATTTTTATTTTACTGCCTATGGCAAAAGTGTTCTCACCCTTACCCTTTAGCTGAACGGCGATGTAGTTATTCTTGTTCAGTTCTCTTGAATGATTATTATAAATAAATGCAGGACCGTTTTCATTATTGATGATCAGGTCAAGATCGCCGTCATTGTCCAGATCGGCATAGGCAGCGCCATTGGCAAATGAAGCCTGTGTAAATCCCCAGGCGGCTCCTTCATCAGAAAAATGCATATCTCCCAGATTTCTGTATGCCTTATGAAGCATAGGATGCACGGGCACATGTTTCAGAATCTCATCGGAAGCTTCTTTCTTTCCACTCAAAACCATTTTTTGCAATACGTCGTTGGCGAAGAAATCCATAAAATCAAGATTCGTCACATCCTTGTTTACGCCGTTGCAGATATAGATATCGTTTAGTCCGTCATTGTCCATATCGAACATGAGGGCTCCCCAGCTCCAGTCACTTGCCGAAACACCTGCGTAGTTTCCGATATCAATAAAACGGCCGTTCTGATTGTTGAGCTGAAGGCAGTTTCTCACATACTGGTAATAAAATCCCGACTTTATCTTGGCATTGTAGAGATCGATATTGTCGAATGCACCAAGGGTCTTCAACCGGTAGTCGTCTTCCGGCAGCATATCCGTTGTAAATATTTCGGGATAACCGTCATTGTTTATATCTGAAATGTCGGCGCCCATGGAAGAGAAACTGGTGTGACCGAACCAGTCTTCCATTTCGTCTTTGAACGTTCCGTCTTTCTGATTGATATATAAATAGTCGCGTTCGTAAGAATCATTGGAAACAAAAACATCGGGCCATCCGTCGCCATTGATATCTCCTACAGAAACGCCGAGACCGAAACTGATGAGGCTTCCATGTATGCCTGCGGCTTTCGTCACCTCCGTAAAGTGTCCGTTATCATTTCTGTACAGATGATCCCCGCCTCCCTTTAAGAATTTTTCTACCGGCCAGTCCTGATCCGGAAGATCGCGTCGGTTGGAATTGTTGAGGGTGTTTACAGGAATGGGACTGTTATCTATCATGAAGCAGTCCAGGTCACCGTCGTGATCGTAGTCGAAAAAAGATACCTGGGTTGTATAGGCTGAAATATCGAGGCCATATTTCGCTGCCGATTCTGTAAAAGTGAGATCGTGGTTGTTGATATACAACTGATTTTTACGATGACCCGTATTCATGTGACCCGAATTGCAGACATAAATATCCAGCCAGCCATCATGGTTAATATCCATAAAAACGACACCTGTGCTCCACATACTGTCCTGCTTAATACCGGAGCGTTTGGTAATATCCTCGAACTTGAAATTTCCCTTATTGAGGTAGATTTTGTTGTCCCCCATATTGGAAGTAAAGAAAATATCTGCGAGTCCGTCGTTGTTCAGGTCTCCCGTGGCCACTCCGCCGCCGTTATAAAAATTTCTGAAGAAAAAACTATTATCCATCTGGCCGTCGGTCACTTTATTATTGAAATCGACGCCCGAATTCTCCACCAGTTCGAACAGGGGCTTTGTTTCATTTTTCTGCTTGCAGGAAACGAATATCAGCGTGATACAGAGGAAGCGGGAAAAGAAACTTTTGAAATGAATGGCCATAATCTGGAGTGCATGAAAATCGCGAAAGCAGATTCACGCAGGATGGATAAAATTACAAAAGGCCATTATAAAATAATGGCCTTTTGCTATAAATAAGAAAGCTTTATAAATATTAGTACCCGGGGTTCTGAGTCAGGTTCGGATTAACCGCGAGTGCCTGATTAGGAACTGGGAATACAAGGTATTTAGGATCATCTGTAGGTTTGTAATCCCAAGGTGTCAGGAACACGCCGTAACGGATCAGATCTGTTCTTCTTACAGATTCCCAATACAGTTCGCGACCGCGTTCTGCCAGCATGGTATTTGGATCATCTACATTCGTTGGGTTAACCAGTGCGAGCGTAGTTACAGGTGCTGCACCTCTGGCTGTTCTCAGACCGTTAACCAATGTCATCGCAGATGCAGGATCCGGAGTTGCCTGACGAAGCAAAGCTTCAGCAACCATCAGCACGGCTTCAGGATAACGATAGAATACGAACCAGTTACCAGAGTTTGAAGAATAATATTTATCTCCGTTTTCAGTCGAAAAATCCGGAACATATTTCGCAACGCGGATACCGGTTACTTCCAGGTTTGAACCTGTTTCGATCATATTGGCAGCAATATTGGGATCAAAAGCCAGTGGATTTCCTTTTCTGTCCTTTAATGGTGTGCCATCAGGACCATATTGCTGTCCAACCAGGAATCCCGGACGGATACCTGACAGAGCAGTAGTCAGTGAATCAGACAATCTTCTGCGTCCGATACGGGTATCTACCAAAGTGTCATTCAAAGAGTAGTCAATAGTTGAACCAAAACTCTTGTAGAAATCACCGGTAGTTGAAAATCCGTTCCAACCTGCATTAGGCGCCTGTCCTACCCACTCATTATAATGGAAACCCATCATCCAGCGGGTATTCACACCAGGATTGTTTACGGTCAGTCCTGAAGAAGAAGGATATCCCCAGACTAATTCCGGTGAAGAACCATTCGTTCTGTTGAAATTAGCAAAGTACTTAGCTGAATAGCTATACTTTCCGCCGGTGATTATAGAATTGCCCAGGGTAATAACCTGTTGCATATCCGCGTCATCAAAAGTCGGCGTCTGCCTGTTGTTGAATGCACCTCTGTTTAAGTAGCAGTTCATCAGCAACATTTTCGCAGCAGTCGGGTTTGCCTGGGTATTTGAATTACCGGCAGCCAGGTCAGGCAAAATAGCAGTGAGTTCGTCAATAATGAACTGGATAGCTGCTGGTCCTTTGTAAACCTTCGGAGCATTCAGCAGATTATCGCCCGGATTTCTGAAGGGAAACTGATTGTACAGATCCAGCAGATAATACAGCGCGTAAGCACGCAGAAATCTTGCTTCCGCAGCCTGTTCAGCAGATGGTTTAAATGCCAGCACGTTTGTGGCATCAAAGTTCAGCTTGTTCAGATCGTTGTACACGGTCAGTACCTGTGCATGATCGGCATTCCAGCTATGGTTATGCACCACGCGCCAGACTCCGTTATCATCCCAGTCACCACCACGGGTTGGAACCAGAGATTCGTCCGTTGTATTTTCTTCCAGTGAAAAAATGGCACCCTGATCGCCCACAAAGGGGCTGGTCAGATCGGTGTAGGCGGATGCCAGAAGCAATCCCACCCCATTTGCTCCGAGAGCAGCGGCAGCCTGGTCAGCAGACACTGTCGATGTATAAGATTCCTTCAGTTTTGTACAACCGGCCAATGCGGCCAGCGTAAGTAAAGAGGATATTTTGAAATATTTTGAAATTCTCATAAAATGCTATTTAATAAAGTTTAAAGTGCAAAATTGACTCCAATCTGAACGGCTCTTGGTGTCGGATAAGGAATGTATTCAATAGATGTAGAAGGATAACCTCCGTTGCTCTTATCGATATTTACTTCCGGATCAAATCCTGAGAAACCAGTGATGACGAATAGATTGGTTCCGCTTACATATACGTTCAGGTTCTTGATATAGTTTCCTATGTTTCCGATACTGTAAGTGAGAGAAGCGTTACGCAATTTAAAGTAAGTACCATCTTCCAGGAAACGAGTTGAAGCACCTACACCGCTGGATGGTTGTTCAGCAGATTTATAAGCGTTTTCATCAATGTTTCTTCCATTGGAAATACCGGCAATATTGGTTACTGAAGTGGCCGTATTGTTGTAGATTTTATAACCAGCTGAACCACCACCATTCAGATTAAGAGATAATTTCTTGTAACGGAGTGTTGTTGCAAATCCGAACAAAGAAGTTGGATTAGGATTACCCGCAAACTGTGGATTAGCGCCGATGATCTGATTTCCTTTCTGATCAAAACCACCAAATGGTTTCAGATAAAATTCATCAACCGGCTGGTTATTTGTGATAATTTGTCCCAGTGTGCCAGATACACCCTGTCCGTTGATCTGACCGGTATTAATGGCCAGAACTGTTTTGCCGCCGGGAGCGTAAAAATCAGTGATTTTGTTATTGTTAGAGGCATAGTTTACTGCCAGATCCCAGGTAAAACTCTGAGTTTTAACAACCGTCGCATCCACTGTCACTTCGAGACCCTTGTTGATCAGGTGACCGGGAAGATTGACCCAGGTTGTTGCTGCAGGGCCAGGCTGTATAGCTGTGCTCTGAAACAGGATATCTGTTTTGTTTTTGTTATAGTAATCGACAGTTGTATGAATTCTGTTTTGGAGAAGAGAAAAGTCTATGCCGAAATCATACTGTGTCGTCTGTTCCCATTTCAGATCCGGGTTACCGGCATTAACCTGAGAGGCATGCTGGTAACTTGAAAAAGAATACTGGTCAATGGAAGCACCGGCAGGGAAGTCCTGGCTACCTGTGATACCCCATGTGGCGCGGAAAGACAATCCGGAGAACGTTTGGTTATCCTTCATAAAATCTTCGTTGGCAATATTCCATTTGAAACCTGCAGAAGGGAAATAACCGTATTTGTTATTTGCACCGAACTTGCTGGAACCATCTGCACGGAAAGTACCTGTCAGGTAATATTTGTCTTTGTAATTGAAATCAGCTCTTGCGAAGTAAGACTGAATCTCAGTTGTAATATCAGTGAAAGAACTAAAAGGAGACTGAGTCTTTCCATCAATCATGATATCTGTGTACTTTGCTTTAATGAGTGTCAATTCACTCTGGTTAAAGTCAAATGTCTGAGCAAGTGCCTGATTGTTGCTGTAGTTTGATTTCCAGTATTCAAAACCGCCTACTGCCGTAAAATGCAGGTTCTCGCTGAAATTTGCCGTATAAGTCAGCAAATGATCGATAACCTGTGAGGTCAGGGATGCATTCTGAACGCTTCCCAGTCCATTACCATCTATTGGTGCAAGACCTCTTACAAAACCGTCAATGCTTGCATTTCTGGTTCCATCGCTCTGATTGATTGAATACAGGAATTTATATTCCAGATTGCTCAGTATTTTGAACGATGCGGAGATATTGCCCAGGGTCGTGTTCACATTTGAGATATCACTGTAAGCCTTTAACAGCATCAGCGGATTCGGTGTACCATTACCCAGGTTTCTGAAAGTTCCGTCAGCATTATAATAGCTCGCTGTGGGATTCCACTGCAGCGCTGAGCTGATCAGGTTACCCGCAGATCCCGCCGTATTGGATGTCAGTACATCATTATTGGTTACATGTCCCTGAATTAAACCGAAATCAATGGATAAACGTTTATCTATGAACTTGTATCCGCCGGAAACGGTTGCGATGTATTTGTCCAGCTTGTTGTTCTGAATAAAACCAGGTGTACTGGAAGCAAGAAATGAAGCACGGTATTTTCCATTTTCATTTCCTCCGCTTACCGCGATATCGTAATTCTGAATCGGGTTGCTCTGGGTGATATCCTCCATAGGATCTACTTTAGAACCGTAGTTCAGTTTCTTGGCAGTAGAATCCGGATTGTATTTGCTCAGCGCATTTACAAAAGTTCCGTAAGGCAGGATATCGAATTTCTTCATATACCCTACATTAAAACCTACGGATGCGCTCGCTTCAAGCTTAACCGCACCCGAGCTTCCTTTTTTGGTTGTAATTACAATGACACCATTGGCACCTCTCGAACCAAAAATGGCCGTAGAGGACGCATCTTTAAGAATGGTGATGTTTGCAATTGAAGTCGGATCGATAAACAATAATGGATTGTCTTCGGGTTTCTGACCGAAACCACCAATTCCGAGATTAAGTGATGGCCTGGCATCCCTGCCATCCAGAATCACTCCGTCAACTACATACAGCGGATTTCCGCTGGCGCGGATGTTACTGTTACCCCGAATTCTGATCGTTGTAGCAGATCCTGGCTGACCGCTGTTGCTGATGATTTCCAAACCGGCAACTTTGTTCTGTAACAACTGGTCAGGTGAAGAAATAACACCCTGATTAAAATCTTTGGCACCTACAACTGTTAAGGAACCTGTCGCATCTTTACTCTTTACCGTTCCGTAACCGATAACCACCACATCATTTAATGAGGAAGTAGAGGAAACCAGTGCCACCGTTACAGCCGTTTTGTCTGTAATGGAAACTTCCTGCTGGGAAAATCCAACAGAACTGATAACCAGAGTTCTTGCAGCAGCGCCTACAGTCAGCGAAAATGCCCCGTTGGCATCCGTGGTTGTACCGCCTTTTGCACCTTTAACGGCAACAGACGCCCCCTGTACAGGAGCTCCCTTGTCGTCAGTAATTGTACCCGTAATAACTTTTGTTTGTGAGAACGCTAACTGTGTAAAGACTACACATAGTAAGAGGACGGAGATCCTCTTCAGCAATCGTTTCATGGTCATAATCAATGGTTTAAGCAATTAAGCAGCTAAAATAGTATTTATTTGGCAGATTTTAACAAAATGGCAAAAAAAACTTTAACGCAAAAAAATACTAAAATAGCTTAATAACCATCAAGACAGTTATAGTGATGAAAACGCTGCAATTTGTTTTTGGGTTGCGTCAGAAGTCCAGACGCATGAATTTTCTACCTTCCTTGGTCTTGTACTTTACGTAATTGAACTTGTACAATTTGCCCGGGCGGTGTTTGACGTCAAACTCAAGTTCATTGGTGTCTTCCAGCACGTCCATAGCAAAGAACTTCTTCCTGAAATTCCTTCTGTCGAGTTTAATTCCCAATATCGCCTCATATAAATTCTGTAACTCCCTCAGGGAAAACTTCTGGGGCAAAAGGCTGAACCCCAGCGGGTGCTCCTGCACCCTTTTTTGAAGCCACTCGTAACAGACGTTCAGGATCAGCTGGTGGTCGAAAGCCATGGCCATATCGGGACTCAGTTTATGCCAGTGCAGTTCATTGTCGTCTTTCTGAAGGCGGTGCTGCTGTATATTAATGAGTGAACAATAGGCAATGGTAACCACCCTGGCCGCCGGATGCCGTTGAACATCCCCGAAACTTTTCACCTGTTCGAGGTAAACATCGTCCATTCCCGTCCTTTCTTTCAAAATCCGGTAAGCCGCCTGGTCGAGATTCTCATCCCGGTGAACCAGATCGCCCAGCAGTGACCACTTGCCTTCAAACTGTTTCAAATCGGATTTGATCATCAGCACTTTGAGTTCGTTTTCGTCAAAACCGAAAATCACACAGTCAACCGAAATGCCGATCAGTCCGTCGCTTTCCAGCTGTTTCAACACCACTTTGATATCTTTCTTTCTGGGCTGTTTTTCAATGCTCATACCTGTAAATTTGTAAGGCTGGTTTCGTAAACTAAATATAACCCATCGAATTCAAATTTTCCCATGTACTCTTCAGAACAAACCCGGCAATTGCAGGAACTCAGCAAATCTCTTTTAAAGCGTCAGCCCGGAGGCTTTAAACTAAAGGATCTGGATGCCCTCCGGCGGGTCCTCGTTTTTCATGAGTACCGCTATTATATAATGAGTGATCCGCTGCTCACAGATAAGGAATACGATATATTATACCAATCGGTTGAACAACTGGAATCGGAAAATCCTTCTTCCATTACCCCCGATTCACCCACCCAGCGCGTGGCGCGGGGACTGACAAAGAATTTCCCGACCGTCAACCATCTCGTACCCATGCTGTCGCTCGAAAATTCCTATAACGCAGAGGACCTGGTGGACTGGGACCGGAAGGCGAGAGAGCTGGCGGGCCTGGAACTTATCGAATACTGCGTGGAACCCAAATTTGACGGCGCGAGTATCTCTCTTATTTATGAGAATGATCTTCTCGTGAGGGGAGCAACCCGTGGAGACGGCGTGCAGGGAGATGAAATAACAACCAACATCAAACAGATCCGGTCCGTTCCGCTTTCAGCCGGGTTTTCGAAGTATGGCATTGAACAAATAGAAATTCGCGGCGAGGCGCTGATCAACAAAGCCAATTTCGCGAAATATAATCAGCAGCTCACGGAGCAGCAACTGGCTCCGCTGGCAAATCCAAGGAATGCAGCTTCCGGATCCCTCCGGATCAAAGACCCGGCCGAGGTTAGTCGCCGGAACCTGGAAGTTTTCTTATACCATATCAGTTATTACGCATCCACAGACAACCTCGATATAAAAAAAGGAGAAACAGCGGGGGCGGACAAAGCACACAGCCTAAAATCAAAAAAAGCTCCCCTTACACACAGTGATTCCCTGGATATGCTTTGGGATCTGGGATTCCGCAGTCCGAAAAAGGAGAAAAGGGTTTTCAGCGGAATTCAGGAAGTTATTGACTATTGTCTCGATTTTGAATCCGGGCGCGACAAGCTACCCTATGAAATTGATGGCATGGTGATCAAAGTGAATGATTTCGCTTTGCAGGATAAGATGGGCATGACCACCCACCATCCGCGCTGGGCCATTGCATTCAAATTCAAAGCGAGGCAGGCCACAAGCAAATTGCTGAAAGTGGAGTTTCAGGTAGGCCGCACCGGTAGTATCACACCGGTAGCCAAGATAGAACCTGTCCCCATCGGCGGCGTGACGGTAGCTTCCGTTTCTCTTTTCAATGAAGATGTGGTGAGGCAGAAGGATCTCCGGATCGGGGACAGCGTTTTAGTGGAAAGGGCCGGCGATGTGATTCCTTATATCGTAAAGCCATTAACCGAACTGCGGACGGGAAAGGAAAAAAAGATCGTCTTTCCGACTCATTGTCCCGCCTGCGGAGATCCGCTCGTAAAGATTCCCGATGAAGCCGTGCTGCGTTGCGTCAATATCAACTGCCCCGCTCAGGTGGTGGAACGAATCATCCATTTCGTTAGTAAGGATGCCATGGATATCCGGAGTTTCGGTGCAGCCAACGTGCAGAAATTTTTTGAACTCGGCTTTTTAAAAGACGTGCCCGGTATATATCAGCTTCCCTTTAATAAAATTGCGGAACTGGAAGGCTTTGGCGAGAAGAGCATCCAGAATTTACAAACCGCCATAGAACAGTCTAAGACCCAGCCTCTCCACCGGGTCATATATGCCCTCGGCATCCGTTACGTGGGTGAAACAACAGCCAAAATACTTGCAAAAGCCGTCAGCTATTTACCGGATTTTAAGAATTTTACACTTGAAGAATTGCAGTCCTTAGAAGATATAGGTCCCAAGGTAGCTGGAAGTATTGTACAGTTTTTTGAGAATGCCGACAATATCCATATGCTGTCCAGCCTGGAATCACTGGGAATATCCTTACGCAGCAGCCGTTCGGAAAGAATCAGCGGAGGCAGCCTGGCGGATCAGAGTTTTCTGTTCACCGGAACACTGAACGAAATGAAAAGGAGTGAGGCCGAGGCACTTGTGGAGGCACAGGGAGGAAAAATACTGGGTGGCGTGAGCAGCAAGCTGAACTACCTCGTTGTGGGTGAGGACGCCGGCTCCAAACTGGAGAAAGCCAAAAAGATCCCTTCAATAAAAATCCTTACGGAAAAGGAGTTTCTCCGGTTTATCGCGTCGGCAAGGTAAAATCATTCCCGCGGCTTCATTTTGCGTGTTGGGATAGCTATTGTTTTTTGTAACTTTAGTAAAACCGATGCCATGATAAAAAAAATTCCTGGCGAGATCTGGAAGCCACTGATGTTTCCGGGTTGGAAGCAACTAAGAAAAAAATACGCTCTCTCCTCATCCGGTCGCGTAGCCAGCTATTACGAGGATATCCATACAGATGGAAAACTGCTGAACGGTTCGGTAACTACCGGATATAAAACACTGAATCTTCATCGTCCCGGGAACAATGGTACGCTTTACCTGCACCGGGAAATTGCAAGGATGTTTGTCAGGAAATCTTCTCCCAAACAAAAATTTGTTATCCATCTCAATCACCATAAAACGGATAACGCCGTAAAGAATTTAAAATGGGTGAGTCTCGATGATATGATCTTGCATCAGCAAAACAGTCCTGCGAAACTGGCCTACAAAAAAATTCAATCCACCAGGCCCGTTGGTTTAAAACTCACGGAAACGCAGGTCCGGTCCATCAAAAAAACACTTTCCAGCAATACACGTCAGCTCACGATTAAAAAACTCGCGGACAAATATGGGGTAAGCGAAATGACGATGTACCGGATCAAAAGTGGCGAAAACTGGGGCAGGGTATAACGAGCCATTTACACCAGACCTTTCGCCAGCAGGTATTCTGCAATCTGTACGGCGTTGGTCGCTGCGCCTTTACGCAGATTGTCGCTCACGATCCACATGTTTAATGTATTCGGCTGGCTCTCGTCGCGCCGCAGTCTGCCTACAAATACTTCGTCTTTGTTATGTGCATCCATGGGCATCGGATATTCCTGTTTTGAAGGATTGTCAACCACAACCACGCCGGGCGCATGTTCAAGCAGGGACTTGACTTCCGCCAGGTCAAAATCATTTTCAAATTCTACGTTGACGGCCTCACTATGTCCGCCCACTACCGGAATCCTGACGGTTGTTGCCGTTACCTGAATGGAGGGGTCGCGCATAATTTTGCGGGTTTCATTCACCATCTTCATTTCTTCCTTTGTATATCCATTATCCAGAAACACATCGATCTGCGGGATCACATTGAGATCGATCGGATATTTATACGCCATCTCACCAGTTATGCCTTTGCGTTCGTTCATGAGCTGACTAACGGCTTTCACACCGGTCCCCGTGACACTCTGGTAAGTACTCACCACAATTCTTTTGATTTTATATTTCTTATGCAGTGGATTGAGGGCAACTACCATCTGTATGGTTGAGCAGTTGGGATTGGCGATAATTTTATCTTCTGCCAGCAGCGCATCTGCATTGAGTTCGGGAACAATAAGTTTTTTTGAAGGGTCCATTCTCCAGGCAGAAGAATTATCAATAACCGTGATACCTGCTGCGGCAAAACGTGGCGCCCATTCCAGGGATGTTCCACCACCCGCAGAGAAAATGGCAATGGCCGGCTTCGCAAGTATGGCATCTGTTGCACTCACCACGGTCCATTCCTTATTCTGAAACAGCAGCTTCTTACCCACAGAGCGTTCGGAAGCCACAGGAATGAGTTCGGTGACAGGAAAGTGTCTTTCTGCCAGTACTTCGAGCATTTTGGTACCCACCAGTCCGGTGGCACCGACTACAGCAACTTTCATCTTTTTTTACGGTTTTGATATTAAAAAAAAAGCCTTCCCTGTTGGGGAAGGCTCAGTATTTTGAATATACAAAATTCAGACAGCTTCCCGCGTGATGCGTTTCTTCTTGTCCTTCTTTGTATATGTTGTAAATACGTTCATTGAACGGTAAAAATAACCTTCCCTTTTTTTTAAACCAAATTATTTTTAAGAAAATGATTTTTTATGTTGTGTTCAGCGATCCGGACAGATTCCGTCTTTTGTTTTAAGCCATCTTCGATTCTTTCTTTTTACTTCCTGCTGTTTGTTTTTTTTCCCTGTCTTTCATTTGCTCAAAACCGGTACGATGTGGTGATTACCGAATTCATGGCCGATCCTTCACCGGTTGTGGGATTGCCGGAATCTGAATACATAGAAATTAAGAACCGGTCAAAACAGGATTATCAACTTCGGAACTGGACGATCAGTAATGGCCATGTTTCCACTCTGATAAAAGCGGATTATCTGCTCAAAGCGGACAGCTTTCTTATCCTCTGCAGCAATTCGGCCGCAGCAGCATTCAGTCTCCGTGGCGCTGTACTTGGCATTTCGGGATTCCCTTCATTGAATAACGAATCGGGCGACATCATGCTCATCAGCTCTTCCGGTAATATCCAGCATGCCGTTCGTTATAACCGGAACTGGTTTGGGAATGAACTCAAAGCTTCGGGCGGATGGAGCCTGGAAATGATCGATCCGGATTATCCCGCTTCAGGCAAATCAAACTGGGTGGCAAGTATTTCACCGGCAGGAGGCACGCCGGGTAAAACCAACTCCGTGGATGCTGCCAACCCGGATAGCGGGTCGCCTTCCCTGCTCAGCATCATTGCCGTGGATTCATTGAATCTGATTCTTCTGTTCAGCGAAGCAATGGACAGTCTCTCCGCTTCTGTCCTCTCAAACTACAGGGTTACAGATGGCATCGGATCGCCCGACAGCTCGCTGGTTTTGCCGCCTTTCTTTGATCGCGTTGCCCTGCATCTGGAGAATCCATTGAAAGCCGGACAGGTTTACACAACTGAGGTAAACGGGTTAAAAGACTGCAGCGATAACGAAATCAGTTCACGTAACAGTTGTAAAACAGGCCTGCCGCAAAAAGCAGAAAACGGGGATATCGTTTTTAATGAAGTCCTGTTCAATCCGCCCACGGGTGGCTATGATTATATTGAAATCTATAACCGGTCACGGCACCCGGTGAATGTTTCCGAACTCTATATTGCCGGCAGGGATGCATTGGGTGTTCTTAAAGATCCTGCAGCCATTGAAAAGGAAAGCCGTGCTTTTTTTCCGGGAGAATATCTGCTGCTGACGGAGAATGCGGAATGGGTACAGGATCAGTATCCTTTATCAGAAGACGGCAATATGGTTGAAGTATCCGCGCTGCCTTCCATGCCTGACGATGCCGGTAAGCTGGTACTGCTCAATAGTGTGGGCGATCTGCTGGATGAACTGGATTATGACCATCACTGGCACTCTCCTTTGATATCGAACGAATCGGGCGTTGCTTTGGAAAGAATCCGGCCGGAGGGAATAACCAGTCAGGCGGATAACTGGACTTCGGCATCAGCGCCTTCAGGTTATGGAACGCCCGGGTATAAAAATTCAGAAAATGCTTCCGACAGTCCGGTCTCCAAATTTATTACCGTGGAGCCCAAATTGTTTTCGCCGGATATGGATGGATACCAGGACTTCTGTTTTGTACATTATGTTTTGCCCTTATCAGGATTTATCGGCAGTATTTGGGTGTATGATATCACCGGCAGAGTGGTTAGACAACTCGCAAACAATCTGCTGCTGGGCACACAGGGTGTTTTCAGATGGGACGGCCTCGATGAACAGCAAAATCTTTTGCCGATGGGCCACTATATTATTTATGCAGAATTTTTTCGGCCCGATGGCCAGCTGCTGAACGGGAAATGGGTTACCACACTGGCCAGGAAACGATGAAACGATTTATACGAGTGCAATATCAAAATTCACCAGGTCAATGAACTGCCGGATGCGGTCATCAATTTCCTGTTTGTTAATTTCCTTTAATCTTTCGGGGCCGAACTTCTCCACGCAAAAAGAAGCCATTGCGGATCCCACGATAATGGCTGTTTTCATATTCGCGAAAGAAATGTCTTTTGTTTTTGCCAGGTGTCCGATAAAACCTCCGGCAAACGTATCTCCCGCACCGGTTGGATCAAACACTTCTTCCAGTGGCAGGGCTGGCGCGAAGAAAACCTGGTCTCCATGAAATAGTAATGCTCCGTGTTCCCCTTTTTTTATGATCAGGAATTTAGGTCCCATTTTCATGATCGCGCGTGCCGCTTTAACGAGGGAATATTCATTCGTCAGCTGACGCGCCTCCTCGTCATTTACCATCAGGATATCGACCATCCCGAAAACGGTTTTCAGGTCGTCCAGCGCAGAACTGATCCAGTAGTTCATCGTGTCCATAGCGATCAGTTTGGGACGTTTTTTCATCTGCCTGATTACGCTGATCTGTGTAGCCGGATGCAGGTTGCCCAGCATGAGGAATTCGGAGGACTGGTAGCTGTCCGGAATGACGGGGTTGAAATCTGCCAGCACGTTGAGATCCGTTACCAGCGTGTCGCGGGTATTCATATCCATATGATATTTGCCGCTCCAGAAAAATGATTTTTTATCTTTTACTTTCTCTACGCCTTCAAAAGAACTGCCCTTGGCTTCGAGGGCTTTGATTTCGGATTCTTCGAAATCATTCCCGATAATGCCCACCAGGTTAATGGGTTTTACAAAATTAGATGCCGCATAAGCGGCATAAACGGCGGCTCCGCCTACGATCCTGTCCCGCCTTTCCAAAAGGCGTTTCAATGGCATCATAAGCCATACTTCCAACACAGATTAATGACATAGTAGTAGATAAATAAAAAATATCCGGAAAACCGGAAAAACGCTGCAAACCTACAGGTTTTTACCTGCAGCATGAAAAGGAATTTAACTGACAGCCGTTCGTTTTATCTTTGGACCGACATGGCCAAGATCAGGAGCAGGAAGAACAGCACAAAGAAAGACGTGATCATAGAAAAAGCATCCAAACTTTTCAGGGAAAAAGGATTTGGTGCTGCTTCCATGCGTGATCTCGCGGAACATGTGGGTGTGGAGGCTGCCAGCCTGTACAACCATATCCGTTCCAAATCGGAAATACTGCAGGCCATCTGTTTCAAAGTGGCGAATGATTTTCTCTCGCATCTCGAAGCGGTTCAGTCAAGCCCCGAGCCGGCGCTCAGGAAACTCGAGCGTATTATCCGTTTTCATATCCGGATGATGATGGACCAATATGAGTTTGTGTATATTTCCGATCATGAATGGCGGCATCTGCCGGAGCCCTATCTGTCGAATTTTCTCAACCAGCGACGAAACTACCGGAGAAGTCTTTCGGATTTAATTGCGAAGGGAATTGAAACAGGAGAAATGAAACCGATCGAACCTTATGTGGCTGTACTGACCCTGCTTTCGGCCATCAGTGGAATTGAATCCTGGCACCGCTCAAGAAAAACGATTGCTCCCGATGTTCTGGAAGATAATATGGTTAAATACCTGATTGAAGGATTAAAGAATTAAATGTGGCCAAACATTTCCGACCGCTGACGATTGCAGAAATCAGAAACGAAACGGCAGACTGTATTTCGGTATCATTCCATATTCCCGAAGAATGGCGTGAGGAATTCAAATTCAATGCCGGTCAGAATATTACGCTGCGGTCGCAAATTGACGGAACCGAGTTGCGAAGATCATATTCCATTTGCAGCAGTCCGCTGGACAATGAATTAAGAGTAGCAATAAAAAAATTACCTGATGGCCGGTTTCTTCACACGCCCACCGGTATTTTAAAGAGGGTCAGCTACTGGACGTCATGGCGCCCACGGGAAATTTCTATCTGCCTCCGGAATCTTCGCATGAAAAACACTATATCGCTTTTGCAGCCGGCAGTGGCATCACGCCCGTCATGTCTATTCTCAAAACCATTTTGAAAGAGGAACCACAGAGTCGTTTTACGCTGATCTATGGTAACCGTACGCGTTCGTCTGTTATTTTTCGGGAGGAATTGCTGGATATGAAAAACAACTACCCCGGCAGATTTCAATGGTTACCCGTTTTCAGCAGGGAAAAAATGGATGCCCCGATATTTGAGGGTCGCATAGATGCGGGGAAATGCGAAATGATTTTTAAAGAGATTGTGCCCCTGGCAGAAGATCAGGAATATCTGATCTGCGGTCCTTCGGAAATGATTTTCACTGTGCGTGACTGGCTGAAAGCCCGGAATATAGAAGAGAAAAAAATTCATTTCGAATTGTTCTCTGATCCGGGTGAAATAAACGCCGTTGAGAAAAAACCGGTTTCAGAAGAAAAAAATCTTTCAGAAAAAAAGAGTCTGGTCAGCATCCGGCTGGATGGCGTATCCGCCGATTTTCAGATGCCCTTCGACGGACCCAATATACTGGAACTGGCAACTCGCGCAGGCGCTGATCTGCCCTATGCATGCCGCGCAGGTGTATGCGCAACCTGCCGCGCCAAGCTCGTGGAGGCAGGGTTAGAATGGATCAGAACTATTCCCTGGCGGAAGAAGAAATCGAACAGGGATTCATTCTCGCCTGCCAGTCGCACCCCGAGTCAGACAGAATCATCATTGATTTTGACATCCGTTAGTCGCGCAAAATGGCTTACTCCACTTCCACCACTTCATAAGCGTTTTGTCCATTGTACAGTATCGGCTGATAGAACGTATTATTATATTTCAGGTAAACGATATTGTCCGCCTGCACCTGAGTAGCTCCTTCCGGCAGGTTGAATACAATAGCCCCTGCGGGTGCTCTTACCACCAGGTATCCGTTTTGCGAAAAAATATAAAAGACACCTCCGTAATAGTAATACTGTGTATTCCCAATCTGCATGGTTATAAAACCGGGAGGGCAGATCCGGCACGGCAATATTCAGCGGCGGTGGTACTACGATATAACCTCCGTTGGCAGGCATATAAAATACGCCCTGATAATATCGGTACGGCGTCTGGTTATACATGAAAATAGAAGCCGTCAGTGCAACACTGTTTACGAAGAAACCAACCGGATGCCAGTAGGCTCCATAACTATAAGGCTGGTAAGGATGGTATGCATAATGGTGATAGCTATAAATTCTAAGCCCGTTGTAATAATGTGGCGGCCTGTTATAACCCGGCCTGTTATATCCCCAGTTGGGCGGGCGGTATGGCGGACGATACCCGTGCGGCGGAGGAGCCGGCGGCCTTGGCGCAGGTGGCCTTGGTGATGGTGGTCTTGGCGCTGGCGGCCGCGGTGCCGGTGGCCTGCGGCCGGGGTGGTTGAGGACGCGGAGGTTGTGGTTGCGGCCTCGGTGGTTGTGGCTGAGGCCTCGGAGGCTGTGGCTGTGGACGTGGTGATGGCATGGGTTGAGGACGCGGCTGTTGGGGACGCGGCTGCTGCGGCTGACCCGGAGGACGCTGCGGGTTAGGCGCGGGCCGGTTTTGTGCATTCAGGTACAAACCGGGCATCATTGACACGAACAGCAAACCCAAAACAATCCTTTTCATGTATTCCACATTTAACCTCACGTGAATAAATCGTTCCCGAAATAAAAATAATTTATTTCAATGAAAATTCCAGCGGAAAAAAGCAACTATAAAACAGTTGGGCAGGAGAGGATTATGATTGCGTGGAGACTATTAAATAAGTGAACTGGTTATAGAAAGGAATTCCAATTGGATGCTTTTTGCAAAAGAAAGGACTGCGCCGGTAATAATAAGAAGCAATAACAGTCGGTAACCTCTCTTGTGCATCGCCAGATGTTTTGTTCCATTCCCTTTCAAAGATGGTAAAACGCAGTAACTTAACGACTGGGGAAACCAGCGAATGGAATGAAGCCTGTTAAGCCTAAAAAAAACCAGATGAAATTCAAATATTTTGCAGAAAAAATAGTACCCATATTAGCATCCATTGTTCTGGTGACTTTTTTTATTGTAATGGCAGTAAAATATAACAAAATTGTTTTACCGGGGACTGTGATAGACGATAATAAGCTGGCTATAAACGGCAGCTTTGAGGACGTTATAAAGGTGTGAATGGCCGGGAACCCAGTGCCTAAACCAAAGCCTGTAAAACCTGAAAAGAAGAAATGATACCATTTAGGATATGCATTGCTTATGTTTTGGGATTAGTTTCCTTTCATTTACCAGCAAAATCTTACGCCCAAAAATCTGACACTCCTAATACTAGGAGATATAAAGTAACGTTGGTTAAACCCAAATACGAAGCCCCCTCCATAACAACAAAAAAAGTTTCCGATTCAGGTGTATTTAATATATGGATAAGAAATGATGGATTGCATGTTGAACACAAAAAAGTTTACCTCCCAATTTCAACCACCGAAGACTTGAATAAATATATCAAGTCAAATTTTGACTTAGTTCAGAAGGATGGTATTAATATCAAATTCTATACAGATACGCAAGAAGGTAAATTTGAAGAAATCATTCATGTTCTGAAAGAAAACAATATTGATCATTTTTCGATGAGTGCAGTTTATTGAAAAACGAAAATCCCACCTGTCCCAACACGTATATAGTTGCCCCCAACAAAAACTAACAACCGTTAGTTTTTTCCTGCATTTTTTTAGTAAATTGCGTTATGCTTGCCTCACAGGAAATATTTGACCGGAAGATGGACGAGGAAGTCCGCATTGAGCCGAAGGACTGGATGCCGGACGACTATCGAAAAATGCTGATCCGTCAGATGTCCCAGCATGCGCACAGCGAAATCGTGGGGATGCTGCCCGAAGGAAACTGGATCACCCGTGCGCCCTCACTCAGAAGAAAAGCCACGCTGATTGCCAAAGTGCAGGACGAAGCGGGACATGGACTCTACCTATATTCGGCCACAGAAACCCTCGGCATCACGCGGGAAGAAACCATCGATCAGTTACACTCCGGGAAAGCGAAATATTCTTCCATATTCAATTATCCTACATTGAGCTGGGCCGATATCGGTGCCATCGGTTGGCTGGTCGATGGCGCGGCCATCATGAATCAGGTGCCGCTCTGCCGCGCATCCTATGGTCCCTATGCCCGGGCCATGATCCGGATTTGCAAGGAAGAAAGTTTTCATCAGCGTCAGGGATTTGAAATATTACTTACACTTAGTCGCGGCAGCAAGGAACAGAAAGACATGTGCCAGGATGCCATCAACCGCTGGTGGTGGCCCTCGCTGATGATGTTCGGTCCCAACGATGATGCTTCCCCGAATTCACAGAAATCCATGCAATGGAAAATCAAGCGGTTTACCAATGATGATCTGAGGCAGAAATTTGTGGATGTTTGTATTGACCAGGTAAAAACGCTCGGCATGCAACTGCCGGATCCGAATATCCGTTGGAACGAAACAACGGGTCATTACGATTTCGGCGAAATCAACTGGGAAGAATTTTATGAAGTGCTGAAAGGAAATGGCCCCTGTAATAAAGAAAGACTCGAAGCCCGGAAAAAAGCACATGAAGAGGGTGCCTGGGTTCGGGATGCCGCTGCGGCACACGCGGTTAAAAAAAAGAATTCCTCTCATCATCCGATTTATGGAAATCAACCCGCATAAAGAGAACTGGCCCCTCTGGGAGGTTTTTATTCGCGCCCGCCAGGGACTGGATCATAAACATGCCGGCAGCCTCTACGCTTCCGACGCACAGATGGCCATGGAAAACGCGCGCGATGTCTATACCCGCAGAAATGAAGGAATCAGCATCTGGGTGGTGGAAAGTAAATATATCCACGCATCCAATCCCGCGGAATCAGATTCTTTTTATGATCCTGCCAATGATAAAATGTACAGGCATCCGGGATTTTATCAGCTGCCGGATGAATTAAAAAATATCTAGACGATGGATCTGCTCAGCTCCTATATCGTCCATCAGGCCGACAATGCCCTGATCCTCGGTCACCGCAACAGCGAGTGGACAGGCCACGGGCCGATTCTGGAACAGGATATCGCCATTTCCAATATCGCACTGGATCTGATCGGACAGGCAAGAAATTTTTATCAGCTTGCCGCCACCCGAATGAATGTTACAGATGCTGGACAGGTTTTGACAGAAGACGATCTGGCTTATTTCAGGGACGCCCATGAATTCAAAAATTTTATTCTCGTTGAACAATCCAACGGGGATTGGGCAAAAACCATTTTGCGTCAGTTCTATTTCAGCAGCTACCAGTTTTTAGTATACCGCGGATTATTAAACAGCACCGATCCGGATATCTCTGCGATCTGTGAAAAATCCATTAAGGAAACGAAGTACCATGTCAAATGGAGCAGCGAGTGGGTGATCCGCCTGGGTGACGGCACGGAAGAAAGCCGGCGGCGCATGCTGAAAGCCATGGACGAACTGAATCCCTGTATTCCGGAACTATTTATTCCTGCCGATTTCGATTATGGCGCTGCGGATACCTGTCCGGCAGTACTTCCCGAAAGTTTACAATCAGAATGGTATCATAACGTGAACGGCATGTTGAAAACCGCCACACTACCCCTTCTTTCTGATCATAAAAAACAAAGAGAAATGCTGTCAGGGAAAAACGGCATTCATTCCGAACACTTTGCTGCCCTGCTTTCCGAAATGCAATTTCTTCAGCGGGCCTATCCCGGAAATACCTGGTAATATGGAAACTTCTGACATCATTTCTCTGCTGGAAGAGGTTAAAGATCCGGAAATTCCGGTGCTCAGTATTGCTGAACTCGGTATTTTGCGCGGCGTTACACAAACGGCAGATCATATTACCGTGTTCATCACACCGACTTACAGCGGTTGTCCGGCCATGGACACCATCCGGGAAGATATTCGCGGTACCATGGAAAAACACGGACTGAAAAATATTGAAATCAGGCAGCTGCTCTCACCCGCATGGACAACCGAATGGATGACCACCCGGGGAAAAGAAAAACTGGTTGCCTATGGAATTGCCGCGCCTTCGAAGCATCTTTGTCATGCCGGAGAGGATGGCCCCGATGGCTGTCCGCTCTGTCAGTCACGGAATATTGAACTGATCAGCCGTTTTGGTTCCACGGCCTGTAAAGCATTATACCGGTGTTTAGACTGCCGGGAGCCCTTCGATTATTTTAAATGCCATTAATAATAAATGATTTTTATGTCTGACATTCTGATAGAAATAAAAGACCGCATTGCCCAAATTTCCCTGAACCGGCCCGATAAATTAAATGCATTCAACAGGGCCATGGCGCTGGAACTGCAGGATCAGTTGCTGGCCTGCGATGAAAATGAAGAAGTGCGTGCAGTGGTCCTCACCGGCAGTGGCAGGGCTTTCTGCTCGGGACAGGATCTCACCGAATTTCCACAGGACAAACTCCCGGATTTTGAAAAAGCCATTGATGAATATTATAATCCCGTTATTCGTCTGCTGAAAACGATTCGCAAACCGGTGCTTTGCGCCGTAAACGGAATTGCAGCTGGCGCAGGTGCGAATATCGCCCTGGCCTGTGATATCGTGGTAGCCGTTTCTTCGGCGCATTTTGTGCAGGCATTTTCACGCATCGGCCTCATACCGGATTGTGCAGGAACTTTTTTTCTTCCCCGACTGATCGGTTTGCAAAAAGCCACTGCACTGATGATGCTGGGAGATAAAATTTCCGCCGCGGAGGCAGAAAAGATGGGAATGATTTATGCCTGTTTTGAAGAAAAAGAATTCGGGGAAAAAACCAGGTCCATCGCCGCGGCACTTTCCAACCTGCCTACGACGGCACTCATACTCACCAGAAAAGCTTTAATGGAATCTTCCACCAATAACCTCGAGCAGCAGCTGGAGCTGGAGAAAAAATTACAGAACAAGGCCGGACACAGCAAGGACTTCCTGGAGGGTGTAACGGCCTTCCTTCAGAAACGTGCGCCCGTATTTACAGGAAAATAAATCCGGATTACTTCGCAGCCGTTTCTTTAATATCTCCGATCACGGTATTCATGGGCAATACAGTGGCTTTGGTAATTTTTGCGGCTTTTTCCAATTCCACGCATTCCATCTGCAGTTCCAGAATCTGTGCGTGGTTGTACACAATTTCTTTTCTGAGTTCTCCGATCTTAAATTGCTTTTTCTTTAGCTGACGGCTTCTTAAATAAAAGCCAAGGGAAACCGAACCGGCAGTCAGCAGGATCAGGTTCAGTACATTCAGTGTGAATTCAACGTTTAACATAAGACGGGTTTAAAGGATTAAAGGGTCTATTTGATAATTTCTTCGATACGGCAAAGTTTTCCATCCTGATTCATTCCTTCAATAACAATTCTGAATTTGTTACTGATATCATTGTTATAAAATACAATACTCGTTTTGCGATGTGACTTGTCCAGATGCAATTTCGGATTCCAGTACAAAGTGGATCTGAAATCAGAAGCCTGAAAATCCTCTGTGAGGCTGGTATATTTCGCCTGATAAAATTCCCTTACCGGCGTATACCCGGTAATCACGGCAAATCCCGTTTTGTTCTCCATAATATTCGCCTGGTCCAGCGCCTGCCTGCTCGTGATAGCCAGCGTGGGCAATCCTTTCAGGCTGGCTTTCGGCAAAAATTTGATATACAGCACATCTTTCATATTGAAGGTTTTCAAATCCTCCATGGCCACGGCCGTTCCGTCGAGAGAAATATTCACATTGTTTCGCGGAGCCGAATAACTCTGCTGATAAGAAACCAGGCGGGCATCGCCGGAACTATTGTTTTCTTTTAAACTATTGGGGAAACGCAGATCCGCAAAATTATCGGCCAGGTAATGGGCGGCACTTTCGGAATTCCTTCCGATAGAATCCGGCCGGGGGCTCACGATATAACTCATCGTATTGGAGGCCACGAATTGTCGCGGGTCTCAATAATATTTCCATTCATCTCTTTCTCCAGAATAACATCCGGAACTTTTATCCAGGCAAAAGAAGGTTCATCGGCCTTTGCGGGCGTCAATGCAGGCAGCAGGTCCGAATTGAGGAAAATCTGTCCGTTACTATTCAGCTTCGAGAGATTATTAAATTTATAAATCACCTGTACCGAATCGTAAAAAAACAAACCGCCCTGTCCGAACCGGCCGCGACTGTCAACCGGTAATTTCAGAACATGTTTTTTCCGGTCACGCGAAATCATCAGCATCGCGATGGAATCATGTGCGTCGAGATTGGTACTGAACTTCACTTCTCCGCGAATGGACAGATAACCCGGCTCGCGGGAATAACGCAGCACGGGGAATTTTCCGGAGACCACCGATTCCCAGTTGAATCTTCTCCATCCATGGGTAAGCAGCAGTAAATTCAATCGTTCGTTGGCATTTACCGGATTGGAAAGAAAAGAAGCCGCATCCGGTATCGTTCCTTTCAGATCGCCGGCGATCAGTAAATCAGAATAAATATTGTTGCTGGAGTCGAATCCCAGTCCCGC
This sequence comes from Puia sp., assembly GCA_965214575.1. Lineage (GTDB taxonomy): Bacteria > Bacteroidota > Bacteroidia > Chitinophagales > Chitinophagaceae > Puia. The sequence goes on from CBDCCE010000042.1 coordinate 49,083, forward strand.
ATCCGTTACCGAAACCGAGAGATTCGTGATCACGCTGTCCGGTATCTCGATGGAAATCTGGTTGCGGGCCCTTTTATTCAAACCCACTATTTCTTTCTTCAGTTGAATTTTTGAATAGGCCTTCTGGTTATTGATAAAAACAACTCTTTCGGCAATAGGCGTCATATCGCCGTCGAAGGCGGTCAGTTGCAAAACACCACAGGGGAACGAGGCTGCAGGAATATCCATTTCAGCCGTATTGTTCGCGAGATTAATGCTTCCGCGATAAACCACTTTCTGATGCATGGTGCCGATCACCAGAATATTATTCAGATTGCTCGCATCTGCAGATTTCTGCAGCTTTACGTGCAGCTGCTCGTTATGAAAAGGATCGGCGTGCAAAACAAGGCCGTTGGATTTGGCATCCGGAACAGGCGTTGTTTGAAGCTGTCCGCTTTCGTCGGTCCAGCTGGCTACATAATGAACGCCGGCCACCGGTTTTATACGCAGTATTCCCATTCCGTTATAAGAAGTGGAAAAAGAATCAACAGAAATATTGTTGGTGGTTTTCAACAGGCCATGAATCTGAACGGGTTTGTTGTGTTCGTTCAGGGCCTCGAAAGCCAGAATGGATGAAACGCCATTGACCAGGTCGCCGCCTTCCGGGAAAAAATTTAAAACAGTCTGTGGAGCATTAACCACCGGATTGCTTCCGTCGGAGGGCATCAGCACAGGAATGTCTTTATTAAACAAAAAATCTTCATCGAAATTGAGCATCCACTGGGTATAGGCTTTCACGTGCACGACGCCATTTTTGACCCAGGTAGGAATTTTATAAAAGCTGCTGGCTCCGCCTTCCGTAACCGGAGCTATACTGTGGAGCAGCAATCTGCCGTCGGCATCGGTCCAGTCGAAATAAAGATTTTTGCTCACAGCCGATGGCAGGGCATCGCTGAGCAGATAAGCTTTCATCCAGACGGTCTCGCCTGGCAGGTAATTGTCTTTGTCGAAGTGAATGTGAATCTTTTCCTGGGGGTATTTTGTACTGTAAGTACTCAGTGCGGAGTCGAGTGACTGGCCGGAAACGCTCGCGCGCGTCAGGCAGACAGCACATAGGAATAGTAGTACTCGGTTCATATCTCAGAGGGTTGGATTCTTTCTCTATAACGCAAAACCGCTTAAATTATGTGAAAAAGGGGGCAGTTTCCTGACCCCTTTTTATTGCTTTATTTGATTGATTATGTTAACCGTTGATAATGTTACTGTGTGTCAGGTACTTTACGGTCGGATGATAGATAAACAGACAGCTGCCGTTCTTGATCGTTTTGATAATTCTGGGGCTCATCGCGTTCGGAATCGCTGCACAACCCAGACTTCTTCCCATTTCACCGTTGTCTTTCAGATATTCAGGGCTGATATAATTTGAACCATGCAACACAATATGTCTTTTAGAAGCCTGGTCGTTATAACCCTTTTCAAGACCTCTTACCTTCAGCGACAAACCATTTCTTCCCAGATAAGTTTTTGTTGTTACAAAAAATCCAAGGCTGCTCTTATACGAATCTGCTCTGTTTGAAAAAGAAGTTGCGTATTCAACACCTGAATTCATACCGTGTGATACGTAGGTATTATACAATAATTTTTTATGGGCCACATCAATCACATACATACGCTTGTTGCTGGATGACTGTGTAAAGTCACATACCGTAAGTACATAAGACTTTTTCAACTGTCCCGATTTCAGCAGGTTATGATAACCTCTCCAGGCATATTCAAAGGCTTTCTGGTCCAGACCCGATTTTTCGAGTTTCATCGAATCATACAGGGTCAGCGCCTGTTTGATCACCATTTTCACTTCAAATGCCTTCTTCACTGCGGCACTCGCATTAAAATCCGGGGCTTTATCTACCGCATCCACACTGGCAACAGCGGCCGTGCTGGTTGAAGTACTGCTGGTTGAGGTGCTGCTGTAGGTAAAGTTTTTAAAACTGCTGTTGGTCAGTACCGGAATATGGTAAGTCGCAGCGACTACAGCGGTACTGGAAGAAACATCAATTTTTTTATGATTGCTTGAAATCAGAACGGGAGAGGTGATGACCAACAGCGATACGCTACTGGTAGACACAAGTTTAGACAACGTTTTCATGACGCAGGATTTATTAATTTTCAAAAGGTACGAGTCGGATCAGTCGGGAATTCACTCACTTAACTAAATGAATACTCTTAGTTCTACTAACGGCGATATCTGTGAGGATATTGTATTTTTCCTATAGGAGAGTGGATACTTTATCGTAAAACAAATATTGCAATTATACTAGTCATTTCATAATTTTTTCGATGAATGAACGCCCATCAATTGCTTCGGTAAATAAAGAACTACAGGTATAATTTCAATGTTGATACCAATTCATGAAAAGGTCCCGCAGCATGGGGGAATAAGCACTGCAAAAGCTTGTGTGTGAAAGACTAAGAAAGTTATTTTTAATCTGCGGATGACTGTTGCCGGAACAGCAGAATCGCTGTTTTCTTCCGTCATTTGGAATTTTTTTCCGGATTCGGGAATGCCTCAGTGATAACTCTTATCCGAATGGTTAATTTGTCCGCCGCTTCCTGCCATCAATGAGCCTAGTAAATCTACTTTTGCATTCAGGGCCCGAAGCTCCTTTAATATAAGCCAGAAACTTTCCTCAGCGGGAGAACCGGCCGTTGCCTCTCCGGGCAGGCGCGAAGCAGCGGATGGCAACCGGGATCCGGAATCTGGTGAAGCTGTCGTTGATAAGGTTCCCAGGCTCTCCAGGTCGGTTAACAGCAGATCCTGTGTGCTCACCCGAAAGAAGCCCGCGAGTTTCATCAGTTCCGCCAGGGAGGGTTCACTTTTGTCGTTTTCCCAGTTCCCTATTGTATTGGCCGCTTTTTGAAAAAGTACCGCAATATCCTCCTGCATATGGTTGCCCTTCTTGCGGAGAAAACGAAGGTTTTTGGAAAATAAACTCATACTGAATGCTTTAGAGTATATCCATTTAATTGATCTATATCAAATATATTGATATTTTAATTCTAAGAGCTCTATTTTCTCCCATTTAATAATGGAAAAGCAGCAATTTATTGATTTTATCCTCAAAAATCAGCCTGGGCGGTCAGCTTCCAATCGTAGGTAGGGATCTGGCGATATAGACGATCTCATAAAGAATAAAGAAGATAACCAGTCCGGCATGGAAACGCCGGTTGTTGATCTTAATGGCCAGCAGGCAGAGGATAATGTGGAGAATGATCCGGATATCGTATTCGGGCCCGGAATGAAGGAAATACTGGCGGCCCTTGATCCAGGTATCAATAATATCCAGCAGAAAACTAAATCCCAGGAAGGAAAAAAACCAGTTTTTTCTGGAATAGAAGTATACTTTGTATGAATCCTCGTAGTCCGATATGTTACTGGGAAAGATCACATAAGCAATCGCATAGAAATTAATGATATAGAGGGTGACAAACATATATTCCCAGAAGGGCCAGACCTTTATTCCCGTCAGGTTATACTCCCACCACCAGAAATGTAAAATGAAAAGAAACACATAGAATACCCAGAGCAGGTGAACCCAATATGCTTTTTTCTTTCCCGTATGCAATACCAGGTTCAGCGTGGATTGGAGAAGATGGGCCAGACTAAGACCCAGCACGATCGCCAGGACAGATTTGACATGGGTAAATGGGTCCATGTCCTAAAGTTAATCACTGCACCGTTTTTAATTTATTCAATCAAAGAATAAAATGCATCTTGTTGCCAGATTTCTTTTATGCATACGATGAGCCTGCTGATCATAACGGGGTTTTTAATTGGGACTTTTGGAACGCTGATCGGAGCCGGAGGAGGTTTTATTCTGGTACCGATTCTGATTTTAACCCATCCGGAGCTCAGCACCGAATCCATTACCGCGATTTCGATGATCGTCGTGGCCGCCAATGCCATTTCCGGATCATTCGCTTATGCCCGTTCCGGCAGAATTGATTATAAAGCCGGTTTACTTTTTGCCCTGTTCACTATTCCGGGTTCCATACTCGGCGTGCTGACCACCAAATACATTCCCCGGAATATTTTCAATGTTGTTTTCGGCATCATGCTCGTCGCCCTGTCCGTTTACCTGATTGTAAAGAAAACCCAGCCGGCTGCTGAAGAAGCCATTCCTGAAGATCAGAAAAGATGGAAGCAGCGAACGCTCACGGATGCATCCGGAGTATCCTATCAATATACTTACAACCAGACCCTGGGAATTCTCATCAGCGTGCTCGTCGGATATTTATCCCCTGTACTGGGAATCGGAGGTGGTATCATCCATGTCCCCGCACTGGTTCAGTGGCTGCACTTCCCGGTTTTTGTCGCCACCGCAACCTCTCATTTTATTCTCGCCATCATGTGTACGGTGAGTGTGCTCGTGCACGTGTTCAATGGCAGTTACGCTGATCCGAAAATTTTACATATGGTTACGGGACTGACCATCGGCGTTATTCCGGGTGCGCAGGTCGGCGCCTGGCTCTCTCACAAATTAAAAAGCGATACCATCATCCGCGTACTTGCGATCTGTCTGGGACTCGTAGGAATCAGAATTCTGCTCAACTGATAGCTATGCCAGTTTCCTTTTTTTTACGTGAATTGCGATGAATTGTAGAATAAACAGAGTGAGCTGTCAGCAGCGCACAGAGGACAAAATTATTTCTTATTCAGGGCACATTTAAGTGTAAATTTCAGAACAATTTTTTCCCCGAATGGGTTATCAGTACGGTCCTCTGTTTACTTCGTTATGCATTCAAAAAAAGCAGTGGTTATTGGAAGTGGCTTTGCAGGCCTTTCGGCTGCATCCTTTCTGGCGAAAGCCGGATGGCAGGTAACCGTGCTCGAAAAACAAAGTTCACCGGGTGGCAGGGCAAGGCAGTTCAGCAGCCAGGGCTTTCGCTTCGATATGGGACCCAGCTGGTACTGGATGCCGGATATTTTCGAAAGATATTTTCAACAGTTCGGTAAAAAAGTTTCTGACTACTACAGGCTGAAGCGTCTGGATCCTTCCTATCGCATTTACCGTTATGAAGAAGCCGTGGATATTCCCGGAAATTTTGAACAGCTCAGACAACTTTTCGAAAGTTTTGAACCCGGTTCGTCTGCAAAGCTCGACCGCTTTATGGAAGAAGCTGCCTACAAATACCGGGTAGGCATGAAAAAAATCGTTTACAAACCCGGTCTCTCCCTGAAGGAATTTCTCGACTGGGACCTGATCAAAGGCGTTATACGGCTGGATGTGTTCACCCCCATGAAAAAACACATAGAGCAATATTTTAAAAATCCTTTTCTGCGCCAGCTGCTTTCCTTCCCGGTTTTATTTCTGGGTGCCATGCCGGATTATATTCCCGCACTCTACAGCCTGATGAACTACGCAGATATGGTAGAAGGCACCTGGTATCCCGATGGCGGCATGTATCGTATTGTGGAGGGCATGGTGGATCTGGCCAGAGAGCTGGGCGTGGAATTTATTTTCGATCAGGATGTTCAAAAAATAAATATCGAAAACGGCGTTGCGAAAACTGTGTCCACCGCAACCCGGCAATTCGATGCGGACGTCGTGATCGGAGCTGCAGATTACCATTTTATCGAAGACAAACTGATCGATCCGAAATACCGTAGTTATACAGAAGCTTACTGGGATAAAAAAACCATGGCGCCCTCCTGCTTACTTTATTATGTGGGCTTAAATAAAAAATTAAGCAACCTGCGGCATCACTCTCTTTTTTTTGATGCCCCCTTTGATCTACATGCCCGGGAGATTTACAAGTCACGTCGCTGGCCCACCGATCCCCTGTTTTACGTATGCGCTCCTTCCGTAACCGATTCATCCGTGGCTCCGGAAGGCTGTGAAAACCTCTTTTTTCTAATCCCCGTGGCAACAGGTATTGACGGCGATACCGATACGCTGCGCGAAAAATATTTTGATGAGATTCTTGGCAGGATGGAAAAACAGCTTCAGCAGCCCATCCGGGAATCGATCATTTTCAAAAAATCTTTTGCGATGAACGATTTCATCAGCGAATACAATGCCTATAAAGGAAATGCCTACGGACTGGCCAACACCCTGTCACAAACGGCTGTTCTGAAACCAAAATGCCGGAGCAGGAAAATCAGGAACCTGTATTATACGGGACAGCTGACCGTGCCCGGTCCCGGTGTGCCGCCTTCCCTGATCAGCGGAGAAATTGTAGTGAGGGAACTGATAAAAGAATTTAACCAATAGAAGAATAAATCAAAGAGCAGTTCTTAAAAGCGCCATCATGAACCATTTTCATAAGGTCAGCGAAAGCTGCAGCCGGATCACAACAGACGAATACAGCACTTCTTTTTCAGGTGCCGTAAAACTATTGCATCGTGATATCCGAAACCCCATCTATAATATTTATGGCTTTGTCCGCTTCGCAGATGAAATCGTGGATACTTTTCACGATTACAATAAGCCCCGCTTATTGCAAAAATTCCGTGAAGCCACCTATGAAGCCCTGGAAGAAGGGATCAGCCTGAATCCCATTCTGCATAGCTTTCAGCTGACGGCCAACCGCTACCGCATCGGAAGGGATCTGATCGACGCCTTTTTTAAAAGTATGGAGGCCGATTTATCCAACACCCGTTATGATCCGGAAAATCTCGCCGAATATATCTATGGCAGCGCGGAAGTAGTGGGACTGATGTGCCTGTCCGTTTTTTGCGAAGGAGATGCAGAAAAATATGATCAGCTGAAAGATTACGCACGCTCCATGGGCGCAGCATTCCAGAAAGTGAATTTTCTCCGCGACCTCAAATCGGACTATGAACAGCTGAACCGGCTTTATTTCCCAGGTATGGATTTTCAGAATTTTACGGGCAATATGAAAAAGAATATCGAGCAGGATATCGAAAAGGATTTTCTGAAAGCCTATGAAGGTATTTTACTGCTTCCCGAAAAAGCCAGGTTTGGTGTTTACGTAGCTTATAAATATTATCTGTCCCTTTTTAGCGAAATTCGCAAAACCAATCCCAGTGAAGTACTGGAACTGAGGATCCGAATCCCGAACTATCGTAAAATGATGATTCTGGCCCGCGCCTCAGTAAAAAGAAAACTTCACCTGATTTAATTAAACATGATACACGCACTGCTTTATACCGGCATATTCCTCCTGACCTTTATTGCCATGGAGGGAATTACCTGGCTGACCCACCGATATGTCATGCACGGCTTTCTTTGGTCGCTTCACCGCGACCATCACCAGCCCGATGGTAATGGATTTTTTGAAAAGAATGACGGCTTCTTTCTCATCTTCGCCATCCCCTGTTTTTTTGCCATCCTCATTGGCTGGCTGAAATCCATGTACTGGCTTGAGGCTTTCGGACTCGGCGTGATGGCTTACGGCCTGGCCTATTTTATCGTGCACGACGTGATCATCCATCAGCGTTTCAAATGGTTCACACATTCTAAAAGCCCTTATGTGCTGGGTTTGCGCTGGGCACATAAAATGCACCACAAACACCTGGGCAAAGAAGACGGAGAGTCTTTCGGGTTTTTATATATTCATAAAAAATACCGCGACAAAATAAAGCGCGACCGGCTGATGCAGCAGAATAATAGAGCGGGTAAACCATCTCATGCCGTCGTTTGATTATATTATTTCCGGAGCAGGCTGCGCGGGACTCAGTCTCGCCCTGCGCCTGATTGATTCCGGAAAGTTTAATGAAAAAAAAATCCTGCTGGCCGATCTGTCTTTCGAAAAAACGAATGACCGCACCTGGTGTTTCTGGGAGAAAGGCAATGGTTTTTTTGAATCTCTTGTTTATAAACAGTGGAACAAATTCTGGTTCTACGGAGATGGTCTCTCAAAACTCCAGTCCATCGAACCCTATCATTATAAAATGATCCGGGGCATAGATTTTTACAAATATGCCCTGCAGATCATCCGGCAGCAACCCAATGTCACGATCATGGAATCGCGCATTGATTCGTTACACAGTGACGCAAAGGAAACCTGGGCCCTTATCAACGGGGAAAAATTTTCTGCCCGTTATATATTCAACAGCATACAATTTAAAAAACCCGAACTCGGTGTAAACGACCATTACCTGCTGCAGCATTTTAAAGGCTGGATAGTAGACAGTAAAAACAGGGTATTCAATCCGGAGGAAGCGGTCCTGATGGACTTCCGCATTCCGCAAAACAGGGGAACCGCTTTTGTTTATACGATGCCCTTTTCAGAAAACCGCGCGTTGATAGAATACACCCTGTTTACCGATACCGTTTTGGAAGAAGCCGATTATGAAGAAGTGCTGGAGACCTATGTCGAAAATATAACGGGCATGGGTAACTATGAAATCACCGAAAAAGAGTTCGGAGTTATTCCGATGACCACGCACCGCTTCCCGGAACAGGATCATCATATTTATCATATCGGAATGGCCGGAGGTCAAACACGCGCATCCACCGGGTACACTTTTCAGTTTATTCAGAAAAGAACAAGGGCCATCGTGGATCTTTTAGCAGAAAATAAAGAGCCCGCCACCACATCCGTATCCGGCAGGTTCAGGTATTATGACCGCCTGTTTCTGGATGTACTTATCCGAAATCAAAAAAACAGTCCAAGGCTCTTTGCGCGCCTGTTTGGATCCAATCATTCCCAGAATATTTTTGATTTCCTCGATGCGGAAAGCAGTTTATCACAGGATCTGCAGGTGATTTCCAGTCTGCCAAAAAAGCCCTTCCTCGGCGCCGCCCTGCGCGCCTTATTGCCTGTTTAATTACGAAAAAATATTGTTGATTACCCTTCCTTCCGCGCAGACGCAAACCCGGTTCGTTCTCCCTTCCCCCGCGATTTTTAATTCCCGAATGCTGTACCTTCAATTTTCTTTCAGTTCCTTTTTTTTATTAAAACACTCAGATGCCGGGAAATATTTTGATAGTGGATGATGAGGACAAGTTGCGCAGCCTCCTGTCCAGGATTATCCGGCTGGAAGGATTTAATGTGAAGGAAGCAGCCGATCTGAAATCTGCACGCAAAATGCTGGAAAAGGAATTACCAGAAGTGATTCTCTGTGATGTTAAACTGCCCGACGGCAACGGAGTGGATTTCGTACAGGAAACAAAAGCGAAATATCCATCCGTAGAACTGATCCTGCTGACGGCCTATGGAAATATCGCCGATGGCGTGCAGGCCATGAAAAACGGCGCTTTTGATTATATCACCAAAGGTGACGACAACGAAAAGATTATTCCCCTCCTCAACAGGGCGCTTGAAAAGATCCACCTGAAAAAAAGGGTGGTACAGCTCGAGAGCCAGTTTAAAAAAACCTATAGTTTCGACAATATCCTGGGGGAATCCAACCTCATACTCGATGCCATTTCCCTCGCAAAAAAAGTAGCCGGCACCGACGCCACGGTTTTACTCAATGGCGAAACGGGAACCGGGAAGGAAGTCTTTGCCCAGGCCATCCACAATGGAAGCCGTCGCGCACTAAAACCTTTCGTGGCACTCAACTGCAGCACACTCAATAAGGAATTGCTGGAAAGCGAATTGTTTGGCCACAAGGAAGGTTCCTTTACTGGCGCTTCGAAAGATAAAAAGGGGCTGATGGAAGAAGCGGATTCAGGCACCCTGTTCCTGGACGAGATCGGGGAAATGCATATTGATCTGCAGGCCAAACTGCTCCGGGTGCTGGAAACCAGGGAATTTATTAAAGTGGGAGACACCAAACCCGTCCGGGTTGACCTGCGCATTATTGCCGCAACCAACAAAACGCTGCTTCAGGAGGTCTCCGCCGGAAAATTCAGGGAGGATCTATACTACCGGTTAAATGCTTTTACGATTCTTCTTCCCTCCCTGCGCGACAGGAAATCGGATATTCCCCTGCTGGCCAGGCATTTTCTTAAAGTGTATGGAGAAAAAACAAACCCCGGCGTCAAAGGCATCAGCAGGGATTTTCTGGATGACCTCAAAAAACATGAGTGGAAGGGCAATATCCGGGAATTGAAAAATATTATTGAAAGATCCCTCATCGTTTCCAATGGCAGCGAACTCCTGCCCGCCGATCTTCCCCTGGAATTCTCCGTCAACGATACCAAAAGCAATACCCTGTCGGCCTTCGACCTGGCCAGCGTGGAAAAACTGCATATCCAGCGCGTGCTGAATCATACCAAAAACAATAAATCCGAAACGGCCCGCCTGCTAAACATCGGATTATCCACTTTATACCGGAAAATGGAGGAATACAGCCTCCAGTAACCGACCACTCCATTTTGAAAAACCTTCTCATATTGACAAGGTCAGCGCCTTTTCGGTGCGTTCGCAAAGAATCCTCCCAAATGAATGAAACTCAATATGGTATTGAGTTCCCGTGAGCCTGGCTGCCGCATTCCATCACAAAGGCATGCTTTTGGTCAATCAGGGGAAACAGCAAACATGTTCAATTTACTTCATCATAAAACCCAATCATCATGCTGACTACCATTTTAGTGATCGCAGCACTCGTGTGCTTCGCGATCTTTTTCAAATCCATTGACTTTTTTGATAAAATCTAACTACCATGACCCTCTTATTTATTATCTCCATCCTGGTTTTCGGCTACCTCTGTTACGTACTGGTAAAACCGGAAAAATTCTAAACGCTTTCAAAATCAAGTTATGAATACAGAAATTCTCGGCATCGTGGTGATGTACACAGTAATGGTCTTACTGGCTATTCCACTGGGCCGTTATATCGGAAAAATATATGAAGGGAAACCGGTCTGGACCGACCGGCTCCTGAATCCCCTCGATAAATTGTTTTTTAAGATCGGAGGGGTCAACCCCGACAAGGAAATGACCTGGAAGCAACATCTTGTTGCGCTCCTGACCATGAACCTGATCTGGTTTATCCTGTCCATGCTGATCCTCATGAATATGAGCTGGCTTCCATTAAATCCAGATGGAAATCCATCTATGACCGCGGATCTGGCTTTCAATACGACCATCAGTTTTGTTTCCAATACCAACCTGCAGCATTATTCAGGAGAAACCGGGGTTTCCTATCTCGGTCAGCTGACCCTGATGCTGTTCATGTTTATCAGCGCCGGTGTCGGCATGGCCGCCTGCGCCGTAGTGTTCAACGCAATGAAGGAAAGAACCAGTGATAAACTCGGAAACTTTTACAACTACTTTATTAAATCCTGCACCCGCATCCTGCTGCCTCTCGCTATTCTGGTGTCCGTCATTTTACTTTTTAACGGTACGCCGATGACTTTCAAAGGGAAGGACCAGTACATTTCCCTCCAGGGAGATACGGTGAATGTGAGCCGCGGGCCCGCTGCCGCCATGATTGCCATCAAACAGATCGGTACCAACGGAGGCGGATTTTTTGGAGCCAACTCCGCCGTGCCTTTTGAAAATCCCAACTACTTCACCAATATGGTGGAAAACGTTTGTATTATACTGATTCCGATGGCCATGATTTTTGCCCTCGGTTATATTCTGAAAAGAAAAAAACTGGCCTGGGTCATTTTCTTTGTCATGACACTCGGATTTCTCTGCTTCCTCCTGCCCTCTGTTTATTTTGAAATGAAAGGCAATCCCGCTATTTCCAATATGGGTATTGCCCAGCATATGGGCAGTATGGAAGGAAAGGAAGTGCGTTTCGGATCTGCTGCTTCCGCCTATTGGGGAATCACGACCACCGTCACTTCCAACGGATCGGTCAATGCCATGCACGACAGTTTCACTCCGCTCACCGGAATGTTCGCCATGCTCGGCATGATGGTCAACTGTTTTTATGGAGGTGTGGGTGTCGGTTTTCTGAACTTCTACATCTTTATGATCATCGCAGTATTCATATCCGGACTCATGGTGGGCCGCACACCTGAATTCCTCGGAAAGAAAATCGAGGCCAAGGAAATGAAAATCGCCACCATCATCGCGCTCCTGCATACCCTGCTGATTTTAGCCTTTACTGCTTTGTCATCTCATATGTATGCAGCCGATCCCAAAACGTATGCAGGATGGCTCAATAACCCGGGAAATCATGGTTTCTCTGAAATGTTATATGAGTTCACTTCCTCTTCGGCAAATAACGGTTCCGGATTCGAAGGCCTCGGAGATGGTGTTCCCTTCTGGAATATCAGCTGCGGACTCGTAATGCTGCTTTCGCGCTTTCTGCCCATTATCGGACCGATCGCGATCGCCGGTATTCTCGCCAAAAAGAAATTCGTTCCCGAATCTGCGGGCACACTGAAAACAGATACAGGTACATTCGGTATCATGGTCTTCGCAGTGATCATGATCGTAGCTGCACTCTCTTTCTTCCCTGCGCTGGCACTCGGACCTATTGCTGAATTTTTCTCACTGAAATAATCTTAAGACAATGACAAAAGAAGCGAATAAACTATTTGAAGCCGGCCTGGTAAAACAGGCGTTAAAACAGGCTTTCTATAAACTGAATCCGCGCAGCATGGTGCACAATCCCGTAATGTTTACGGTGGAAATCGGAACCGCCATCATGCTGGCCGTATGTATCTGGATTTTTACGGGAGAAAAAAACCAGGGTGGATTCATGTACAACCTGATTGTATTCATCGTGCTCCTGCTCACCCTGCTCTTCGCCAACTTCGCCGAAGCCATTGCAGAAGCACGAGGTAAGGCACAGGCCGACAGCCTTCGCAAAACCCGCGAAGATACACCTGCCAAGAAAATATTTCCCGTGGGCGAAATATTTACGGATGAAATCAAAGTGGTTTCTTCCTCCCAGCTGAAAAAAGGAGATGTATTTCTTTGCGAAGCAGGTGATACGATTCCGATGGACGGAGAAATTATTGAAGGACTCGCCAGTATCGACGAAAGCGCCATTACAGGAGAAAGTGCCCCGGTGATCCGGGAAGCCGGCGGAGACAAATCCAGCGTTACCGGTGGTACCCGCGTACTGAGTGATCATATTAAAGTGAAAGTGACTACCAATCCCGGTGAAAGCTTTCTCGATAAAATGATCGCCCTGGTAGAAGGTGCATCCCGTCAGAAAACACCAAACGAAATCGCGCTGACCATCCTGCTCGCCGGTTTCACCATCATCTTTGTGATCGTCTGCGTAACACTCAAACCCTTTGGTGACTACGCCAATACGCCGATCACCATCGCCGCATTCATTTCTTTGTTTGTCTGCCTGATACCCACAACCATCGGAGGTCTGCTGAGTGCCATCGGAATCGCCGGTATGGATCGTGCGCTTCGTGCCAACGTAATCACCAAGAGTGGTAAGGCCGTTGAAACTGCAGGTGACCTGGACACGCTGTTGCTGGATAAAACAGGTACCATAACCATCGGTAACCGCAAGGCAACCCATTTCTGGCCATCTAAAAATGTACAGGAAAAAGATTTTATTGAAGCCTGTGCGCTGGCTTCGCTGGCCGACCTGACGCCTGAAGGAAAATCCATTATCGAACTCAGCGGACTCAATGCGAATTCATTTGCCACCAACGGCGCCACTTTTATCGAGTTCTCCGCCGAAACCCGCGCCAGTGGAATTGATTTACCCAGCGGATTAAAAATTCGTAAGGGTGCTTTTGATTCTATCCGGAATTTTGTGCTGAAAGCAGGAAATCCGTTCCCTGCTGAAACCGAACAGAAAGTAAAAGATATTGCCAGCAACGGGGGAACGCCACTGGTCGTGAGTCAGAATAATGCCGTTCTCGGTGTGATCGAATTGCAGGATATTATCAAACCCGGTATCTCCGAACGTTTCGAACGCCTGCGCAAAATGGGTGTGAAGACTGTGATGGTAACCGGCGACAATCCACTGACAGCGAAATATATCGCGGAAAAAGCCGGTGTGGACGATTTTATCGCGGAAGCCAAACCGGAAGATAAAATGAACTACATTAAAAAAGAACAGCAATCCGGTAAACTCGTTGCCATGATGGGTGACGGTACCAACGATGCACCGGCCCTTGCCCAGGCAGATGTGGGCGTGGCCATGAACAGCGGTACCCAGGCTGCCAAGGAAGCCGGTAACATGGTTGACCTCGACAACGACCCGACCAAGCTGATCGAAATTGTTGAAATAGGAAAACAATTACTGATGACCCGCGGAACGCTGACTACTTTTTCCATCGCCAACGATGTGGCCAAGTATTTCGCCATCGTTCCTGCCCTTTTCATCGTATCCATACCTTCTTTGCAGGCGCTCAACATCATGCACCTGCACAGCCCCGAAAGCGCCATTCTTTCCGCGGTTATTTTTAACGCGATCGTGATCCCGTTACTGATTCCGCTGGCCCTGCGTGGTGTGGCTTATAAACCTATCGGTGCAAGTGCGCTCCTGCGTCGCAATCTGTTTATCTACGGACTGGGAGGCATTATCGTACCCTTTATCGGAATTAAATTAATTGACTTAGTAGCTTCTGTCTGGTTTTAAAAAATAATTATTATGAAACAACATATTCTACCGGCCATCAGGCTGACCATCGGATGCCTGATTTTCTTTTCAGGATTGTATACCCTGCTGATTCTGGGCATCGCCCAGTTCGCGCCGAATCACGGAGAGGGCGTTTCCATCCAGCGCAATGGTAAAACCATCGGTTATGCGCTCGAAGCACAGAATTTTACCAGCGACGGTTACTTTATGAGCCGCCCTTCGGCTGCGGGTTATAATGCGGCGGGCAGCGCAGGAAGTAATAAAGGACCAACCAATCCCGACTACCTGAAAGATGTGCAGACCCGTATCGACAGTTTTCTCGTACACAACAAAACGGTTCAGAAGGATCAGATTCCATCCGAACTGGTCACTTCATCGGGCAGCGGACTCGATCCGGATATTTCGCCCGCAGGCGCTTATATTCAGGTGGCCAGAATCGCTGCTGCACGAGGAATAGCTGCCGAAAAAGTACATTCGATCGTGGACCAGTCCGTCGAACCCCCTTTTCTCGGATTATTCGGAACTTCCAGAGTGAATGTGCTCAAATTGAATCTTGCCCTGGATAATATCAAATAGTCATGCCCGAACAGGAAAAAAATACGGCCCAGTTTATTGATCTCATCCGCAAATCGCGTCGCGGAAAGTTCAAGATCTATATCGGTATGAGTGCCGGTGT
The DNA here is from genome assembly GCA_965214575.1 of Puia sp. GTDB lineage: Bacteria > Bacteroidota > Bacteroidia > Chitinophagales > Chitinophagaceae > Puia. Next base: position 64,165 of record CBDCCE010000042.1, read on the forward strand.
GGGTAAAACTTTCCGGATGCTGCAGGAAGCGCAGGTATTGTTGCGCAACGGCATAGACGTCAAGATCGGATATATCGAAACGCACGGAAGAAAAGAAACCCATGCCCTGCTGGAAGGATTGCCTTTAATTCCCAGAAGAAAATTGTTTTACAAGGGAAAGGAACTTGAGGAACTCGACGTTCAGGCCGTGATCAATCTGCATCCGGAAATTGTTATTATAGATGAGCTGGCCCATACCAATATAGAAGGAAGTAAAAATGAAAAGCGCTGGCAGGATGTGATGGATATCCTGGATGCAGGAATCAATGTGATCAGCGCCGTAAACATCCAGCATATTGAAAGTCTCAATGAAGAAGTGAAGGAAATCACGGGCATCGATGTGGCAGAACGGATTCCGGATAATGTATTGAAGCAGGCGGATGAAGTCGTGAATATCGATCTGACCGCCGATGAACTGGTGATCCGCCTGAAGGAAGGAAAAATCTACGCCCCGGAAAAGATCGAAAGGGCACTCAATAATTTCTTCCAGCCGGATAAAATACTTCAGCTCCGTGAACTGGCACTTAAGGAAGTGGCCAGCCAGGTAGAGCGCAAGATAGAAACCGAGTTGCCGCGGGGACTGGGCAAGGACGAACGTTTTATGGCCTGCATCAGCAGCAACCACGAGATCGCGAAAATGGTGATCCGTAAAACGGCGCGGCTCGCGTCTTATTATCATTCTGACTGGTATGTGTTATATGTTCAAACAGAAAAAGAATCCGGTGACAAAATCGGACTGGCCGCCCAGCGTCACCTGATCAATAATTTTAAACTGGCCACAGAATCCGGGGCTGAAGTGATTAGAGTGAATAACAATAATATTGCCCGGGGCATTATCGAAACGGCAGAAGAAAGGAAAATCACCACGATCTGCATCGGCAAGCCCCATCTGAGCCTTACCAAAGTCATTTTAAACACGGCCGTTTTTAACCAGATGCTCAATAAATTGTCAGAAGCAAATATTGACATCGTAATATTATCATGAAATGGCAACGAAATTAAAAACCAAGCTCACCGTCGGACTGATCTTTCTCTTCGGCGTTATACTGATATTCGGGATCCTCGGCATTGTGAATATCAATTTGCTCAGTCGCGATGCGAACCTGATTCTGAAAGACAACTATGAATCCATACTCTATGGCAACAATATGCTCAAGGCACTGGAAACCATGGAAACGCGGAAAGACGCGCAGGATTTCTTCGAAGAAAATCTGAGAAAGCAGGAAGCGAATATTACCGAGTCCGGCGAAAAAGAACTTACCCAGGATATCCGGAAAAATTACCTGGAACTCAAGGCCAACCCGAAAGATCCATCCAACTATCCTGAAATCCGGCAGCTGGTTCACCAGGTGATGGACATGAATACCGCCGCGATCTTCAGAAAAAATGCCGTGGCCCAGAATACCGCAGAGAATGCGAAACGCTGGCTCACCATTATTTTTACGGTACTCACCCTCATCTCTTTTACTTTTATTTTTAATCTGCCGGGCATCATATCCGGACCGATCCAGTCACTCTCCGACGGGATCAAGGAAATTGCCAATAAAAACTACAGCAAAAGAATCTACCTCAAACAGAAAGACGAACTCGGCGACCTGGCCATTGCCTTTAATTCCATGGCGGAAAAGCTGGATATGTACGAGCATAGCAATATTGCAAAAATGCAGTTTGAGAAGAGCCGGATCGAAACCATCATCAACCAGATGCGGGATGGAGTCATCGGCCTCGATGCCAAAAGAAATATTCTCTTCCTGAATGTGGTAGCGCAAAAACTGATGGGATTGAAAGAAGCCGATATCGTGGGCAAATACGCACCAGATATCGCATTGAAAAATGATCTGATGCGCAAACTGCTGCAGACCGACGAAGACAAAAAAGATCTCAAGATTTATCTCGACGACAAGGAAGGATATTTCAATAAAGACATTCTTGATGTAACCAATAACAAAGAAGTGATCGGACAGGTGATCGTGCTGCGCAATATCACCATCTTTCACGAACTCAATGAAGCCAAAACAAATTTTATTGCCACGGTATCGCACGAACTGAAAACGCCGATCTCCTCCATCAAAATGAGTACCCAGCTTTTATCGGATGAACGTACGGGTACGATGACAGAAGACCAGAAACAGCTGGTGAACAGCATCAGCGATGATACCGATCGCCTGCTGAAAATTACCAGCGAGCTGATCAATATGGCCCAGGTGGAAACAGGTAATATACAATTCAGTGTACAGGCGAGCTCTTTGCCGGCCATTGTGGAAGACGCCATGGATGCCGTACAGGTACAGGCACAACATAAAAATATCTCTATCAAAAAAAACATACCCGCTGCCACGCCGATGATTGAAGTGGATAAAGAGAAAACGACCTGGGTGCTGATCAATTTTCTAACCAACGCCATTAAATATTCCCACGAATCCTCCTGCGTGGAAATAACGGTTACACCTAAAACAGACCGAGTGGAAATTTCCGTTAAGGATCATGGCAGGGGCATTGACGAAAAATACATCAACCGCGTTTTTGACCGCTACTTCAAAGTGCCCGGTTCGCATGAACGATCCAGAACAGGACTCGGCCTCGCCATCTCCAAAGAATTTATCGAAGCCCAGGGCGGAAAAATCTGGGTGCACAGCCGTATCGGGGAAGGAAGCGAATTCGGCTTCTCCTTTAAAACGGCGGCATAACGCTAAGTGGAAACCATTAGAGAAAATTATTTTTTGAAATTATTAAGACAATCGACTCACGCATTGTGAAATTATTAAGTGCATTACCCTATACCTTAGGGCTATTATTCACTTAAATAACGAACCATGTGTAAAACTTTACTAACTATTGTATTATTGTTTTCTTTCTCATTCATTGCAAGCGCACAGTTTAACAAAGGAGATGTGTTGCTGGGGGGCGGCCTGGGTTATAGCTCATATAAATTCTCGGATGGAATAAATCCAGATCAAAAAAATACCGGCGCCAATATTTCATTATCACTTGGCAAAGCGGTAAAAAATAACGCAGTGTTTGGTATCAGTCTTTATTACAACCCCGGTTCTTATACGAACAACACAAGCACCGGATATGTCAATTATAAAACCAGCAGATATTCTGCCGGTGTTTTTTATCGCATGTATAAATCCCTTGGCAAAGACTTCTATCTATTTGGAACCGCAGGATTAGGATATAACGGGTCTTCAACTTCCGGGAAGGACAGCACGGGCGCGGAGAATTTAAGCGGCACCAGTAATGGAGGGTCAATTTCTTTCGTGCCGGGGCTGGCATACCGGCTTTCCAAAAAGGCGTTTCTTGAGGTCATGATTCCAAATTTATTCTCCGCCAGCTATAGCAGTCAGAAAACCACACAATCAGGCCAAACCACAACAGAAGACTCTTTTAGTATTGGCGCCAATCTGTCCTCCAATACACTATCTAATCTTGGAATTGGATTTACTCTGGTTTTGTAAGTTAGCCCTTAACTTAGTTTAAGTTTTAAGCCGGATGAAGACATTTCACTTTGTAAAGAATTTTTTGCCTTGCCTTATAGTTGCTGTATTCGCTTCCTGCGGCACATCAAACAGGGGAAGCGAAATAGCCACCGATTCTGTTTCGATTGTCCAAGGCGCCGCTCTTTTTCAAACCAACTGCAGCGGCTGCCATAATTTCAAGCAGGATGGGATCGGGCCCAATTTATCAGGCGTGACCCTAACCGATTCCCTCCACTGGTTGCAGACATTTATTCGTTCTCCCAAAACACTTGCCGATTCCGGAGATCCGCATGTGAAAGCACTGCTGTCCAACTTTCATACCCTGATGCCGTCTTTTTCTTCATTGAAAGATGAAGAAATAAACCAGCTGATTTCTTTTCTGAATACTCAAAAAACCAGGAGTAAAGAAGTCTTCGATCCGCTGGCCATCCGGGATCCGGTCCCGGAAAAAATACCCGCTTCGGATGTAGAGGCAGCGCTTGAATTGTTTGCACAGATTCCGGCCAGCAGTCATCAGGAGCCGCTCACCAGAATCAGCAAAATGGAATGGAACGAAGCGGCCAAAGCCTGGTTTGTTCTCGACCAGCGTGGCGTGTTATACAAGATGGAAAATAACCATCCGGTTCCCTGGCTCGACATGGCCAAATGGAAACCGCATTTCATCAACAAGCCCGGGCTCGCTACCGGCTTCGGAAGTTTTGCTTTTCATCCCGACTTTGCACATAACGGAATTTTATATACCACGCATTCCGAAACCGCACACAGTCAGAAGGCCGATTTTGCCATCGCAGATTCCGTCAAACAGATTCTTCAATGGGTGCTCTGTGAATGGAAAATCGAAGGAGATTCAAACGGCGGCTTTAAAGGAAGTAACCGCGAGCTGATGCGCATGGATATGGTCTCCCAGATTCACGGGGTGCAGGAAATTATTTTCAATCCGTTGTCCAAACGCGGTGCGCCAGACTACGGACTGCTCTATATCGGTGTTGGCGATGGAGGCGCTGTGGAAAACGGACAGGCCGGACTCACCCATCATCCCGACAAAATCTGGGGAAGCATTCTGCGCATCGATCCGAAAGGAAAAACAGTGCAAACGGGCAATACGGCATTCCCCCGCAAAATCCTTATGCAAAAAGCAGGGACAAAAATACTGTGCGTGAAATCTATGCCGATGGTTTCAGAAATCCGAATATTATAACCTGGACGCGTAAAGGACAGATGCTGGTGACCAATATTGGGCAGGCAAATATTGAAGCCATTGATATCGTTGAAAAAGGCGGCCACTATGGTTGGCCCGAGCGCGAAGGCCATTTTGCCATGCATCCAGGTCCCAACATGAACAAAATTTATCCTGTTCCAACCAACGACAGCCTGCTGCATATCCGCTATCCCGTGGCCGAGTTTGATCACGACGAAGGCAATGCCATTGCGGGCGGCTTTGAATATACCGGAACGGATGTTCCTCTTTTTGCGGGCAAATACCTGTTTGGAGATATTCCTTCAGGCCGGCTGTTTTATGTGAACACGGCGGATCTGATTCAGGGCAAACTGGCCCCGGTAAAAGAATGGTTCGTTACCCTGAATGGAAAACGTGAGTCACTCAGAACGATTTGCGGACAAAACCGCGTGGATCTGCGTTTTGCCAGAGATGATAAAGGCGGGATGTATATATTCACCAAGCCCGATGGCAAAATATATCGTCTGAAAAAAGATTAGCTCGCCTTATTTGAATCGCACGTACTTCTCAATATTCAAACGGTTAATGCCCAGCTTTTCCAGTTTTTCAATGCCCGTCTGTGTGAGCGAGTCGTTATGAATATCCACATGAAAAGTAAAATCATTTCCCTCCCAGGCGCGGTCACTGCAATATTCCAGGTGTTCGGTATAGGAAGTATCCGTTAATGTATAGGTACCTGCTCCTGAAACATAACTGGCTTTTGCGGAATCTTTTCCCTTGGTCAGATCATGGTCCACAAAGGCAAAATGGGTCGCGTTGATAATCTTCAGGAAATTCTTGTTTTTTGTATAATCCGTAACCGTTGTATCCTTTCCCTGAATGGTCATACCGGAAACCAGTTTCCATGTGCCGATCATCGGGTTAACGGCTGCTGCAGGTTTATCACTGTCCTGTTTTGTCTGGCAGGAAATAACTCCGCAAAGAAGGATCAAAGCAATCAGTCTGAACTTCATGGTTTCTGTTTTTTGGGTAATGTGAATGTACCAAAAAGAGAAGGAGATAAAATGATTTCAAATTTTTTTTACAAAAAATGCTGTGCATTAAATAATTTATTACATCTTTGTATCGCACAAAAAAATAAAAGAGATGCGCCCGGTAGTAAAAAATATTCAATCAACAGGGTCGGCTGGTCTGAAGGACTATCCGGAACGCGGGGCGTGTTTTGCATGAGATAAAATCAATAGCATTCAATACAACATAGGCCCCGCAAGAGATTGCGGGGTTTTTGTTTAATATAAGTTCAACAGCCGCCTATGCGAATCAGGCTTATAAAAAACATAGAAAAACCCTTTGAAATTTTCGGTAATGAAATCCGGACAGGCATCGCCATGTCCGCGGATCAAATCATTACCGCGCAGAAGAAAAAGAATTCAGATCAGTCCAGGCGACCGTGGTATCATTGAAAAGAGATTTTCATAAACTGAACCCGGTCACGCGAAGACCGGGTTTTTGATTTGAAAACAATGAAACGAAAAGACAATTAAAAAAAAGAAGCATGTCCAGATTGAAATTATCAGGAAAAGAATTGAGAGCTATCGGCTACCCGGAAGGACCGGTGATCAGCGTAGCCATGAATATTATGGAAAAGAATTTTAAACACGTGAAGAAGGAGGATGCAATGACTATTTTAAAAGCGGTGCTGGCATCACCAATCGAATTTACCAATGATGCCGTACTGGCCATGATAGCGGATCAGCTGCTGCCCAAACCGGACAGGGAAGGCGAATCCATTATTATGAACCCGACGGGCATTCATTACGATGTATTTGGTGCAGGACAGATTGAACCGGGCGCGATGGAACAAATGAACCAGGCCGCCAGGCTGCCTGTTTCTGTTGCCGGCGCACTGATGCCGGATGCGCATTCCGGATATGGATTGCCTATTGGCGGCGTACTCGCTACGAAAAACGCAGTGATCCCCTACGGCGTGGGCGTAGATATCGGTTGCAGGATGTGCCTGTCTGTATTTGATATTGATCCGAAAGAAATCATTCAGAGGCAGTCTTATTTTACCAGGGAACTCAATGAAGCCACCCTGTTTGGAACAGGCCGGTTGTTTGAACGCATAACGGCACACGAAATCCTCGACAGAAAGGAGTTCGGCGAAATCGCTTTGCTGAAGGGATTGCAGGGAAGGGCGGCGAGGCAACTGGGTTCCTCCGGATCAGGCAATCACTTTGTCGAATTCGGAATCGTTGAACTGTTGGAAAAGGATGAGGTGATGGGAATCGATGCAGGCAGGTATCTGGGGCTGTTGTCTCATTCCGGCTCAAGGGCATTGGGCGCAAACATCGCCAATCATTATACCCGGGTAGCAAAACTAAAAAGAAGACTGCCTGCAGAGGCTGTCAATCTCGCCTGGCTGAATCTGAATGAACAGGAAGGAATGGAATACTGGATGGCGATGAATCTCGCCGGAGATTATGCCGCTGCCTGTCACCACGTGATTCACCGGAAGATTGCGAAACAACTTGGCAGGCAACCTGTAAAGATGGTGGAGAACCATCACAATTTTGCCTGGAAAGAAAAAACATGAGGGCAGGGAACTCATCGTTCACAGAAAGGGCGCCACACCGGCAGGCAAAAACGTACTGGGTATCATACCGGGTTCCATGACCGCTCCGGGGTATATCGTCAGAGGCCGGGGTGAAGCCGCTTCTCTTGAATCCGCAGCGCATGGCGCCGGAAGAAAAATGAGCCGGACCAATGCCCTGAAAACCGTTACGCATAATTTATTAAAGGACACACTGGAAAAACATGGCGTAACCCTTTTAGGCGGCGGACTCGACGAAGCACCACAGGCTTACAAGGATATCGAACAGGTGATGCGCGCACAAAAACAACTGGTAGATATCGTAGGCAGGTTCATTCCAAAAATTGTAAAGATGGACGGTCCCACGATCAGACAATGGAAAAGCAGAAAAGAAAAAGCAATGATGGATGGTGAGTAATATAACGCCTGTTGCCTGGCAACGGGCGTTTTTTTCATATCGGAGCTATGAATATATTTATAAAATAATTCAGGCGATGGTAACCATCAAACGCGTAACGGAAAAAGCCGAACTCGACGGGATAAGAAATCTTCAGGAAGAAAATCTGTTGAAGAATCTGACGATTACCGAAGCCGAATCGCAGGGATTTGTCACGGCAGAATATTCCATCGGATTCCTTTCAAAAATGCACGACGCTTCGCCCTCGGTGATCGCAAAGGATGGAGACCGGGTAGTGGGCTTTGCCATTGTAACGCTGCAGTCGGTGAGACATGAACACGCCCTGCTGGCCGACCTGTTTAATGCGATTGATAAAATAAAATATCAAGATCATTTACTGAAGGGAACAAAATACCTGGTGGTGGGTCAACTCTGCGTGGCCAAAGACTATCGCGGTCTCGGTCTCGTACAGCAGATGTATCAGCACTTCAAAACCAGTCTTTCGGATCAGTTTGATTATTGCCTGACAGATGTTGCGGAAGATAACCCGCGCTCACTAAAGGCCCACATGAAAACAGGTTTTCAGGTAGTGGACACACTCAGCTATGGCGGATTCGGCTGGGACATCATTCTCTGGGACTGGACCAGCAAATAATTTCTACTCAATCCGTATAACCCGGATGGCTGCGCGATTAAAACTGAAAATAAATAAAGGAACTGCTGGCATTCTGACTCAATGCAATCAATAGCAGCATCACCGACCACACGATACCCAGCAACCACCAGGGCATTTTGCCGGCCACTTTCAGCACCATCGTATTTCGCATCAGCCAGTGGGCGATAACCAGCAGCGTAATAATGATGGCCACTTTACCAATCTCCAGGTAAGTCAGCACCGGTATACCTTTCAGGTTATTGGAAAACATGGAGTGTAATATTCGCCATGCCGAAGTAAAAATCTGCAGAGCGGAAAAACACCCAGGTCACATTCACCAGGAAAAAAGTTCCCAGCGCGAGTACAAAATTCGAAAGGTTTTTGGGATGATTGGTTTCCGGCGGAAAAGATCCCTCAACGGCCGGCTTTTGCGGAATGGTAAACAGCGGTTTCTTTGATGCCCGGTTGCGTGAATCTCGAAATGCTTTTTCTACCCAAAGATAAAAACCATGCAGTGCGCCCCAGACAACGAATGTCCAGTTGGCTCCATGCCAGAGTCCGCCCAGCAGCATAGTGATCATGAGGTTGATATAGGTTCTGAAACTGCCCTTGCGGTTTCCGCCGAGCGGGATATAAAGATAATCGCGAAGCCAGGACGACAAAGTAATATGCCAGCGCCGCCAGAAATCGGTAAAGCCCACAGCCGCATAGGGAAAAAGAAAATTCTGTGGCAGAACGAAACCGAGACATAAAGCGGCGCCAATGGCGCAGGAAGAATATCCGGCAAAGTCGAAAAATATTTGTCCCGAGAAAGCCAGTACACCCATCCAGGCGTCCAGTGTTTTTTAAAACATCAGGAGAAGAAAAAAACTGTATTTGCTGGTTCGGATAACATTCCATCAGCAAGAAAGACTTTCATAAATAATCCGAGCGAAAGAAGAAAGAGCCCCTGCAGCAATTGCTGTTGGTTTGCTTTGCGCGGCGTGGCAAACTGAGGAACCAGTTGCGGTGGCCGAACAATCGGTCCGGCTACGAGGTGTGGGAAGAAAAGTAACAAACAGGGAAAAATCCAGGATGGATTCCACGGGCTTGCTTTCTTTCTTATACATATCAATTGTATAACAAAGTGTGGTGAATGTATAAAAGGAAATACCTGCGGGCAGAATGATATTCGGCTTCGCCGGATGATAATGCATTCCCAGGGAATTGACGAGGTGCGTAAAGTTCTCCAGAATAAAACCCCCATACTTAAAAAAACAAAGCATGCCGAGATTCCCAATCAGACTGATCACCAGCAGCCATTTTTTCTTATGTTTAACTTCAAATCTAACTTCTCCCCGGTCGCTAATTCCTAAGTCGCCTCGAATCAACCCAAAGGATGACTTGACTCGCAATCCTAAGCCGTAACCAAAGCCACTTCCAGGCTTGTCTCGCAGTACTCCTGGTT